>DASUSI010000163.1:0-72764 GCA_036375165.1 Micromonosporaceae bacterium | reverse complement strand
TGTTCTGCGCGGTGCGGGTGACCAGCCGGAAATCCTCGCCGGCGTGCTCGTGCGCGTCAACGAACCGGTTGTTGCTCTTCTGCTGGATCGTGTACACGGTGCCGACCGGTGTCAGCACCCAGCGTTGGGTGTCGTTGTTCTGCGCGGTGCGGGTGACCAGCCGGAAATCCTCGCCGGCGTGCTCGTGCGCGTCAACGAACCGGTTGTTGCTCCTTTGCTGGATGGTGTAGCGCCCGCGCAGGACAGCTGGTCCTTCTGTGCGCAGTGCCAGCCCGACCGCGGCGCGGGCGTTGATCCTGCCGTGACCGAGTAGGCCGACGAAGTCTGGGTTGGCCGCATCGATGTTGTCGCAGGTGTCTTCGATGATCTGGCGGACCTGATGATTGGTGAGATGACGATTGGCCGACCAGACCAGAGCGGCCAGGCCGGCGACATGCGGCGCGGCCATGGAGGTGCCGTCGAGGAAGCCGCGGTTGTTGTTCCGGGTGGTCGACCAGATGTTGACCCCCGGTGCGGCGACGTCGACGTTGGCGCCGAAGTTGGAGAAGTCTGCCTTACTGTCCCGCTGGTCGAGTGCGGCAACGGAGATCACTTCCGGATAGACACCGGGGAACTGCGGGGAGTCGTCGGTGTTGACGTCGTCGTTTCCGGCCGCGTAGACGACCACGACGTTATTGTTGACCGCATTTTGGATGGCGGTCCGCACGCCGGCGTGGTCGCCGTTCATCCGCCAACTGCAGTTGATGACGTACCGCCGCTCCGAATGTGCTCGTGCCTGGGTGGTCGTGTAGTTGATCGCATCGGCTCTGTTCTGGTTCATGCCGGTGGTCAGGTCTACGCGAAGGGGCATCAACCGGCAGCGAGGCGCGACACCGATCAGGCCAGTGGTGTTGTCGACGGCGGCGGCGGTGCCACAGACGTGTGTGCCGTGGCTGTTTCGAGCCTCATCCTCGGGAACCGCGTCGGCAGCGGCGAAGTCCCAGTCCTCGGTGCCCCTCGCGAGGATGTTCACCTGCAGGTCGTCGTGGTCCATGTCCGCGCCGGTGTCGATCACGGTTATGACGACGTCGGGATGCCCTCGGACGAGGTCCCACGCTTGGGGGGCATCGATGTCGGCGTCGGCGGTTCCGGTCGTGCCGTTCACGTTCTGGCCGGTGTTGTGCAGTCCCCAGAGACGGCCGAACTCGGGATCGTCTGGGATGTAGAGGGCGCTGTTGAAACTGACCTCACTAGGCTCGGAGAACGCGACCTCGGCCAGTTCGGAGAACTCCCGGATGGTTTCGAAGACATCGCCATCGGCCGGCACCGCCACGGTGTAGTAGCCGGGAGTGCGCTGGGCGACAACGACCCGACTTCCGTGCTCGTTGATGAGCCCGCGGGCACGCGTGTCGTCAACCTCCGGACGGAACTGCACGGTGACCTGGTCCGGGAGGAAATAGCGCGATGAGCCGTTCTCGTCCAGCATGACCGGGATGGAGTCCGCGACCTCAGGCAGCGCTTCTCGGGACCGCGCCGCGGCGTCGGTGTCCTCGGTCGATTCCACATGGACGGCGGCGAAACCGAGGTCGGCGTTGAAGCCTTCACTGATCGACAAAGCAGGGGCCTCGCGCACCGCCTCGTTGAGCGTGTCCGCGTCCATCGGTTCCCGGAAGGTCACGACGGCCTCGTCACGCTTGGGGGTGAATGCGATGGACCGACCGGTCGTCTTGTCGACGTAGCTGAACTCGTTCTCAGGGCTGGTGCTGGGATCTGGCATGACAACCTCCTACGTTTCGATCAATGAACCCGGATCAACTGGTGGGACGGCCGGTACGGCCGGGGGAACGCAAGCGCCATGGTGGCGCGTGTGGGAGTGTTTTCGCGGCGTAGCGCGCCGGCCAGGCCGGCGACGAGGGAGACGCGAGCACCAGGGATACCCTGGCGACGGACTCGCCCACCGCTGAGGATCTCGGGCGTGAGTGAAAAGAGATCGGCATGCGCGTCCCCCCGGCGAGAAGCTACCTATGTGGAAGCGGCGGCTCGCAACGGCTCCCTCACATTTACAGAGAAATGAACCCCTCTCGTGATACGTCAGTGGGCCCACTTCTGAGAATGCAATCTTTGGCAGTCGGTCGATCGGCTTACCTGAGATCGGCCTGAGTGCGGGCGGCCCCTCGGTCCGGTCCCCGGGGCAGGCTTCGGGACCCGCAAGACCGGGACGGTGATGAACTCGCCTCTTCTTGTCACAATCGAGGTCCCAACCGGATCCGATGTCGGAAGCATCAGGAGTTCGGCCACCACGCACGGTCGGGACAACTGGAACTCGCTTGATCCGCAGTCATGATCTATCTGAGGCTTCCACAGGCTGTGCCGGCCCTGGTTACCGAAAAACAGCAGTGCCTGGTCCAGAGCAAGCCTGCGACGGGAAGCCCATACTGGGCGGAACGACGCGATGTCGGGCTGTTTGGGCGGGGGTGCGCTCGCCCAAACATCCGTTGCATGCGACCGGAGGCGTCCGGATCTCGGCCATGTGCGTGTATTTCATCATTGGACTACGGAGGGGTCGAACTCCGCGATGTCCGTGGCTCTCGTACGGGTTGCCAGACAGGTTGGTCGGCGCCTTTGACACGGCACGTCTCACGGCAGACCCCCGCCACTGCCACTCGGCAACTGGACTTCGTCTTCGCGTCACAGGCCTTGGCCAACCAGGTCCAAGTCGCTGCCTGGAACGCGGTGGACGACTTGGGGACCAAGCGATCATTGCCGCATCTCGATCCTTGTCAACGTTTGATACCTCCCCCCACGAGGCACCGGTTGGTCTTTGAAACACGACAGATCAATCTATTCCGACTGGGCGGTACGAATTTCACCGTGACAGCCCGCCGCGCGCGGCGCCGCTGCCGTTTCGATCACCGACTGGAGCAGGGCACGGACGCCGAGGACAAAGCGGGTTTCCGATATGTACGCAAAGCATGCAACGCCACTAGCCAGCGACAGCGTATCTCCTCCCTCCGGCGGCTGGCCGGGGCCCTGTCGCGCCAGCGACTGCCGGCCCGTATCCAAGACCCCAGCCCGTTGTATCCGGAGAAGGCTTCGCTAGAATCAACATCCGGAGAACTCTCCGCTTAGCACAACGATGGAAAGGAAGTAGACGTGAGCGTCACCGCGGAGCCGATCACCGGCACATTCGTCGCTGACCGGGCACACTCGACGTTCCGCTTCACCGTGAAGCACATGAAGGTCTCGAGCTTCAGTGCCACTTTCGACGACGTGACAGCACGGGTGGTCGCCGGTCCGGACGGCATACAGCTGGAAGGCAGCGTCAAGATCGAATCGATCTCCATCCGGACCCCCAAAGAGTTCCGGGACCACGTCGTCCACAGCGACGATTTCTTCGACGCGAACAACCACCCCGAGATGACGTTCCGCTCCTCGGACGTGGCACTGAACCCAGACGGCACCGCCACGGTGCGGGGCGAACTGACCATCAAGGGGATCACCAAGTCATTCGTCGCGACCGGCACCTACGAGCCACCGGTTGAAGACCCCTGGGGCACGACCCGTGCCGCGGTGGAGCTGACCGCGAGCGTCGACCGTCGTGACTGGGGACTGGACTGGCAGATGCCGATGCCAAAGGGCGGCAACGTCGTGAGTTGGGATGTCACCATCACGACGCACGTCGAGTTCCTCAAGGAGGGCTAGCCGCGTGCTCATCCTGGGGTTGTGCGGCAGCCTACGGCGGCACTCATACAACCGCCGGTTGCTCAAGGCGGCGGCACGCGGGCTTCCAGACGATGTGAAACTGGACATTTTCAACGGGCTCGCCGAGATTCCGCCGTACAACGACGACCTCGAGGCACCCGAGACAGTTGTCGTCCTGCGCCAGGCGCTCGCCGCGGCGAGCGCCGTCCTGGTGGCGACCCCCGAGTACAACGCCTCCGTGCCGGGCCATCTCAAAAACGCACTCGACTGGGCGTCCCGGCCCTGGCCGTACAACTGCCTGCGTGGCAAGCCGTCCGCCGTGATCGGCGCCTCCACCGGGCTGTTCGGCGCGATCTGGGCACAGGCGGAGGTACGCAAGGTACTGAACACCATCGGGGCCCGAGTGGTTGACGAGGAACTACCCGTCGGTCAGGTGGACTCCGTCTTCGACGAGGAGGGTGGGCTGCGCGACCCCGGCCTGCGGGCGAAACTCGCGGACGTGCTCAATCAGCTCATCACCCTGGTGTAGTCGCCCGGCTTCACCCGAAGGATCAACGTGGGTGCCGGGCTCGCTGCGGAGAGCCCGGCACCGGTGTCGAGTACCTGATGGGGGATTCGGCGAGCCCCACCGATCCGCTCAGCGGTTCATCGCAGGTTACGAGGAATACTCACAGTGGACTGCGGACTGTGACGGGTCGCGGTCGGACACTCACTCACTCTTCGCAGCTGTCGGTGTGGTGAGCTGGAGCCGTTCCAGAAGGCTGTCAACTCCGGCCCTGATCTGGTCTGGGGACATCCGTAGATGGAGCCGCTGGTGAAGGTACAGGCCAGCGTCCAGCAGCCCGAGGAGGACATCGGCGAGGTACACCGTGTCCGCCTCGGGGCAGACCCTGGTAAGCAGTGCCACCAGGTGCATACGGTGGGTGAGGTAGGCCCCGCTGCGGAACCGAGCCGTCGGCGACTGCACCTCAGCCAGTGCGTGCAACTCGGCGTGCACCTCCAGCCGATCCAGGTAGGCATGGAGAAAGGCACGGATCCTGGCTGCCGGGGGTGCACCGGGCCCCAACGGTGGCGGACCTGACAGGAAGCCCTCCTGGAAGCGCCGCTCCTCGTCGTCGAGGAGCGCGTACGCGACTCCCGCCCGGTCACCGAAACGGCGGTACACCGTTCCGACCCCCACCCCTGCAAGCGTCGCGAGCCGATCCAAGGTGAGTTCTTCCACGCCGCTGGTGGCCACGATGGTACGGGCCGCGGCCAGCAGGGTACGCCGGTTACGAGCGGCGTCAGCGCGCTCTGTCATTGATTGCCCAATAATTGGCAACGCTCGTGGCTTGGCGCCCATCGGTCCACCCCACCCCACGATCGTCTGGCAAGAACAGGCATGGACACTTGTCCATTGATCTGTTTTGTACATTTATACCCTATATAGGGGTTTTAGGAAAATCATCCTTCGTACAAATGCCACCGTGAGTAACTTCAGATTACCCAACACAGCTATATCGGTAATCACAGAACCATCCTCACCCCCTTACGACTGCTTGTCGTCGCACACGACTCCTGACTAAACTCATGTAGGCCCGATTTCACCCAATGCGGCGTTAAGTGGCACGTATCCAAGCGCCGGACAGTCTCTGCTTCGGCGTACCGGCTGCATGGGGAGGCTCGGTTAGCCGCAAGCACCGGAATGAGGCTCCGTGTTTCGAAAGATCGAGAGAATCGAACCACCACTTCGCAGCTGTTCGGCCGCGAAACCTTCACCACGGAAGTCCTGGAATCAGTAAGTCGGCTCCGGGCTGGAGTCGGCGGCCGCATCGTCATTGAAGGTCCCGCGGGGATCGGAAAGAGTCGAGTCCTCGATCATCTTGTCGCCAGAGCCAAACAGGACCGTATCGCGGTCGCAGTCGGGCGCGCATCAGAGCTGGACTCGTTGTTGCCGATGGCCGCGTGGTACCAAATCTTCGAAGAACCACCGCCCCAACTCCACCGGGCGACCGCGGCATGGCCACAGCAAGCCCGAGTGGTGATGGACTCCACACGGGCTTTCGCGCTCCAGAACATCTCGCATTCGCTGACCGGGGTTGCCGCACACGTCAGGGGTCTTGCTGGAGAGCAACGTGCAGAGCCTGCGCCGGGCTGTTCAGGCACTCCGGCTGAGCCCTCGGCTACGGGCGTCCGCGCTGGAGGATCTCGCCAAAGCGGAACACGCCGCCGGGCATCACGCCAGAGCCATGGAGCTGATCCGCCCGGTTGAAGGGGTGGGCGTCCCGTCGACCTCGCGGCCAACCCCGCCCGGATCACCCGACCGAAGCGCCCGTCGCGCCGCCTCTTCACCCGAAGGGCACAGCATGGCAGAGCCTGAGCGAATCGGAACTGCGCGTGGTGCGTCTGGTCGCGAAAGGGCTGAGCAACCGGGAGGTCGCCGACCGACTCTTTCTGTCGCCGCACACCGTGGACAGCCACCTGCGACACAGTTACGCGAAGCTCGGGGTGAGCAACCGCAGAGAACTCACCCGTCAGGTCATGGTCTACGACACCGGAGCAGCCGAGCTCAGCTGCCTGTCACCTGGCAACAGTCGGCGGGGCACTCGTCCCACACCGGGACCACGCCGAGCCGACGCCTGGGGGCCGCCGGATCGAGCCGTTCGGTCACCAGCTCACGGACCATACCAACGAAACGCTGGTCAAGCCCTGGGGTGGCGGCCCGGGCGAACCCGAGTCCCAGCCGCTTCGCGGTGGCCGCGGCCTCGTTATCGAGGTCCCACACCACCTCCAGATGGTCGCTGGTGAACCCGATCGGACTCACCACGACGGCGGTCACGCCGTCCGCCGCCAACCGCTCCAGATGGTCGTTGACATCAGGCTCCAACCACGGCACGTGGGGTGGCCCGGACCGGCTCTGCCACACCAGGTCGTAGTCCATGCCCGGGGCCGACTGCTCGGCCACGAGTCGCGCGGTCTCGGTGAGCTGCGCGGTGTAGCGGTGGCCGTCCGGCCCGGCCGCCGCGTCCATCGACAGCGGAACCGAATGCGCGGTGAACACCAGTCGGGTGCGGCCACCGTCCGGGAGCGCCGCAAGGGCCGCGCGCACCCCGTCGGCGAGTGGTGCCACAAACCCCGGATGGTCGTGACAGTGCCGGATCTTGTCGACCACCGGGGCCCCCGGACCCACCTTGGAACGGGCCGTCACGATGTCGTCCAGGTATTGCCGGCACGCCGAGTAGGACCCGAAAGCGCTGGTCACGAACGCCAGGGCACGCCGCACTCCGGCATCGCGCATCTGTCGCAGCGTGTCGGCCAGCATCGGGTGCCAGTTGCGGTTGCCCCAGTACAGCGGCAACCCGATCCCGACACGCCCGAACTCGGCCCGCAGCGCTTCCAGCAGTGCCCGGTTGTGAGCATTGATGGGCGACACGCCCCCGAAGTGTCGGTAGTGTTCGGCCACCTCCGCCAGACGTTCGGGCGGCACGTTACGACCCCGGGTCACGTTCTCCAGGAACGGCAGTACGTCGTCAGGCCCCTCCGGGCCACCGAACGACAGCAGGAGGAAAGCGTCGTACACCCCCCCAACCTAGACGAGCGGCCAGCCACCCAGCGCGTCAGAGTCCAACCGCGTGGAACCCACCATCGACGTGGACAATCTCACCGGTGGTCGCCGGGAACCAGTCCGACAGCAGAGCCAGGCAGGCGCGGGCAGCGGGCTCGGGATCGGTCAACTTCCAGCCGAGCGGTGCCCGCTCGGTCCACGCCTGTTCGAACTGCTCGAAACCCGGGATGCTCTTCGCCGCCATGGTCCGCAACGGGCCGGCCGCGACCAGGTTCACGCGAATTCCCTTCGGGCCGAGGTCACGTGCCAGGTACCGGGCACATGACTCGAGGCCTGCCTTGGCGACGCCCATCCAGTCGTACACCTGCCAGGCTTTCGCGGCATCGAAGTCGAAACTGACGATCGAGCCGCCATTGTCCATCAGTGGCAGACAGGCCACAGCCAGCGACTTCAGGGAGTACGTGGAGATGTGCAGCGCGGTGGCAACATCGTCCCACGGTGCGCTCAGGAAATTGCCGCCGAGACAACTCGGCGGGGCGTAGCCGATGGAGTGCACCACGCCGTCGAGCCGGTCCACGTGCTCGCGCACCCGATCCGCGAGGGACTCCAGTTGCTCGGGGTTGGTGACGTCAAGCTCGATCACCGGCGGCGGGTCGGGCAGCCGTCTGGCGATCCGCTCCACCAGCGACAACCGGCCGTACCCGGTCAGCACCACAGTGGCACCTTCCTGCTGCGCCAGCTTCGCCACCGAGAACGCGATCGACTGGTCGGTGATCACACCGGTCACCAGCAGCCGCTTGCCGTCCAGCAGGCCCATGCCCTGTCCTTTCACCGCTC
The DNA here is from genome assembly GCA_036375165.1 of Micromonosporaceae bacterium. GTDB lineage: Bacteria > Actinomycetota > Actinomycetes > Mycobacteriales > Micromonosporaceae > WHSM01. Next base: position 64,702 of record DASUSI010000163.1, on the reverse strand, counting down.
AGTGGCCCATTCCGAGGCCGCCGTCCACCGGGATCACCGCGCCGGTGACATAGCCGGCAGCGTCGCCGGCCAGCCAGGTGACCACTCCGGCCACCTCGTCAGCGCTCGCGAACCGGGCCAGCGGCACCGTGGCCAGGATCTCGTCACGCCGCTTGTCGGGGAGCGTGGCGGTCATGTCAGTCTCGATGAAGCCCGGTGCCACCACGTTGGCGGTGACGTTACGGGACCCGAGTTCCCGGGCGATCGAACGCGCCAACCCGACCAGACCGGCCTTGCTCGCCGCGTAGTTCACCTGACCGGCACCGCCGGAGAGACCGGCCACCGAGGAAATGAAAATCATCCGTCCCCAACGGCCACGGATCATCTTGGTCGCGGCCCGCTTGGCACAGCGCCAGGCACCGGCCAGGTTGGTCTCCAGCACCCGGGCGAACTGCTCCTCGCTCATCCGCAACATCAGCGCGTCGTCGGTGATCCCGGCGTTCGCCACGAGCACCTCGACCGGACCCAGCTCCGCCTCGACCACCTGGAACGCGGCATCCACCTGCTCCGGATCGGTCACGTCGCATCGGACCCCGAACAGTCCTTCGGGCACATGGCTGCCGCGGTGCGTGACCGCCACCCGGTCTCCCTGCTTGGCGAATCCGGTCGCGATCGCCAGCCCGATGCCACGGTTTCCGCCGGTCACCAGAACCGTACGAGGCACTGGCCACTCCCCTCCTTCGATCCCGCCGCCGCATGAGACTAGGGCCTACCTACGGGTACTGGCTAATCCAGACCGCTACGGCAGTCGGGAGGTCCATGCCAGGCTCATCCCAGCCGCCGCGAACGCGAACAACAGCGCGACACCGATGAACCACTGCGCGATCTCCCGGGCCGCGGTGCGGTGACCGATCGACGAACCCATGTCCTCATACACCTGCTTGAGCTCTTTCTGGGTGTACGCCTCGTACGCCTGCCCACCGGTGTCGTCGGCGAGCCGCCGTAACGAATCCCGGTCCACCCGTACCTCGACGGCCTGGCCGTTGATCTCGACCATGCCGTCATCGGTGCCGAAGGCGATGGTGGACACCGGCACGTTGGCAGCGGCCGCGGCGGCTCCGGCCTCCTCGACGCTGCGGCCGAAGGTGCGGAACCCGTCCGAGAGCATCACGATCCGGGCCGGCGGCGGGGTGGTCGCCCCGGCGGCCGGAACCGACTGGATCGCCTGCAACGCCGCGAACACCGCCTCACCGGTCGCGGTGCCTTCGGCAAGCTCCAGAGTGTCGATGGACTGCCGGACCCGGTCGTGTTCCTTGGTCGGCGAGACCACCACGTTCGCGGACTTGGAGAACGCCACCAGCCCGACGTTGAAACTGTCCGGAAGCTGCTCCACGAACTCCTTTGCCGCCGCCTTGGCCGCCCGGAACCGATCCGGCTCCACGTCGTCGGCCATCATCGACAGCGACACGTCGATGGCCAGCACCACCGTGGCCCGTTCCATCGGTTCCTGGACATCCGTGGCCGGGCGTGCCATCCCGAGCGCCAGCAGCAACAGGCACGACAGGAACGCCACTGCCGGCGCGTGCCGTTTCCACCCCAGGCCCTTCGGTGCGATCCGCTGCAACAACTCCAGATTGCTGAACCGCACCGCGGTGACGCGCCGACGTAGCTGTACCCACACGTACAGTGCCGCCAGCGCGAACACCGGGAGCACCGCGAGCAACCACCACGGGGCGAGGTACCGGATCATCGTGTGGTCCCCCTGGTACGCGCGTGCCGCTGCGCCGCGACGAACCGCACGATGTCGATCAGCCAGTCGGAATCGGTACGCAACCGCAGGTGCGCGGCCCCGGCGCGGCGCAGCCCGGCGGCGATTCGGGCACGTTGCGCGGCGGCCTGCTCCGCGTACGCGGCACGGAGCCGGCTGTCCGAGGTGTCAATCTCGTGCACCACACCGGTCTCCGGGTCGACGAACTCCATCACACCGACCCCGGTCAACTCCAGCTCGCGAGGGTCCACAACCTCCACCGCGAGCACGTCGTGACGTACCGCGAGCTTTCCCAGGGGACGTTCCCATCCCAGGTCGGCCAGGAAATCGGAGATCACCACGGCCAGGCCGCGGCGGCGGAGCGGCCGGTTCAGCGTATCCACCAAGGCCGCCAGGTCGGTGCGGCCGCCGGCCCGCGCCGCTGGGGTGGTCGCCACCCCCCGGAGCAGCGCCTGGGCACCCCGCCGTCCGGAGCGGGCGGGGATCCGCCTTACCGCGTCGCCGGTGCCGACCACCGCACCGATCCGGTTGCCGCCGCGCACCGTCAGGTGGGCGATCGCGGCTGTCGCGGCGACCGCGAGGTCGCGCTTGAGACACCGTGCGGTGCCGAAGTCCAGGCTCGCTGACAGGTCGACCGCGAGCCAGGTCTCCAACTCCCGATCGGCGATCGTCTGCCGTACGTGGGGGACCGTGGTACGGGCGGTCACCGGCCAGTCCATCCGCCGTACGTCGTCGCCCGGCCAGTACTCACGCGCCTCCCCCGCCTCACTGCCCGACCCGGGAAGCAGTCCCAGATAGTCCCCCTGCAGCAGGCCGTCGAGTCGCCGGGTGACCAGCAGTTGCAGCTTCGAAAGCACGAATTCGGCACGTGCCGGATCCGGGGATGCCGTCTCCCCACGACCGCGCGCGCCCGGCTCCCGGGAACGGCGACGCGACTGTCCGAACACCATATGTCCCGATTGACTCACGCCATGGGCCCGTTGCCGGGCTGGGCGGGACGCACCGTCGAGGCGGGTGCGCCAGAGGTGGGAGCCCCTGACGTGGGTACGCCGGAGGCGGGTGCCGGTGGACCGAACGGCACCGCCTTCACCGGCTGCGCCGGACGGGCCTGGGATGTCACCGCGGCGGGCGACGTGGCTGGCGGCTGCCCGTAGCCACCGGACCGTGGCACTGTCGGAGCACCACCCGTGGCACGTCCCTCCGCGCTCTGCCGAGGCGTGACCGACGGTAGCGGTACGGCCTGTAGCACCCGTGTCACCACCTGCTCGGCGGGGATCCCGTCGGCGAGCGCGTCGTAGGAGAGCACCAACCGGTGTCGCAGCACGTCCGGAGCCAGGTCCTGGATGTCCTGGGGCAGCACGTAGTCGCGGCCGCGCAGTAAAGCGAACGCTCGGCTGGCACGCACCAGCCCCAGCGAAGCCCGGGGACTGGCACCGTACTGCACCAGGGGCGCGATCTCCCCGAGTCCGTGCGCCGCGGGTTCGCGCGTACTGAGCACCAGTCGGACCGCGTAGTCGACCAGCGCGTTGTGCACGAACACCTCGTCGGCCTTGCGCTGCAACCGCAGCAGGTCCTCCGGAGCAAACACCTGGTTCGGCTCCGGCGGGCTGGTGCCCATCCGGTAGACGATCTCCCGCTCCTCGACGTCGGAAGGGTAGCCAACCAGCACCTTGAACAGGAACCGGTCCCGCTGCGCTTCGGGCAGTGGGTAGACGCCTTCCTGCTCGATCGGGTTCTGGGTGGCCATCACCAGGAATGGCTGCGGCACCTGGTGGGTCCGGCCGCCGATGGACACCTGCTGTTCGGCCATCACCTCCAGAAGCGCCGACTGCACCTTCGCGGGTGCCCGGTTGATCTCGTCGGCGAGCAGGAAGTTCACGAACACCGGCCCCAACTCGACGTCGAACTTCTCGGCCCCCTGTCGGTAGATCCGGGTGCCCACGATGTCCGCCGGCACCAGGTCCGGGGTGAACTGGATCCTCGCGAACGAGCCGCCCACCACCTGGGCCACCGTCTCCACCGCCAGGGTCTTCGCCACTCCTGGCACGCCCTCCAGCAGGCAGTGACCTCGGGACAGCAGCGCGACGAACATGCGTTCGATCATCCGGTCCTGCCCCACGATGATCCGCTTCACCTCGAACAGCGCCTTTTCCAGCAAGGTCGCGTTGTGTGCGGGCGTGGTTTCTGGCACGGGGCCTCCAGGGCTTCGACGGTCCGGACCACCGCCGGGACGTACGGGAACGTCCCCAGACGGCCATTGCAAGCCTCGCATGGATTGGCCAGGCCGCACACGCCACCCCGATCCAGGGGTACGGGGGCCTCCTCATCGAGAGGTTCAGCGCCATACGTACTGGTCTATGACGTACGAGCCGTACAGGTGGGTGGACATCCACCGGTTTGTGCACCGCGAATCAGCCAAAGAGACCACAACTCCGGGTGGACATGTGGCGGTTGATCGCGTGTACGATTGCACCGACGCCGGGCGGCTTCCCCCGTGGCCGCCCGGCGTCCTTTTCGTGTACCGGGCCTCCCCGGGCACGACCGCTGCCCGCCGGGCGGCGACAATGCCAGGGTGGAGGGCAACAACACCAGCACGGACACCGACCCGGCACAGCACCTGATCTGCTCGGCCAAGGGGTGCCGCTCGCCAGCCGAATTCGCGCTGCGCTGGCGCAATCCGAAACTGCACTCCCCCGACCGTCGCAAGACCTGGCTCACTTGTTCCGGCCACCGCGAACACCTGACCGGTTTTCTCGCCGCACGCGGCTTCCTCCAGAGCGTCGAACCGCTGGGCCGCAGCGGGTCAGCCTAGGCTTGCCAGCGTGACAGGCACGGGCATCGATCCCTGGGCGGCCGACACCTCCTGGCACCCGGTCTCCGGGAAGCTGGTGTGGGTCCGGCTGATCGGCCTCGGACTCGGAGCGGTTCCGCTGCTCGCCGGGGTGGCGCTGCTGGGGGCGTTCGCATCGGGACCGGCCGCTGCCGCCGCATCGGCGCTGCTCGTCGCGCTGCTCGGATTTCGTGCCGTCATGGTGGTGCGGGCGGTCCACTCCTGGGGCTACGCGGAGCGCGAGCAGGAACTACTGGTACGGCACGGCGTGATGATTCGGCGGCTGTCGATCGTGCCGTACGGGCGGATGCAGTTCGTGGACGTCTCCGCGGGCCCTCTGGAGCGTGCCTTCGGGTTGGCGACGGTGCAGTTGCACACCGCCGCGGCGGTCAGCGACGCCGTGATCCCCGGGCTGGAGCCGCAGGCTGCGACCCGACTGCGGGACCGGCTCGCCGCGCTGGGTCGTACCCGGTCGGAGGGGTTGTGACGGACCCGCTCCACGGCGAGCCCCGTCGCCGGCTGCATCCGCTCACGCCGCTGTTACGAGGGCTGCGCACGTTCACCGTCGTGGTGGCCGCGATCTCATTGCAGGGATTCGCGCAGCTGGGACTGATACGCGGCGGGTTCGCAGTGCTGCTGGCGGTCCTCGGTGCCCTGGTGCTGTCCTGGGTGAGCTGGTGGTTCACCGGATATCAGGTGGTCAACCGGGAGCTTCGGGTCTACGAGGGCCTGGTGTGGCGTCGCTCCCGGGCGATCGCGTTGGAGCGGCTGCAATCCGTGGAGGTGGTACGGCCGCTGCTCGCCCGCCTCACCGGGCTCGCCGAGTTGCGGCTGGAAGTTGTCGGCGCCGCGAAGACTGAGGCTCCGCTGGCGTTCCTCACCGTGGCACAGGCGTACCAGTTGCGGGACCGCCTGCTCCGGCTGTCCACCGGGGACGGGACCGGCGACGAGCCGGCGGCCAGTGCCGTGACCCAGCCCGACGGATGGCCGACCGAGCGGGTGCTGCACCGAGTGGCGCAGAGAGACCTGCTGGGCAGCCAACTGCTCACCCCCCAGGCGATGGTCGTGCCGTTCGCCTTGGCCGCATCGGTGTTCAGCTTCTCGGTCAACCCGGACCTCAGCCTGGTCGGGATCATCGGTGCGGTCACCGCCACCGTGGGCGTCGCGCTGCAGCCGGTACGGCGAGTGGTGGCCGACTATGGCTTCACGGTGGCCTCCTCCCCCAGCGGGTTACGGCTGCGCCACGGCCTGCTGGAGACCCGTAGCCAGACGGTTCCACCCGGTCGGGTGCAGGCCCTGGCGGTAACCTGGCCGCTGCTGTGGCGACCGATGAGCTGGCTGCGGATCCGGATCGACGTGGCCGGCTACACCGGCGGGGACGGGGAACTCTCGGGTGGTGGCACGCTGCTCCCGGTCGCCGATCCGGGCACCGCGAAACGGGTGATCGGGCAGGTCCTGCCCGGCGTCGACGTGGCCGGCCTGCCACTGGTGGCGGTGCCCCGACGGGCCCGGTTCCGGGTTCCGCTGCGCTACCGGGTGCTCGCCGCCGGGCTCGGCGAGGACGTCTTCGCGGTCCGGTCCGGCCTGCTGACCCGGGAACTCGCGCTGGTCCCGTACGTACGGATCCAGAGCGTGCGGATCGTGCAGGGCCCATGGCAGCGCGGACTCGGCCTGGCCAGCGTGCACGCCGACACCGCCGGGGGGTCCGTCGCCGCCGTGGCCCAACACCGGGAACTGGCAGAGGCACGCCAACTCGCGGCGGAACTGACCGACCGGGCGCGCCGGGCACGCGGTGCCGAACTGCTCGGCTGAGCCGTACCCGTGGCCCTACCCTGTTCGCATGGACCTGTCACCTGGCCTGTCAGCACGCGTCGAACTCGTGGTGGGCGATGCCGATACCGCCCAGACGCTCGGCTCCGGGGACGTGCCGGTACTGGGGACGCCCCGGGCCCTTGCCCTGTGCGAGGCCGCCTCCGTCGCGGTGACCGCCTCCCGGTTACCGGCCGACACCACCACGGTCGGCACGTACGTCGAGTTCAATCATCTGGCACCGTCGATGGTCGGTGCGGTGGTGGTCGCGGAGGCGAGGTTGGCGAAGCTGGAAGGCAAACAGCTGTCGTTCGAGGTCACGGTCAGGCAGGGCGACACCGTCGTCGCGGAAGGCCGGGTGGAGCGAATGGTCGTCAACCGGCACGGGTTCCTCAAAAAAGCCGCCGAGGCATTGTGAGGGACCAGTTGCCGTGAAAGGCCAGCCGCTGGGCGAGTGGCGGGAGATCGCCGACCGGGTGTACGTGCTGCGCTACCCGGTACTGGACGTGAACGCCACGGTTGTGGTGGGCGAAACCCTCGCGCTCGTGGTCGACACGCTTTCCACGCCATCCCAGGCCAGGGAACTGGCCCGGTCGGTACGCCGTGTCACGGCGCTTCCCTGGCTCGTGGTGAACACCCACCACCATTTCGACCACGCGTACGGCAACCAGGTCTTCGGACAGTGCCAGATCTGGGCACACGAGGAGGCCACGACGGCGTTACGGTCCGACCCCGCCAGGCAACTGCGCACGCTGTACGACGAGTACGCCGACTCCGAGCCGGACCTGGCCGCCGAACTGCTCGACGTGACGGTCGTCGCGCCGAACCGCACGGTCCGGGACGCAGCGCTGCTCGACCTGGGTGGCCGGTCCGCGACGCTGCGGCATCTGGGACGCGGACACACCGCCGGGGACCTCGTGGTGCAACTGCCCGACGCCGACACGCTGATCGCCGGGGATCTTGTGGAGCAGGGGGGACCACCCGGTTTCGAGGACTCGTACCCGCTGGAGTGGCCGCACACCGTGGCCGAACTGCTGCACCTGGCCACCGGGCCAGTGGTACCCGGCCACGGGGAGGTCGTGGACCGGGAGTTCGTCGTGGTCCAGCACGAGGCGCTGACCCGACTGTCGTGGCTGATCCGGGAGGGACACGCCGACGGTGTCCCGGTCGAGCAGGTGGCCCGGCAGGCTCCGTTTCCGGGGGACGCGGCCCGGACCGCGGTGCGCCGGGGTTACGCCGAACTGTCCGGCCGCATCTGAGCGGCGGTGTCCGGATCGGACAGCCGGGTCCACTCAGGTGGTCGTCGCGGCACCCGGACGTTGATGCTGGTCCGACTGACGTCTTTGGCCGTTCCGGTGTCAGGAGACGAGGGAGCCCACCACCGGCTTGGTGAGCAGCGCGGACTCGGCCCGCTCGGGACGCGGGTCGATCGAGCGTTCCACGAAGATCGCGTACCAGACGCAGAACACCAGCACCGTCCACACCTTGCGGCTGTGGTCGGCGTCGCCGCGACGGTGCGCTTCCAGGAGGCCGCGGGCGTACTCCAGATCCACCAGGTCACCGGCTGCCGATTTGGTGAGGATCTCCAGCGCCCAGTCGTACATCTCCTGCTTGAGCCATACCCGGGTCGGCGTCGGGAAGCCGAGCTTGGGGCGGTTCACGATCTGCGGGGGCACCACCCCGTCGAGGGCACGACGCAGCGCGTACTTGCGGATGCCGCCCTTTGGAGTGACCTTGAGTTCCGGCGGGATGCTCGCCGCGACGTCGAAGACCTCCTTGTCCAGGAACGGCACCCGAAGCTCCAGCGAGTGCGCCATCGACATCCGGTCCGCCTTCACCAGGATGTCGCCACGCAGCCAGGTGTAGAGGTCGACGTACTGCATCCTGGTGATGTCATCGAGATGGGCGCACTCGGCGTACAGCGGAGCGGTGACGTCGGTGTAGCGCACCGAAGGGTCGTACGAACGCATCAGCCGCGACTTCTCGGCCTCGGTGAAGATCCGGGCGTTGCCGTAGTACCGCTCCTCGATCGGGACGGTGCCGCGTTCCAGGAAACTGCGGCCTTTCACGCCCTCCGGGATCAGCCGGGACAGCGCCCGCAGGCCGCGTTTGAGCGGCGAGGGCAGCCGCTCGATGGGACGCAACGAGTACGGCTCGTGGTAGATGCCGTAGCCGCCGAAGAACTCGTCGGCCCCCTCACCGGAGAGCACCACAGTGACGTGCTCGCTGGCCTTCTTGGCCACGAAGTAGAGCGGGACCAGCGCCGGGTCGGCCACCGGGTCGTCCAGGTGCCAGACGATCCGGGGCAGGTACTCCATCATCTCCTTCGCGCCGATCTTGGTCGGGATCGTGGTGACCTCGAGCCACCGCGCGGACTCCTGGGCGATGTCGATCTCGCTGTAGCCGGGCACGTCGTACCCGACGGTGAAGGTGAGGATGTTGGGGTTGAATTCCCGGGCCAGCGCCACCACCGCGGTGGAGTCGATGCCGCTGGACAAGAACGCGCCCACCGGCACGTCGGAGCGCATGTGGATCCGTACGCTGTCCCGCAGCGTCTCCTGGATCCGCCGGTAGAGCGCCTCGGGCGCCTCGGTCGGAGTCGGCCGGAAGGTGGCCCGGTGGTAGCGGGACTGCGTCACGGCGCCACCCGGGCGGTACTCGAAGGAGTGGCCGCACTCCACCCGGGAGATTCCCCGGTGCAGCGAGTCGGTCTCCGGCACATACTGCAGGGTCAGGTAGTGCGACAACCCGGCGGCGTCGACCGGCAGGTCGGGGGCGATCGCGAGCAGCGCCTTCTTCTCGCTCGCGAAGTACGCGCCGTCCTCGGTGACCAGGTGGTAGAGCGGCTTGATGCCGTACGGGTCACGGGCTCCGAAAGCCTTGCGCTCGTGCCGGTCCCAGATCACGAACGCGAACATGCCTCGCAGCCGCTTCACGGCGTTGGCGCCCCAATGGTGGTATGCCGCCAGTATGACCTCACTGTCACCGTCGGTCTGGAAGCTGGCCCCGTGCTCGCGGATCAGTTCGTCACGCAGTTCCAGGTAGTTGTAGATCTCACCGTTGAAGGTCATGGTGTAGCGGCCGTCGGCGTAGTGCATCGGCTGGTGGGAGTTCTCCACGTCGATGATCGCCAGGCGCTTGAAGGCCAGCACCACATCGTCGTGACCGCCGTCACCAAGGTCCACCACGCCGGTCTCGTCAGGCCCGCGGTGGTGCAGGTTCTCCAAGGCTTCGGCGATCTTCCGCCGCTGGGCACCGGCGGCGCCCTTGGCACTGACGAAGGTGAGCAGTCCACACATGTCCGTCATCCTCGCACGCCGTACCGAACCGAGGGCCGCAGCCCACGCGCCGGCTCCCAGACACCGTGTGGCACAGGGCACTCGCGATACCGTCGGGGGGCGTACCGGGACAGTAAGGAGCGGGACAGATGAACGAGCCTGAACAGACCACGCCGGCTCACCACCCGGAGTATCCCGAGCCGCTGCTCGAATTCATGCGCACCGGCTGGCGGGACCACACCCTTGACGGGCTCGCCCCGCTCGGCCAGTCTCCGTGCCACGCGCGGCGACGCGAGCACCTGTCGGCGGCGTTCCCCGGGGAGACCCTGGTGATCCCGACGGGCACCGAGAAGGTACGCAACAACGACTGGTTCTACCCCTTCCGGCCGGGCAGTGACTTCGTGTGGCTCACCGGGGAACACGACCCGGATGCCGTGTTGGTGATGCGACCGAACGGGGACGGACACGACCCGGTGCTCTACGCCAGGCCGCGTTCGCCCAAGGAGACCGACGAGTTCTTCCGCAGCCCGCAGTACGGCGAGCTGTGGATCGGCCGGCGCTACTCGCTCGCCGAGCGCGGCACCCTGCTCGGCATCGAGACCAGCGACCTGGCCGACCTGGAGAAGGCGCTGTCCGAACTGGACCCGGCCGGTACCCGGGTGCTGCGCGGCCACGACGCGCTGGTGGACGCGACCGTCGAGCCTGCGGGCGTCCAGCCCGAGAAGGAGGCACTGGACCGGGACGGCGAACTGGCCGCGGTGCTGTCCGAGCTTCGCCGGGTCAAGGATGAATGGGAGATCGAACAGCTCGCCGACGCGGTACGGGCGACAGTCCTCGGCTTCGAGGACGTGGCCCGGGTGCTGCCGGCGACCGGCGGCGTGTCCGAACGGCTGCTCGACGGCGTGTTCGGGCTGCGCGCCCGGCACGACGGCAACACGGTCGGATATGGCTCCATCGTGGCCGCCGGAGCCCACGCCACCACGCTGCACTGGATCCGCAACGACGGGCGGACCCGCCCCGGCGAGTTGCTGTTGATGGACATGGGGGTGGAAAACCGCAACCTCTACACCGCCGACGTCACCCGCACCCTGCCGGTCTCCGGTCGGTTCACGGACCTGCAGCGGGAGATCTACCAGATCGTGTACGCCTCACAGCAGGCCGGCATCGAGGCGGTCCGGCCGGGCGTCGGGTTCCGCGAGGTCGACCGGGTGTGCATGCGGGTGCTCGCCGAAGGCCTGCAGTCTCTGGGACTGCTGCCCTGCTCCGCCGAGGAGTCCCTCGATCCAGGTATGCAGCTGCACCGTCGCTGGACCCTGCACGGGTTCGGTCACATGCTGGGGCTCGACGTGCATGACTGTGCCTCGGCCCGGCGGGAGAATTATCGGGACGGCACCCTGGAAGAGGGATACGTGGTGACCGTCGAGCCCGGGCTGTACTTCCAGCCCGAGGACGAGCTGGTGCCCGAGGAGTTGCGGGGCATCGGGATCCGGATTGAGGACGACGTACTGGTCACCTCCTCCGGCGCGGAGGTGCTGTCCGCGGGTCTGCCCCGCAAGGCCGACGAGGTGGAGGACTGGCTCGCCCGGCAGCGGGAGGCGGGGCCGCGGCTGCCCGGCTGACCCGTGCGGAGGCTGGGCTGGTGCCCGACGCCACGCGGGTGACCGGCGGCAAGTACCGTCTGCGTGGTGAGTATCGCTATCGCTGCCGTGGCTGGTTCGCTGTCGCTGGTGCCGGAATGGCTGGCACCGGAATTCCTGATCCGCACGTTCGGCTTCCCGGGCCTGCTCACCATCGTGTACCTCGAGTCGGCCGTGCTGCTCGGTGTCGTCCTGCCGGGTGATTCGCTGCTGTTCACCGCCGGGCTGCTGTCGGCGAACGACCTTCTGGTGCCGTTGTGGGTGTTGCTGATAGCGGTGCCGGTGGCGGCGATCGCGGGAGATCAGACCGGCTACTGGATCGGGCGGAAGGCGGGACCGGCGATCTTCCGGCGCCCGGACTCGCTGATCTTCAAGCAGGCCTATGTGGAGAAGGCGCACCACTTCTTCGAGACGTACGGCCCGCGCACGGTGGCGATGGCGCGGTTCATTCCGATCGTGCGCACCATGGCCCCGATCATGGCCGGGGTTTCGCGGATGCGGTACCGCAGCTTCACGATCTACAACACCTGCGGTGACATCGTCTGGGGTGTCGGTGTCACCACGCTGGGCTTCTTTCTCGGGCAGATCCCGTTCGTACGGGAATACATCGAACTGATCCTGATCGGCATCATCGTGCTGTCGGTGCTGCCCATGCTGCTTCACCTGCTCAAGGCGTGGCTGTCCCGGCGTCGCCAACCGGAGCGGGCCGGGGTCCCCCGGTAGCGGGCTTGGCGGCCTCGATCAGCCAGCGGGCGCGAGGAACTCCAGCCGGTTCCCGAACGGGTCATCGGTGTAGAACCTGCGCATCCCGGGAAAGTCGGTGTCCCAACGCACCGGGTATCCCGTCTCGTCGAGACGGGCGGCGAGCCGGTCCAGATCCGACCACAGCAGTCCGGGGTGTGCCGTGCGGGCGGGCCGGAACTCGGCGTTGACGCTGACGTGTAGTTCGATGCCACCGCCACGGAACCAGCAGCCGCCACGGGCGGCGAGCACCGGCGGTTTGGGTAATTCGTCCAGGCCCAGCACACCGCCGTAGAAGCGTCGGGCCATCGGTTCCGAACCGGGTGGGCACAGCAGTTGCACGTGATGGATCCGCATCTGTCCTCCACCGGATTCCGGGACGGTCGGCGCGTCGTACCACAGCCTGACACGGGGTTGCGGATTTAACAAGACGGACGTACGGTTTGCTACGTGTCGGGCTCCGGCCCGTACCCCCTCGTGGTTTGTGGGGTTTTCGTTGTTAAGACGGTCGCCAAAGCAACCAGAAATCGTTAAACCGTGGGAAAGAAAGGAGGCGGGCGGCGGTGTGAGTACGGCCGGGTCACCTTGACCGAGACGACCGAATCGACACCGACATGCGACCGGCGTCAGCCCCAACTCTGCGGGCTGGCCCGCGGTGCGCGAGACTGCACAAAGATCCTGACGAGACAAGATCCTGACAAGCACCTGACGTGACCACCTGATCCCGCGTGGCGCGGGACGAAGACATGATTCCGCCGACGCGGAACGAAGACCCCGGATCGTGGGATGAAGGAGCGCGACGTGGCAAGCCTCGACAGCTTCGGCGCGAAGACCCGACTCGCCGTCGGTGACGCGACGTACGACATCTTCCAGCTCGACGCCGTCGAGGGGTCCCGACAACTGCCCTACAGTCTGCGGATCCTGCTGGAGAACCTGCTGCGCACCGAGGACGGTGCCAACATCACCGCCGAGCACATCCGCGCGTTGGGCGGCTGGGACCCGACCGCCGAACCCAGTGTGGAGATCCAGTTCACCCCGTCACGAGTCTTGATGCAGGACTTCACCGGGGTGCCGTGCGTGGTCGACCTGGCCACCATGCGGGAGGCGGTACGCGACCTCGGCGGCGACCCCACCAGGGTCAACCCGCTCGCCCCGGCGGAACTCGTGATCGACCACTCGGTGATCGCCGACGTCTTCGGTCGCGAGGACGCGTTCGCGCGTAACGTCGAACTGGAGTACGGACGCAACCGGGAGCGCTACCAGTTCCTGCGCTGGGGGCAGAGCGCCTTCAACGAATTCAAGGTGGTCCCCCCGGGCACCGGCATCGTGCACCAGGTCAACATCGAATACCTGGCCCGGGTGGTGTTCGCCCGCGAGGGCGTCGCATACCCGGACACGGTCGTGGGCACCGACTCGCACACCACCATGGTCAACGGGTTGGGCGTGCTCGGCTGGGGAGTCGGCGGCATCGAAGCCGAGGCCGCCATGCTCGGCCAGCCGGTGTCGATGCTGATCCCGAAGGTCGTGGGCTTCAAGTTGCGCGGCGAGTTGCCCGAGGGCGCCACCGCCACCGACCTGGTGCTCACCATCACCGAGCTGCTGCGCCAGCACGGCGTCGTGGGCAAATTCGTCGAGTTTCACGGCCCAGGTGTGGCCGCGGTGCCGCTCGCGAACCGGGCCACCATCGGCAACATGAGCCCCGAGTATGGCTCTACCGCCGCGATCTTCCCGATCGACGCGGAGACCATCCACTACCTGCGGCTCACCGGCCGGGACGAAGCGCAGGTCGCGCTCGTCGAGGCGTACGCGAAACAGCAGGGGCTCTGGCACGACCCGTCCGTCGAGATCGCGTACTCCGAACATCTGGAGCTGGACCTGGCCACCGTGGAGCCGTCGTTGGCCGGTCCGAAACGGCCACAGGACCGGGTGCCACTGCGGATCGCCAAGCAGGGTTTCCGGGAGGCACTCGGGTCCTATGTCAACGGCACCGTCTCCAACGGCACGGAGTCCGGTGTGGACGAGTCAAGCGCGGAGTCCTTCCCCGCCAGCGACTCCCCCACGTACGGACACGCCGACGACCCGACCGACGCGCCCCGGCAGCCGGTGTCGGCGGCGGTGGGCGCCAACGGCCGCGTCAGCAAGCCGGTTGGGGTCACCCTTGACGACGGCACCGATGTGGAACTTGACCACGGGGCGGTGGTGATCGCCGCGATCACGTCCTGCACCAACACCTCCAATCCGCAGGTGATGCTGGGTGCCGCGCTACTGGCCCGCAACGCCGTGGAACGCGGGTTGGCCCGAAAGCCGTGGGTGAAGACCACGCTCGCGCCCGGGTCCAAGGTGGTCATGGACTATTACGAACGGGCCGGGCTCACCCCGTACCTGAACAAGCTCGGGTTCAACCTGGTCGGATACGGCTGTACCACCTGCATCGGCAACTCCGGCCCGCTGCCCGAAGCGATCAGTCACGCGGTCGGCGAGCACGACCTGACCGTGGTCGCGGTGCTGTCCGGCAACCGCAACTTCGAAGGCCGGATCAACCCGGATGTGAAGATGAACTACCTGGCGTCCCCGCCCTTGGTGGTGGCGTACGCGCTCGCCGGGACGATGGACATCGACCTGGTCAAAGACCCGCTCGGCACCGGGTCGGACGGTCAGCCGGTGTACCTGCGTGACATCTGGCCGGCCTCGCAGGAGATCGAGGAGGTGATGGGCACCGCGATCGCCTCCGAGATGTTCTCCCGGGACTACGCCGACGTGTTCGCAGGTGACGATCAGTGGCGTGCGCTGCCCACCCCGACCGGAGACACCTTCGCCTGGGACACCGAGTCCACGTACGTCCGCAAGCCCCCCTACTTCGAGGGGATGACCGCCGACCCGCAGCCGGTCACCGACATCTCCGGTGCCCGGGTGTTGGCCAGCCTCGGCGACTCGGTCACCACCGACCACATCTCCCCGGCCGGTGCGATCAAGCCCGACTCCCCCGCCGGCAGGTACCTGATCGAGCATGGCGTGGAGCGGCCGAACTTCAACTCGTACGGTTCCCGGCGCGGCAACCACGAGGTGATGATCCGGGGCACGTTCGCGAACATCCGGCTCCGCAACCAGCTCCGCACTTCGCACGGTGGTCCCCTGCCGGAGGGTGGCCACACCATCAACCACCTCACCGGCGAGGTGACCAGCATCTACGACGCGGCTATGGGCTACGCCAAGGCTGGCGTGCCGTTGGTGGTGCTCGCCGGCAAGGAGTACGGGTCCGGGTCGTCGCGGGACTGGGCCGCGAAGGGAACCGGGCTGCTCGGGGTACGGGCCGTGATCGCCGAGTCGTACGAACGGATCCACCGCTCCAACCTGATCGGCATGGGAGTACTGCCGTTGCAGTTCCCGCAGGGTCGAAACGCGGATTCCCTGGGGCTGACGGGGACCGAGACCTTCGAGATCACCGGCGTGACGGCGCTGAACGACGGGACCACCCCGCGCACCGTCAAGGTGAGGGCTGGCGAGGTCGAATTCGACGCCGTGGTCCGGATCGACACCCCTGGCGAGGCCGACTACTACCGACACGGCGGCATCCTGCGGTACGTGCTGCGCCGGATGCTCACCAGCTGAGCACGCAAGACTTCGGGCGGGGCTCACTACGCGGCCCCGCCCTTGTCATGACCTGGGTCAGTGTTGGCCGGTGCCGACCAGCCCGCCGGGGAGCACCACGTCGACCACCACCGGAAGATGATCGGAGCTGTCGGTGGTGACCACGGCGGCGGTACGGGTCACGATGCCTGCGGAGGACAGCACGTAGTCGATGCGCTTGGTCGGGCCTGCCGCGTCGTAGGTGTGGCCAGGTCCGACCCCGGCCTCAAGCCAGGTGTCGGTGAGGTCCTTGGTGATCTCGGCGATCTCCGGCGCGTCAGGAGTGGAGTTGAGGTCGCCGAGCAGCAGCAGTGACTCGTTCGGGGTGCCGATCAGCTCCCGGATCCGGACCACCTGTGTCATCCGTTCGGTTTCCGAGGTGTGCTGCAGGTGGGTGTTGTAAACCAGCAGTGTCACGCCGCGCACGCTGAGGCGTGCGTACAAGAGGCCGCGTTGCTCGGAGGTGGGCTGCTTCGGCAGGAACGTGTTGCGCTGCGGCGGCTGCCACTCGTGGATCGGTTGACATCCTCTCCGTCCTGAAGGACGGGGATTCCCTCCACGCTGCGTGTGGGACACGCGGCGTCCGGGTGGGTTCCCGCTTCTCTGCGCGCCGCCGGCACGGATGCCGGACTTACGTGCGCTCCACGGGCGTTGAAGTCCGCCTGTCCGGCGGCCTTGACGTTCTTGGCGGCGTTGATGTCCCGGTCGTGGGCCGACCCGCAAGGGCAGGTCCACGATCGGACGTTCAGCGCCATCTTGTCGTTGATCCGGCCGCAGTCGGAGCACATGCGGGTGGACGGGAAGAACCGGTCCACCCGGGCGAAGGTGCGCCCGTACCGGGCGGCCTTGTACTCCAACATGCCGGTGAAACTGGCCCACCCAGCGTCGTGCACGGACTTGGCGAGCCGGGTCCGGCCGAGTCCGGCCACGCACAGGTCCTCGACGTACACCGCTTGGTTGTCGCGGATGATCGCCGTGGACAGTTTGTGCTGCCAGTCCCGCCGGGTGTCGGCCACCCGGGCATGTGCCCGAGCGACCTTCACGACGGCCTTCTTACGGTTCTGACTCCCCTTGGTCTTGCGGGACAGGTCTTGCTGCAACCGGCGCAGCTTGCGGGCCGCCCGGCGCAGGAATTTCGGCGCGGCGACCTTCGTACCGTCCGACAGCACCGCGAAGTGGGTCAGCCCCAGGTCGATGCCGATCTCCGAGCCTGTCTCCGGGAGTCGTTCGTCCGTGGTCTGGACGACGAACGAGGCGAAGTACCGCCCGGCCGCGTCCCGAATCACGGTGACCGAGCTGGCCTCGGACGGCAGACTCCGCGACCACCGGACCGGCACGTTCCCGATCTTCGGCAGGCGTAGGCAGCCGTTGTCCAGCACCTTGAACCGGCTGTTCTTCGTGAACCGGATCGCCTGCCGATTGTCCTTGCGCGACCGGAAGCGGGGCGGTGCCACCTTGCGGCCCTTGCGCCTGCCCGAGATCGAGGCGAAAAAGTTACGGTACGCCACGTTCAGGTCCGCGAGAGCCTGCTGCAGCACGACCGAGGACACCTCGCCCAGCCATGCCCGTTCCGGCGTGTCCTTGGCCCGGGTGATGACCCGCTTGGACAGGTCCCCGTCCGACAGGTATTTCTCGCCCGCCTCGCGGGCCTGCTGACGGAGGCGCAGCCCGTCGTTGAACACCACCCGAGCACACCCGAACGCCCTGGCCAACGCTTCGCGCTGGCCGGCGTCCGGGTAGACACGGAAGTTGTAACGGAGCCGCACCCGCGCACCATACCATTGGTTTATGGCTGAAATCGAAGGCATCCGTACTGGTAGACACTGTGTTTTCGTTCTACACGCTCACTTGGTCTTCGTGACGAAGTTCCGACACAGGGTGTTCGACGACCGGCACCTCACCCGGATGGAAAAGATCATGCGGGCGGTGTGCGCAGACTTCGAGACCGAGCTAGTCGAGTTCAACGGGGAGAACAATCACGTCCACCTGCTCGTCAACTTCCCGCCCAAGGTCGCTCTGGCGAAGCTCGTCAACTCGCTGAAGGGCGTCTCGTCACGGCGACTACGGCAGGAATTCCCCGACCTGCAGCCCCACTACTACCGGGCCAACAAACTCTGGTCGGGTTCATACTTCGCCGGCTCCGCCGGCGGGCCACCGCTGAGCATCATGAAGCAGTACATCGAGCAGCAGAACCGCCCGGTTTAAGACACCGCCCGAGGCCCTTGACGGCCCTCCCAGCACAGGCCATCACCCCCGACCTGAAGACCGGAGCACTGGCCCACATTCCGGTAGCTCAGATTCGCTCCGAAGACCACGTGCATCCCGAGACGATCCGCGAGCCAGCGCGCCTGGTCGACGAAGGTGCTGCGGGTCGAGAAGTGCCGGTCCACTTCCTGCAGGCCGACGACCTCAGCGGCCTGGCTTTCGGTGACCCGGGCGATGCGTTCCAGGTCGAGCCGGCCGTCCAGGCCGACACCGTGGTGGATGTTGAAGCACATCACCCGCAGTTCACGCTGCTGGGTCTCGGAGGTGCCCGGCTGCGCGAGCGCCGGGCCGCTGGCACCGGCGACGATCCCCGCCACGATCATGAATATGCCAGCCACATTCGCGAAACGCATGTGCACACTCCCGGGGTCGAGTGAAGTTTTCGCACGCTATCGCTGGCGGAGGCGGGCCGAAAGGTGAGTCGTGTTCGGACGGTCCACGGATGGGTGCTGGCAGCAGCGCGGCATGGCAGGCCGAACCGGGCAACTCTCACGCCAGGCGGTGCGAGGATCAGGGCGTGGCCTTCGAAGTGGCGCTCTGGCGGGCGATCGCGGTGTATCGGGTAGCCGCCCTGGGGTATGCGGTGCTGCTCGCCACGGTCTACCTGCCGAGCTTCGCCCATCCGGTCGCCGGCCTCGTGGTGCTCGCGATGATGACGGTGTGGACGGTGGTCGCGGGCTACACGTACGGCCAGCCGAGATGGCGTGGCTGGCCGCTGCTGGTCACTGACCTGGCCGTGGCGACCGGCTGCCTGCTCGCCACCTTCTGGGTCGTGCAGCCGGGTGGAATCTCGGCCGGCCAGAGCACGCTGCCCAGCGTCTGGGTAGCGGGCGCGGTCCTCGCCTGGGCACTGTCCGGGGGGCGACGCCGTGGTGCGGTGGCCGCCCTGGTGCTCGGAGCCGCCGATGTGGCGGTTCGGGGCGGCCCGGACCTGCGCAACTTCGCTGAAGCGATGTTGCTGCTGCTCACCGGCCTGGTGGCGGGGCACGTCACGCGACTGGCCTTCGACGCGGAGGCGCGACTGCAGCGAGCGACCGAACGGGAAGCGGCGATCCGGGAACGCGAACGGCTCGCGCGCAGCATCCACGACTCGGTACTCCAGGTGCTCGCGCTCGTGCAGCGGCGCGGAACCGAACTGGGCGGCGAGGCCGCCGAACTTGGCCGGCTTGCTGGCGAACAGGAGACGGCATTGCGGGCGCTGGTCAGCACCGCCACCATGGAGTCCCCCGACTCAGGGTTGACCGACCTGCGTGCTGCGCTCGGCCGCTACGCCTGCGACACGGTGACGATCGTGACCCCGGCCGACCCGGTACGGCTTGCCACGAACCTGGCCGAGCAGCTGACCGCCGCGATCCGGGGTGCCCTCAACAACGTGGTACGGCACTGCCCGGCCGGCACCCGCGCCTGGGTACTGCTGGAAGACGAGGACCCGTACCTGGTGGTGACGGTACGCGACGACGGTCCCGGAATCCCCGACGGCCGGCTCGCGGCGGCAGCGGCGGAAGGCCGGCTCGGCATCGCCCAGTCGATTCGCGGCCGAATCCAGGATCTCGGCGGAACGGTGGAGATCACCACAGAACCGGGAGTCGGCACCGAGATCGAGTTGCGGATCCCACGGATCCCGGCACCGGTCCCTGACCTGCCGGCCGGTACGTAGGCTGACGCTGTGGACCAGACGACGGAGCGGATCCGCGTCATGGTGGTTGACGACCATCCGATGTGGCGCGAAGGCGTGGCCCGCGACCTCAGCGAGGCGGGGCACCAGGTCGTGGCCATCGCGGGCGACGGGCGGCAGGCACTACGGATCCTCGCCGCGGTCCGGCCCGACGTGGTGGTGCTGGACCTGCAGCTTCCAGATCTGTCCGGGGTCGAGGTGATCCGGCGGTTGACCGCCGAGCATCCCGGGGTACGGGTCCTGGTGCTGTCGGCGAGCGGTGAGCAGCGCGACGTCCTGGACGCGGTGAAGGCCGGCGCCAGTGGCTACCTGGTGAAGTCGGCGGCCCGGGAGGAATTCCTGGAGGCGGTCCGGCGCACGGCGGCCGGGGATGCCGTGTTCACCCCCGGCCTGGCCGGCCTGGTGCTCGGCGAGTACCGGCGGCTCGCCGCCGCGCCGCCCGCCGGCCCCGACACTCCGCGACTCACCGACCGGGAAACCGAGGTGTTGCGCCTGGTCGCCAAGGGACTCACGTACCGCCAGATCGCCGAGCGGCTGGTGCTCTCGATCCGTACGGTGCAGAACCACGTCCAGAACACCCTCGGCAAGCTGCAACTGCACAACCGCAGCGAACTGGTCCGATACGCGATCGAATCCGGACTCGACGATCCGCAGTCAGGTGGATAGTGGTCACCGGCCAGGGTCGAGCAGTTCAGCCGCTATCACCCAGAAGCTGAGCACCCAGGACTCGTCCCGCCGGAGCGGTGCCCTACGAAGTGCCGGGGCTGGCAGGGAACACAGCAGCGGTGACGCCACCTGCCCCGGCGGGTAGCGCTCAGCGGATGAAGTCGCGGATCGTGGTGTACGCCTGCCAGGAACCGAGCAGGGACACGTGACCCACGCAATGGGACAGTTCCCGGTTGTCGGCACCGGCCAGGATGGTGCTGGAGTCCGGGTTGATGATCTCGTCGCAGTACGACCGGACGGTGCCGTACCGGACCTCCCCCGGTGTCTCGTCACCAGAGTTGAGGGTGGTCAGGAACGCGGAGTCGTACCGCATTTCGTGGCATGAGGTGTCCCAGCAGACGTACGCGGCGTTGGTGCCGTGGTTCGGACCGCCCAGCGAGACCCATTCGTCCACCTTGGAGGTTCCGCCCAGGAACTTCAGGTAGTAGCGGGAGGACAGGCCACCCATCGAGTGCGTGACCACGTCGACCTTGCTGGCGCCGGTCCGGGCGAGCACGGCGTCGATGTGGGTTTTCAACTGCCCGGCGGTGGTGACATTGGACTGTGCGGTGTTGTAGTCCCAGACGGAAAGCTCGTTGTCGGACCAGCCGTCGTTGCGGAACCGGCCGACCATGATGCCCCAGTTCCAGTCGTCGCCCCAGTATCCGTGGACGAGGACGACCGGGTTGTGCCCGGCCGCCTGCGCGACGAGTGACGGTCCGAAAACGGTGATCGCGATGGCCGCGGTGATCGCGCCGACGGTGGCGACAACTCGACGTACGTACCGACTCACTGTTCCTCCCCAGGATCCCGGCTGTGACCCAATCGAGTGACCGGGCTCTCGCCGCGTGAGCTAAGTTACTGGGAAGTTAGCCGTAAGTTACTGACTAGTAAAGGCCTACTGAACAGGTATTTCAGTTTGTCCTTCACCAGAACGGGGGAACCATCTGTCACCGCTTGCTCACGACCGTCATCATTGGAGCCACCACACGGGGGAGACGGCATGAGGGCAACGCTCGCGGTCGCTGGCACGGAGACCTGGGGTTTCAGTGGACCGGATTTCCTCAAGGTCTACATCGGACTTGGCGCGGCGGTGTCCGCCCTCGCGGTGATCCTGTTCCTGTGGACCCGCTACCGTTCCGGCACTCCGCATCGTGACAGTCGCGCGTCGGCCGGGGACCTGACCCCGGCCGACGCGGCCTACCTGCGTGGCGGCCCGGCCGCGGCCGTACTGTGCGCCCTCGCGGCCCTGCGGACCCGCGGCCTGGTCCTGGCACCCAGCAGGCGGAGGCTGGCCACGAGCCGGACATCGGTTCCGGGTGAGACGTCCGGACTGGAACGAGCGGTGCACGAGGCGGTACGCCGCCAGGCGCCGTACCGGCGAATCGCCCGTGCGCCGCAAGTTCGCGAGGAACTCGACGCGGTCGACACGAAGCTGACCGACATGGGTCTGTTGTCGCCCGGTCCGCACCGGACGGTGCTCCGGGCCGTCGAACTCGCGATGTTCGCGATCCTGGCAGTGGGCATCGCCCGCATCGTCGCCGGGATCGGCAACCAGAAGCCGGTCGGGTACCTCCTGCTCAGCCTCGTCGGGTTTGGCACGGTCGTGATCTGGTTCCACTTCCTGGCCCGGCGATTCCCACGCACCAGGTTCGGTGACCGGGTCCTGGGCTACCTGAACTCCCGTTACATCCACCTGGCTCCCGCCCACCATCCGTCCTGGCGAGCGAACGGCGCCGAGACCGCCGCGATGAGCGTCGCGCTGTTCGGTGCCGCCGCCGTGTACGCGAGCGATCCAACGTTCGCCACCCGCCTCGGCATGTCAGACTCCGCCGCCGCATCCGGCGGTTCCAGCTACAGCGACGGAAGCGGCGGGGCCGGTGCTGGTTGCGGCGGAGGCGGTTGCGGCGGAGGCGGTGGCGGCGGCTGCGGCGGTGGGGGCTGCGGCGGATGACAGCCGGATGGCCGTCCGGTGTCGGGCTCGGATGGCGCCCCGAGCTGGCGGGACTGTTCGACGAGCTTCCCGGCCTGCGGTTCACCGAGGTGATCGCGGAGTCGCTGGCATCATCCGGCGCGCCGCCGGCACCGCTCGCAGCGCTGCGGGAGCGGGGTGTCACGGTGATCCCCCACGGAGTCCGGCTCTCACTCGGCGGAGCGGAGCCGCTGGAGCCGGCACGGATCGACTTCCTGGCACGATGCGCCGAAAGCCTCGAGGCACCGCTGGTCAGCGAGCACATCGCGTTCGTTCGTGCCGGAGGCATCGAGGCCGGGCATCTGCTGCCGGTGCCGCGTACCCGGGACATGGTCGACCTGCTGGTCCGGAACATCCGGCAGGTACGGGCATCGCTTCCGGTGCCGTTGGCGCTGGAGCCGATCGCGGCGCTGTTCGACTGGCCGGACGACGAACTGGACGAGGCGGATTTCCTGACCGAGATCGTGGACCGTACCGACGCGCTGCTGCTGCTGGACGTGGCCAATGCCTACGCCAATGCACGCAACCGTGGTGACGACCCGACGGTCCTGCTTGACCGACTGCCGCTGGAGCGCATCGGCTACGTCCATGTGGCGGGCGGTTCCGAACATGAGGGGCTCTACCACGACACGCATACCGATCCCACCCCCCACGAGGTGCTCGACCTGGTCAGGGCACTGTGCGGACGAAGGCCGGCACCGGGGTCGATGTTGGAGCGCGACGGCGGATACCCGCCCAAGGCCGAGTTGTACGCCGAACTGGACGCCATCGCCGCTGCGGCCGGTCATCCCCGGATCACCGGAACGGCCCACCCATGACCGGCAGCCCATGACCGACTGTCAGGACCTGGCCGCCAAGCAGGCCGCGTTGGTGGCGGCGTTGGTCGCCGGGGCTCCGGTGCCCGACGGCTTCGATCGGCGGCGGGTCGCCGCCGCCCGGCAGGCGCTGTTACGCAAGCGCGCCGGGGAGGTGGCGCGGGCGTGGCCCGTGCTGGCAGCGGAGTGTGAGTGGCCTGGTTGGTTCACCGAGTGGGCCGCCGACCGATCCCCGCGGGGCGGGCTGCGAGACGGGTTCGATTTCGCTCGCTGGTTGCGTTCCATGGGCCGACTGCCCGACGTAGCCGCCGCCGAACTGGCCACCCGGGAAGCGCTGTGGTGGTACGACGGGCAGGCTCCGCCGCGTCGCCGCCGGCTACCGGCGCTGCGGCAAGGCGGCGGCTTCTGGATTCTCCAAGCACTCGGCCGAGCACACCGGATACGTGGCTGGCAGGCTGGTTGATTGATGATGTCCTTTGGGATCCGTTCGATTGCTTCGGCACGACCGAGCCGTTGCGTCATGCGTTCGCGGGCGCTGGTCACGGCGGATTGGTGAGCCGCACCGCCGGCCACAGCCGCAGGCGTACCGGTCGTGGAACATCGACGACCGTATCGCATACCAGTTGCAAAGCTACAGCGAGGGCCAGTCGTCGATCTTCAGGTGTGGTGCGGTCAGGTGTAGTGCGGCCAGAAGGGTGTTCACGTCGGTCCTCACAAATCGATCTTGAATACCCTTTCGCTCGCGTCCACCACCCTGAACGACTTCGTAATTACCTGTCTGGACCAACACGCCAGCGACATCCTCGACCCACCCGCTCTGGTCCCAGACACCCTTATGGGGCAATGGATCCATCCTCCGGTGATCTTTTGGCCAACGCCGACCTTCAATCGAACGTGGTCACTCCTTCACAATGCGTTCCAACCTTGCTACGTTAGCTACGTCCCGCTTGCGTCGAGGTGCCGAGAGCACAGTACGCCGCCTTCGTCGGGGACCCCGGCTGAGCCGATTTGGCAAACTGGTGGACGTGGTGCCAGGCCAGGCATTGGACGGACCTCCTCGAAGTCGTTCGGCAGGGACATAGGGCATCGTCTGTCGATGCGCAAGCGAGGGATGAGTGTGTCCGAAAATGTGCACATAAAGATTTCCCTACCAGTCCGGGAAAAATTACGAGAGCTGGATCTGGCCAAACGACGCGTGATCGTTGACAGCTTGTATAGCTCCCTTGCGGCGAAAGGCAGGCGGATTCGGCTACCCAACTCGAACACTCCGATGTACGCCTACATGCTGGAAGGCTACGTGTTCTTCTATCACGAGATGAGCCGCAAGGAACTCGCTGACGCTGGCGAAGACTTCGGATACCTCGTGTCCGACATGAGAGCCCTGCTGCCCTGGCTCATGAGCCAGATAGCCGGGTAGACACGATCTGCACCTCGAGCGGTGCCGGATCCTTGGGCGGGCTGACAACGTACGCGAAGACGATGATGCCTACGACACCTAATACCGCAGCCCACGCCATTCGCACTCGCAACGCCCTGAACAGCTGGAGCACGTGGTAGTAGTTCGCCGCCTGCACGACGTCCCGGGTGGCCCTGCGCAGTTCGCTGGACATCTCCACCGCCTGCTCTCGCGCCGCGACGTCGAGATCCGCACGCCACATCGCCTCGTGGGACTCGCGCAGCTTGCGATGAAGCTCCGCCAGGGTGGAGGCCACATGTCCAAACAGCTCATGGCGCGAGCCCATCAGGTAGTTCTCGATCGGGCGAAGATAGTCGGACCTGCGACTGCGCTTGCCCCACGGACCGGGCAGGCCTGTCGCCTCGTCGGTGAAATCCGCGAGCGTCAGCCACTCCTGGGTGAGGATTGTCGAAGCTATTTTGATCATGTATCCGATCGCCAACAGGGTCGCCACTGCCGCTCCAAGCGCGGCGTAAAGACGCCATGAATCTAGTGGCAGTCGGCCGAGCGTGGTCAACTGCAGCCGGGCGGCTAACAACGCACCAACACCGGCTGCGGCCGCAAGCAGCCATTTCGCGGCCGACCGCACGGTCTCCAACTGCGCCGCATAGCCGTTGCCGAGGTTCGAGTCGTCCCTGTTGTCGTGGGCCACGAGGCATCACCTCTGTTGACGACGGTACCAACCGTTGACAACGGTCGTCAACGGGCTACACTCGACGTGTATCGAGTGCGGCGATGCCCCTGCTCGCCGGCTCTTGGCGAGAGGTGACGCCCATGCGTCGAGTCAGCATCCGTGAGTTATCCGCTGATGTCATCCGCAACTGCGCGAACGACAGCGAAGGGCTCGGCGTGACCAGTAAGGGTGCACTGGTCGGCGTGCTGATCCCGTTGACACACGATGTCCTCCAGCGGCTCGCAACGAACGACGCCGACGAACTCACGGCCAGCGCAGCGGAGGTAAGGGCTGGAGCGGGAGGGCCACCAACGAACCTGCGCGACGTCTTGCAGGACCCAGCCCCACCGACCGGTCGAGCCGACGACTTCTCACGGGTGAGCATCCGGGAGATCAGTGGGGCCCTGCTGGAGAGGGCGTCATCTACCGGCAAGCCCCTCGTCGTGACCATTGACCGCATCGACGTTGCCGTCTTCCTGCCGCTACTGAGCAGCTGGGTGGACCGCCTCGTCACGGAGAGCGTGGGTCGGTTCCTCAGCGATCCGGTGACCGACAACTCAGGTCCGGCGGCGCACGTGGACACCAACACCGAGGTACCCGCCCAACTGACCCGCGTCTCCGGCCGCCGGTTCGCGGGCCAACGAGCCATTGGCATCCGGATCGTCGGTGACGCCCGCGGTGACCGCGAACGGTTGGTCGGGGTAGTCACCGATGGTCTCGCCCGGATCAAAGTCGATCCAATTACTCTGCCGTTGGAACGGCTTGACGAGACGTACGTTGTCGAACAGATCTTGAGTCTGATCGACATGCTGCGGTCACACATCGATGACACCGACGATCTGATCGGTGTCGGCATCGAGATCGGCGGGCACGTCTCACAGGGGAGAGTGGTACATTCCACCAACATCCACTGGGACCAGTTTCCTGTCGCCGACCAACTCTCCGAGATAATCGGCTTGCCGGTGGTGCTGGAGAACGACGCCAATGCGCTCGCAATCCACGAGCGATACTTCGAGGGCATCAGCGCCGACAACTTTTCCGTCGTGTTGGTCACCCACCTCGGTATCGGTTGTGGGCTGGTCCTCGACGGCCGTCTGCATCGGGGGAGTCGCGGCATGGCGGCCGAACTTGGTCACGTCCCGATCGCCAACGTCCCGTTACCTTCGTCGCACGCCTCCCGGCATACCCAGGCACCTAGCCAGGGGTCGATCTTCCAACCGTCGGGCTCTATTGAGGACACCGAGTCAGAGGTCCGTCGATGCAGGTGCGGAAATCTCGACTGTCTGGAGTGCATCGCCACGCCGCAGGGGATCGAAGCCACCCTGCATGCAAACGGATTCACCGGGAGCTTCGAGGACGCTCTCAAAGCGAGCCAGGACCCGCTGGTGCGGGATGTCATCGCCCGTGCAGGCACGGCACTTGGCAACGGCATCGCCATACTACTCAACCTGGTGAACCCCGAAGCGATCGTGCTATATGGCCCACTGGAGGTGGTCGGCGCGCCACGACAATTCCACGTGGAAAACTTCAACACCGTGGCGGACGCCAAGGCCGTGACCGGAGCCGGGCGAATATATACGGACGCCATGGTGGACAGCATCCGCAACCACGTCTTCTCCAACGCTGCCGATGCGTGCCAGTTCATCGTCCGAATCAGATCCGACGAAAAAGGTGCCAAGGCCGCTGCGGCGTGCGTAATCCGGGCAATTCGTGATCGATCGGATGTCGGACGACAAAGTCGGGTTCCTATGCAATTTGAGTACAGCCGATGACCATTCCCCTCGACACAGCGGGGAGCCCGCCCTCCCGCAAGGCGATTGGGTTCGACATTGGCGGCACCAAAATCGCGTGCGGGGTTGTCACTGGCGACGGTAACCCTGTAGAGACCTTGCCTGCAACGCGTACGCCGAGTGGCTCAGTCGAGACCGTGCAAGCCATGCAAGTGGCGGTGCAGGAACTACGCGCCCGTCACTCGGATGTGGTAGCCATTGGAGTAGGTGCCGCTGGACTGGTCGAGTGGCCCGACGGTTACATCAAGTGGGCACCGAACAACAGCTATCACGATATGCCATTACGAAAGCTTCTCGAAGAAGCCTGTGATCTGCCCACGGTGGTCGACAACGACGCTAACGCCGCCGCCTGGGCAGAGGCTAAGCTCGGCAACTCACCCGACTACATGATGTTCCTGACGGTCGGCACGGGAGTCGGCGGCGGCTTGGTGCTCGGCGGGCAACAGTATCGTGGCAGCAGCGGAATCGGTGGTGAAGTCGGACATCTGATCGTCGATCCACATGGCAGCATCAGATGTGGGTGCGGCAACATTGGCTGCTTGGAAGCTGTCGCGTCAGGCACAGCCCTCGGGCGGTACGGTCGCGAAGCAGCGGAGGCAGATCCTGATGGCACGCTCGCAAACCTGGCCGGAGAGCCGGGCAAAGTTGACGGAGAGACGGTCTTCACGGCGGCACTCGCTGGCGACCCCGTAGCTCGGTCGATATACGCGCGTGTCGGGGAATGGCTAGGGATAGGAATCGCTTCCCTTGTTACGGTCCTCGATCTGCAGCGGGTCGTGGTGGGCGGCGGAGTGGCCACCGCCGGCGAATTACTTCTCGCCCCGGCACGCGCAAGCCTGAATCGCTACCTGTTCGCACGCGACCACCGGAAGATTCCCGATGTTGTTCTCGCCAAGCAGGGCGTCAACGCCGGCTGGCTAGGAGCCGGCCTGCTGGCCTTGGACCAGGTACCGCCCGCCGGTTGACTGGGGTCCTGACGATCCGTGAGTGCGACCAAGTGATCACGATCGTGGGGACCCAACGGCAGGTGAAGCGACGATGACCTGTCCACCGCGCGGCGCTCTCACGCCGCGCGGTGGATCGAGATATGGGGCCAACCCGCAGTTGACCAGCCGCCCGAGCAGGCGCTCTCGGTGACGATCCACCCCACGAAACGGACGAAAGCGATAAGCGACGGCATAACTCGGTGGCCACAGGACCCGGACTGATGCCTATTCTGGGCCCCGTATGTCCCAACCTCAGAAGTCCCCACGTGAGCTGGGCCACGTAGCTCGACCACGTGGCCCGGAGGCCGCCGCCGAGCCCCGGGTGGCACCGCCGGTCAGCTATCCCCCGCAACTGCCGGTCAGTCAGTGCAAGGACGAGATCCTGGCCGCGATCCGGGATCACCAGGTGGTGGTTGTGGCCGGTGAGACCGGTTCCGGGAAAACCACCCAGCTGCCGAAGATCTGCCTGGAACTAGGCCGCGGGTCGTACGGAATGATCGGGCACACCCAGCCGCGCCGGTTGGCCGCCCGCACCGTGGCCGAACGGATCGCCGAAGAGCTGAACACACCTCTGGGGACGACCGTCGGCTATCAGGTGCGGTTCACCGACCGGGTGGGCCGGCAGACCATGGTCAAGATCATGACTGACGGAATCCTGCTGAACGAGATCCAGCGGGACCGCGGCCTGCGACGCTACGACACCCTGATCATCGACGAGGCGCACGAACGCAGCCTCAACGTCGATTTCATTCTGGGACACCTGAAACAACTGCTCCCCCGCCGGCCGGATCTGAAACTCATCATCACCTCCGCGACCATCGACCCGGAGCGATTCTCCAGGCACTTCGACGATGCTCCGATCATCGAGGTCTCCGGGCGCACGTACCCGGTGGAGGTCCGTTACCGGTCGATCGTCGAGGACGCCGAAGACAGCGAACGGGACCAGATACAGGCGATCTGCGACGCCGTGCGGGAACTGCGTCGCGAGCCACCGGGCGACATTCTGGTGTTCGCCAGCGGGGAGCGGGAGATCCGCGACGCGGCGGACGCGCTGCGCAAGTTGACAATTCCGGACACCGAGGTCCTGCCGCTGTACGCCCGGCTCTCAGCCGCTGAACAGCACCGGGTGTTCCAACCCCACCGTGGCCGGCGCATCGTGATCGCGACCAACATCGCGGAGACCTCGCTCACTGTCCCGGGCATCAGGTACGTGATTGACCCGGGCACCGCCCGGATCTCCCGGTACAGCAACCGGACCAAGGTGCAGCGACTTCCGATCGAACCGATCTCACAGGCCTCGGCGAACCAGCGCAAGGGGCGTTGCGGCCGGCTCTCAGATGGCGTCTGCATCCGGCTCTACTCCGAACCGGACTTCCAGTCGCGGCCGGAATTCACCGACCCGGAGATCCTGCGTACCAGCCTCGCATCGGTAATCCTGCAGATGACCGCCGCTCGGCTGGGCAACGTGGAGACGTTCCCGTTCATCGATCCGCCGGACCGACGCAACATCACCGACGGGGTACGGACCCTGGAAGAACTGCGGGCGCTGGAACACGGACGGCTGACCAGTCTCGGCCGCAAGCTGGCGCAACTGCCGGTGGATCCCAAGCTGGCCCGGATGGTGCTGGAGGCCGGGGACAACGGCTGCGTCGACGAGGTGCTCGTCATCGTCTCCGGGCTGGCGATCCAGGACCCCAGGGAGCGACCCGCCGACCAGCGGCAGGCAGCCGACGAGAAACACGCCAGGTTCGCCGACCCGGACTCGGACTTCCTGGCGTACCTCAATCTGTGGCGTTACCTGGAAGAACAGCAGCAGCGACTGTCCGGCAACCAGTTTCGCAAGCTGTGCAAGGCGGAGTTCCTGCACTTCCTCCGGATCCGGGAATGGCAGGACGTCCACGCGCAACTCCGGCAGGTCGCCCGCGACCTGGGATTGCCGGTACGCCGCTCGAAGCCCGGCGCTGACGCCGGGCCGACCCCGCCCGAGCGGATCCACATCTCGCTGCTGGCAGGACTGTTGTCGCACGTCGGCACCCGCGACGCCGTCAAACGGGACTACCTCGGCGCCCGCAACTCCCGGTTCTCGGTCTTCCCCGGATCGGCGCTGTTCCGCAAGCAACCGCAGTGGGTGATGGCGGCCGAACTGGTCGAGACCACCCGGCTGTGGGCCAGGATCGTGGCGCGGATCGAACCGTCCTGGGTGGAGCCGCTGGCCGCTCACCTGGTCAAGCGCGGCTACAGCGAACCGCACTGGGAGAAGAAGCAGGGCGCTGTGATGGCGTACGAGAAGGTCACGCTGTACGGCGTGCCGATCGTTGCCCGGCGCAAGGTGAACTACGGCCGGATCGACCCCAGGTTGTCCCGGGAGTTGTTCATCCGACACGCCCTGGTGGAAGGCGACTGGGAGACCCGCCACCGGTTCTTCCACCGCAACCGGGAACTCCTCGACGAGGTCGGAGACCTGGAACACCGGGCACGGCGGCGGGATCTCGTGGTCGACGACGAGACCCTGTTCGACTTCTATGACCAGCGGATACCGGCCGACGTGGTGTCCGCACGGCACTTCGACAGCTGGTGGAAGAAGACTCGGCAGGACCAACCCGGGTTGCTGGAGTTCGACGTCACGATGCTGGTGAACCCCGCGGCGGCGGGGATAGCCGAGACCGACTACCCGGACTTCTGGGAGTGGGACGGGTTGCGGCTGCCGTTGACCTACCAGTTCGAGCCGGGAACCGACGCCGACGGGGTGACCGTACGGATCCCGCTTCCGCTGCTGAGGCGGGTCAGCCCGGAACCGTTCGAGTGGCAGGTCCCTGGGTTGCGGGAGGAACTCGTCACGGCACTGATCCGCACCCTTCCCAAGCCGTTACGACGCAACTTCGTTCCGGTGCCGGACCACGTCCGGGACATTCTGGACGAGCTGCCGGTGATACCCGATGGCCCGCTGCTGCCCGCACTGGAGCGGGAACTGCGACATCTCAGCGGGATCAGCGTGCCACGTGATGCCTGGCAACCCGACCAGGTGCCGCCACACCTTCGGATGAACTTCAGGGTCATCGACGAGCAGGACACGACGCTGGCGGAAGGTCGCGATCTCACCACGTTGACCGAACAACTGCGGCCGAAGCTGCGGGAGACCGTCTCCGCCGCAGCCCGTGGCCTGGAGCGGCATGGGGCGCATACCTGGTCATTCGGCGCTCTCCCCCGGACCGTGGCGCAGGAACGCGCCGGCTACCGGGTCACCGGCTATCCGGCGCTGGTGGACGAAGGCGACTCGGTGGGGATCCGGGTGCTGGAAACCGAAGCCGAACAACGTCAGGCGATGTGGCGTGGCACCCGCCGGCTGCTGCTGCTCACCCTGCCGTCCCCGGTGACGTTCACCCAGGGCCGGCTGTCGAACCGGCAGAAACTGGCCCTGGCCCGCAACCCGCACGGCAGCGTGGTCGGCCTGCTGGCCGACTGCGCCAGTTGTGCGCTCGACCGGCTGGTCGCCGAGGCTGGCGGGCCGGTCTGGGACGAGGCGGGCTTTCAGCGGTTGCGTCATGCCGTGCGGCCCGACCTCGTGGATGCCGTGATGGAAGTGCTCAGCACGGTGGAGCGCATCCTCTCCGAAACTCATGAGGTGGCGAGCCGGCTCACCGCCGGCAACCCCGCCCCGAGCGCAGCGCTCGCCGACGTCCGGGACCAGCTCTCCGGGTTGGTCTATCCCGGTTTCGTCGCCGACACCGGCGTCGAACGGCTGCCGGACCTGATCCGATACCTGAGAGCCGTCCGGTCGCGGCTGGACAAGCTTCCAGGGAACCCGGCTCGGGACCGTCACCTGATGCTCCAGGTGCACGAGGCCCGGGATGCGTATCAGGAAGTTGTCGCCGAGCTCGGCGCCGACCGCGACGACGTCCGCGCCATTCGGTGGATGGTCGAGGAACTGCGGGTCAGCCTGTTTGCCCAGCACCTCGGCACCGCGTATCCGGTGTCCGCGAAGCGGATCTACCGCGCGATCGACGACCTGTTCGACTGACCCGGCACGGGCAGGTGGTTCCCGAACCGACCGGTCAGTACTGGCAGACGATCGTGGTACGGAGATCGCCGAGATTCTGGCCGTGCGTCGCCACCTCACCGAGCATCGTGTGGGCGGCGCGGACCCTGGCCAGTTCCGCTGGGTCCAGGTCGGCCACCACGATGGCCTCGCCCTGGTCACCGGCCCGCTTCACCGGCTGGCCCTGCGGGTCGTACACGGCAGCGCCGCCACAGAGCTGCCACGGGGCCACACCTCCGACGGAGTTCGCGAAAATCACGTACATCGTGTTGTCCAGGGCGCGGGCGGCGTAGTAGACGTCACGTCGATGCTCGGACCCGGCGACGTACCCGCTGGGACAGAGGTATCCGTGCGCTCCGGCGAGCGCGGCGGCACGGCCGTGTTCCGGAAAGCATCCGTCGTAGCAGATCCCAAGTCCCAGCACCCAGGAATCCAGCTGGATGCCGCACCCCCGCTCGCCCGGTGAGAACAGGGCGTTCTCGTGGGGCCCGTACAGATTCTGCTTGTCGTATACCGCCCGGACCAGGCCAGACGGCTCGGCGAGCAGTGCCGAGCAACGGCGGATCCCACCCGGCCGGGACACGCTGGCGCCGATCACCGCGAGCAGTCCGGCCTCTGCCGCCGCGGCCCGGATCGGCTCCAGCCGAGGGTCGGCCACGACGTCCCGCTCGTCAGCCGGCACGTCACAGCCGTCCGGGTCCGCCGCCAGTGCCGGGGGGTGGTACGCGGTCAGGAACAGTTCCGGGAACACCGCGAGACGGACACCGTGTTCGGCTGCCTGGCCGATCAGCCGGGCCACCGTCGCGGCGTTGTGCGCCACCTCACCCGGCACCGCCTCCGCCTGTATCGCGGCCACCCGCAGTGGCCGGTCCGGGTTTACGATCACCGGCCCATCCTGCCAGCCGCTTCGACCTCGATCGCACTCGCGGCGCCGATGTGGCAAGCCGTACGTACGGATTGCAGAACACCGGTTGCCCTGTCACGATCACAACGTGCCCAGGGTGAGTCAGGACCACCTCGACGCCCGGCGACGCGAGATCCTGGCAGGTGCCAGGGCCTGCTTCGCCCGGCACGGCTACGAGGGTGCGACCGTACGCCGCCTCGAAGAGGAGACCAGACTGTCCCGGGGCGCGATCTTCCACCACTTCCGGGACAAAGAATCGCTGTTCTTCGCGGTCGCCGAGGACGACGCCGCCGCCATGGTGGAGACCGTACGGCGGGACGGCCTGGTTCAGGTGATGCGGGATCTGGTGGCCCGCTCCGGCTCCCCAGAGGTACGTGGCTGGCTCGGCACCCAACTTGAGGTGTCCCGGCGGCTACGCACCGATCCGGAGTTCGCCAAGCGGTGGGCGCAACGCTCCGAGGCAATCGTGCAGGCCACCATGGACCGCCTGGAGTGGCAACGGGAGGCCGGCACGCTGCGCGACGACGTACCGGTGCACGTACTGCAACAGTTACTGCAACTCGCACTCGACGGCCTGGCGATGCATCTGGCGATGGGGCGTGACACCGACCGCCTGGGCCCGGTTCTCGACCTCATCGAGGCGGCGGTACGCCGCTACTGACCGCGTCGAGCAGGTTGGTACCGCCTGCTCGAAGCCGTTGTGCCGCGCGCTGATGATTGCCCCTGTGGGGGCTTCAACTGGCGGCGGAGGGCTCAGCGAGGGTCCGCTCCGGTGAGTCCCGCAGCGAGTTGGCGAACTGGGTCCGGTACAGCTCCGCGTACAGGCCGCCGGCGGCGACCAGGTCATCGTGCCGGCCTCGTTCCACGATCTTGCCGTCGTCGAGCACCAGGATTTCGTCAGCGTTACGGATCGTGGACAGACGGTGAGCGATCACCAGGGCGGTACGGCCACTCAGTGCCTCACTCAGCGCCCGCTGCACGGCGGCCTCGGATTCGGAGTCCAGGTGGGCGGTCGCCTCGTCCAGGATCACGATCCGGGGTGCCTTGAGCAGCAGCCGCGCGATCGCGATTCGCTGCTTCTCACCACCGGAGAACCGGTAACCTCGCTCTCCCACCACCGTGTCCAGGCCTTCCGGGATCGATCGCACCAGGTCGGCGATCTGGGCCCGGTCCAGCGCCGTCCAGAGTTCCTCGTCGGTCGCCTCCGGCCGGGCGTACGTCAGATTGGCGCGCAACGTCTCGTGGAACAGGTGAGCGTCCTGGGTGACCACCCCGATCGCGGCCCGAAGCGATTCGGCCCGCAGGTCCCGTACGTCCGCTCCGTTCACGATCACCGAACCGTCGGTCACGTCGTAGATCCGAGGCACGAGCATCGAGATCGTGGTCTTGCCCGCGCCCGAGGGGCCCACCAGAGCGACCAACTTCCCCGGCTCGACGCTGAAGGAGACGCCCCGCAGCACCGGATCATTGCTGGTGCGATCGAGCACGGCCACGTCCTCCAGGGAGGCGAGCGAGACCTCCGAGGCGGCCGGGTACCGGAACCCGACCTCCCGGAACTCGACCCGGGCCGGTCCCAAGGGCAGATCCACCGCGTTTTGCTTGTCCACCACGCTGGGCGGCAGGTCAAGCACTTCGAACACCCGGTCGAAGCTCACCAGGGCGCTCATCACCTCCACCCTCACGTTGGACAGCGCGGTCAGCGGCCCGTACAGCCGGGTGAGCAGCAGCGCCAGGGTCACCACAGAGCCCGCAGTCACCGAGCCGGAGATCGCCAGCCAGCCGCCCAGTCCGTACGTCAACGCCTGTGCCAGGGTCGCCACCAGGGTCAGAGCGACAAAGAAGGTGCTGGAGTACATCGCCGAGAGCACACCGATGTCACGAACCCGCTGGGCCCGCTCCACGAACTCGCTGGTTTCCTCGTCCGCCCGTCCGAACAGCTTGACCAGCAGCGCTCCCCCGGTGCCGAAACGCTCGGTCATCTGGGCGTTCATCTTCGCGTCGAGCTGGTAGCTCTCCCGGGTGATCTCCGCGAGGCGGCGGCCCACGCGGCGGGCCGGGACGATGAACACCGGCAGCAGGAGCAGCGAGAGCAGGGTGATCTGCCAGGACAGGGCGAACATCACGCCCGCGGTGAGTACCAGCGCGATCGCGTTACTGACCACCCCGGACAACGTCGAGGTGAACGCCCGCTGGGCTCCGATCACATCGTTGTTGAGCCGGCTCACCAGGGCACCGGTCTGGGTGCGGGTGAAGAACTGCAACGGCATCCGTTGCACGTGGTCGAAGACCTCCCGGCGTAGGTCCAGGATCACACCTTCGCCGATCCGGGAGGAGAAAAGCCGCTGTACCAGACCAAACCCGGCGTCGAGCACCGCCAGCCCGGCGATGAGCAGGGCGATGGTGACAACCTCACCCTGGTCGCCACCGCCCGTGATGGCGTTGATCACGCGACCGGCCAGCACCGGGGTGGCCACGCCCGCGATCGCGGACAGCACCACGACCACCAGGAACAGCCCGATGTCGCGACGGTACGGACGAGCGAAACCGAGTATCCGGCGTACCGTCTGCCGATTGACAGTCCGGTCCTTCACGGCCTCCTCGTTGCGGATCGAACGGAGGAAACCCCACCCGGACCCCATCATTCCGGTGCCCATCGTCATCGGCTACCTCCCGAAGCGGGTACGACCCGAGCAGTCTGCAACACACCTGCGACAACTCCAGGGGGTGGCTGATTACTCCCCAAGATCGGCCAACTCACGAAGCCGGCGTACCTGCGCTGCCCGTTCCGCCTCCTCCTGCTCGGGGTACGAATTCCGAGCCGCCATCGCGATCAACGCCTTGGTCTCGGACGCCGCGCCCCGCGGTGCCGCGAGCAGCGCCGCGACCAGGTCCCCCGCAGCGTCAGACAACTGCTCTGCCGGCACCACCAGGGACGCGAGCCCGATCCGGGACGCCTCCGCGGCTCCGACCCGTCGCCCGGTGAGACAGATCTCCAGGGCGCGGGCGTGGCCGACCAGTTCCACCAGCCGTTTCGTGCCGCCGAGGTCGGGAACCAGTCCCAGCCTGACCTCCGCCATCGAGAACTGCGCGTCGCCGGCCACCACGCGCAGATCGCAGGCCAGCGCGAGTTGGAAGCCCGCACCGATCGCATGACCCTGGACCACCGCGACGGACACCACGTCCGTCCGGCGCAGCCAGCGGAAGCCATCCTGGTACGTCGAGATCAGCGCATCGAGGTCCGGATCGGACAGCCCCGCCAGCCGCGACAGGGAAATCCCCCCGGGCGGCGCCTCCCCGTTCAGCACGACCGGGTCCAAACCAGCCGAGAACGACCGGCCCTCACCGCGAACCACGACGACCCGCACGTCACCCGGCAGTTCCCGACCGATGTCGCGGAGCCGGTGCCACAGCGCTGGTGTCTGCCGGTTGAGCGTTTCAGGCCGACACAGCGTCACGGTGGCGACCGGGCCGTCCCGGTCCAGCCGGATCCCCGTCGATTGGCTCATCCACACCCCACCAGCGCCGGCCTGACCGACCGTCCTGACAAGCCATGCCGGCGCGGAGTCTGGATATGCGATCAGGAACTCTTGCGCCGCCTGGCCCCGCCACGCTGACGCAGCTGGACTCCGGATTCGGTGAGCACCCGGTGCACGAAGCCGTACGAGCGACCAGTCGATGAGGCAAGCGACCGGATGCTCTCGCCCGCGGTGTAGCGCTTGACGAGCTCGCTGGCGAGTGAGGCGCGCTCTGCGCCGACGATCCGGCGACCCTTGGGTGCGGTGGTGGTGGTGCCGGTGGCTGCCATGTCGTATCCCTCACGTCACTCGGTGAGCGGTTCAACGGTCCCATCCATTAGACCGCCACTAACGATCATGCGCCACTCGACCGGGGAAGACAACCGACACGCAGGCCTGAGGGACCAACCGATACGGTGATGCGCCGTGGACAGCGATCCGGGACCTCGCCTGGCAGAACGGCGTGACCTGCTGGTGTGGCTGGTGCTCGCCGCCGTGGGGATCGCGGTCTCCTGCCTTGCCTTGGCCCTCGACGCGAGGGTGGGCACCGACAGCGCACCCTTCCTCGGCCGGTACGCCGTGCGATTGTCCTCGGCGGTGCTGCTCCCCGCCGTGGTCGCCGCCAGTGTGCTGCTGCTCGCTTGGAGAGGCGTCGTGGAACGGCTGCCCTGGAACGGCGTGCTCGCGCTGGGCTACCTCGCCAGCCTGTGCTGGGTCCTTGGCCTGGCCCTCACCGATGGGGTGGCGGGGCTCACCGAGCCGCTGCGGCACCCGGACGGTGCCTGGCCTGCCGTGGCTGACGTCGGCGACGACCCGTACCGCTGGCTGGTCAGCTTCACGAGCGGCACCGGGGACCTCAGTTCCCACAACCGGCGACGTCCCCCCGGGGCGACACTGTTGCTCTGGTCACTGAACCGGCTGGGATTCGACCACGACCTCGCACTGGGATTGCTGGTCACGGCGGCGGGAGTGGCCAC
Organism: Micromonosporaceae bacterium; assembly: GCA_036375165.1. GTDB lineage: Bacteria > Actinomycetota > Actinomycetes > Mycobacteriales > Micromonosporaceae > WHSM01. The sequence goes on along the minus strand of DASUSI010000163.1, from coordinate 27,264 downwards.
CGTACCGCTGGTGCTGCAAGCCGTGCGCAACGCCTGCGGCGAGGTCACCGCACGCCGGTACCTGCCGGTGCTGGCCCTGGCGCCGTATGCGCTCTGGTTGAACCACCCGGACGTGCTCACAGCTCCGCTGGGTGCGGCGATGATCGTGGCGGGTGCCTGGGCCACCCGCCACCGGGGCTGGCTCGCCGTGGTCGGCGGCTTGGGATCCGGGGTACTGCTCGGGGTCGCGGCGATGTTCAGCTACGCCGCGGCCTGGCTGGGGCTGTCCGTGATCTGCCTCTACTTCGCCCGCCGCAGGCCGCTGCTCAACGTACTCACGGGGATCGGCGTTCTGGCGCCCGTGCTGCTCGCCCAAGCGCTGGGCTTCAACTGGGTGGAAGGGCTGGTCACAGCGCAGCTCGACTATGCCCAACGGGTCGAGCCGCACCGAACCGGCGCATGGTGGGCAGCGCTGAGCCTGGCCGCGCTACTGCTGGCCACCGGACCGGCCGTGGTCGCCAGCCTCCGCAAACTGCGCAACACCCCCGCCTGGCCGGTCCTGGTGGGGGCCGGCGTGGCGGTGCTGTTCTCAGTGCTCGCCGGGTTCGCCCGGGGCGGTGTGGAGCACGCCTGGCTCGCCTTCTTTCCGTGGCTCACCGTGGCGGCGGTGGCGCCGCAGCGCCAGGCCGGTCCACCCGTGCCGAGCCCACTGTTACTGGCCTCGGCCGGGGCACTCAGCGCGGTGATACTGGCTGTGCTCCTGGAGCCGTGATCCGGTTGGACTCACGCCAACTCGACCAGTTCGAGCAGGTCGTCGCTCCAAGCGTCCTCGACCCCGTCCGGTAGCAGAATCGCCCGGTCCGGCCGCAACGCGGTGACCGCTCCCGGATCGTGGGTGACCAGCACGATCGCACCGGGATAACTCGCGATCCCAGCGAGCACCTGCTCCCGGCTCACCGGATCGAGGTTGTTGGTCGGCTCGTCCAGCAGCAACACGTTGGCGCCGGAGCACACCAGGCCGGCCAGTGCCAGCCGGGTCTTCTCGCCACCGGACAGCACCGCGGCCGGCTTGGCGGCGTCGTCCCCGGTGAACAGGAACGCTCCGAGGATCTTGCGCAGCTCGGTGTCGGACTGTGTCGCCCCGCTGGCCGAGCGCATGTTCTCCAGTACGGTGCGGTCGGTGTCGAGGGTTTCGTGCTCCTGGGCGTAGTACCCAAGCCGAAGTCCATGGCCGGGAACCACCTCACCGGTGTCCGGGGTTTCGAGGCTGCCGAGCAGCCGCAGCAACGTGGTCTTCCCGGCCCCGTTCAAGCCCAGGATGGCGACCCGACTGCCACGGTCGACCGCCACGTCGACCCCGGAGAAAACCTCCAGGGATCCGTACGACTTGGACAGCCCAGAGGCCGACAACGGCGTCTTCCCGCAGGGGGTTGGCGTCGGGAACCGAACCTTGGCGACCTTGTCCGCGGTCCGGTCGCCCTCCACATTGCCCAGCAGTCGTTCGGCACGCCGGATCATGTTCTGTGCGGCGACCGCCTTGGTCGCCTTGGCCCGCATCTTGTCCGCCTGTGCCATCAGGGCGCCGGCCTTGCGCTCGGCGTTGACCCGCTCGCGACGCCTGCGTCGCTCGTCGGCCTCGCGCTGCTCCAGGTACGTCCGCCAGCCGACGTTGTAGCCGTCCACAACGGCGCGGGTGGCGTCCAGGTACCAGACCTTGTTCACCACCGCATCGAGCAGGCCGACGTCATGACTGACCACGATGAGGCCTCCCTTGTGGCCGGCGAGGAAGCTGCGTAGCCAGCCGATCGAGTCGGCGTCCAGGTGGTTGGTCGGTTCATCCAACAGCAGGGTGCCTCCGGCGCCGTCCGCGGACGCGTCGCTGAACAGGATCCGGGCGAGTTCGACGCGTCGGCGCTGCCCCCCGGAGAGGGTGCCCAACGGCTGGCGCAGCACCCGGTCGGGCAACCCCAGATTGGCGCAGATCCTCGCCGCCTGCGCTTCGGCTGCGTACCCACCGAGGGCGGCGAACCGGTCTTCGAGGGTGCCGTAGCGGCGGACCAGCCGATCCCGTTCGGTGCTGTCGGCGGTCTCGGACAGCGCGGCCTGCAGCTTGCCGAGTTCTTCCAGCAGGGTGTCGAGGCCACGGGCGGAGAGCACCCGGTCCCGGGCCTGGCCGTGAAGGTCCCCGGTCCGCGGGTCCTGCGGCAGGTAGCCGACAGACCCGCGGCGGTCGACGCGGCCCGCGTACGCCAGCGCCTCGCCAGCGAGCACCCGCAGTGTGCTGGTCTTGCCAGCGCCGTTGCGTCCTACCAGGCCGATCCGGTCTCCGGGCTGCACCCGCAAAGTGGTCTGCGAAAGCAGCGTACGGGCGCCAGCGCGTAGTTCCAGGCCGGTGGCGGTGATCATGGAAGTCGGCTCACTCTCGGGTCGAAGGGACGGACCTCACCCGGACAGGGATACGCGGCTCCGGGCGCGCGAAACCACCAGCCGAACCGGCTGGCGATCGAAGGTCAGTCTCGGCAAGCCAACACGTGGCGAGTGTACCGGAGCGGCACGGCGCGCCAGCGGCACCGTGCCGAAGGGACCGGTCAATCCCCCTATCCCGCAACCGAGCGGACGAAGGTCCCGGACGTTTGAGGACCTCGGCCCGTACCCGGTCGCCGCCGGGGTCAAGGAAGGTACCTGGGACCACCCGCTCAGCAGCAGAAAGGGGTTATCCGGTGACAGTGTCGGACACCTTCACCGATGTCTTCAGACAGGAGCACCGCGCGGTACGAGACCGGTTGTTCGACCTGATCGAGGCGTTTCGGGCCGGCGACACCGTCCGGACGCGGAATCTGCTGGTCGAGATCACCGCGTTGACCGGCCCGCATTTCCGCTACGAGGAGGAGTCGCTGTACCCGAGCCTGGTCGAGGTGTTCGGCCGGGACTACGTCGACAAGCTGCTCGCCGACCACGACGGGGCGGTTCGTACCGTCCGCCGCCTGATCGAGTTGGCGGCCGAGCACAGTCTCGACGACAGCCAGCGCGATGAGGCGGTGGCGGGAGCGCAGTCGATCCTGCCGCACGTCAGCGACTGCGACGGCCTTTCCATCATGGTGGAGCGGTTCCCGGAGGAACGGGTTCGGACCATTCTCGACACCAGGCGCCAGGCCCAGGACTCCAATCTCGACCTTCTGACCTGGGCAAGCTCTGTGCGTGGTCGACCGGTCTGATACCGCGGATGTCAACCGGCACCGGGCTTGGCGCACTGCCGGTACCCCGACACGGCCCGGGTGAGCACGGGCGCGCCGGCAAGGATGCCCCAGCGCGCCCGGCAACGCGGTCGCGGCCGTCAACAGGCGTTGCCGTGCCGGGCACAATAGGCTGCTGTCCAGGCCTGACCTGTCAGCCCAGGTCGGTTGGGGAGGAACGATGCCGGATCTGAACGAGAACGCCCAACTGGACACCAGTCAGGTGGAGGACGTCCGCGGTTCCGGCGGCGGCTTCGGGGGCGGCGGCCTGCCGATCCCGGGCGGCCGGATCGGTGGCGGCATCGCCGGTCTGCTGATCATGCTGGTTCTGGGCTTCCTCGGCTACAACGGTGTGCTGCCCGGGACCGGCGGCGGTGACCCGCCGGCTGGCGACCTGGCAGAGGAGTGCGCGGTCGACAACGCACAACGCTTCGAACGAGCCGACTGCCGTAACCTCGCGTACGTCAATTCGATCCAGGCCTACTGGAAGTCCGCGCTGCCCAAGACGCTGGGGCAGCCGTACCAGGTGACCACCACACGGTTCTTCTCCGACGCAGTGAACACCGGATGTGGCCAGGCGAGCAGCGGGGTCGGGCCGTTTTACTGCCCGGCTGACAGCCACGTGTACATCGACCTGCGGTTCTACGAGGAGTTGGCGGGACGGTTCGGTGCCACGGGCGAGTTCGCCGAGGCATACGTGGTGGCGCACGAGTACGGCCACCACATCCAGAACCTGCTCGGCACCTCTGAACAGGTGCACCGAGCGCAGCAGCGGGATCCGGACAACGCCAACCGCTATTCGATCATGCTGGAACTGCAGGCGGACTGCTACGCGGGAGCCTGGGCGGCGCACGCGGCGCAGACCGAGGACATGAAGGGCAACCGGCTGTTCGACGCGATCACCGAACGCGACATCGCCGAGGCGCTACAGGCCGCCGCGGCCGTCGGTGACGACGCGATCCAACGCAAGTCAGGCGGCGGCATTGACCAGGAGAGCTGGACCCACGGCTCCAGCGAACAGCGACAACGCTGGTTCACCACTGGCTACAAGGCCGGCGACCCGAAGCGGTGCGACACGTTCTCAGGCGGAAGCTGACGCGGGCTCGATCACCCGGATCCGCACCACCCGGGCCAGCCGGGCCGCGTCCGTGAGTACTGAGTGACGTGGCTCGGGCACGGTGAGAAACCAACCGGCCACCTTGGCGGCGAGCGGAGCGAGCCGCCGGTCGGAGAGGACCGCATCGACCGCCTGGCGATCGCCGCCCACCACGAGAGCGTGCAGCCTGTCGGATTCCGGCAGCAGCAGGCGGGCCACCGCGTCAGCGGCGGCGTCGGCACCCTGCCGGGCCTGGTTGGCACGCCGCCGGGCGAACCGCTGCTGCGACCAGCCCCCCGCGGCGGTACGGCCTTGGACGTAGCGCCGTTCGACCTTACTGGCGGTCAGCGTCGCACCGTCCGCGATGCCGGCCGCGAATCCTCCCCGGCGGGCCAGCAGCAGCCCGATCCGGCGGGGTTCGGAAGCCAGCGCCACCAGTTCTTCCCACTCTGCCGGCGAGCCACCGAACGGCAACCAGGCCTCGGCGGTGGCACCGTCGGGCGCGGCCAGGCTGAGCCCGCCCGGTCCCGGCGTGGTGGAAGGCGCGCCTCCATGCCGGGCGGCGAAGTTCTCCAGCCACCGGACCAGCCGCTCGGGTGGAACCTCCACCAGACGTCCGCCCCCGGCGGCGGCTCGTGTCCCCATGCCCGGCACGGTAGTCGACTGGCATCCTGGTCACCGTGGCCCCGCCCACCGCGCAGCCGTTCACCGAAACCGTCATCGCCCGGTTACGTACGGCCTATGGTGCTGCGGCGGACCCGGACCGGGCGGTCCCTATGGCGGCGTACATGCGGCAGCGGTTCCGGTTCCTCGGGATACCCATGCCCCAGCGCCGGGCCCTGTCCCGGGACGTGCTCGCCGGCCTGCCCGTGCCGACCGAAACGGACCTGCTGTCCGTGGCGGACGCCTGTTGGGCACTGGAACACCGGGAGTACCAGTACTTCGGGACCGACCTGCTGGCGCGGCACGCCGCGGGGCTCACCCCACGATCGATGCCGACGCTGGAAGGGTTGATCGCCACGAAGTCGTGGTGGGACACCATCGACGCACTCGCCAGCCGGGTCGTCGGCCCGGTGGTGGCACGGTATCCCACTTTGGTGCCTACGCTGGATGCCTGGATCCGGGCGGGGAACATCTGGCTGGTCCGAACCGGATTGTTGCACCAGTTGCGCTACCGGAAGACCACCGATTCCGACCGCCTGTTCCGGTACTGCAGCGCTCGCTGCGGTGATCCGGACTTCTTCGTACGCAAGGCGATCGGGTGGGCGTTGCGGGAGTACGCGAGGTCGGACCCGGAGGCGGTACGCCGGTTCGTCGCGGAAAACCAGGGCCGGATGGCACCCTTGTCGGTCCGCGAAGCACTACGAACCTGGACCTGACACAATGAGTGAGGACGCCGTGGTCGAACTCAAGGTCGAACTCATCGGCTCGGACACGACGTCACTGCGGATCCCGCCGGAACGGACCGCACAACATGCTGCTCGGGGTGATCTTCAGTTCGCAGTTCGCGATGCGGCTGCGTCAGGACCACACCTTCCGGGTCGATCCCGCGGATGTCGACGAACTCGTTGACGGCTTCCTGCACGGCGTACTGATGGACCGACCGCCGGTGTCGGCGAGGGGGAACGCATGAATGACCTCATGATCGACGCGGTCGACGTCACCAGGACCTTCGGCGACGTGACCGCCTTGGACCGGGTCAGCCTGCGGGTTCCCCGGGGCACCGTGACGGCGTTGCTGGGCCACAACGGCGCGGGCAAGACCACCCTGGTCAACGTGCTCAGCACGGTCCTGGCAGCGGACGGCGGGAGCGCCCGGGTGGCCGGCTTCGACGTGGCCGCCGAAGGCCACCGGGTGCGCGCCAGGATCGGCCTGACCGGCCAGTTCGCCTCGGTCGACGAACAGTTGACCGGAACCCGGAATCTGGTGTTGATCGCCAGGCTGCTCGGCGCCGGCAAGCGCGAGGCCAACCGGCGGGCCGCCGAACTGCTCGAGTTGTTCGACCTCGCGGATGCCGCCGGGCGAAAGGTCAGCACGTACTCCGGAGGCATGAAACGTCGCCTCGACCTGGCCGCGAGCCTGGTGGGACACCCTGATGTGGTATTCCTGGACGAGCCAACCACCGGTCTGGATCCCACCAGTCGGCTCGGGATGTGGGAAATCGTCGAACGGCTGGTCGACGACGGCACGACGGTGCTGCTGACGACCCAGTACCTGGAAGAGGCGGATCGGCTGGCCGACGCCGTCACGGTGCTGTCCAAGGGACAGGTGGTCGCGGCTGGCTCGGCGGCCGAACTGAAGGCCAACGTCGGCCAACGTACCGTGGCGCTCACGGTCACTGACGCCGACGACGTACCCGCGGCGCTGCGGGCGCTACGTGCCGCTGGCTTCGACCCGATCCACGAGGGGTCGCACCGCGCCATCACCATCCCGGTCGAGGCCGCCAACGCACTGGCCACGGTGGTGCGCGCCCTGGACACCGCCGGTGCCGAGGTCGCCGAGCTCGCCCTGCACGAGCCGACACTCGACGACGTCTACCTGACCTTGACCCACCAGGCCGCGGCCTGACCGAGGACCGAGGACTCCACCATGTCAGTCACCGCCGTCACCCGCTCCACCACGCCGGTCTCCACTCGTCAGGACTGGGGCGGCTCCTCGTTCCCACAGCAGGTCTGGGTGCTGACCGGCCGTTCGATGCAGGCTCTGAAAGATCCTCGCCTTCTTGTGATGAGCCTGCTGCAACCGCTGATCATGCTGACCTTGTTCAGTCAGGTGTTCAAAGGCATGGCGTACGCTCCGGGCTTCCCGCGTGGAGTCGACTACATCGACTACCTGATGCCGGCGATCCTGGTGACCACGGGAAGCCAGGCCGCGATGTGGGCCGGTGCCGGGCTCGCCAACGACCTGAAAAACGGAGCGCTCGCGCGGTTCCGTTCCCTGCCGATCAGCATGTTCTCGCTGCTGACGGCACGGAGCGTGTTCGACACGGTACGCAACATTATCCAACTGTCCACGCTGCTGCTCGGAGCGGTGGTGCTGTTCGGATTCGGTCCCTCGGGCGGGGTGGCCGGCACCGTCGCCGCCCTGGTGCTCGCGCTGATCGTCGGCTGGGGGCTGTCCTGGTTGTTCATGGCCCTCGGCGTCTGGGTGCGCAACCTGGAGGTGATGCAGATGATCGGGATGGTGGCGGTGTTCCCGCTGATGTTCGCCTCCAACGCGTTCGCCCCATTGGAGAGTCTGCCTGGATGGCTCCAGGCGATCGCCAAGGTGAACCCGCTCAGCTACGCGATCAACGGCTCACGGGGCCTGGCCCTGGGTGATCTGGAACTGACTCCGATCTTCTGGGCCGTTGTGATCAGCGGCATCATCGCCCTGCTCGGCGGGTTCGCCGCCGGACGGGGGATCCGAAAGCCCTGAGGCCGCGGCCTGATCAGTTCCAAGGCTTGGCGAGGTCCGCCGATGCGCCGGCCACCGACGCTCAGACGTTGAAGCCGAGTGCCCGCAACTGCTCCCGGCCGTCATCGGTGATCTTGTCTGGTCCCCACGGCGGAATCCACACCCAGTTGATCCGAAAGTCGCTGACCAACCCACCACCCGGGCCCGAGCACAGCGCCGAGCGGGTCTGGTCCTCGATCACATCGGTGAGCGGGCACGCCGCCGAGGTCAAGGTCATGTCGACGGTCGCCACGTTGTCGTCGTCCACGTGGACGCCATACACCAGCCCCAGATCGACCACGTTGATGCCCAGTTCCGGGTCAACGACGTCCTTGAGCGCCTCTTCCACGTCCTCAAGCTTTGCCCTGCCGGGTGCCGTGGTCTGTTCCACAGCGGTCTCATCACTCATCAGTGGCCACCTTTCGTCACCGCCGCCGCACGGGCGACCGCGTCCTTGAACGCCATCCACGGCAGCAGGGCGCACTTCACCCGGCCGGGATACTTCGCCACCCCGGCGAACGCCACGCCGTCCTCCAGCAGATCCTCGTCCGGCGCGAGCTGCCCCCGGCTGCCGATCATCTCGGTGAAAGACCCGTGCAACCGCAGCGCCTCCGGCAAGGGCTTACCCCGCAACAGGCCGTACATCACACTCGCCGCCGCCTGGCTGATCGAGCACCCCATCCCCTCGTACGACACATCGGCGACCCGGTTGTCCTCGTCCAGGTGCACCCGCAGGGTGATCTCGTCCCCGCACGTCGGGTTGACGTGATGCACCTCGGCCTCGTACGGGTCGCGCAGGCCGCGGCCCTGCGGTCGCTTGTAGTGGTCCAGGATGATCTCCTGGTAGAGGGTATCGAGTTGCATCAGTCAAACACCTTCCGGACCTGTTCCAGGCCACGTACCAGAGCTGTGATCTCGTCGGTGACGGTGTAGACGTGGAACGAGGCCCGGGTGGTCGCCGGTACCCCGAACCTGACACAGGTGGGGCGGGCGCAGTGCTGGCCGACCCGTACCGCGATCCCGTGGGCGTCGAGCACCTGTCCGACGTCGTGCGGGTGGATGGCCGGCCCGGATCGGCCGGAACCCGAGTAGGCGTCCATCACAAACGAGATCGTGCCGCCGCGCCCGGTGACATCCGGCGGTCCGATGATCCGCAGCCCGGGGACGGTCTGAAGGGATTCCAGCGCGTACCCCGTGAGTTCCCGTTCGTGCTGGCGAACCGCGTCCATACCGATGTCGGAAAGGAAATCGACGGCGGCGCCCAAGCCGACCGCCTGCGCGATCGGTGGGGTACCGGCTTCGAACCGCTGCGGCGGTGGGGCGAACGTGGTCCCGGTCATGTCCACCCGTTCGATCATCTCGCCGCCCCCCAAGAACGGCGGCATCGCCTCGAGCAGCTCACGACGTCCCCACAGCACCCCGATGCCGGTTGGGCCGCACATCTTGTGGCCGGTGAAACAGATGAAGTCCGCACCAAGTCGCGCCACGTCGACCGGCATGTGCGGCACCGACTGCGAACAGTCCAGCATCACCAGGGCACCCACCTGACGGGCGCGCTCGATCACCGGCACCGTCGGGTTGATGGTCCCCAGAATGTTGGAGGCGTGCACGTACGAGACGATCTTCGTGCGCTCGTTCACCAGCTCGTCCAGGCCGGACAGGTCCAGCCGGCCGTCCTCGGTGATCCCGAACCAGCGCAGTGTCGCGCCGGTCCGCTGACACAGCAGCTGCCACGGCACGATGTTGGAGTGGTGCTCCATCTCGGAGATCACCACCTCGTCGCCCGGCCCCAGCCGGAACCGGGGATCCCCACCACCGAGGGTGACGTTGGCGAACGTGTACGCCACCAGGTTGATCGCCTCGGAGGAGTTCTTGGTGAACACCACCTCGTCCGGGCTCGCCCCCACGAAGGCCGCCACCTTGGCACGGGCACCCTCGTACGCCTCGGTCGCCTCAGTGCCGAGGGTGTGCACGGCGCGGGCGACGTTGGCGTTGTGCCGCTCGTAGTGTTCCCGGATCGCGTCGATCACCTGGCGGGGCTTCTGCGACGTGTTGGCGCTGTCCAGGTAGACCAGCGGGTAGCCGTTGACCTCCCGGGACAGGATCGGGAACCGCTCACGCAGCTTCGCGACGTCGTAGCCGGGTGCCTGCGGCGTCTGCTCCGGAGCCCGCAGCAGTCGTGTGGTCACCATCGGGTCCTCACTCTCAGCCGCCCACCTTGGCGGGCCCGGCCCCGGCCGCGTACCGCTCGTACCCGGTCTCTTCCAGCTTCTCGGCCAGTTCCGGTCCGCCCTCCTCGACGATCCGGCCGCCCACGAACACATGCACGAACTCCGGGGTCACGTATCGCAGGATCCGGGTGTAGTGGGTGATCAGCAGCAGGCCGGTACGGCCGGTCTGCTTCACCCGATTGATCCCGCCGCTGACCACCCGCAGGGCATCGATGTCGAGACCTGAGTCGGTCTCGTCCAGCACGGCGATCTTCGGCTGCAGTAACTCCAGTTGCACGATTTCGTGCCGCTTCTTCTCACCACCGGAGAAGCCCTCGTTCACGTTGCGTTCGGCGAACACGGGGTCCATGCCGAGTTGCTGCATCGCTCCCCGCAGGTCCTTCACCCAGGTACGCAACTTCGGCGGCTCACCGTCGATCGCCGTCTTCGCGGTCCGCAGGAAGTTGGCGACCGACACCCCGGGAACCTCGACCGGGTACTGCATCGCGAGGAACAACCCGGCCCGAGCCCGCTCATCGACGGACATGGACAGTGCATCCTCGCCGTCCAGCGTGACGCTGCCCGAGGTCACCTGGTACTTGGGGTGGCCAGCGATGGAATACGCCAGGGTGGACTTGCCGGAGCCGTTGGGGCCCATGATGGCGTGGGTCTCGCCCGCCCGCACGGTGAGGTCGACACCGGCCAGGATGGGTTTCAGCCCGGCGTCAGCGGTGATCACCGACACGTGCAGGTCACGAATCTCGAGAACGCTCATCGGGTCCTTAACTCCTGATCATCTTGTCGTCGGTTGTCACTGGGCCGCCACGCCGTGCTCAGGCGTCAGGCGGACGTACACGTTGCCGTCGCGCACCTCAACCGGGTACACCGGCACCGGTTCGGTGGCCGGCAGCCCGATCGGCTCTCCGGTCTTGAGATCGAAACGCGAGCCGTGCAGCCAGCACTCGATGCTGCAGTCCCACACGTCCCCTTCGGACAGCGGCACCTCCGCGTGCGAGCACTCGTCGTAGATCGCGTAGAAGCCCCCGTCCTCGGCGTGCACCAGCGCGATGGCGGTGTCGTCAATCTCGGCGCGCACCACACCGCCGGCCGGGATGTCGGCGGCGGCACACACCCTGACGTACTCCGTGATCGGCTCAGCGGTCATGTGCCCGCCTCCGTCAGTCGCTCGTCGATCAGCATGAGGAGCCGGTCAGCCAGCTCGGGCACCGGCAGCTTGCCCAGCAACTCGGCGAAGAAGCCCCGGACCACCAACTTGCGCGCCTGTTCGTACGGGATCCCGCGGGAACGCAGGTAGAACAGCTGCTCGTCGTCGAACCGTCCGGTGGCGCTGGCGTGGCCGGCACCCTCGATCTCGCCGGTCTCGATCTCCAGGTTGGGTATGGAATCCGCGCGGCAGCCGTCGGTGAGCACCAGGTTGCGGTTGCTCTCGTAGGTGTCGATGCCTTCGGCGATCTTGCGAATCAGCACGTCGCCAACCCACACCGAGTGGGCACCCCTGCCCTGCAGCGCGCCCCGATAGTCGACCCGGCTACGGGTCGCCGGTGCGTTGTGGTCCACGAACAGCCGGTGCTCGATGTGCTGCTCCCGGTGGCCTCCGTCGCCGTTCCCGGAACGGCCGGACACGAAGTACAGGCCGTTCATCTCGACCTGGCCGCCGGGACCCTCATACTCGGCGGTCTCCACCAGCCGCACCAGGTCACCGCCCAGGCTCGCCTGGAAGGAGCGGAGCCGGGCGTCGCGGCCCAGCCGGGAGGAGATCTGTCCGGTGTGTACCGCGTCGTCATCCCACAGCTGCAGCGACACCAGGTCCAGTTGGGCGCTGTCGGCCACGAACACCGACACCGATGAGGCGTAGCGGGCACTGCCGGTGTGCTGGAACACCACCGTGGCCTTCGCATGGTGGCCGACCCGCAGCACCACGTGCCCCCATACCACCTGCTCGGCGGTCTCGCCGGTGAGCTGGAAGACCAGTGGTTCGGCCAGTTCCACCTCGGGGCCGATGTCGATCAGCAGCGCACCTCCGCCGTTGTCGACGGCGAGGGCGGCGAGCCGGTCCAGCGGGGTCGCGGTACCCAGTCGCTTGGCCTGCTCCGTGTCAAGGGCGCTCACGGTGACGCCGTCGGGCGTGTCGTACTTCCAGGTGAGGTGCCCGTCAGAGGGCTCACCGGCGAACAGCGCGGCGAGCCGCTTCACCGGCGTGAACCGCCAGATCTCCTCCCGCCCGGTCGGCACCGGGTGAGCGGCCACGTCGAAGGATCCGGCGGGGTGGAGGTGACTGACCACCGACTCGATGGCCTGCTGAACGTTCTGCGTCACCCGACGGCACCTTCCATCTGCAGCTCGATGAGCCGGTTCAGCTCCAACGCGTACTCCATGGGAAGTTCCTTGGCGATCGGCTCGATGAAGCCGCGCACGATCATCGCCATCGCCTCGTCCTCGGTCAGGCCCCGGCTCATCAGGTAGAAGAGCTGGTCGTCGGAGACCTTCGAGACGGTTGCCTCGTGGCCCATCGCCACGTCGTCCTCGCGGATGTCGACGTACGGGTAGGTGTCCGAGCGCGAGATGGTGTCGACCAGCAGCGCGTCGCACTTCACGGTGCTCCTGGAGTGCTCGGAGCCCTCGTTGACCTGCACCAGGCCCCGGTAGCTGGTGCGGCCGCCGCCCCGGGCGATCGACTTGGAGATGATCGTGGACGACGTGTTGGGCGCCGCGTGCACCATCTTGGCGCCGGCGTCCTGGTGCTGCCCGGGACCGGCCATGGCGACCGACAGCACCTCGCCCTTGGCGTGTTCGCCGACCATCCAGACCGCTGGGTACTTCATCGTGATCTTGGAACCGAGGTTGCCGTCGACCCATTCCATGGTGGCGCCCTCGTGCGCCACAGCGCGCTTGGTCACCAGGTTGTAGACGTTGTTCGACCAGTTCTGGATCGTGGTGTAGCGGCAGCGCGCGTTCTTCTTCACGATGATCTCGACCACCGCGCTGTGCAGCGAGTCGGATGAGTAGATGGGAGCGGTGCATCCCTCGACGTAGTGCACGTACGCGCCCTCGTCCACGATGATCAGGGTCCGCTCGAACTGGCCCATGTTCTCGGTGTTGATCCGGAAGTACGCCTGTAGCGGGATCTCCACGTTCACGCCCGGCGGCACGTAGATGAACGAGCCACCCGACCACACGGAGGTGTTCAGCGCGGCGAACTTGTTGTCGCCCACTGGGATCACGGTGCCGAAGTACTCCTGGAACAGCTCGGGGTGCTCCCGTAGCCCGGTGTCGGTGTCCAGGAAGATGACGCCCTGCTGCTCAAGATCCTCACGGATCTTGTGATAAACCACCTCGGACTCGTACTGGGCCGCGACACCGGCCACCAAGCGCTGCTTCTCCGCCTCCGGGATGCCGAGCCTGTCGTAGGTGTTCTTGATGTCCTCGGGAAGCTCGTCCCAGGTGGTCGCCTGCTTCTCGGTGGACCGTACGAAGTACTTGATGTTGTCGAAGTCGATGCCAGTGAGGTCGGCGCCCCAGGTGGGCAGCGGCTTGCGCTCGAACAGTCGCAGGCCCTTGAGACGCAGCCGTAGCATCCACTCCGGCTCGCTCTTCTTCGCCGAGATGCCCCGGACCACCGTTTCGGAGAGGCCACGCTGTGCGCTGGCGCCGGCCACGTCCGAGTCAACCCAACCCCACTCGTAGTTGCTGAGCGCGGCGATGTGCTCCTCTTGCGACACGGCCGCGACTGAAGGCGCGGTCTGCCCTACGGTTTCTGTCATGTGATACGTCCTCACCGAGCGCTATCTGTCGGATTATCGGGTGAACGAACCTTCCTGGAGCCCGCGGAGTGGTTCGTCCGGATCGTTCTCCCGGGGGCGCCCGCCGCCTGGGGCAGCGGGGTACGGAAGATCGACACGGGTTCCGCGAGGGTCTGTGCCCGGAGAACTCCCGGGAAGGTTCGGAATGTGCGTGGTGCAGACGCCATCGCCGTTGGCGATCGTGGCAAGTCGTTGCACATGGGTGCCGACGAGCCTTGAGATCACCTCGGTCTCCGCCTCACACAACTGGGGGAACTCCGCCGCGACGTGAGCCACCGGACAGTTGTGCTGGCAGAGCTGGCCGCCGGTCGCGATGGTGGTCGCGCTGGCAGCGTAACCCTCGGCGGACAGCACCCTGGCGAGGGCTCGGGCCCGGGCGAGCGGTTCGTCACGAGCCCCTTCCATCGCCACCCGGCAACGCTCTTCCAAGCTGGACACCTGCTCCGCGGCGAAGTTCGCCACCGCCTCGGAGCCGCCATGGCGGGCGATCCAACGCAACGCCGAGTTGGCCAGATCGTCGTAGGTGTGGGGTGCGCAACTGAGCCGGGCGGATTCGGTCAGCGTGAACACCCGTGCCGGTCGACCGCGACCACGGTGCCCGCGATCCGGTCGGATCCGGGTAGTCACCATGCCCTCGGCAAACATCGCGTCGAGGTGTCGTCGGATCCCGGCGGGTGACAGCCCGAGGGCCTTCCCAAGTTCGGCCGCGGTGGCGCTGCCGCGTTCCAGCAGCAGCTTGATCACCCGGTCGCGGGTACGCCCGTCCGCCGCCCGTACCGGCTCGGTGCGGGCCACGGACGCGTTGAGCGTCGCCACCTTTTTCACAACACCAGTGTTACGTATTTCCGGGCCCCGGGGCAAACGGACATCCCGGTGAGACAGCTCACCAACCACCCAGCCATGCGTATCCAGTGGAAACAGGCCTCACCCCCCGGAACGGAAAGATCCTGGAAGGCGAGGTTCAATGAGCCTCGTGACCGGATCCGACCTGCCCCCATCATCCCTGGTACGCCGCCTTGCCCTGGCCTCGGTGGTGGCCAACGTGCTGATCGTGATCACCGGTGGTGCGGTCCGGCTGACCGGCTCGGGCCTGGGCTGCCCCACCTGGCCGCGCTGCACCGACGAGTCGTACGTCAACACCACTGAGATGGGCGTTCACGGGCTGATCGAATTCGGCAACCGGGTGCTCAGCGTGCTGGTCGGTGTGATCGCTGTGGCCGCCCTGGTGGCTGTGTTCTCAAGCCGTTCCCGGGCCCGGGGTCTGGCCTGGCCCGCCACCGCAGTGGTGGCCCTGGTGGGGGTACAGGGGGTGGTCGGTGGCTGGAGTGTCCGGGTGAACCTGAACCCGTGGGTGGTCGCCGCGCACTTCACCATGTCCATGGTGCTGATCGCGGTCGCGTACACGCTCTGGGCGCGGGCGGACATCCGGCCGGGACCGGCGTGGCCGGCGCTGCCTCGAGAGCTGCGGTGGCTGGTCACCGGGATCGCGGCGACCACACTCGCGGTGCTGGCTGTTGGCACGGTGGTGACCGGAAGCGGGCCGCACGCGGGTGACCCCGACTCACCACGGATCCAGATCGACTCCGGAATGCTGGCGCAGTTGCACGCGGACCTGGTGTTCCTGCTGATCGGCATGTCGGTCGCGGCGTGGCTGGCGCTGCGGGCCGTCGGGGCGCCGCGCCCCGTGGTCCGGGCCGCGACGGTTCTGCTCGGTGCCGAACTCGCGCAGGGCCTGATCGGGTTCGTGCAGTACTTCACGGCACTGCCGGTGCTGCTGGTGGGCATACACATGGCCGGTGCATGCGCGGTCTGGCTCGCCGCCCTGAACCTGTTCCACACCACCCGGACCCGGCCTACGACACCCGTCACGCCGGCCACCGAGAAGGTGCCCGCCGGGGTCGGCGAGCCCGGCGTGACCTAGCGGTCGGCCGGCACCCGCGGAGGCGGCTGGGCCGGAAACGCTGGCGGCGGTTCGCAGGCGAGGATCTTCCCACCTGAGTGAGCGCAGCACCATGGGGGTGCAGCACGGGCAGAGACCGGTAATCAAGTAGTCGGTATTCTCTGCTGCGGCACTCGGGGGGTGCGTGGTCGCCAGGGGTATACCGAAAACAAGCCCGGCGAGCGGCCGACAGAATCCAAGAACTTGAAACCGCACTCGCGGCGGCCACCGAGGAGGGTCGGCGCGCTCCCCGACTGGACCGACTCATCGAACAACTCGCCCCGGCATCCCAGGCCCCAAAACATAAGGAAGCGAGGAGGGCAGCCGATTGGCCGCCCTCCTCGGGGCACGTTCGTGCAGGTCAGAGGCTGAACTGGCCATCCTTCGCGGCGTCGATGAAGGCGGTCCACTCAGCGGGGGTGAAGGTCAGTACCGAGCCGGTAGGGTTCTTGGAGTCCCGCACCTGGATGTCGTGGTCGGCCCGGCGAACCTCGACGCAGTTGCCGCCGGAGTCGCTCCTCTTGCTCTTGGTCCAGTCGCTGTTGATCATATGCGGCTCCTTAGCTGGTTGATGAGGTCTCTTGATGAGATTTCGTCAAGAGACCTCTTTAACAACTGTTCATATGTGAGGACGTACCTCGCCACTTCTTGCCACTGTGAGGGCGAACTCGACCAGTCGATGCTCGGGTCGTCCCACACGGCGGGGCCGACCCTGTGGTGGCGGCGGCTCAGCGCCGCCACCACAGGAGCGTCATCCGGATCGATCCCGGTACGCACGGCAGGTCGCGACCGTGACCTCGGCGGTCACCACATCGACGCCTGGGCCCGGATTTCCTCGAAGAGTTCCCGCTCCCAGGTGTTGACCACGTCCACACCAGCGTCCCGGCACGCCTCGCGCGCCACGTCCGTGGCCGGTGCCAGCAGGTCGGCACAAGCGCCGTCAGAACCTGCGAGCACGATCCGGGCACCTAGCTTGCCCACGTACTCCACAACGGCGCTGGCCCCGTCGTGGGCCGCTGCGAAGTCCTTCATCACGGTCGTGAGCGCGTGGGGCGTCGCGACGCCCAGCCTGGTATCACCCATGCCGCCACAGTAAGGAGCGCACGTTTCGGGGTGCCGTCGCTCAGCATGGGGTGTGACGTCCGTTACCGTGGCAACCAGCGTCCGGCCAACGGACACGTCAGCCGACGATCGCATCGACGGCCAGCCCCAGGAAAAGCAGTGTCAGGTACGTGTTGGTCCAGTGGAAGAGCCGCATCGGGCGGGGATCCAGGCCGCGACGCACCCGGATCAGCGGCCTGCTCGCCTCCACCAGCAGCAGCACGCCGACCACGACCGCCACCACCGGGTAGACCGGACCGCTGACCACCGGCCACAGCAGCAGGGAACACGCCACGGTGAGCACGGCGTACCCCAGCGACTCCACCGCGACCCGGGTCAGCGAGGCGACCACCGGAAGCATCGGGATCCCGGCGGCCGCGTAATCGTCCTTGAACTTGACAGCGAGTGCCCAGAAGTGGGTGGGCTGCCAGAAGAACACCACGCCGAAGAGGACCCACGCGGGCCAGGCGAGCGTACCTGTGACAACCGCCCAGGCGATCAGCACCGGCATCGCGCCGCACACCCCGCCAAGCACTGTGTTATGCACGGTATGACGCTTCAGTAGCAGTGTGTAGACAACGACGTAGTAGAAGATCGCTCCCGCGGTCAGCGCCGCGGCGAGCAGGTTGGCGACCAGGGCCATCACCGCGACCGACCCGACGCCGATCCCCAGTCCGAAGCCCAGGGCCTGCCGGGGCGCCACCACATGCTGTGGCAGCGGCCTTCGGGCGGTACGCCGCATCACCTGGTCGATGTCCCGGTCGATGTAGCAGTTGAGCGCGTTGGCGCTGCCGGCCGAGAGGGCTCCGGCGACAATCACCACCAGGACATCCAACAGCCGTGGCAACCCCCCGGCTGCCAGGAACGTGGTCGGCACCGCCGTCACCAGCAGCAGCTCCACGATTCTGGGTTTGGTGAGTGCCAGGTAGGCCCGAACCACGCCCAGCGGGGAGGAGCGTTCCCGGGGGCGCTCCACAACACCGACCGGTGCGGACCGGGCGGCTTCCACGGCGGGGCGCTCATGCCCGGTCAGCGCGCTCATCACCAGAAGACTAAAGCGCAGCGCCCCGACCTGCGGCGGCAGGGTGCGGGAGGTGGGGTGGCTCACGCCCAGGGCCACGCCGGGTGGGACCCTCCACCGCCGGGTGCCGGTGCTCGATAGGGTCAAGCGGGGTCTCGTTCGGTGTACGCCGGTGTCAGCCCCATATTCCAGCCTGCTTTGGCCCGGATAGAACGGGAGAACTGACGTGACCGAGACTGGCACCCGCCTCGAGTGGTCGCCGCTCGACCGGCGCGCCGTCGATACCACCCGAGTTCTGGCTGTGGACGCCGTGGAAAAGGCGGGCAACGGCCATCCGGGTACCGCGATGTCCCTGGCCCCCGCCGCGTACCTGGTCTTCCAGCGGCTGTTGCGGCACGACCCCGCCGACCCGGCCTGGCCCGGCCGGGACCGCTTCGTACTGTCCTGCGGACATTCCAGCCTGACCCTCTACGTCCAGCTCTACCTGTCCGGGTACGGACTTGAGCTGGACGACCTGGCCAGGTTGCGACAGTGGGGTTCTGCCACCCCCGCTCACCCGGAGTACGGACACACCGCGGGAGTGGAGACCACCACGGGCCCGCTCGGCCAGGGGCTGGCCAACGCCGTCGGAATGGCCATGGCCGCCCGCCGGGAACGCGGTCTTCTCGACCCGGACGCCGCACCCGGTGAAAGTCCTTTCGACCACCACATCTACGTGTTCGCGTCCGACGGCGACATCCAGGAAGGGGTCACCCACGAGGCCAGCGCGCTGGCCGGCCACCAGCAACTCGGCAACCTGATCGTGCTGTACGACGACAACCACATCTCGATCGAGGACGACACCGCTGTCGCGCTGTCCGAGGACGTGTGTGCCCGGTACGAGGCGTACGGCTGGCATGTCCAGAAGGTGGACTGGACCGCCGGAGGTGAGTACCACGAGGACGTCGCGGCGCTGCACACCGCACTGCTGGGGGCGGCGGCGGAAACCCGCCGGCCGTCGTTCATCGCGTTGCGTACCGTCATCGGCTGGCCGGCCCCGAACAAGCAGAACACCGGAAAGATCCACGGTACGGCGTTGGGTGCGGAGGAGACCGCGGCCACCAAACGGCTGCTCGGTTTCGACCCGGACGCGACCTTCCAGGTGGCACCCGACGTGTTGGCGCACGTCCGCCAGGTGATGGAACGGGGCGCCAAGACACATTCCGAGTGGCAGGCCCGGTTCGACACCTGGGCGGCGGCGAACCCGCGGCGCAGAGAACTGTTCGACCGGCTCGCCAGCCGTACCCTCCCGGACGGTTGGACCGACGCCCTGCCGGACTTCCCCGCCAACCCCAAGGGAATGGCCACCCGGAAGGCCTCCGGGACGGTGCTGAGCGCCCTCGCCCCGGTGCTTCCGGAGCTGTGGGGTGGCTCGGCGGATCTGGCGGACAGCAACAACACCACCATGGCCGGCGAACCGTCGTTCCTGCCCGTCGAACACGGCACCAAGGCGTTCCCCGGCCACCCGTACGGCCGGACCCTGCACTTCGGGGTCCGCGAGCACGCCATGGGAGCGATCCTGAACGGCATCGCGCTGCACGGTGGCACCCGGCCGTACGGTGGCACGTTCCTGGTATTCAGCGACTACATGCGACCCGCGGTCCGGCTCGCCGCCCTGATGCGGCTCCCGGTGATCTACGTGTGGACGCACGACTCGATCGGGCTCGGCGAGGACGGCCCGACCCACCAGCCGGTGGAGCACCTCGCCGCGCTCCGCGCGATCCCTGGACTGGACGTGGTACGGCCGGCTGACGCCAACGAGACCGCCGCGGCGTGGCGGCGCGCACTGGAGCACCCCGACCGTCCCACGGCGCTCTGCCTGACCCGGCAGAACCTGCCGGTGCTGGACCCGGCCGCCACAGCCGACGCGACGCGGGGCGGGTACGTGCTGGCTGAGGCGGACGGTGCGATGCCGGAGGTGCTCCTGCTCGCGACCGGCAGCGAGGTGCATCCCGCACTGGATGCCCGGCAGCGACTGCAGGCCGAAGGAGTGCCGACCCGGGTGGTGTCGATGCCATGCCGGGAGTGGTTCGACGCCCAGGACACCGGGTACCGCAATCAGGTGCTGCCACCCAGCGTGCGCGCCCGGGTGTCCGTTGAGGCAGGCATCGCCATGCCGTGGCGGGATCTGGTGGGTGACGCCGGCGAGTCGGTGAGCCTGGAACACTTCGGCGCCAGCGCGCCATACCAGGTGCTGTACGAGCGGTTCGGTATCACCGTCAACGCCGTGGTGACGGCGGCCCGGCGCAGCCGGGACAGGGCGCGCCAGGCATCCGGAAACCACAACTGAATCGCCAGCAAGGCAGGAGAGGACGCAAACCATGACAGACCGACTCGCCGAACTGTCCGCCGCGGGAGTCGCGGTGTGGCTTGACGACCTGTCGCGGCAGCGGCTGGCGACCGGCAATCTCGACCAGTTGCGCCGTGAGAAGCAGGTCGTCGGGATCACCAGCAACCCGACCATCTTCGCCAAAGCGCTGTCGGACTCCGAGCGGTATGGCGAACAGGTCCGCGAACTGGCCGTGCGCGGCGTCACCGTCGAGGAGGCGGCGCGGATGCTCACCTGCTACGACGTACGGTGGGCCTGTGACGTGATGCGACCGGTGTACGAGGAGACCAGCGGCCGGGACGGTCGGGTCTCCATCGAGGTGGAACCGAGCCTGGCGCACGACACGGAACGCACCGTCGCCGAGGCCAAGGCCCTGTGGTGGCTGGTGGACCGGGCCAACCTGTTCATCAAGATCCCGGCGACCAAAGCCGGGCTGCCGGCGATCACCCGTACCCTCGCCGCCGGAATCAGCGTCAACGTCACGCTCATCTTCGGCCTGGAACGGTACGGCGAGGTGATGGACGCGTTCCTGGCCGGCCTGGAACAGGCCCGGGCGAACGGGCACGACCTGTCCACCATCGGCTCGGTGGCCTCGTTCTTCGTCTCCCGGGTGGACACCGAGGTCGACAAGCGCCTGGAAAAACTCGGTGGGGACACCGAACGGCTCGCCGGGAAGGCCGCGGTGGCCAACGCCCGGCTGGCGTACCAACGCTACGAGCGGGTCTTCGCCTCCGACCGGTGGCGTGCCCTGGCTGACGCCGGAGCCCGGCCGCAGCGTCCCTTGTGGGCGTCCACGAGTACCAAGAACCCGGCCTACCGGGATGTGTTCTATGTGGAGGATCTGATCGCGCCGGGTGTTGTGAACACCATGCCCGGAGCCACCCTCGAGGCTTACGCCGACCATGGGCAGACCAGCCCGGACACCGTGACACCCCACTACGACGACGCCCAGCAGGTCTTCGAGGACCTGGCAGCCGCCGGGATCGACGTCGCCGACGTGGTGGAAGTGCTGGAACGCGAGGGAGTCGAGAAGTTCGCGGCGAGCTGGACCGAACTGCTGGACAGCGTCGAGCGGCAGCTCAAGGCGGCCGGCGCGGCGCCTGGCCACCAGGAGTCCGTGACCCGGCCGGCCGACACCGAGGAGACCGTGCGGTGATCGCCGCCGGAGGGCTGCTGGTCGACGGCGGTGACTCCGTGGCCGGCGCGGCGCGGGTGCGCGCCGAACTCGCGGCCGACGGGATCCCGGGCAGGCTGGTGGCGAAGGATCCAACGCTGTGGGGTTCCGGCGCTGAACAGGTCGCCAAGATCCGCCTGGGTTGGCTGGACACATTCAACCGCGGCCGGGCGCTGCTGCCCCGGATCACGGCGCTGCGGGACTCGCTGCGAGCCGAAGGCGTCGACCACGTGGTGCTGGCCGGCATGGGGGGTTCGTCACTCGCCCCGGAAGTGGTCACCCGGACCCTTGAGATGCCGCTGACCGTATTGGACACCACCGACCCGCACCAGGTGGCCGCGGCGCTGGCAGACCGGTTGGAACGCACGGTCGTGGTGGTGGCGAGCAAGTCCGGGGCCACAGTGGAAACCGACAGCCACCGGCGGGCGTACGCACGCGCGTTCCGGGAAGCGGGCATCAACCCGGCGAGCCGGCTCGTGGTGGTCACCGATCCGGGGTCGCCACTCGCCGAACTCGCCGCGCGGGAGGGCGCCCGGGAGGTGTTCCTGGCCGACCCGGAGGTCGGTGGCCGCTACAGCGCCCTGACCGCGTTCGGCCTGGTGCCGAGCGGACTGGCCGGTGTCGACGTGGCCGAATTGCTGGACCAGGCGCAGGCGCTGGCCGGTTCGCTCGCCGACCCGGACGACAACCCGGCGCTGGCGCTCGGCGCGGCCCTGGGGACGGCCGCCCAGGCCGGACGGGACAAGCTCGCGGTCGCCAACGACGGCAGCGGCATCGTGGGGCTCGGTGACTGGATCGAACAGCTGCTCGCCGAGTCCACCGGCAAGGACGGCAGGGGCATCCTGCCGGTGGTGCTGGAGAACCCCACGGCACCAGGGGCGGCAGGGCCCGACGTGCTGCTCGCCACGGTTGGCGGTGCGGTGTCCGCCGGTCCCGCGGCGACCCGGGTGCTGCGTGACGGGCTCTCGGTCAACGGCCCGCTCGGGGCGCAGTTCCTGGCCTGGGAGTACGCCACCGCGGTCGCGTCCCGGCTGATCGGCGTCGAGCCGTTCGACCAACCCAACGTGGCCGAGAGCAAGGACAACACCAAGCGACTGCTGGCCTCGGGACTTCCGGTGACCTCATCGGACTTCACGGAGGGGTCGGTCCAGGTGTACCTGTCCGGGGTGGTCGCGGACAGCCTCGCGGGTGTGTTACGGGCGCTGCCGGACGCGGTGGGCGACAGCGGCTACCTGGCCGTGATGGCGTACCTGGACCGGTACGGGGACTCCGACGTGGCAGGGCTGCGTAGGCTGCTCGCCGGCCACACCCGGCACGCCGTGACCTTTGGATGGGGGCCCCGATTCCTGCACTCCACCGGCCAGTACCACAAGGGTGGCCCGCAGCGCGGGGCGTTCCTCCAGATCACCGGCGCGGTCACGGATGACGTCGCGGTGCCAGGCCAGCCGTACAGCTTCGGCCAGCTCCAGGCCGCCCAGGCCGCCGGGGACCTGGCGGCGCTGACCGGGCGGGGTCGTCCCGTGGTACGCCTGCATCTCACCGACCGGGTGGCGGGCGTTGCCGAGCTGTTGCGGGCGGCTGAGTCCCTGGAGCGGGCAACGTCACAGGAGACGCCGGGATGATTCCCGGTAACCCCCTGCGAGATCCCCAGGACCGGCGACTTCCCCGGATCCCGGAGCCTTGTGCCCTGGTGATCTTCGGCGTCACCGGGGACCTGTCACGCAAGAAGCTGATTCCGGCGATCTACGACCTCGCCAACCGGGGTCTGCTACCCCCCGGTTTCGCATTGCTCGGCTTCGCGCGGCGGGACTGGGGCCACGGCGAGTTCGAGGAACTGGCGCGGCAGGCAGCCCAGCACCACGCCCGTACCCCATGGCGGGATGAAGTCTGGGCACGGCTGGCCGGCAACATCAGGTTCATCGGTGGCGCCTTCGACGACGACAACGCGTTCGACCAGCTCGCCGGTCAGCTCGACGACCTGCGTAAGACCCACGGGATCCCTGGCAACGCGGCGTTCTACCTGTCGATCCCGCCCGCCGGCTTCCCGACCGTACTCAAGCAGCTGGAACGCACCGGGATGGCCGACAACAACCGGTCCGGGGGCTGGCGGCGGGTGGTTGTGGAAAAGCCCTTCGGCAGCGACCTGCACACCGCCCGGGACCTCAACCAGCTCGTCGACAACGGGTTCACCGCCGAGGACGTGTTCCGGATCGACCACTACCTCGGCAAGGAGACCATCCAGAACCTGCTGGCGCTGCGGTTCGCCAACGCGCTGTTCGAGCCGGTGTGGAACTCGCACTACGTGGCGGCGGTGCAGATCACGATGGCCGAGGACGGCGGCATCGGCAGCCGCGCCGGGTTCTACGACTCGGCGGGAGCCGCCCGCGACGTACTCCAGAACCACCTGCTGCAACTGCTGGCACTGACCGCCATGGAGGAACCGACCAGCTTCGACGCCGAGGCGATCCGCACCGAGAAGCTGAAGGTGCTGCGGGCGGTCACGCTTCCAGCGGAACCGAAACTGCACGCGATCCGGGGCCAGTACGCCCAGGGGTGGGTCGCGGGTGCCCGGGTGCCCGGGTACCTGCAGGAGGAGAACGTGCCACCGGACTCCGCCACCGAGACCTACGTGGCGGTGCGGCTCGGAGTGCAGAACCGCCGGTGGGCCCGCGTTCCGTTCTTCATCCGGACGGGTAAGCGGCTACCCCGGCGGGTCACCGAGATCGCTGTGCTGTTCCAGAAGGCGCCCCACCTCCCGTTCGCGCCGGCCGACATCGAATCGCTCGGCCACAATCAGCTCGTGATCCGGGTACAGCCGGACGAGGGAGTCACCCTGAAGTTCGGTTCCAAGGTGCCGGGCACCACGATGGAGATGCGGGACATCTCAATGGACTTCCTCTACGGCGAGGCATTCACCGAGTCCAGCCCGGAGGCGTACGAACGCCTGGTGCTGGACGTGTTGCTCGGTGACAAGACCCTGTTCCCCAACGCCGACGAGGTAGAGGCGAGCTGGAACGTGGTGGATCCGCTGGAAGAGATGTGGTCGGGCACCACTCCGCACCCGTACCGGGCCGGGGAATGGGGTCCGAACGCGGCCGACGAGATGCTGGCCGCCGAAGGATTCACCTGGCGGCGGCCGTGAGGTGGCCGGCGGTGACAGGGGGACAGACGTGGTAGCTCTCTGGGACACCACGGGCGGGGAAGTGGTGCAGCGACTGGCCGAGGAACGCCGCTCGGCCGGCGGGGTGACCAGTGGGCTGGCGTTGACCCTGATCGTGGTCACCGACGAGAGGCGGGTCACCGAGGCGGAAGCCGCCGCCACCATCGCCGCGCAACAGCACCCCACCCGGCTGCTGATCGTCGTCCGCCGCAATGTCCTGGACCAGCAGTCCCGGCTCGACGCCGAGATCGTGGTGGGCGGTCGGCTCGGTCCCTGCGAGGCGGTCGTGATGCGGATGCAGGGGCGGCTGGCGTTGCATGCCGAGTCGGTGGCACTGCCCCTGCTGGCCCCCGACGTGCCAGTGGTTACCTGGTGGCACTGCGGCCCGCCGGAACGGATCGCCTACGACCCACTCGGGGTGGTCGCCGACCGTCGGATCACCGACTCCGCGAACACCGACGACCCGGTGGCCACACTGTGGCGACGCGGCGAGGACTACGCCCCGGGCGACACAGACCTCGCCTGGACCCGGATCACGCCGTTGCGGACCCTGGTCGCCGGGGCGTTCGACACAGCCACCTCCGCGCCGCGGACGGCACGTGTGGTCGCGCCCCACAACGACCCCGGCGCTTTGCTGCTCGCCGGTTGGCTCAAGGCACGGCTGGGCATCGAGCCGGAGCGGGTGGACCAGGGCCGACGGGTCAGCGCGGTGGCCCTGGAGCTGGCCGACGGCAGCGAGCTGGCGGTGACCCGGGACAACGGCACGGCGCGGATCCGGCGCAGCGAATACCCGGAACGCATCCTGCCAATGCTGGATCGGGCACTCGGCGAGGAACTGGCCGAGGAGTTGGGACGGCTGGACCCGGACCAGACCTACGCCGCGGCACTGGCCGCGGCCACGGGGATCCCCGACCCCGGTTCCCGGCCCCCCCGCCGGGTGCACATCTGGCATGATCCGGCACTGGCCGAATGCCCGGACGGCGACGCCCACCCGGTCGGACCGGTCAACCAGGACGGAACAGATTTCGAGGAGATCCGGTGAGCGCGGAGATCGTGGTACACGCGGATCCCTCGCTGCTCACCGAAGCGGTGGCCGCGCGGCTGCTCACCCGGCTGATCGACACCCAGGCCGCCCGGGGTGTGGCCTCAGTAGTGCTCACCGGGGGCGGCATCGCGGGGGCGGTGTACACGGCGGTACGCGAAAGCCCCGCCCGGGACGCGGTTGACTGGTCCCGGGTCGACCTGTGGTGGGGCGACGAGCGGTTCCTCCCCCTCGGTCATCCGGAACGTAACGAAACCCAGGCCCGGGACGCGCTGCTCGACGCCGTACCGCTGGATCCCGCTCGGGTGCACCCGATGCCAGCCTCGGACGGTCCGGACCGGGACGACCCCGAGGCCGCGGCAGCCCGGTATGCCGAGGAACTCGCGGCCGCGGCACGTCCCGGCCATCAACGGTTACCGCATTTCGACCTGATGTTGCTCGGCGTGGGTGAGGACGGGCACGTCGCCTCGGTCTTCCCCGAGTCACCCACCGGGTACGAGACCCGCCCGGTGGCCGCCGTCCGGGGCAGCCCGAAACCGCCACCGGTCCGAACCACGCTCACCCTTCCGGCGATCAACACGGCTGAAGAGGTGTGGCTGATCGTCTCAGGGCCGGACAAGTCCCGCGCGGTCGGTCTCGCCTTGGCCGGGGCCGGACCGGTCCAGGTACCGGCGGCCGGAGTCCGTGGCGTGGAGCGGACCCTGTGGCTGCTGGACCGGGCAGCGGCCAGCGCGGTACCGCCGAGGCTGCGGAGCCTGCGGTAACCGAGACGCGCGCTTCGCCGCCGGGCCGACGGTAGCGGGTTACAGAACGGAGTGTGGGTCGTCGGGTTCACCACGGCGCTGGCGCAGCCGCGACAGTGCCTCCGCCAGGATCGCCGCCCCGTCATCGTCGCTGCGCCGTTCCTTCACGTACGCCAGGTGCGACTTGTACGGCTCGGTCACCGGGCGGGCCGGCGGATTATCCTGGTCGGTGCCGGCTGGCAACCCGCACTGGGGACAGTCCCAGGTCGGGGGCTCCTGGGCGTCGAGCGCGAATGACGGTCGGGTCTCATGTCCGTTGACGCACCAGTAGGACACACGCCGCCGCGGGGCCGGCTCGCCCCGCTCGCTCCAGCGCATAGGGCCAGCGCCCACCCGAGTGCCACGAATGGCATTGCCTCCTGCCACGGCTTTCGCTCCTCATATCCGGGGGTAGAGCGTCGAGGTGCGGCTGATCCGCACTGAACGCCGTGCGCGCGGCCCGGTTCCCGGGCCGCGCGCAAGAGTCTAAGCCGAAAGCCGGATGCTCAGGAACCACCAACCTCAGCCGCCTTGATCAGCAGCCCCAGGCCAACGATGCAGGCGAACCACAGAAGCCCGACCAGCACGGTGTAACGGTCGAGGTTCCGTTCGGCCACCGACGAACCGGACAGGTTTGAGGAGACCCCACCGCCGAACATGCTGGACAGGCCGCCGCCCTTTCCCCGGTGCAGCAGGATCAGCAGCACGAGCAGCAGGCTGGTCACGGCCAACAGGCCGACCAAGACGTACGCCAACATCAGTGTCCTCTCCGACAGCCGCAGCGACCTCACAGGATAGCCGCTGCCCCACCACCGGCCAGCATCACGCCCCGAATTCCCGCGTGGTCGGGACATCTCGGCTATTGGACCCCCTGCCGCATTGCCTCAGTCAGGCCACACCGAC
>DASUSI010000162.1:0-17912 GCA_036375165.1 Micromonosporaceae bacterium | reverse complement strand
ACTGTACGACGTGGCGTTGCAGATGCTGCTGGAGCGCCGGGATCGGGATCGGCAGATTCAGCTCACGACCCGCGACGCCCTGCCCGAGCTGGCGAGTCTGTCCCAACTCACCCAGATAGGTATCGGGGGTATGCCCGACCTGCGCACCCTTGATCCAATCGGCTTTGTGGACCGCCTCAGCCACCTCGCCGTCACCGACTGCGCGGCATTGGAAGACGTCAGTTCGCTGATTCAATGGGCGGGGAGCCTTCGATCCCTTGATCTCCGAGACTGTCCCGCCTTGAACCTGGACACCCTCCCAGACCTGTCTGAACTGACCGCGCTGCATCTGGCGGACTCAGGCCAGCTTGACTTGACGCCGGTCTCGCGCCTGCCGCACCTGACCTGGCTCTCTCTAGGGGACAGCCAGCTGCCTGACCTGCACCCGCTGCGAAACGCTCCGAATCTGAAAGGGCTGGACATTTTGGATAGCTCTGAAATCGACTTGACTCAGCTGGCTGGCCGGGAAGGGCTCACGGTGACGGTCTGGGGATCCGCCACTGTGCATGGTGCCGACCAACTCGGGCCCGGATCCCGGGTGATCCGCCGCCGACGCTGACGCTTCAGGGGACGTGACAGTCACGATCAGGATCGCTGGTGGCTGTAGCTGGTGTCGCGGATTGCGTCCCAGCCTGCCGCTTCGAATTCTCGAGTGAGGCCACCCGTGCCGTAGCGGGCATCCCGGATGCCTGGACGCCCGCGTCTCGCTGCGGCGACCTCACCAAGATCACCGATTTGGGTACTGAGGTGCAGTGACAGTGCGGATTCGTACCCAAATTTGCGATCTTGAGACGGGTGGGAGTGGTGCATGGCTGTTCAGTCACCGACTTCGGCGGGGAGGCCGCCGGTGAGCCGTACCAGCTCTCCGAAGGATGTCGGGAACATGGAGTGGCGGGTGCCGCCGCCCGCCCACACCTCGCCGTACCGCTTCAGCCACACGTCGACCACGGTACGGATCGGCTTCGGGTGGCCGACCGGCGCGACCCCGCCCACCGGCTGCCCGGTCACGGCCTCCACGTACTCGGCACCGGCCCGCTTGATCCGCTCGGCCCCGAGCAGCGACGCGACCCGGGCCAGGTCCACCCGGTGCGCGCCACTGGTGATGATCAACAATGGCTCACCGTCAGCCGCGAACACCAGGCTGTTGGCGATCGCCCCGACCTCACAACCCAACCGCTCGGCAGCCGCCTTCGCGGTCGGCACCGGCTCGTCGAACTCCACCGCCCGGGCGCGTAGCGATTCCAGGTCCACGGCGTGAGCCTACGCGGGTGCCGACTCGTGGCTGAGCGCATATGTCAGCGCGTCCACGAGTGCGTGCCAGGAAGCCTCGACCACGTTCTCATGCACCCCGACGGTGGTCCACTCCCGGTGTCCGTCTGACGAATCGACCAGCACCCGGGTCACCGCCCCGGTGCCGTGTGAACCTTCCAGGATCCGCACCTTGTAGTCGACCAACTCCACGTCGGCGAGCCGCGGGTAGTGGCGTACCAACGCCTGGCGCAGCGCCGAGTCCAGGGCGTTCACAGGGCCGTTGCCCTCGGCGGTGGCGATCACCCGCTCGCCGCGTACCCGTACCTTCACAGTGGCCTCGCTGACCACCGCGCCATCCTCCCGGTGTTCCACGATCACCCGGTACGACTCCAGACCGAACGGCCGCGCGACACCTCCGGTCAACTCCTCGCGGACCAGCATCTCGAACGACGCGTCAGCGGCCTCGAACGACCAGCCGGCCGCCTCCAGTTGCTTGACCCGGTCAGTCACCCGGGCCAGGGCCTCGGGGTGGCCGGCCAGGTCCACGCCGAGCTCACGACTTTTCAGCTCGACACTGGCCCGGCCGGCCATCTCGGTCACGAGAATGCGCATGTCGTTTCCGACGGTGGCCGGTTCCACATGGTTGTAGAGGTCCGGGTCCACCTTGATCGCGCTCGCGTGCAGCCCCGCCTTGTGGGCGAATGCCGAGAACCCGACGTAGGCCTGGTGGGTGTCGGGCGCGAGATTGGCGATTTCCGCGATGGCGTGCGAGACGCGCACCATCTGTTCCAGGCAGCCCTCGGGGAGTGCGGGCATACCCAGCTTGAGGGCGAGGTTGCCGATCACGGTGAAAATGTCGGCGTTTCCGGGTCGCTCGCCATACCCGTTGGCAGTGCCCTGCACGTGCATCACGCCCGCTTCGACAGCGGCGATCGTGTTCGCCACCGCGCAACCGGTGTCATTCTGCGCGTGCATCCCGAGCCGAGGACTGCCGCCCAGGCGTTCCCGAAGCTCGCTCACAGCGCGGGCGACCCCGCTGGGCAGCATCCCGCCGTTGGTGTCGCACAGCACCACCACGTCCGCGCCTGCATCAAACCCGGTGCGTACCACCTCGGTGGCGTACTCGGGGTCGGCGCGGTAACCGTCGAAGAAGTGCTCGCAGTCCAGGAACACCCGCCGGCCCTGCGCCGCGCCGTACCTCACGGTGTCCGCCACCATGGCCAGGTTCTCCTGGTACGACGTCCGCAGCGCCTTGCGCACGTGCCGCACGTCGGACTTGGCGACCAAGCAGAGCGTCGGCGCACCGGACTCCAGCAGGGCTTGTACCTGTGGATCGTCTTCGACCGCGACCCCGGCCTTGCGGGTGGCCCCGAACGCCACCAGCGTGGCATGGCGCAGTTCCAGTTCGGTGCGGGCGCGGCGGAAGAATTCGGTGTCCTTCGGCATCGCGCCGGGCCAGCCGCCTTCGATGAAGCCGACCCCCAGTTCGTCCAGCAGTCGCGCCACGGCGAGCTTGTTGGCCACCGAGTAGCTGATGCCCTCGCGCTGGGCCCCGTCGCGCAGCGTGGTGTCGTACACGTGGAACTCGGAGGCGGGCGGCATGTCGACATGTCCTTCCAACAGGGGTTCACAGGATTCCGGGCCAAAAAGAAGACCCCCCGCGATCGCGGGAGGTCTGCGCACACGTCCAGGAACGTCGTGTGCGCTAGGTGCCAATAATCAGGCCGCTGACGAGCAACCGGAAGCGTGGGGTCACGAGCCGAAAGCTTACCCGCTGGCTCAGTATCCGGAAGTCGCTCCCATATTTCGGGAAGACCGGGCACGTCGTCTCTCCAGCAGCGCGATCACGGACGTGGTTGTCAGCCACAACAGCACCGCGGCGGACACCGCGATCCAAAACCCGACACTGCCGGGCCGGGTCGAAGCGGCTCCCAGGTTCACGTACACGGCGGTCGCCGGCAGCATGCCGACCACGGTGCCGACCAGGTACGCGCCGAGCCGTACCCCACTGGCGCCGAATGCGTAACTGACCAGCCCGAACGGTGCGACCGGCAGCACCCGCACGGTCACCACCGCCGCGACCCCGCGGCTTGCCAGCCAGCCGTCGAGCCGGGACGCGCGGGTCTGAACCGCGACGAACTCGCGACCCAGCCAACGACCGATCCCGAACGCCACCAATGCGCCCAACGTAGCCCCGAGAATGATGTACCCGGCACCGGCCAACGGCCCGAACACCAGGCCGGCGGCCGCGGCGAGCAGGGTCCTGGGCACCAGTCCGAGCACCAGGACCGCGAATCCGGCCACAGCGAGCACAGGAGCCGGGACCGCCGTCGTGCCCAGTGCCCTCGCCAGTTCGGCCGGGCTCGGCACTCCCACCACCGCCAGCACGCCGGCCAGCGTCAGCAGAAGCGACAGCAGCCCACCGAACCGTGCCACCGGGGAAGTCAGACGCACCCGGAAAGTATCGCTCAGCCAGACGCCGCCGGGTTTGTGGACACAGTCACCCCGATACCGGCTGCAATCGATAAACTGCCGCAGGCGCGGGTGCCGGCCGGGCCCCTTGCCCCCGGAGGGTTCCGGCTGTGGTGATGGCAGCCATCCGCTGTTCAACCCAGCCGACCCGGACCCAGCGACCACCAATCCAGTCAGCCCGAGTGAGCGACCCGGCTGATCCAGCACCGAAGGAGCGAAGGTGTGACCCAGGACCGACCGATCATCGTGGCAGGCTTCCCGCGCTCCGGCACCACCATGTTGCAGCTGATGCTGCACGCCCACCCGCGCCTCGCGGTCCCGCCCGAGACCAGGTTCGTGCTCGAGGGCTACCAGCGACGGCACAGCTTCGGCGACCTCCGGGATCCCGCCAAGCGCCGCGAGTTGGCCACCTGGATCGTGTCCAAGAAGACCTTCCGTGACCTGGGTCTGGACCGCGACCAGATCACCGAGGAGATCGTCGCCGGTCCGGCCACGCTCGGCTCGGCCTACGGCATCGTGTTCCGCGGGTACGCCCGCCGGTTCGGCAAGCCCAGATGGGGTGACAAGCGGCCGGCGTACCTGCACAACCTCCACGTGATCAAGGCGCTGTTCCCGGACGTGCAGATCGTGAACATCGTGCGGGACGGCCGGGACGCCATCGCGTCCCTGATGGAAATGCCGTGGAACAAGAGCGACATCTACCGGGCGATCGCGAGTTGGAACATGGGTGTCGACCGGGCCCGGACAGCCGCCCGGCGACTCGGTCCCGACACTTTCTACGAGCTTCAGTACGAACGGCTGGTCGCCGATCCCGAGACCGAGCTGAAAGGACTGTGTGAATTCCTCGGCGAGCAGTTCGACCCGGCGATGACCGAGCCGGCCAATGTCGCGACCGTGGCGGTACCGAAACGCAAGGCCTGGCACGAACGCACCCACTCGGCGGTCACCAATGCCCGGGTGGGCAGGTGGCAGGACCGCCTCGAACCCTGGCAGGCCTCGTTGTGTGAGGCGGCCATGGCCAGCCGGCTGCGTTCCCTGGGGTACGAACTGTCGGACACGCCGCGGCCACCGATCCGCCACCTGATGCGCTACCTGCCGCACGGTCTCCGGGGCCCACTCTCGGTGCCCAAGCGTGCCGCGGAGCGGGTGATCGACAAGGTGCGTGCCACGCCGCCACTGGACTGTCGGATCACCACCGACGAGCCGGTTTCGAGCTGAGCCGGCGAAGCACCGCCAGGGTGGTGTCGCCACCCGGGCGGTGCCCGTACTCATGCGATCCTGCGGACCCAGCCGTGGGTGTCCAGGACCCGCCCATGCTGCACGTCCAGCAACCCGGTACGCAGCCGCGCCGTCACCTCACCCGTGCCGCCGTCGGCGACGGTGAAATCGCCCGACACGGAGCAGACCCGGCCGATCGGGGTGATCACCGCCGCCGTGCCGCAGGCGAACGCCTCCCGCAACCGCCCGGAAGCGGCATCCGCCCGCCACTCCGCAAGTGCGTACGGCCGCTCGACCACCTCGTGGCCCAGTTCCCGGGCCAGCGTGATGACCGAGTCGCGGGTTACGCCGCGCAGGATCGAGCCGTTCAGCTCGGGGGTCACCAGGGAGCCGTCGTCGTACACGAAGAAGACGTTCATCCCGCCGAGTTCGTCGACCCAGCGGCGTTCCACCGCGTCGAGGAAGACCACCTGGTCGCAGTCGGCCCGGATCGCCTGGGCCTGGGCCGCGAGGCTGGCGGCGTAGTTGCCGCCGGCCTTCGCCTCTCCGGTGCCCCCGGGCGCCGCCCGGGTGTAGTCCTCGGAGACCCAGACACTGACCGGCTTGACGCCGCTGGCGAAGTACGGCCCCACCGGTGAGGCGATCACCAGGAACAGGTACTCGTGTGCCGGGCGAACCCCGAGGAACTCCTCGCTGGCGAACATGAACGGCCGCAGGTACAGGCTGGCTTCGTCCTGGCTCGGCACCCATGACCGGTCGACCTCGATCAGCTTCTCCAAGGAGCCGATGAAAAAGTCCACCGGAAGCTTCGGCATCGACATTCGCTCTGCCGATTCCTGGAACCGGCGGGCATTGGCATCCGGACGGAACAGGACGACCCCGCCGTCGTCGCTGTGGTATGCCTTCAGCCCTTCGAAGATCTCCTGGGCGTAGTGCAGTACCGCGGTCGCCGGCGGCAACGGTATCGGGCCGTACGGCTCGATTCTCGCGTCGTGCCAGCCCTCGCCCTCGGTATATCGGATGGTCACCATGTGATCGGTGAAGATCCGCCCGAATCCCGGGTTGGCGAGCAGCGCGGCGCGCTCTGTGTCCGATACCGGGGCCGAGGTCAGATGGGTCTCGAACTTGAGGCTCTCACCGCCGCTCATACGCAACCTCCGGTATCGGATTCCTCCACCGGCCGGGCGCCGGTGGCGGGGACGCCGGAACCGTTCCGGCGTACGACCATCGATGATTCGACGGCCGGTGTCAGTAACCTACCGGAACCATCGTTCAGGTGGACCGGTACGGGCACCGATCGGCGGGAATCGGGTCAGTTCCGGCCAAGCAGCACGTCGCTGACGTAGCCCACCGTCTCGCCGGTGAACTCGTCCACTTCGGACATACTCTGGGTACGGTGACCGTCCGTGTAGAGCGAGATCGCGACGAACAGGTAACGGTGAAACGTCGTGAAACTCGCGTACCAGGTTGGCAGATTGTCCGCGCTGCGTTTGCACAGCTTCGCACCTGGCTTGCCGTCACCGGGGCAGTAATAGGTGAGGCCGTTAATGACGTCCTGCTTGTCGGCGATTATGTCGCCGTGCAGCGACTCCGCGTCGTCTTTCGTCTGCAATGGAACAACCAACAGGGCGGAGAACAGATCCTCGTCGGCATTCAGCCACACCCCGATCACCATTCGGCCGCAGTCGTGTTTCTTGAGCAGCCGCTTGACCGGATCGCCACCGACTCCGCTGCACGCACTGGTCTTGAGCGTGCCGGACAGGGTGTACGTCTCGTTGTCGCCGCCGGTGAAGGTGGTGTCGGGGAAGAGGGTGCTCGTGGTGAGCGAGGTCCGGTCGGTGTCCGCGGCGTCCAGGCTGGCCGGGTCGATGGTGTCCGGCGTCGGAGAACCGCTCGGCGATCCCGACGGGCTCGCCCCCGCACTCGGCGTGGAGTCCGCGACGGGGCCCTTCTCATCGTCGGAGAACAGGAAGATCGCCCCGATCACGGCCAGCAACAGCACCACCACGAAGCTGGCGACCAAGGCGACCACAAGGCCGGCGTTCGACTTCTGCGGGGGCGGGTAGCCGATCGGCCCTGGCCACACCGGGGTGGGCGGTGCGGACGCGGGTGCGCTCCCCCACGGGTCGGGCGGCGGCCCGTACCCCGGCTCGGCAGGCGGCGTCCAGGCCGGCGGCTGCGGTCCGACCGGCTGCCCCCAGTTGCCAGGCTGGCCGGGAGTGCCGGGCTGTGCCGGTTGCGACCACGGGTCCTGGCCGGGTTGCGGTGGCTGCTGACCCCACGGCTGCTGACCGCCGAAACCCTGATTCTGGTACGGGTTGCCCGGCTGGACCACTGCCCCTCCTCCAAGGACCGCGGACCGGGCGTTCGCCCGATACCCCAGCAAGCATAGGAACCTGATGCCAGTCCCCCGGGCACGCCGGCCGTCTCCCACAACGGTTCCCCCGGTGCGGTGGGACCGATTCCGGTTGGTCAGCCGGCCACGCTTTTCGCAAGCCGGTCGCCCACCTCGGCGGTGCGCAACGCGACCCCTGGAAGACGGTTCGACAACTCCGTGGCGACCGCGTCGCTGACCCGCTGAGCGGCCTCGTGGTGGCCAAGGTGATCGAGCAGCAGGCCGACCGACAACACCGCGGCCACCGGGTCGGCGATTCCCTTCCCCGTGATGTCCGGTGCCGAGCCGTGAACCGGTTCGAACATCGACGGGTAGTCGCGTTCCGGGTTGACGCAGGCACTCGCGGCCAATCCGATCCCACCGGTCACGGCCGCCGCGATGTCGGTGAGGATGTCACCGAACAGGTTGTCCGTGACCACGACGTCGAACCGCTGCGGATCCGTCACCAGGAACATCGCCGCGGCGTCGACATGGAGGTACTCGGTCCGCACCTCGGGGTGGTCGGCCGCCACCTCGCCGAAGGCCCGGGCCCACAGGTCACCCGCGTGGACCAGCACGTTGGTCTTGTGGACCAGGGTGAGCTTGCGCCGTGGTCGCCTGCTGGCACGGCCAAAGGCGTCGCGGACCGCCCGTTCCACGCCATGCCGGGTGTTCAGGCTCTCCTCGGTGGCCAGTTCGGCCGGAGTGCCCCGCCGCAGGGTGCCGCCGGCCCCCGCGTACAGGCCCTCGGTGCCCTCACGTACCACGACCAGATCGATCTCACCGGGCTTCACCCCCGCCAAGGGGCTCACCGTGCCCGGCCACAACCGGGACGGCCGCAGGTTGACGTACTGGTCGAAGTCGAACCGCAGCCGCAGCAGCAGGCCGCGCTCCAGAACCCCGGGCGGCACCGACGGGTCGCCGACCGCGCCGAGCAGGATCGCGTCGTGTCCGGTGAGTTCCGCTACGACGCTTTCCGGCAGGATTTCGCCGCTCCGGTGGTACCGCCGAGCGCCGAGATCGTACTCAGTGGTAAGCAGACCGCCTCGCAACGCCGCGTTCAGGACCTTGACGGCCTCGGTCGTCACTTCGGGACCGATCCCGTCCCCGGGCACCACAGCGATCCGCACCGACACGGCATACCTCCAGCTGGCAGGGTCAACCCAGCGTAACGAGGCGTCCCATTAATCGGTACACCGTTCCCACTATGTGACGCAAATGTGCGTGCGCCACAGTGGCGTCAGTCCTGGGTCAGGTCCACCGCGGCGGCGGTGGTCGCGCCGACCGCCTCCGCGACCGCCTCCAGCAACCCGGAGGACACCGGCGAGTCGACCTCCACGCCCATCAGGGCCTCGCCACCGGGCTGCACCCGGGACACCTGCATGGCCGCGATGTTGATACCCGCCTCCCCGAGCGTGCTGCCCAGGGTCCCGACCACACCCGGGCGGTCGGTGTAGCGCAGGAACAGCAGGTGACCGGTCAGTGGGATCTCGATGTCGAAGCCGTCCACCTCGGTCAACTTCGCCACCTCCCGGGGTCCCGTCGTCAGGGTGCCCGACACGCTCACGCTGCGACCGTCGGGCAAGGCTCCCCGTACCGTGATCAGGTTGTGGTAATCCGGGCTGTCCAGGCTGGTGAGCAGCCCGACGTCAACCCCACGCTCCTTCGCCAGCAACGGTGCGTTGACGTACGTCACCTGCTCCTCCACCACCCGCAGGAACACCCCCTTGGTGGCGGCCAACTGCAGCACCGAGACGTCGTTGTCGACGACCTCGCCGCGGACTTCAACGGTGATCGACGCGGCGCCACCGCCGGTCACCGCGGTGAACACCCGACCGAGTCGTTCGGCGACCGGGAGCAGTGGCCGCACGTCCTCGGCCACCACGCCGCCGGCCTGAACGTTCACCGCGTCGGCTACGAACTCACCCCGCAGCGCCAGCTTCACGCTCCTGGCGACCGCGGTACCGGCCTTGTCCTGGGCTTCCGCCGTGGACGCGCCCAGATGCGGCGTGACCACCACGTTGTCGAATCCGAACAGCGGCGAAGAGGTACACGGCTCGGTGGCGAACACGTCGATGCCGGCTCCGGCCACCCGGCCGTCGGCCAGGGCGCGGGCCAGCGCCGTCTCGTCCACCAGGCCGCCCCGGGCGGCGTTGATGATCCGCACCGTGGGCTTGACCAGGCTGAGCTCCTTCTCGCCGATCAACCCCAGGGTCTCCGCCGTCTTGGGCAGGTGGATCGAGATGAAGTCACTTTCGGCGAGCAACTCCTCCAGGCTCACCAGGCGTACCCCGAGCTGTGCGGCGCGGGCTGGCTGGACGTACGGGTCGTAGGCGATCAGACGGGTGCCGAACGCCGCGATCCGCTGGGCGAACAGCACCCCGATCCGGCCGAGACCCACGATGCCCACCGTCTTGCCGGCCAACTCGACGCCGGTGTACTTGGACCGCTTCCACTCGCCGCCTTTCAGGGCCGCGTTGGCAGCGGCGACGTTGCGGGCGGACGCCAGCAGCAACGCCACCGCCTGCTCAGCCGCGCTCACGATGTTGGACGTCGGCGCGTTGACCACCATCACACCCTTGGCCGTGGCCGCCGCGACATCGACGTTGTCGAGACCGACACCGGCACGAGCCACGACCTTCAGTCGGCCCGCGGCCGAGAAGACCTCCTGGTCGACCCGTGTCGCGCTGCGTACCAGCAGGGCATCGGCGTCGGGGAGCGCGCTGAGCAGGGCTGCCCGGTCGGCTCCGTCCACCTGGCGTACGTCGAAGTCGTGGGCGAGCACATCGATCGCCGAGGGCGCGAGCGGCTCGGCGACGAGTACAACGGGTTGGGTGGCGCCATGCGGGGGTCGGGTGGTTGCGGAGTGGGCGTCAGTGGGCATGCATTCCTCGCGAACCATTGTTGATGGCAATACCGGTATCCGGGAGATCTGCTACGAACGATTCTCACATCTTGGGCGAGTCAATCGACCTGTCCTTCGCGCTGAAACCCGGGACCGCGAAAGCCCCGCCCGGTACGGTGCAGCGCTGCGCCCCGTATGACCTGCGGCGACAACTCGCTATTCGATCGTAGGGCTACCCACCCTCACCGCGCGGCCCACCGCGCGGTGAGGGTGCTCACCAGGATGGTGGTGCTCTTCACATGTATCGACGGTTACGATGGTTTCAACCGCCCTACGGGGAGGAGTCATAACGTGACTGAGAGTCAAAAGAGTGGCCCGCCCACTCAGGTCGTCGCTACAACGGTGCTCTGTGGACTACTCGCCCTGCCGATGCTCGCAGCCGCCGGATCCCTCGCCGCATTCGCGGTCTCCGGCAAGGCTCCGGTCATCTCCACGCTGCTGGCGGCCGCCGTGCTCGCCACCGCGGGAGTCAACCTGGTGGGCGCCGTCCACATTGTCCACCGGGGTGCGGCACGGCTGGCGCAACTCGGCGGTTACCTGACGATCGGAATCACCGCCGTGATGCTGGTCGGCCTCATGGTGCAGCCATCGGCCGGGGTGGCGCTCGCGGTGCCGCTGTTCTTCCTGCCGACCGCGATCGCGATGCTCGCCCTGCTCGGCAACCGTCGAACCCGGCTCTGGCTCGCCGCCCGCAGCCGTACCTTCGAGATGGTCGCCGACGTCCGCGAGCCGGCCCGCCAGACCCGCTGAGCCGACCACCGGTACCGGGTGCGCCACGGCGTACCCCTCGACACGCCGCACCGGCATGCCGAGGGGCAGCCACGGTCGCGCCCCGGCCAGCCATCGCCGTCACCAGCGGCGGGACCGAACCCGGTGAGGTTCAGGCGGTGTCGGTAAGTGGTTTGTCGACCCAGCTCATCATGTCGCGCAGTTGCCTGCCGACCTCCTCGATCGGGTGCTGCGCGGCCTGCTCCCGCAACTTGGTGAAGGTCGGACGGCCAGCGTCGTCCTCGGCCACCCACTCCCGCGCGAACTCGCCACTCTGGATCTCCCCGAGGATCCGCCGCATCTCCTCCTTCACCCGGCCGTCCACCACCCGCGGTCCCCGGGTCAGGTCGCCGTACTCGGCGGTGTCGGAGACGGAGTAGCGCATTCGCGCGATGCCGCCTTCGTACATCAGGTCCACGATCAGCTTCAGCTCGTGGAGGCACTCGAAGTAGGCCACCTCCGGCGCGTACCCGGCTTCGGTGAGCACTTCGAAACCGGCCTGGACCAGCGCGGTGGCACCGCCGCAGAGCACCGCCTGCTCGCCGAACAGGTCGGTTTCGGTCTCCTCCCGGAACGTGGTCCGAATCACGCCGGCCCGGGTGCCACCGATCCCCTTGGCGTACGAGAGCGCGAGCGCCCGCGCGTTGCCGGTGGCGTCCTGCTCCACCGCGATCAGGCACGGCACGCCCTTGCCGTCCACGAACTGACGGCGTACCAGGTGACCGGGACCCTTCGGGGCCACCATGGCGACATCCACATCCGACGGCGGGGTGATCAGGCCGTACCGGATGTTGAAGCCGTGACCGAAGAACAGCGCCTTGCCCGCCGACAGGTGCGGCCGGATCGCCTCCGCGTAGAGGGTGCGTTGCGCCGTGTCCGGTGCCAGCACCATGATCAGGTCAGCCTCCGCGGCGGCCTGATCGGGCGTCACCACCCGAAGCCCCTGCTCTTCGGCCTTGGGACGGCTGCGGGAGCCTTCCGGTAGCCCGACCCGTACGTCGACCCCGGAATCACGTAGCGACAGGGCGTGGGCGTGGCCCTGGCTGCCGTACCCCAGGACGGCGACCTTCCTGCCCTGGACGAGCGCAAGGTCGGCGTCGTCGTCGTAGAACACCTCAGCGGTCAATGGTCCTTCTCCTTCGTGTGGCTGGGCGTGTGGCGGCTGGGCATGTATGGCTGGGCGGTATCGCGGGTGTCACGCCGTACTCCGCAACACCGGGCTGGTGATCGAACGGCTGCCCCGCCCGATGGCCACCATCCCGGACTGCACCATCTCCTTGATCCCGAACGGCTCCAGTACCCGCAGCAGCGCGGCCAGCTTGTCCCCGGTGCCGGTTGCCTCGACCGTCACGGTGTCCGGTGCCACATCGACCACCTTGGCCCGGAACAGCTGCACCGTCTCCAGAACGTGCGAACGGGTCTGCAAGTCGGCCCGCACCTTGACCAGCAGCAACTCCCGCTGCACCGCATTGGCGGGGTCCAACTCGACGATCTTCAACACGTTCACCAGCTTGTTCAACTGCTTGGTGACCTGCTCCAACGGTGAGTCCTCCACGCTGACCACGATGGTGATCCGGGAGATCTGCGGATGCTCGGTCTCTCCGACGGCGAGGGAGTCGATGTTGAAGCCGCGCCGGGAGAACAGGCCCGCCACCCGGGCCAGGACTCCGGGCTTGTTCTCCACCAGCACCGACAACGTGTGCTTGCTCATACGGACCACCTTTCACGGTCTGCGCGCCGGCCGGCGGGCCATCCCGACCCCTGGCGACCAGGATTCTCGGTACGGATCTGACGCTCGACCACGGTCCGCGTCCCACGACGGCGATCGTGGAAGGCCGGCGGGCGCATCACAGGTCGTCCTCATCGAACGTGGGCCGCACGCCACGGGCGAACTGGATCTCGTTGTTGCTGGTGCCGGCCGGGACCATCGGCCACACCATGGCGTCCTTGCCCACAATGAAGTCCACCACGACGGGCCGATCGTCGATCTCCATCGCCTTCTCGATCGTGTCGTCCACATCGGCCGCGGTCTCACACCGCAGCCCGACACAGCCCAGGGCCTCGGCGAGCCTCACGAAGTCGGGGATCCGGTGCTTGTGGGTGCCGAGGTCGGTGTGGCTGTAACGCTCGTCGTAGAACAGGGTCTGCCATTGCCGCACCATCCCCAGGCTCCCGTTGTTGATCACCGCGACCTTGATCGGGATGCCCTCCAGCGCGCAGGTGGCCAACTCCTGGTTGGTCATCTGGAAGCAGCCGTCGCCGTCGATCGCCCAGACGGTTGCCTCGGGCCTGCCCACCTTGGCCCCCATGGCGGCCGGCACGGCGTACCCCATGGTGCCGAGGCCACCGGAGTTCAGCCAGGTACCGGGGTGCTCGTAGGAGACGAACTGGCTGGCCCACATCTGGTGCTGGCCGACCCCCGCGACGTAGACAGCGTCCGGGCCCGCGATCTCACCCAGCCGCTTGATCACGTACTGGGGTGCCAGCGAGCCGTCGGAGGGGTCGTCCCAGCCCAGCGGGTACCGGCCCCGGATCTCGTTCAACTGCTGCCACCAGCCGCCGAGGTCTGCCCGCTGCCGTGCGGCGTGCTCGGCCTGCACCGCGGTGACCAACTCCTCGATCACCTGTTTGGCGTCTCCGACGATCGGCACCTCGGCGTGCCGGTTCTTCCCGATCTCAGCCGGGTCGATATCGGCGTGGATCACCGCGGCATCCGGCGCGAACGAGGCCAGCCGTCCGGTCACCCGGTCGTCGAACCGGGTACCCAGCGCGATCAACAGGTCGGAGCGCTGCAACGAGTACACCGCGGCGACGCTGCCGTGCATCCCGGGCATCCCCAGGTGCAGGTCGTGGCTGTCCGGGAAGGCTCCCCTGGCCATCAACGTGGTGACCACCGGGATCCCGGTGAGTTCGGCCAGTCGACGCAACTGCGCGGTCGCACCCGACTTGATCACGCCGCCACCCACGTACAGCACCGGCCTTTGGGAAGCCGCGATCAGCTTCGCCGCCTCCCGGATCTGCTTGCCGTGCGGGTGCGCGTTCGGCCGGTAGCCGGGCAGTTCCAGGGTCGGCGGCCAGGCGAACCGGGTCTTGGCCTGCAGCACGTCCTTGGGGATGTCGACCAGCACCGGTCCGGGTCGCCCGGTGCTCGCGATGTGGAACGCCTCGGCGATCACCCGCGGTATCTCCTCGGCGTGCTGCACCAGATAGTTGTGCTTGGTGATGGGCATCGTGATGCCGTGGATGTCCGCCTCCTGGAAGGCGTCCGTCCCGATCATGGAGCGCCCGACCTGGCCGGTGATCGCCACGATCGGCACCGAGTCCATGTACGCGTCCGCGATCGGGGTGACGAGGTTGGTGGCGCCCGGTCCCGAGGTCGCCATGCAGACTCCGACCTTTCCGGTCGCCTGCGCGTAACCCTCGGCCGCGTGGCCGGCACCCTGCTCGTGGCGCACCAGGATGTGCCGTACCGCGGTGGAGTCGAACAGCGGATCGTACGCCGGCAGGATGGCACCGCCGGGGATGCCGAACACCACCTCGGCGCCGATCGCCTCCAGGGAGTGGATCAACGACTGGGCACCGGTCGCCGGGATTTCCCGGGCGGGGCGTGCTGGGACGGTCACGGCGGGCCTGCGGGGCGCGGCCGGTCGGGGTATGGGCTTGCCAGGGTCGGGGTGGTTCGTGGGCTTCATCGCGAGTCCGCTCGGTGAGTTCGGGTCCTGGTGGGCCTCATGATCAACTTTGGGCATAAAAAATGCCCGCGTGCCAGGGGCACGGGGCTGCGCACCGTCGGGATGGACGGTGCGCTAGGTAAGTACTACGGCCAGCTGACGGATCGGGGGCACGAAGCCAACCTTACGCATCCCCCGCCACGAGTCAACCTGTCCCACATGCTGGTTGTGTTGCCTGCCTCACGCGCGGTGGATCCACAGGACTGTGTCCCGAAAGCTGGTACGGACCGACTGGACACGCCGCGCCGACAGGCCAGGTGCCAGACTGGTTGGCATGCCCGCACTGCGATCGAGGACGTCGACGCACGGTCGGAACATGGCTGGCGCCCGCGCGCTGTGGCGTGCCACCGGCATGGGTGACGACGACTTCGGTAAGCCGATCGTCGCCGTCGCCAACAGCTTCACGCAGTTCGTCCCGGGACACGTACACCTCAGGGATCTCGGCGCCCTGGTGGCCGGAGCGGTCGCGGAAGCGGGCGGGGTCGCCAAGGAGTTCAACACCATCGCGGTCGACGACGGGATCGCGATGGGGCACACCGGCATGCTGTACTCGCTGCCCAGCCGGGAGCTGATCGCCGACGCGGTCGAATACATGGTCAACGCGCACTGCGCCGACGCCCTGGTGTGCATCTCCAACTGCGACAAGATCACGCCCGGCATGCTGATGGCGGCGCTGCGGCTGAACATTCCCGCGGTTTTCGTGTCCGGCGGCCCGATGGAGGCCGGCAAGACCGTGACGATCGGCGGGGTGGTCCGTACCAAGATCGACCTGATCGACGCGATGGTCGCCTCCGCCAACGACGCGGTAACCGACGACCAGTTGAGCCTGATCGAGCAGTCGGCCTGCCCAACCTGCGGTTCCTGCTCCGGGATGTTCACCGCCAACTCCATGAACTGCCTCACCGAGGCGATCGGACTGGCATTGCCTGGCAACGGCTCCACGCTGGCCACCCACGCCGCCCGCCGGGGATTGTTCGAGCGGGCCGGCCGGCTGGTGGTGGAGCTGGCGCAGCGCTACTACGACAAGGACGACGAGTCCGTGCTGCCCCGGTCGATCGTGAGCCGCCACGCCTTCGAGAACGCGATGGCGCTCGACGTGGCGATGGGCGGATCGACCAACACCGTGCTGCACCTGCTGGCCGCCGCCCGGGAAGCCGAACTCGACTTCACGGTGACCGACATCGACGCGACCTCGCGGCGGGTGCCGTGCCTGGCGAAGGTGGCCCCCAACTCACCCGACTACCACATGGAGGACGTACACCGGGCCGGCGGCATCCCCGCCATCCTCGGCGAGTTGCACCGGGTGGGCCTGCTGCGCACCGACGTCCACGCCGTCCATGCCGACTCCCTGGACGCCTGGCTGTCCGGGTGGGACATCCGCTCCGGCGACCCGTCGCCCGAGGCCATCGAGCTCTTCCACGCCGCCCCGGGCGGAGTCCGGACCACCGAACCGT
This sequence comes from Micromonosporaceae bacterium, assembly GCA_036375165.1. Classification (GTDB taxonomy): domain Bacteria; phylum Actinomycetota; class Actinomycetes; order Mycobacteriales; family Micromonosporaceae; genus WHSM01. Next base: position 1,700 of record DASUSI010000162.1, on the reverse strand, counting down.
TCTCGACCGGCAACCGGTGGGAGTCGCTGGACACTGACGCCGCGAACGGCTGCATCCGGGACGCGGCAAACGCGTACAGCCCGGACGGTGGACTGGCGGTGCTGTTCGGAAACCTGGCCCCGGACGGTTGTGTGGTCAAGACCGCGGGTGTGCCGGAGTCGGTGCTCACCTTCCGAGGTCCCGCCAAGGTGTACGAATCGCAGGAGACCGCAGTCAGCGGCATCCTGAACGGCGAGGTCACAGCCGGTGACGTGGTCGTGATCCGGTACGAGGGTCCCCGGGGCGGACCGGGGATGCAGGAGATGCTCTACCCGACCTCGTTCCTCAAGGGCAAAGGCCTCGGTCAGGCGTGCGCGCTGGTCACCGACGGGCGGTTCTCCGGCGGCACCAGCGGCCTGTCGATCGGGCACGTCTCGCCGGAGGCCGCTTCCGGGGGCCTGATCGCGCTGGTACGCGACGGCGACCCGATCACGGTCGACATTCCGGCCCGCCGGATCACGCTGGACGTCGACGGGCCGGAATTGGACGCGCGCCGCACCGCTGAGGATGGCCGGGAACGGCCGTACACCCCGGTCGGCCGTGACCGCCCGGTGTCCGCCGCGTTGCGGGCTTACGCCTCGATGGCGACCTCGGCCAGTGACGGTGCATACCGTCACGTCCCGGCCTGACCACGGCGTACATCCCCGCCGGTTCCCGCCTGCCGTCACCGTACGCAGTCACCGTGTCCGAGATATGCCTCTTGTGGCGTCGTCGCGTGGGTTTTACAGTAAGGAAAATTTACTATTAAGTCTCCTTACTGATGGATCCAATCCCACACTCCATACCTCCGAGGAGGATCCCATGCGCCCCACACGCAGGAAGTTCTCAGCCGTCATCGCCGCGAGCGGCACCGTCGCCGCGACGGCACTGCTCGCGGTGATCGGCCCCGCCACGCCGGCAGCCGCACACGGTACGGTGGCCAACCCACCCAGCAGGGCGTACGTCTGCTGGAAGGAAGGGCCCGAGACCCCGACGTCCGACGCCTGCAAGGCTGCCGTCGCCGCCGGTGGTACCCAGGCGTTCTACGACTGGAACGAGGTGTCCCTGATCGATGTGGACGGACGCCACCGGGAACGCATCCCGGACGGCAAGCTCTGCAGCGCCGGACGGGACAAGTACCGGGGTCTGGACCTGCAGCGGGCGGACTGGCCGGCGCGATCTGTGGCAGCCGGGTCGTTCACCGTCACCTTGCACGCGACGGCACCGCACGCCGGCAGCGATTTCGAGTTCTACGTGACCCGGGAAGGGTGGAGCCCCACCGAACCACTGCGCTGGTCGGACCTGGTGGCCCTGAAGGCGTTCCGCAACGTGAACCCGACCACCAACCAGGCGTTCACGATCACCCTGCCGCAGCGTACCGGCCGGCACGTGCTCTACATGATCTGGCAGCGGGTGGCATACAGCGACGAGGCGTTCTACTCCTGCTCCGACATCAACTTCGGCGGCGGCTCCACTCCCCCGCCGAGCCCCAGCCCGAGCCCGACCGTCTCACCCACGAGTTCGCCCACCAGCAGCCCGACCAGCCAGCCCCCCGCGGGCACCTGGACGCCCGGGGTCACGTACCAGATCGGCGACCGGGTGACATACGAAGGCCGGCTGTACGAATGCCGGCAGGCTCACACGGCACTGCAGGGTTGGGAACCGCCGGCCACCCCAGCGCT
>DASUSI010000161.1:0-82110 GCA_036375165.1 Micromonosporaceae bacterium | reverse complement strand
TGCTTGACGATCACCGTCCGCTCCGCGAGCCCTTTGGCCCGTGCGGTACGGATGTAGTCCTCGCTCATGGTTTCCAGCATGCCGGCCCTGGTGAGCCGGGCGTAGGCCGCGGAGAACAGTAGCGCGAGCGTGACCCACGGTAGGAGCAGGTTGTACGCCCAGTCCGCTGGATTATCCGTGAAAGAAGTGAAGTGTCCGCCTGGCGCGGTCCAGCCGAGCTGGTAGCTGAAGATGGCGAGCGCCATCAGACCGGTGAAGAAGATCGGCAGCGAGACCCCGGCGAGGGCGGTCGCCATGGCGGCCCGGTCGAACAGGCTGCCACGCTTCAGGGCGGACAACACGCCCACCGCCACCCCGGACAGCAACCAGATGATCGACGCGCCGATGGCGAGTGACAGCGTCACCTCCAGCCGGTCGGTCAGGTCCGGCCAGACCGGGCTCTGGCCGATAAACGAGTAACCGAAGCAGGGCGCCGGACAGTGCTCGACGGTAGGCCCGGTGGGGACGTCACGACCCACGAAGATGGCACTCAACCAGTCCCAGTACTGCTCGTACAACGGCTTGTTGAAACCAAGCCGCTCGGCACGCTCAGCGACCTGCTCCTGGGTGGCGGTCCGCCCGACATAACGGGAGGCGAGACTCTCCGCCGAGCCGCCGGCGATCCGCGGAATCACGAAGAAGATCGAGAAGGTGACCAAGCTGACGACGAACAGCATGAGCACCGCGCCCATCACACGTCGAATCAGGTACGTGACCACGTTGCCCGGCTGGGTGGCCGGTCCGCCGGGAAAACTTCACCCCGCCGGACCGGCCACCCGTTGCCTTCACCTGCCTTCGTTGATGTGTCGAATGACTACTCGAGACCCATGGCGGTGTAGTCGTACTGGCCGAACGCGTCATTGACGAATACGTTGGTCACGCCTTCACCGCGGAGAGTCACCTGAGCGGCATACACGCCCGGCAGGATGACTGCCTCCTCCATGACCCGCTTGTCGATCGCGGACCAGATCGCCTCTCGCTTCTGCACGTCGGGTTCGGCGATCGCCTCATCGAGCATCCTGTCGACCTCGGGGATATCAACGCTGAGGTTGGACGAACCACCCTCCGGCCGGATCACCCGGCTGTCCACGATCTGCGACAGGAAGCCGAAGCCGTCGTTCCAGTCCGCGCCCCAACCGTTGGTCATCAGGCCGAGGTTGTTCTCGTTGCGGTAACTAGGCTTGCCGGCGTACAGCGAGAAGTAGTCACCAACCGGGTACGGCTTGAGCGTGAGCTTGATGCCGACCTTGGCAAGGGACCGCTGCAGCGCCTCGGCGGTTGCCTTCTCCTTGGGACGCTCGGCCCGGTACGCAACGTTGGTCTCGAAGCCGTCCGGCTGGCCACACTTCTGGAGGGCATCCTTGGCCGCGTCGAGATCGCCCTTGTTGTCCGGGCCAGCGGAGTAGATGTCGAGCTCCTGGTAGCCCGGGATCTGCGGGGGCAGCAGACCGGTCGCGATCTTCCCGCCGGCCAGCGGGCCACCGTACGCGGTCTGGTACTCGGTACGGTCGGTCGCGTACATCACAGCCTTGCGGCACTCGATGTTGGTGAGCGGCTTCACCTCGGGGTTGATCGAGGTGTACCAGAGCCGCGCGTTGACCGGGTTGTCAGCCCGAGCCTTCAAATTCGGCTGGTTGAGCACCCTGCTGAGCGCCGCCGGCTGCACGCCGGTACCGGCGATGTCCACGTGAACGTCACCGGAGATCAACCGGTTGTCAAGGTCGTCGGCGTTGACACCGATCTGGATTTCGTACCCGTCCGGGAGTGCCTTGCGGTTCGGGTCGGTCTTGGCGTCCCACTGGTCATTGCGTACCAGCGTGAAGCCCTTCCCGACCTCGTACTTCTCGAACTTGTATGGACCGGAGGAGACCACGTGCTCCTTGTACTTCACGCCGGTGTCCTTCGCCTCCGGCACCGGGGCCGTGGAAGGCAGCATCGTGAAGTAGTCGAAGCCACCGAAGGGTGCCTTCAGCTTGAACACGACCGTACGGTCGTCCGGCGTGTCGATCGCCGGGTTGTCCTTGCCCTTCGAGCTGTACGGGCCCTTGTAGCCCTTCAGGTCGAGGAAGTCGTTGAAGTACGTCGGCCCGTTGACCAGGACGCTCTTTTCCAGCGACCGGGAGACCGCGTATTCCACGTCCTTGGAGGTGATCGGCGTGCCGTCCTCGTACTTCAGACCCTCGCGCAGCTTGTAGGTCCAGGTCTTGCCGCCCTCGCCCGGCGTGCCGACGTCCTCGGCGAGGTCACCGACCAGCTCGTTGCTCGCGGTGCCGGGCGCCACCTTGAACATCGTGAGCGATCGGGTGTAGAGCCGGGCCAGGTTCCAGGACAGACCGTAGTACGTGTCACCCGGGTCCACCGAGTCCCAGTCGGACGAGATGGCGAGCTTCATGGTCCCGCCCTTCTTGTCCGACGGGTTGAAGATCTTGCCGTTGGCCGCGTTGAACGCGGGCTCGGTGGTTTGCTTTTCCTCGTTCTCCGTCCCGTTGCAGGCCGTCAGGCCAAGGGCGAGCACGGTGCTGACAGCTACCGCGCTCACCAACCTTCGTTTCATGGTGGTACTCCCCTCATGTGACGCGAAGCCCGGTGTCACCGGGTCTTCGGATCGATGGCATCTCGCAACCCGTCGCCGAACACGTTGAAGGCCAGCACGGTAATGAAGATCGCCATGCCCGGCCAGAACATGAAATGCGGAGTCGTCGAGTAATGGACTGCTTCGGAGAGCATGCCGCCCCAGGTTGCGGTCGGCGGCCGGACTCCCACGCCCAGGAAGGACAGGGCGGCCTCAAACAGGACGTTCGTGGGTATCAGCAGCGTCGCGTAGATCAGGATCGGCGCGACAAGATTCGGCAGCATCTCCTTGACCAGGATGTACATCCGGCCGGCACCCAGGCTGCGGGCAGCGTCCACGAACTCGCGTTCCCGCAGTGACAACGCCTGGCCCCGGATCACCCGGGCGATATACGCCCAGTTGAAGAACCCGATGATAAAGATCAGAAGTACGATCCGCAGCGTGTTGCCGGAGAGACCGAAAGCCTGGTCCGGAACCACCCCCGCGAGCGCGATCGCGAACACCAGCAGTGGGAACGCCAGGAATACATCCATCGCCCGGCTCACCAGCGTGTCCACCCAGCCGCCGAAGAACCCGGCGATCAGTCCGAGGGTTGAGCCGATGGAGACCGACAACAACGTGGCGAAAAAGGCGATCAGCAGGGAGATCCGGGAGCCGTACACCACGCGGCTGAAGATATCCCGGGCACCCGGCGCGTCCACGCCGAAGAAGTGGTTCGAGTCGAACTCGCCGAATGGAAACGTGGACTTGGGTGCCTGGATGGTGTTGTCCCAAGCGGTACGGTCGGCCTCGTTCGGATCATGGCCCAGGTACTTCACGATCAAGGGTGCGAAGATCGCGACCAGGATGAGCAGCACCACGACCACAGCCCCGACAAGCGCGCCACGGTCCCGCTTCAGCCGTCGCCAGGCGATCTGCCAGAGCGATCGACCCTCGATCCTGGCCGACTCGATCGCGCCCGGAGCCGGTTCACCAATCGGCCCTGCCTGGCCGGCACTCGTTGGTTCGGGTGCGACGGTCATGACGAAGTCGATCCTTCCCCGACCCGCCGTCCAGATCGCCTCCCAGTTAGTGGGGAGCGTCCCGGTGTCACCACCGTGGCGGCTCTCAACAGAGCGCGACACCAGCAGCTGGTCGGCCACATGGGGCACTACCTTCGGCACCGGCTTGAAGACGCCCTCGGCACGGCACATCGCCGACGGTGTGCTGACTCGCCAGTAGGGGTACCTTCGCTGGTGTCACGCCGCCGGTCAAGAATGTCCGGATGCTGTGACCAACTCCAGGCCACTCCGTGATTCCCTCGTTACGAGATCGCCCATAGGGGTCCGGTACGCCCTAGATGTCAAGGGCCCGCCTGCCCTCGAACGCGCGGCCCAGCGTGATCTCGTCCGCGTACTCCAGGTCGCCACCGACCGGAAGCCCGCTCGCCAGCCTGGTCACGATCAGACCCATCGGCTTGATCAGCAGTGCCAGGTACGTGGCGGTCGCCTCCCCCTCGGTATTCGGGTCGGTGGCCAGGATCAGCTCCTTGACGGTGCCGGACCGCAACCGCAACATGAGTTCCCGGATCCGCAGGTTGTCCGGTCCGATCCCTTCCAACGGATTGATCGCCCCGCCGAGTACGTGATAGCGACCACGGAACTCTCCGGTGCGCTCGATCGCGATCACGTCCTTGGGCTCCTCGACGACGCAGATCACCTCGTCGGTACGCCGTGGGTCCCGGCAGATCCGGCACTGCTCCGCCTCGGCCACGTTGAAGCAGGTCGAGCAGAACCGGACCAGGTCCTTGACCCGCTTGAGCACCTGGGCCAACCGGGTCACGTCCACCGGATCGGCGGCCAGGATGTGGAACGCGATCCGCTGCGCGCTCTTCGGACCCACCCCGGGCAGCCGCCCCAACTCGTCAATGAGGTCGGCGATCGCACCCTCGTACACGGCGGTTACAGGTCCAGTCCGGGAAGGCCGCCCGCGATCGGGCCCATCTTCTGCTCGCTGAGCCGCCGCGCCTCGGCGGCGGCGTTGCGTACCGCGGCCACGATCAGGTCGGCCAGGGTTTCCACGTCCTCCGGGTCCACCACGGACGGGTCGATGTCCAGGGATGTGAGTTCCCCGGTGCCGGTCACCGTCGCGGTCACCAGGCCACCTCCCGCGGTCCCCCGGACCTCCGCGCCGGCGAGTTCGGCCTGGGCTTCAACCAACTGCCGCTGCATCTCCTGCGCCTGCTTGAGTAGTTGCCGCATATCAGGCTGATCACCAGGGGTCACGGCGTACTCCTCGGGTCGTGCCGGCTTCTCACCGCAGACTAACCCGCACGCGGGCCCTCATCGTGGATGGTGTCCGGGAACGATCTGCGCACCGCTGCCAGCGCCTGCTCTTCCACGGTCCGCACGGCGGCCGTCACCGGTTCGTCGTCGAGCGGCTGGTCACCCGGATCGAAGCCCTCGTACGTCGACTGCGGCGAGGCCGGCGGCGGCGTGGCGGGGGTCGGGCTCCTCCCAGGGGTACGTGGCTCCGACCCCGGAGCCGCCGCGTGCGCCGGACCACCGCGGGCCACCACCTCGCACCGGATCTTCCAGCGCACTCCCAGCACCGCGGACAACGCGTCCTGGATGACACTCACCACGTCGTCGTCCGAGAACCGGGGCAACAGGCCACCGTGTTGCAGGTCCAACACCAGAACGTCGCCCTGCACCGCTCGGGGCATCACGTTCTGCAACATAGACCACACGACACGCCGTCGCTTTGTGTGCTCCAGGATCTCCGGCCACACCCGGCGTACCGCCGCCGCGTCCAGGCCGGTGCGCGGCTCCGCGGGCTCAGCCCGGGGAGGGTCGGATCGGGCCGGCGCCACCGTGGCGGGCGGCGGTGCGGCCGGTGTGGTCGGCTGGGGCGGGGACTGCTGTGAGGCGGATCGCGTCGCAGCCGGCTGTGACGCCGGGGCCGGGGCGGTCCGGGGCGGGGTGGTCCTTGGCGGGTCGACCCCCGCAGCCGGCCCGGCACCGTTCCGCTCCGCTGGCCGCTCGGTAACTGGCCGGTCACTCACCGGCCGGTCGGTCACCGGCCGGTCCGTCGCGGATGCCGGGCCTTCGATGTCGAAACGGCGTTCCAGCCGCTCCAGCCGGGACAGCATGGCCTGCGCCGAATCCTCCACACCCGGAAGCAGGGCACGCGCGCAGATCAGTTCCAGCACCAACCGGGGCGCTGTGGTGCCCCGCATCTGGATCAGCCCGTCGTGCACGATGTCCGCGATCCGGGACAACTCCGCGGTACCCAGACGGAGCGCCTGGGCGGTCATCCGCTCCAACTCGTCGGCCGGCACGTCCAGCAGGCCCTTGCTGGCTGCGTCGGGCACCTGGTTCAGCACGATCAGGTCGCGCAGCCGCTCCAGCAGGTCCCCCGCGAACCGGCGCGGATCGTGGCCAGCCTCCACCACCCGGTCCACCGCCTGAAAGATCGCGGCACCGTCGGCGGCGGCGAAGCCGTCGCAGATCTCATCGATCATTGCGGTGTCGGTGACCCCGAGCAGTTGCACCGCACGCTGGTAGGTGACCCCACGCTCGTCCGCACCCGCGATCAACTGGTCGAGCACGCTCAGCGAGTCCCGTACCGAGCCCGCTCCGGCGCGTACCACCAAAGGGAAGACCGCGGACTCCACCGGGATGGCCTCGGCGGCGCACACCTGCTCCAGGTACGGGCGCAGCACGCCGGGTGGGATCAGCCGGAACGGGTAGTGGTGGGTGCGCGACCTGATGGTCGGCAGCACCTTCTCCGGCTCGGTGGTCGCGAACACGAACATCACGAACTCGGGCGGCTCCTCGACCAGCTTGAGCAGGGCGTTGAAGCCGGCCGACGAGACCATGTGCGCCTCGTCGATCACGTACACCTTGTAACGGCTGGACACCGGGGAGAAGAAGGCGCGTTCCCGCAGCTCGCGAGCATCGTCCACACCACCGTGCGACGCCGCGTCGATCTCGATCACATCGACCGAGCCGGAACCGTCAGGGGCCAGCGCGACGCAGGAGTCGCACACCCCGCAGGGCTGCGGGGTGGGGCCCTTCACGCAGTTCAGGGAACGGGCGAGGATCCGGGCACTGGACGTCTTGCCACAACCGCGTGGGCCGGAGAAGAGGTACGCGTGGTGCAACCGGTTGTTGCGGATCGCCTGCGTCAGCGGTCCTGTGATGTGCTCCTGGCCGATCACCTCGTCGAATGTCCTCGGCCGGTACTTCCGGTACAGGGCGAGGCTTGCCACGGCGATCCCTTTCGAGGTTGAGCCGTCGGAAGGACCCCTCGTGCACCCGTCAGAGCCCGCGTACCCTTGCTGCCTTCCGGCCCTGGGGGGATTTACGGGATACACGCCGCACGAGGGGCCGCAGCCACTGTACCCGCCCGGTGTCCAGGCGACGACCGGGACCCACAGATCGCGGTCGGCCCCGGCTCCTGGAGCGGGTGCACCGCGTCACCGGGGCTTCGGTATCCTTGCCGGCGGAGGATTCGCCTAGAGGCCTAGGGCGCACGCTTGGAAAGCGTGTTGGGGGCAACCCCTCACGAGTTCGAATCTCGTATCCTCCGCGCGGTTGAGCAGCAAGAACGCCGGGGGTCGTCCACACCGACTCCCGGCGTTCCGCTTGCTGGTCTCAGTTGCCCGGATGATCGCCGCCTGAGGCTCAGCCCCGGCTACGTCGCCGCTCCTCGAAGCACCAGCGCCCGAGCCTGAGCCTGAGCCGTCCAGATGAGTCCTCCAACCCGCCTAGCGATGTCCTGACGGATCGGGCCAATCACGTGCTGGTACCGCGCGGCCATGTTGGTAGATGCCCAACCCATGATCGCCATGACTGCTCTCTCCGGAACACCGAGGATCAGCAGCCCTGTCGCCGCTGTGTGCCTGGCATCGTGCAGCCGGCCATCCCTCAGACCGGCGGCGTTCAGCAGCGCCTTCCACTCTCGGTAGTCAGTGTTCGGGTTCAACGGCCGTCCGGTTGATGTTGTGAACACCAAACCGCCTCCGCTCCACAACTGCCCGGCGATCCTGCGATCCCTCTTCTATTCCATATGGTGCTGTCGCAACAGCGATTCCAACTCGGCTGGTAACCCGATCGTCCGCCGGCCGGACCGAGACTTTGTGTCCGCCGTGTCGGCCCGCACCTGTCGACGGTCCCGGCAGTAGCCGGGCGACCGACCACAGATGTCACCACAACCGTGGAAGTACTTTGGTTGTAGTCTGCCCCGCCGGACGTGTATCACCGCGTTGTCGAGGTCAACGTCTTCCCACATGAGTCCACGCACTTCCCCTTGCCTCAGCCCAAGCGCGAGTGCCACAGCCCAACGTGCGCTATTTTGTGGGAGCTTCACAGCTTCTGCTAGGAGCCTTTTCACCTCCTCTACCGAGTACGGCTTGACTTCCGGTTCATCAAGGCGCGGTGCCTTTGCCAGCACTGCTGGATTTCGTGCCAGGTAGCCCCTTCGTACTGCCTCATTGAGAGCGGTGCAGATTATGCGGTGCGCCTGATGCGCGGTTCCCGCAGCCTTCCCGTCTTCTTGCATTTGCTTGTAGAGCTGTTCGAGGTGTTCCGGCCGGAGCTTTTCCAACTTGTGAGCACCAACACCGGGGATGAGGTGGATGACTGGCGAGGAGAGGAGAGGACAACCCTCCTTATCCTTATCTAGGGCAGATGGCGACTCGAACTGAGCACAGGCACTGTCGTCCTCAGCCGACAAGGAGACTACGTAGTCTGGGGCCAGGCATCGAGCACTCCTGGCACGCCGAGGAAGACACGATCGTCATGACGGTTAGATGACCATCGGAGCCGCAAACGCCTGCCCCTTCATATCAAGGCGGGCCTGGGTAGCCATATGTCGCCACGGCGACCGGGCCCTTAACCGAAGTCCTAACCGGGCCGACGAAACACCAGGCAATTAGGGCATGTGCCGATTGATCTACTACGAGCGCTATTCACGGGTGTTACCAGCCAAGTCGGTAGAATTCGAGGGCTGTGATGATCCGGATGATAGTGGGGAGTTCGGAGAGATGTCCTCGATATCCCGTGGCGATCATTTTCCAGTTCTTCACATGTGCGATGCATCGCTCGACGGCGGATCGTAGGGAAGAGGTTGTCTTATTGTTCGCCTTGTCACCTTCGGACAGTTCGCCACCCCTGGGCTTCTTACGCGGAGTGATCGCGGACATTCCCTGATAGGCGGGGTCAGCGATCGTCGGGGTGTCCCTGGGGACATCTTCCCAGCCGCACTCGGCGAACGCTGTGCGGTCGTGCATGGCGCCAGGTAGGGGCACTGATGTTCCCAGCGGGCCGCCGTCGATGTCGGATGCCACCTGTAGATTCAGCCCGCAGCAGTGCCGCTTGCCCGAGTAGTTGCCCTTGTGACCAGCGCGGTTGCCGGTCGGGACATCGGTTCCGTCGACCAGGACGAGCCGGCCTATTCTTGACACGGTCGGTTGGCTGATCCCGAAGAGGTCACCCACAGCCGCCTGGTTGAGATTCTGTCGGACATACACCAAAGTGATCACGACCGCGCGATGTAGTCCCACAACCGGAGAGTATACCCGCTTTATCACAACGGCTCCCTGTAAGTCGTGTTCTGTGACAGGAAACCGATCTTACCTGGCTGGAGCCGTTGCCCCATTTTGGGAAGATCAAATCATTGCGGAATAACGCTCTACGTAGAGCTTGAGACAGGATGCTTGCCAACTGCCTCACCCAATACCGGATTTACTAGGGTCAAGGCAGCATCAAACCGGTGTTGGAGATTGCTAACCAGACGAGCGATGGTGTTTCCACAACCACCAGCCTCAAAATAGACCCTAAGCCAGGAATCTCCAATATCCATCCGAAGCTTTTGTCCAACGTGTAGGTCGACAGCTTCGACTTCCGCAACACCATCATTAGAAATCGAAGGAACACCCCAAAGCCGGAACGGAACTCGACATGAGAACAATTCATCGAGGAACGCAGTCCGGTCGGGAATCGGCCGGCTAAACCTTAGCACAACCGGTCCACCCGCAAACTTACCGCCGCCTTCTTCAGATCCAAACGATTGCCACGAAATGGCATTCTCTTCACATAGAGTAATAAAATTATTGTACCGAGCGACCACGGTTCTCACAAACTGCTGATGAAGCTCAAACGAGTCCCCGGAGACAGCAAACCGGCCCATTCGATGGACGGCCTCCCTTATCCGGCCGGAGTCTGGATCGCTCAGAATTGTCTCAACTCCGTCAAAGGAGACTGCTGACCGAAACTCATTACTCTGCGAAATGTAGTCGAGTAGCGCCTCAGCATTCCGGCCGGAAAGCTGAACCTTTAGGTCTTCCGTATCCACGCTGCCATTACCAAGCAGGGCCTGACCACTAAAGTTCGTCTTGACTCGGCGAGCGCGAACACCGGGCCAAATATGTCTTAAGTGTTCTGACGGAAGCCACATCCAATCCAGGTCCGTGCGGCTTGCTACCCACCGGTTGATGCTAGTGGCTGCCTTCCCGGCAGCCATCCCGGTATGAAAGCTCCAGAATCGAGTATTTAACTGATCGACCCAAAAATTCCCATCATCGGTATGAACGCGGAAAAGAAACGCATCGTCCGTTCGCTCAACGTTTCGCTTTCCCGCCAGCTCGAAGAGATAATCTTCTGACGCATTCACATGCGCTTCCACCACGAAGGTCTTCATCGTTGAGCCAGGACTGAGGGCCAGGTCCGAAGCCATGGTTGCTCGATCGCTCACGTACGCCCTCCTTCCCTGTCGTCAGGAGCATCCAGCGAGTCCTCTTCCCCAGTATCGGCGGCGTCAAGCTCTTCGAGAAGGTCCAACTGGTTCGGATCCACCTGCGGCCTTCGTCGTCCCGACGGCCTCCCTTGCCGGCCGATCGCCTGGTATGCCTGCGTCCTGCCCCTAAGGTCGAAGTCCTCCGGGGTTCTTAGGAAGCGGACAAGGCCCTCTTGCCGACGCCCGGTTCGTCCCTCATAGGCAAAATTTTCCGGTTGGTCCATCACGATGTCTCGGACGGCAACCTCTACCTTGGAGCGTAGCTTCTGCTGTGCCCCGTGCCCGTAAAGAGGATAGTGTTTCGCGGTTTGCTCAGTAAGACTCGTTAGCGAGACGTGACCCACCCGGCTCGCCATCATGCCTACGAGGGTCGGCAGCACGTACCCCTTGATGACGTCAGCCAACGTATCATGGTCAAAAGGGATAATCCTCGCAGGAGGAGCAGACAGTTCTACTCCTGACGCAAAGGCGTCTCTTAGAAGCTGAGACGCATTCTCATTGTCATGCAGCTCGATTCGACTCTGTCCGATTGCCAAGACCGGAAAGGCTAGGCCGGTCGCCCGTACCCCCTGCTTGATGCGCCCAACGTGTTCCGCAAGACATACGTACAGGGTTTCCAGAGTCGGCTCGGCGCGTGTCTTGAGGTCAACGTATGCAGCCTGGACGACATCCTTCGCCGTCACCGCAGCGTAAGCACAAGCCTGCCGATCCTCAACGTTGGCCCCAGCCTTGGACTCACACTGCACAAGGTGGTTGGTGTCCTCATGGAAGAGCACAGCGTCGATGACCACTCTGCCGGATGGGGAAATCACGGGGATCTCAAGTCCCACGAGTCGGAAACCCGCTTCAGCCATGACGGGACGGTTTACGTCACCTCGGGTCACTAGGCCGAGCAGCGCGTTCAATGGCACCAAACGCGCCTCCACGGGTCCTACCCCCTCTCGATGGCAACGAATACCATACCGCTCGCCCACCATACGTGTTGTGCCGCTCACGCGAACACCATGAAGGCCACCCCTCGGAGCGGATGCAACGGCGAGGACTACGCAGGCACACAACAGCAAATAACCTCGTGCGCGCCGTGTGTCCGCTTGCACCACTTCGACTTATGTCCGACGGGACCTGTGATACCTGGGAGAACATCCACCCCTCAGAGCGCATCACGCCCCTCTTCGAGCGGCCTGCGATCAGAGGTGCGGGCCGCGCGGGCCGACCAGGGCACACCTGCTCGCCGCGCGCGGTGAGAGCCCCCGCTGCGAAGCGCGGCTCCCGTAGCCGACCCTTGACCACGGAGCCTCCTCCGCTGTTCGCCGTGCAGCGAGCCTGCCGGGTGAACACGTGCACCGCCCCCCGGCCCGGTTAACCAACAGCGTCAAGGGGATGACCGAGTGCAGGAATTGTCCAGGCCACAGATCCCGGCCGCCACCCAGGGCACCAGCGGGTGTCTCAACGGGTGATGTCTGAGCAGGGTGATCGCTCAGGTTGTCCAGCGAGCAGGACGTGGGTGTCGGGTCACCGGGCTGATGACATGCTGAGTCACGTGGACATCGCACGACAGATGTGGGCCCTGTACGAACCCGTACACTCCGTCAGCTACTTCACCCCGGAGGCCCGGGAGGCATTTGAAACCGCCGGCCTTCGCGGGTACTGGCGTGGGTACTTCGCCGGCCGGGCCGCACCGCTCGGGCCGGTCGCCGTCGCACCCGTGGTCGCCGCGTTCTTCAATTTCGCGCCCGACATGGTCGCTCGTGCGCTGCCCGACGTGTGGCAGCGGGCCACCCCGGAGCAGGCGTTGCGGGCGCGTTCCGAGGGCGCGACGGCCGCGCTGGCGAGGCTGACCGCCGACCTGCCGGCCGCATCGCTGGCCGAGGCCGCGGATCTGCTCACCGAGGCTGCCAGCAGGCTGGACCATGCCGGACGGGTGCTCGGTGCCGGCAACGCGGCACTCCCGGTGCCGGAGAAACCGCTGCCGAGACTCTGGCAGGCGGCCACCACGCTGCGGGAGCACCGTGGCGACGGGCACGTGGCAGCCCTGGTGACCGCCGGGTTGGACGGCTGCGAGGCGCTGGCGTGGCGGACCGCGTACGACCTGAGCCGTGAATTGCTGCAGCCCAACCGGGGCTGGACCGACGAAGAGTGGGACGCCGCCACCCGACGGCTGGTGGACACCGGCTGGCTGGACTCCGCCGGAAAGCCGACACAGGCGGGTCTGGCCCGTCACCAGGAGATCGAAGCGGCCACCGACCGCGCCGCCACAGCCGCCTGGACCGGCTTCGACACCGAACGACTGGGTACCTTGCTGGCCCCGGTGGCGCGGGCCTGCCGCGATGCGATACCCGGGCTGAACCCGATCGGCCTGCCGCCACACCCTGGCGACCAGGACGGTTGACGAGTTCCACAGCGCTCGTGCAGCGTGTCTGGGTAATCCCCGTCACAGGATGACATACTCAACGCATGCTTAACGTCCGTCTAATGTGGATGCTCTACGAGCCCATTCACGCTGTCGTCTACTTCACCCCCGAGGCTCAGCAGGCTCACGAGTCAGTCGGGATTCACAACTTCTACCTGCACGGGTATTTCGGCTACCGGTCCGCTCCGCTCGGAGCGGTCGACGCATCGCTCGTGACCGCCGCGTTCTACAACTTCGCGCCCAGGATGGTGCGTGAGACGTTGCCTGAGATGTGGCAGCAGGCCAGCCCCGAGGACGTGCTGCGGGCCCGCTCCGAAGGGGCGACCGCGGCGCTGGCACGGCTTGCCGCCGATGTCCCCGCGGACACCCTGGATGCGGCCGCGGACCTGCTCACCGAGGTGGCGGGACGGCTCGACAACGCTGGCCGGATCATGGGAGCGGCGAACGCCGCGCTGCCGATCCCGGAGGAAACCCTGCCCCGACTCTGGCAGGCAACCACCACGTTGCGGGAGAACCGCGGCGACGGGCACAACGCGGCCCTCATCATGGCCGGGCTGAGTGGCCCGGAGGCTCTGGCGTGGCGGTCCGCCCATGACCTGGACCGCAGCGTATTGGAGCCGAACCGGGGATGGACGCCCCAAGAATGGGACGCCGCCAGTGAGAGCCTGATCGCCAAAGGCTGGTTGGACAAGGACGGCAAGCCGACCGAGACCGGGCTGGCCCGGCACGAGGAGTTCGAAACGGCCACCGACCGGTTCGCGGCCGACGCCTGGGCCGGTGTCGACATTGACAGGGCGCGGGACCTGCTCACCCCGATTGCCCGGACCTGTCGTTCCGTGATCCCCCCGTCCAACCCGATCGGCCTGCCGCTGGACCCCAACGTGTAGGGCCGTGACGCCTCATGATGCGGGGTGTCGACGAACACCCCGCATCATGAGGTGAAAAGGCTCAGGGCGACCGTGTCCGCCATTGCCCGGTAACCGTTGTCGCTGGGATGCAGGTGGTCACCGGAGTCGTAGCCGGGCCACAACCGTGCCGGGTCGGCTGGGTCGCGCAACGCGGCGTCGAAGTCGACCAGGCCGTCGAACTCCCCGCTGGTACGGATCCAGTGGTTGACCACCTGGCGGGTGTGTTCGCCGACCTCCGTGTAGTAGCCGGCTCCCCGGTACGGCAGCAGGGTCCCGCCGTGAATCCGTACCTTTCGGGCCTGCGCCTGGGCGATCAGGCCGCGGTACCCGGCGATCAGCTCCTCCGGAGTGGTCAGCGGATTGAGCCCGATGTCGTTGATGCCCTCCAGCACGATCACGTCGGTGACACCGGCCTGCCCCAGCGCGTCCTGGGCGAACCGGGAACGGCCGCTCGGGCCCCGGATCGCGCGGTCCACAAGCAGCATGTTGCCGGCGATGCCGGTGTTCACCACCGAACGTGTGATCCGCGCCTGGCGCAGCCGGAAGGCGAGGAAGTCCGGGTAGCGGTGGTTCGCGTCGATCGTGGACGCTGTGCCGTCGGTGAGCGAATCGCCGAAGCCGACAATCGTGCCGAGCGCCCGCGCCCGGACGTCGATTCCGTCCAGGAACAGCCACGAGTACCTGGTGACCGAGTACCCGGAGCCGGTCTCGTTCGCGGCGTAGTTCCCCAGCTCGGACAGGTACGTGGTGGCACGCGCGGTGGGATGCCAGGAGGCCGGGGGGGTGCCCGCCACCGGCAGGTGGACGCTCACGACGAGGTCGGCACCGGAATGCACCTGCAACCGAACCGGATCGCTCACCACCCGCTGTCCTGCCGGTACGGTCACCGACCGGCTTCCCCGGAAACTGACCGGCCGGTTGGTGCCGGGCTCGACCGAGGGTCCGATGGCCGCCAGGCCCACGTACACGTCACCGAAGCTGACCGGGGCCACTCCCAAGGTGTTCGCCAGGCGGATCCGTACCGCCGAACCGCCGAGGCTGACCCGTACGGCCATGCGTACGGTGTGACCGGCGGAGCGGGTGGTGATCCGGTTCGGGGCCGGCACCAACCCGGTGGCCCAGGTCGCGTACCAACCGTCCTTCGGACGCGGCGGCGCGGGCCCGCTGGGGGGCTGCGCCTCGCCCTTACCCGGATCCGAGCCGGCGAGCACTGTGGGCAGTGCCGCGGTCGCTCCGGCGGCGAGCGCCAGCAGCAGCACCACGGCCAGCCGAAGCATCAGACGGCTGGGGCGACGTCCGGCGGCGCTGTGACGAGGACCTTCCACCACCGCATCAAGTCGCGCATCGGGGCCGCCGGGGATGGCATGGCCCGGTCGCTCCTGTGGTAGCGGCCACCCGGACTCCATTCCGGGACCGTACCGATGCGCCGGGCCGACTCCGGCAGGGGAGTCGGCCCGGCGCGTCACAGTACGGGGAACTGGCTGCTTGGCGAGGGACTCAGGGCCGGCCAGCACCGGCGTACGGCATGTAGCTCATGCTGATCTTCTCCACGTACTCGCCGGGCTGTGGGGCGTGGATCATCATGCCGTTCCCGATGTAGATGCCGTTGTGGTGCAGGTCGCTGTAGAAGAAGACGATGTCACCGGGCCTGAGGTTGCTGCGGCTCACCCGGCGGGTGGCCGACCACTGGCCGGACGCCGAGTGCGGCAGGCTGACCCCGATCTGCTGGTAGGCCATCATCGTCAGCCCGGAGCAGTCCCAGGAGCCGGGCCCGGCCGCTCCGAACACGTACGGCTCGCCGAGCTGGGCGTGCACGAAGTTGACGACCGTCTGGGCATCACCTGTGCTCACCGTGGGCGGATCCTCCGGTGGCGGCTGCGGCGGGTTGAGTGGCCCGTAGGTCTTCTCGTACATCTCCTCCAGCTTCTCGATCTGGCCCTGGATCTGCTTCTTCCTGGCCGCCAGATCCTTGGCCAGCTTGACCTGCGTGGCGAGCAGCGCGTCGACCGCGGCCTTCTTCTGGTCGAGGTCCGCCTTGGCCAGGTTCAGCGCCTTGATCTGGTCATTCCGTTTGGTGGCCAGGATCTCGAGGGTGGCCATCTGGTCCATCAGGGTGGCGGGCGACCCGCTGGTCAGCATGGCGTCGACCACGCTGGCCTGACCGCCCTTGTACGCGGCGGCGGCCATCGCGCCGGTCTCCGCGTACAACTGGTCCACCCGGGCCTGCATCGGCTTGAGTTCCTTGTTGAGCTTGGCCGCTTTCAGCTTGGTGGCCTTGAGCTTCTCCCGGGCCTGGTTGTACTTCTCGACGACGACCGTGAGTGACTTGCCGAACCTGTCGATTTCCTTCCGCAGCTCGTCCTCACTCGGCGAGGCGGACGCGCCCGAGGCGAACGACACCACCATCGCCAGAGCCGACAGGCCACTGAGGACGGTGAGGCCGATCCGGCGGAGCGGACGGCCAGCACGGCCGGAGTGGGGTTGGGATTCAGGCAGGCTTCGTGACGTTCGAACCGCGGTCACTGGTAGCCGACTCCTTCTTCCAGACCGCCTACCGAGTTAGCTGACGGGTTCGGGCGGGAAGAAGTGATTCGCCCTACCGGCCGGATTCTCCGACCGGATTCACCCCGGGAAACTGGGTCCCCGGTTCGCACATACGGCGACTCGGCGGTAATTCTCCGGCGTCGCCCTGAGTTGGGCGACCGACTCCCGGACAATCGGCCACAAATCTTAGGAACAGCGCGTCACAAAAGCAAGCCCGACGCACAATCCCGCGGATAACAACCGTGTCCAGTGTAGAAACAGGATCAAAATGGACAAAACCCCAGGTCGAGCGACGGTCCTCATCAGACAAGTCCACCGGGATCACTACCAGGTGACAGGCCGTGAAACTGTCCTTACAACACGATGCCGGCCGGGACCCCTCAATACCCGGCCGGCAGCCTCATGTGCTATTCGACACATCGGGAGAAATCGAAGAATCCGCTGCGTTGTGCCCCCGGTCGCGACGGACACTCCAATTTGACCGATCACTTCACCGAGCCGGCCAGCACACCCTGCACGAAGTACCGCTGGAATGCGAAGAACACCACCAGCGGAACCACCATCGAGAGGAATACCCCCGGCGCGATGATGTCGATATTTGAACCGAAAGCACGGGTCTGCTCACGCATCGCCACGGTGAGGGGCTTCGCCTCCGAAGCGAACACCTGGGCGACCAGCAGGTCGTTCCACACCCAGAGGAACTGGAAGATCGCCAGGGACGCGATCGCCGGCCAACCGAGCGGCAGCACCACCTTGCGGAAGATCGTGAACTCCTTACCGCCGTCCATCCGGGCCGCCTCCAGCAGGTCCCGGGGGATCCCGATGAAGAAGTTGCGGAGCAGGAAGATGGCGAACGGCAGCCCGAACGCGACGTGGAACAGCACCGCCGCGGCGACCGTGCCGAAGATCCCGACCGCGCCGAAGATCTGGGCGTCCGGGATCAGTCCGACCTGGATCGGCACCACGATCAGCGCCACCACGACCAGGAACAACCAGTCCCTGGCCGGGAACTCCATCCAGGCGAATGCGTACGCCGCGCCGGCCGCGATCAGCACCACGAGCAGAGTCGCCGGCACCGAGATCAGGACCGTGTTCCACAGCGAGTCGAGGATCTGGTCGTTGTCGAGGATCTTGGCGTAGTTCGCGAAGCTCACCTCCGCCGGCTTGGTGAGCACCGTCCACCAGCCCGAACCCGCGGTCTCCTGACTGGACCGCAGGCTGGCGATGAACAGCCCGAAGGACGGCATCAGCCAGAACAGCCCCACCAGCAGCAGGAAGATCTGCACCAGGTAGTCGCCCATCCGGCTCACCACCCGGTACACGCCGCCCCGCTTCGGGGCCCCCATGGCGGCAGACGCCAGATCGGTGTCTGGCCGCGTCGTGGTCACGGTCACGGCTGCTCCTTCCGGAACCGGCGAATGTTGAACAGCATCGCGGGCAGCACCACGAGGAACAGCAGCATGCCCAGCGCGCTGCCCAGGCCGTGGTCCCGCGCCCCGAAGGCGACCCGCCACATCTCCAGGGCGATCACGTTCGCAGCGGCCTGTGAGGACTCCGGTGGGATCACGAACACCAGGTCGAAGATCTTCAGTACGTTGATCATGAGCGTCACGACGACCACCAAGAGCACCGGGCGCACCAGCGGGATCGTCACCCGCCGGAACACCTGCCACTCGGTGGCACCGTCCACCCGGGCCGCTTCCAGCGCCTCCCGGGGGATCGCGGCCAGACCGGCGGCGATCAGCACCATCGCGAAGCCGGCCCAGATCCAGATGTACGAGCCGATGATCGACGGCGTCACCAGGGACGGCCCGAGCCAGTTGATCCCCGAGTACGCCGCCGAGAAGTTGTCCGCGGGCAGCCGTATCGTGAACGACCCACTGGTCAGCTTCGGCATGGAGAACCGACCGGCCTGGTCGGTCTCGGTGGTGGCGACCACATTGCCGTTCTGGAGCGCCTCCACCCTCACCCCGGGCAGTCCCTTTTCGCCCGGGTCCACGCCGCCGACCGTACCGGCGCCGCCCTTCTGGAAGTCCCGCCACACCACGCCGTTGAGGCCGTCCCCGGACACCTGCGCGGGCGCGTCCTTCACGGTCGGTGGCAACTGCTCGTCCTTGACTCCGACCAGGCCGAGGTAGACCGGGTCACCGGCCGCGAACTGGTCCCTGGTCTCGAACCCGCCACCGTCCGCCGGCACCAGCGGCGCCCCGTCGCCCTGCAGCTTCGCGTCCGGCGGCCGGCTGCGCGCCCCAGGGAAAAGCGCCGGTTCACTGAACGTGTCGTGTGCGGCCACCACGACGGCGTTCGCCACACCGATGTCCTTGTCCTGGTCGTACACCATCTTGAAAGTCACGCCGGCGGCGAGGAACGAGATCGCCATCGGCATGAAGACAACGACCTTGAACGCGGTCGCCCAGCGGACCCGCTCGGTGAGCACCGCGAACACCAGGCCGAGCGCGGTGACCACGGTCGGTGCCACCACCACCCAGACCACGTTGTTCCTGATCGCGGTCCAGGTGGCCGAACCCGGCTGGAACATCTCGACGTAGTTGCCGAGCCCGACGAACTGATCGAAACCCTCGGCGCCGAACAGGCTGCGTACCGCGGTGTAGAAGATCGGGTAGAGCACCAGTATCGCCAGCACGACCATCGCGGGTGCCAGGAACAACACGGTGACCAGACGGTTGCCCCGCAGCCCGGCGTCCCCCGGCTCCGGTGGGGCGGCGACAGCCGCCGCCCCACCAGAAGTGGCCGCGGTGGCCGCCACCCGGGAGCGGCCGCCGCCTGATCCCGCCTGTTCCGGGCCGCCGTTGTCGGCACGCTCACGATCAGCGCCAGCGGCAGCCGTTCCCGGGTGCGTCATCAATTCCCTCCGTACGCCTTCGCCGCCTCGGCCTCCAGCTTCGACGCGGTGGCGTCCACACTGGTCGGATTGCCGAGGAAGTCCTGCAGCACCTTCCACATGCCCTTGCCGACCGTGGCGCCGAACGCCGCCGGTTGCAGGTCGGACAGGTCGAACCGGAACTGGTCGCCGGACTCGACGACCGCTTTCGCGATCTCCCGGGTCGGGTTGTCCGCGTACTTCTCCAGGTTCACGCTCTTGTTCGGGGAGACGAAACCGCCCTGGGCCGCCCAGATCTCCGCCGCCTCCGGGGTGGCGAGGTACTCGAGCAGGCCCATCGCGCCCTTGCTGTCCTTGAGCGCGACCGCCACGTCACCGGCGCCCACCACGGAGTTGCCGGCACCGGCCTTGACCTCCGGGAAGCTGAAGAACTTCGCGGTCTCACCGACCTTCGCCTTGGACTCCGAACCGATCACGCCGCCCACGAAGTCACCCTCGAAGACGATCGCGGCCTTCGGGTTGTCCCCGAACACGTTGCTCACCGACTGCTCGAACTTGACCGAGAGCGCGCCCTTCGGGCCACCCGAGACAGTGTTCTCGCCGCCCCACAGCTCGCTCAGGATCTTGAGCGTGTCCTTGACCGTCTGATCGGTCCACTTGATCTCGTGCTTGGCCAGCTTGTCGTAGTTCTCCGGCCCGGCGACCTGTAGGTAGACGTTCTCGAACCAGTCAGTCAGGGTCCACCCGTCAGCCCCGGCCACCGAAAGCGGAGCCAGACCGGAGTCGGAGATCGTGGACAGCGCGGTCTTGAGCTCGTCCCAGGTCTTCGGCGGTTCCACCCCGGCGTCCTCGAACGCCGTGGTGCTGTACCACATCAGGGACTTGTTGGCCGCCTTCACCCAGACCCCGTACAACTTGCCGTCCTCAGCGGTGCCCAGGGTCTTCCAGACCTCGGCGTAGTTCTCCGACACCGCACCAGAGGCCTTGTCGTTGAGCGGCTTCAGGGCCCCCTGCTTGGCCAGGTCGTTCATCAGGCCGGGCTGCGGCAGCACCGCCACGTCCGGCGGCTTTCCACCCTCGATCTGACCACCGAGCACGGTGGCGATGTCGTCGCCGGTCGACGTGTAGTTGACCGTTGCTTCGGTCGACTTCTCGAACGCGTCCAGGACTGCCTTGAACTTCTCCTGCTCGGCACCCGACCAGACCGCGGCGACCTCGACGGTTTGGCCCTTCAGCGAGCCTTCCGCGGGTCCACCACCCTCCTCGTCACCGCCGCAACCAGCGGCGACGAGGGCAACGGCGGCGAGCACCGCGCCGATGCCTCGTACCTTGCCCGTCATCCTGCTCCTCCTCATTGTGTTTCAGCGCGCGGCGTACCACCCCCGTGGGCTGGTACGCCGCGCTTCCCCGTCACGCGGACGGGGAGCCTCGGTGCCCCGCGTACCTCGGTCAGCTCCAGACGGAGCCTCCTGTTGCCAGGTCAAAGACGTGCAGTTGCTCGGTGTCCACGGCGACTGAGACGGGAGTCCCGTCCCGTACCGAAGACCTGGGGTTGAAGCGGGCGACCGCCACACTCTGCGCCTTGGCGACCAGGGCATCGTCGGCTCCGGCGTCGCGGGCCAGCTCCTTCGTGTCCTCCGTGATGACCGGCTGGGTGTCGAGTCCGAAATGGACCAGCAGATCGGAACCGAGCGCCTCCACGAGGTCGGCCTTCGACCTCAGCACCGGCCGGTCCGAGGTCGCCAGCTCGGCGTCCTCCATGTCCTCCGGCCGGATCCCCACGGCTACCGGCCTGCCGAGGTACGACCGCAGCGCCGGCCGGATCTCCAGCAACTTCGGCGACACCACGAGCTGCTGGCTGCCGAGGTCCAGCTTCAGACCGTCGCCGTCCTCGGTGAACACGCCCTGCATCATGTTCATCGCCGGGGAACCGATGAAGCCCGCGACGAACAGGTTGGCGGGGTGGTCGTACAGCTCCTGAGGCGCCGCGACCTGCTGCAGCAAGCCCTTCTTCATGACCGCGACCCGGTCCCCGAGGGTCATCGCCTCGATCTGGTCGTGGGTCACGTAGATGGTCGTGACGCCCAGGTCACGCTGAATCCGGGCGATCTCGGCCCGCATCTGCACTCGGAGCTTGGCGTCCAGGTTGGACAGTGGCTCGTCCATCAGGAAGGCGGCCGGCTCGCGTACGATCGCCCGGCCCATCGCCACCCGCTGCCGCTGCCCGCCGGAGAGCGCCCGGGGCTTGCGCTTGAGGAAGTCCTCCAGCCCCAGGGTGGCGGCGGCCCGTTTCACCCGCTGGTCGATCTCGGTCTTCGGCAGCTTGCGCAGCCGCAACCCGAACGCGATGTTCTCGTACACGTCGAGGTGGGGGTAGAGGGCGTAGCTCTGGAACACCATCGCGACGTCACGGTCCCGGGACGGCACCCGGTTCACGACGCGACCGCCGATACTGACTGATCCCTCGCTGATCTCCTCGAGGCCGGCGACCATCCGCAAAGCCGTGGTCTTGCCACACCCGGACGGACCCACCAGCACCAGGAACTCACCATCGTTGATCTCCAGATCGAGGCCGGCGACTGCGCGAGTGCCATCCGCGTATACCTTGCCGATACCTTGGAGGACGACCTCGGCCATCGCGTCTCCCAATCCCGTAGTCCTGTGCGGTACGCCTCGATCCTTACTCACTGTCCGCATCCGCGGCGGTGGAACGGGGTGTCTGGCTGGGCCTCCGTAACCGTTTCGAGACCACGTGCCACACTTCTCGTCATCTTTTACTGCCCGCGCTCACAAGGTGACGCTATGCTCCGGCGAGGGGGCGATTCGAGACGCAGCGTAATGATCAGTTACGCATGGTCGTCGCATTCTGCGGGTACCGCGAACCTGCTACGGATCCAACACCCACTCCTGATCGTCGGAGAGACCGCTCACCAGCCTTCTGGAGGCACCATGTCGTACCCAGCACGGCAGGGCTCCTACCACTCAGGGTGGCGGGATCCGTTCACAGAGATCGAGGCCATGCGCAGGCGCCTGGAAGAACTCTTCCCCCAGGGGTCAGCGCAGGTGGAGGCAGCCGGATGGACCGGAGGATTGGACCTGGAGGAGACCGGCGACGGCTGGGTTCTGGAGGCGCCCCTGCCCGGAGTGCCCCCGGAGGCGGTGGACGTCGAGCTGACCGACCGGGAACTGGCCATCCGGGGTGAAGCCACCTCGCACCAGCGGGAGCCCAGCGGGCGTCCACATCGGTTCAGCTACCGGTTCCCGCTGCCTGGCGAGGTGATGGCCGACCGAGTGGAGGCCAGGCTGGAGCATGGCGTACTCACCGTGAGACTTCCCCGCTCCAGCGCCAGAAGTCGCAAGATCCCCATCGGCGGCAGCACCGGGATCAGGACATCCGCGGACGAGCAACCGACCGAGCCGCTGCCCCGCGCCCGGTCGTCCAGTCACACACCGTCGTCCGGAGAGGCGTCGCCGCCAGGCACGGCACCCACGACCGCGCCGCCCTACCACGATCAGGCCACCACCCAGCCCGGTGCTGGCTACCAGGAACCGGATTACTCCGACTACCCGGACACCTCGGCCACCGGCCGCTCCCCCGTTCCCGGCCAGGATCCGTTGCCGCCCGGTTACCCGGCTCTCAGCCAGGAACCGGTGACGCCCGAAGACGACTACCCAGGCCAGCCGCCGTTCTTCCCGTGGCCGAACCACTCGAGGAGCGACCAGGACCATCCCACCTGAAGAGACCGGCAGCGTTCCCGGACGCTGATGGGTTGGATCCTTGGCCTGGTCGAAGGCCACCGCCACTCAACCGGCAGCGCCTGACCCCCGGAACCTCCGCAGAGACGCTGTCAGGTCTTGTACATGACGCTGCCCCGACCGTGAGACGCGTGGCAGGGTCGAAACGGACGGCCAAGGGGGGCTCACCGTACAAGAATCAGGAAGAGGGGGGCACCATGATCAAGCGCGTCGTGATCGTCGCAGCGGTCGTCGGGGCCATCTTCGGGGGAACGGCGGCACCGGTTTTCGCGGACCCACCGGGTCCTGGCGACAAGCAGTGCGTCCCGGGCCAGCACGGCAACCCGCACCCGGGGTTCAAGGCCGGCGCCTGCGACAACCCATAACAAGGGGACCAGACCGGACGCCGGGCCATCCCCAGCCGGGGGCCCGGCGTTCACACATCCCGTTCATTTGTCGATGCGGTCGAGGAAACTCAGGACGCGTTCTGTGAGCAGCGTGGCGGCGTGCTCGTCGTACGAAGGCAGGCTGTTGTCGGTGAACAGGTGCTGGTTGCCCGGGTAGAGGAACAACTCGGCGTCCTTGGTGGTCTGGACCAGAGCGCGGGCCGCGTCGAGGTCGCCTTCCTCGACGAAGAACTCGTCGGCATCCATACCGTGGATCTGGGCCGGGACCCCCTCGGGCCACCCGCCCCCGAACTCGGAGGTCGGGACACAGGCATGGAACAACAGCGCACCCCTCGCCCCGGGTCGGGACTGGGCCAGCAGCTGCGCCGGCATGACCCCCAGCGAGAACCCGGCGTAGACGAGTTGGCTCGGCAGCCCCTCGGCGGCGGCCCGCCCACGCTCCATGATCGAGCCGAACCCTGTCCGTTGGGCATAGGCGATGCCCTCAGCGAGGTCTTCGAAGACCTGTCCCTGGTACAGGTCCGGGACGTGGACGAGGTGACCAGCCCGCCGGAGCGTGTCGGCGAACTCGTGGACACCTGACGTCAGTCCGTGCGCGTGATGGAACAACAACACCTCAGCCATTTCGCTTCTCCGTTCGCTCCCTGGTGCCCAGGTGGCGCTGAGAGAACCAGCATCTCCTGAACCACCGACACTCTGTGTCGGATGTGCGCCGGACCAGGGACAGATGTGCCAGCGCGTGACGGTGTCCTCGATCCGTCCGCGACTGCCGACCCCAACACACCAGGAAATCCCCGAACCCGTAGGTTCAGGGGTTCCGACGTCCTGAGAGGCTCACAGAGCGGTGGCGGTGGGATTTGAACCCACGGAGGGCGTACACCCTCACACGCTTTCGAGGCGTGCTCCTTAGGCCGCTCGGACACGCCACCGCCGAACAGGGTACCCGACCCCGGGCCGGTCCCGCTCAGCCCTCGTCAACGACACGGGGTTGCTCCGACCTGGGCCTGTGACGGCTGGCAGGATGAGGCGGCGGTACGGAAGGGGCGGGGGCGGTAAGGCATGAGCACACACATCGGGGCCAAGCCCGGCGAGATCGCGGAACGGGTGCTGTTCCCCGGCGACCCGCTGCGTGCGAGGTGGATCGCGGAGACCTTCCTCTCCGACGCCACCTGTTACTCCGAGGTCCGCGGCATGTACGGGTTCACCGGGACGTACCAGGGTGTCGAGGTGTCGGTGCAGGGTTCCGGGATGGGACTGCCCTCGGCGTCCATCTACGCACACGAACTGTTCGCCGAGTACGGCGTGACCACCCTGCTGCGGGTCGGCAGCGCCGGTGCCATCACCGACCGGTTGCGGCTGCGTGACGTGGTCGCCGCGATCGGCGCCAGCACTGACTCGGCGATGAACCGGCAACGCTTCGACGGGCTCGTGGACTACGCGCCGGTGGCCGACTTCGAACTGCTGCGTCACGCCGTGGCCGCCGCGGCGGCACTGGGGGTCACCATGCACGTGGGGTCGGTGGTCTCGGCCGACACCTTCTACACCGACCGTCCGGACCTGTTCCGCAAACTCGCCGAGTACGGCGTACTGGCGGTGGAAATGGAGACCGCCGGGCTCTACACGCTGGCCGCGCGGTTCGGTGCCAGAGCCCTGACGATCACCACCATCAGCGACCACATCGTGCGCGGCGAGCACACCACGGCCGAGGAGCGGGAACGCTCGTTCGGAGACATGGTTCGGATCGCGCTCGACGCGGTCGTGGCCGATCGGAGCTGAACGGCTCCAGGGCTGACGGACAGCTCACCGGTGTTGGTCGAAGAACCGGCGGAGCACCGCCCCGCACTCGGCCTCCAGCACCCCGCCGTACACCTCGGGCCGGTGGTTCAGCCGCCGGTCGCGTACCACGTCCCACAACGAACCGACCGCGCCGGCTTTGGGATCCCAGGCACCGAACACCACCGTGGCGATCCGGGCCAGCACGATCGCGCCGGCACACATCGTGCAGGGTTCCAGGGTGACCGCCAGGGTGCAGCCGTCCAGTCGCCAGGAACCGACCTGACCGGCGGCCCGACGCAGCGCCACGATCTCGGCATGGGCCGTGGGATCTCCGGTGAGTTCCCGCTCGTTGCCGGCGGCTGCCAATTCGGTGCCGTCCGCCGCGTACACCACGGCACCGACAGGCACATCAGCGACGGCGGGCGCAGCCACGGCCGCGTCGAGCGCGCGGCGCATCATGGCTTCCCGGGAGGTCACGCTCCGCGCAGGTCCTCGACGTCGTCGGCGCATCCGAGCGAGCCGCAGATCTCCGCGGTCACGTCGCTGGGGAGACTGCCCTCCTGTACGCACATGGCGAGCAGCCGACGCCCCGGAACCCCCAGATCGGCGAGCAGGTCGACATCGCCGATCGGGTCCGTGTCCAGGACCAGTCCGGTGCCGGATTCGGGGTCCTCGTCGTCGTCTCCCCCGGCCTCCGTCTCGTCCAACTCATCCGGGATGTCAAGCCCGTGGTCGGGCGGCTCCAGGTCCGCGACCAGGACAGCACCCAGCCGGGACTCCTCCACGACCGCCGAGTCGGACCCGAACACCCGGAGGTCCTCGCCCTCGTCGAGGCGCAGCACCACCAGGTACTCCTCGTCGATCTCGACGAAAAGCAGCGAGATGTCGGCCTCCAGATCGACGTCGCGCAGCCGGTCCGCGACGTCCTCGACGTCGGAGACGCCACGCAGGTCGAGATCTGAGACGGCCCAACCTTTGGAGCCGCGTACCACAGCGGCCGAAAAGTACGACACGGTCCCCCCGGGATAAGGTCCCCTCGCAGCGCCAAACCTCGCTACGTCGGCAGCGAAAGCGTAGCCCGCTCGGGCGCAAGGTTCGAGCAAATGTCGTGGTCCTGAAGGGCCGGCGCGGCGCGGTACTTCACAGCGAACGGCTGGGACGCCGCCGCGAGGCGATCAGGCCACGGATCCGGCCCACCTGCACCCGGCGCCTCGGCTCCAGGCAGCCCCGGACCGGCTTCACGTCGGCCAGCTCCGCGAGGAGCCGCAGTCGACGCCGGCGGCGCTCCGCGTCGGGGCGGTCGAGTTTCATGGGAGCGAATGTGCCTGCCCGGACCGCGAACGTCAATACTGATCCACAGTTCGCAGCCGACACCACACGCACGGTGTGACAACCGCTACCGACACTGAAACTTCGGTGACATACCGTCACCGTCACCAGAGAATCCAGTCGCCCGCGAGGTAGCGGACTCCCACCAGCAGCCCTGCGATGCCGACTCCGACCGCGCTGGTCACCGCGATGCCGAGCGCGACACCCCGATCTCCGTACCGGTTCAGCGTCGCCACGGCCAGACCGGCGGTCACCCCCGCGGCGAGGGTTGACCACGCGTACGAGCGCACGCTCCAGGCCAGCAGGGCGAAGAACAGGAACCAGGCACTCGTAGCGCCGATTCCGGCCCACACCGCGGCGGACCGGATCGGATGCGGCTCCCGGTACCTCGGCCGGTTCGGCTGCCGAAGCTGCTGACCCACCATGATCCACTGACCACGCATCGGGTCCCAGCCTGCGGTCTGCATACCACGCAGGGTACCGAGGTCGGGGCACCACGGCCCCGAGCCGGCCGGTCCGCCGCTGTGTGCCAGGCTGTTGCGGTGCGGTCCAGTACCTGTGTGATCGGCCTCGGATTGATCGGTGGCTCGCTGCTGAGGGCACTGTCCGCCACCGGGCACCAGGTGTCCGGATACGACGCCTCACCTGACATCCGCGCCCTGGCACGGGCGAGCGGACCTGGATGGCGGATCGCGGAAACCGTCGACGAGGCGATGGCCGGCGCCGACGTCGTGATCCTCGCGGTGCCGTTCCCCGCGGTGGTGCCCGCACTCGACGAGATCGCGACGGCCCGGTACCGAGGTGTGCTCTCCGACGTCACATCGGTCAAGGGGCCGGTGCGCCGCCTGGTCGCGGAGCGGTTCCCGCAGGCCCGGTACGTGGGCGGGCATCCGATGGCCGGCAAGGAGGTGTCCAGTTTCGCGGCGAGCGACCCCGGGCTGTTCACCGGTTGCGCCTGGGCGCTGACCCTGGACCCGGGCACGGACCAGCAACGCGGTCAGCTCGCCGACTGGCTCGGTATGGCTGACCTGGTGACCGGGCTCGGTGCCCGGGTGGTGCCGGTCACCTCAGCCGAGCACGACGCCGCGGTGGCCCTGATCAGCCACCTGCCACACCTGGTGGCCTCCGGAGTCGCCGCCGTAGCCGGAACCGGCCTGCCCGCGACCCTGGCCGCCGGGTCCTACCGGGACGGCACCCGGGTCGCCGCGAGCCAACCGGGCCTGGTCGCCGGGATGTGCGGAGGCAACGCCGCAGCCCTGGGACCCGCCCTGGACCTGTTCATCACGCGACTTTCCGAGGCACGGCGGCTGCTGGACAATGCCGACCCGGTGCGGACACTCGCCGGGTGGCTCCACGACGGTCACCATGCCCGGACCGGCTGGCCGCCACGCCCTGGACCGGTCGACGAGCTCCCGGTGTCCGAGGAGGAGCTGTTACGGCTGGGACGCGACGGTGGTTGGGTCACCGCCGTGGCGGCCGACCGGCGCACCGTCAGCGCGGTCCGGCCGCTGCGCTGACCGCATGGCCGGCGGGTGGCCGCGATCAGCCGTGGGCGTGCGCCACCCCGCCCACTTTGACCGCCCGGAGCACCTCCCGCACCATCGGCACGGTCGCCGGGTCGGCGATCACCCGGGCGGCGAGTTCCTCGACCGGGACCGTACCGCCGTCCGGGCGTACCACCCGGAGCGCTCCGGACTGGGCTCGGTGCCAGCGGGCCACCCCACCGTCCACAGCGGCCTGCGCGAACGCCAGTCCGAGCAGCCGGCGAGCCGTGGCGGTGGTCGCCGGCTCCAGGTGGCGCAGCAACCGGTTCAGGGCACCGGCCTCGATCAGGGTGAGCACGGTGTCCAGACCCGGGCTCGCGGTACGGACAACCGGATCCGCTGGGTCCGCCACCTGGGCAGCGGCGCGGAACAGCTGATCGACCTCACCACGCAGTCCCTCACCGGCGATGATGGCGCAGAACTCGTCCCACGGCACTCGACGCACCTGTGGACCGACGAGCTGGTGTTCCACCTCCCGAACCAGCGGGGTGAGTCCTGGCCTCGGGTCCACTACCGGAATCTGGTCCGCCACCTCAGGAGTCAGGTCGATGGCGTGCAGCCGCTCCAGTCGGGGCGGGTGTACATCCCAGGCCTGCCGTACCGCCTCGGGCGGCATGTTTCGCAACTCGGCCAGTTCCTCCCGCCAGCTCCCACGCATGTGCTGGAAGCCGTCACTGATGCTGAGCGGCGCGTACCCGGATCTGGCCGCCGGTGCCACCACCTCGGCGAGGTACCGCTGCCACGCGAGGCTCAGCACCGGAAGCTCCCGAAGCATGCCGGCGACGTTGCGCCGACCGGCGAGCCGCACCGCGGCGCGGTCCGCGATCCGCTCCTGTCTCCGGCTGGCCGGCGCTTCCAGGGCGAGGAAGAGACGCACGACGATCGCGAACACGATCCCCACGCCGCCGGGTCGGCGTTGCAGTGCCGGTCCCAGCGTGTGCCGGATCCGGTGACAGGTCGCCGGCAGCGTGCCGCCCTCCCGGGAATCGTGCGCCAGCTCATGAGCCAACAGTGCCCTGAGTTCCCCCGGGGACAGTCCCACCAGCAGCGGCAGGCCGATGTGGAGCCGCCGCGGCCCGGCCGCGAGTCCGAGGTTTCGGGGCTGTTCCGAGACCTCGATCACCGGGTCGACACCGATCCGGATCTCCTCCGGGAGACGTACCCGCAACCGGTCGCACAGCATGCGCACCTCGGCCCACAGGGACGAGTCGACACGCGGTGGGACCGGGACGCCAGTGGTTTCCCGGAGCACGCACCGGCCCAGCACCCGCGCGGCGCGTACCGACAGCAGCCCGGTGACCACGGTGAGTGTGGTCAGTGCCGCCGGCAGCCAGCCGGGGGTGACGATCCAGGTCCAGGTGGACACCATGGCGAGTCCCCAGACCGCGACATGGCGGCCGGCCCGGTAACCACGGAGCAGGGCGACAGCCAACGCCGCACGCATAGTGATCAACGACCGTCCTCCCGGAGTCCGCTGCCGGCCGAGTCCCGCTCGCCGGAGCTTCCTTGTGCGCCCCATGTTCGGTGTGCTGGCCGCGACGACGGCCCCCCGGTGCCGGCCTTCGCCGGATCTCTCGGGGCCGCGCCGCGTACCCGTCGCCGTCCAGTGTCCCCTGCCCTGTCCACCATCCGATCTCGACGGTCGCACGACGTTGCGGAAAGCAGCCAATGCGGATCGCTCGGACGAAGATAACGAGCGCGATCAAAGCCGGGCAATAGTGTCTCGCCAGCTGGGTACTGCCCGACCCCCGGGGACCACAGTCTGTCGACAACCGGACAGTGGGCGTGTCCTGCCAGGCGCGACTGCGTCATCGGCGATGATTTCCACTTGCCACGCCGCCGCTCCGCCCGCTTCGGAACCCGCGTTCCGGGAGCGACGAAGACAAGGGGGAACCATGGCGGCGAGCTCACGTAAGGTGCAGGCCGTGGCAGATGTCAACGAGATCGCCGACTCGTACGTCGAGCAGTGGGCCGCACTTGACCCGGTCAGCGCCACGTACGCGGGCATCGCGGGGCACGACGATGCCCTGCCCGACCTGTCCCCGCCCGGCATCGCGGCCCGGGTCGAGCTGGATCGGCGCACCCTGGCGGCGCTGACCGGCACGGAGGCGGCCGACGAAGCCCAACGGGTGGCGGCGGAGTCCATGACCGAACGGCTCGGGCTGCATCTGGAGCACGACGAGGCGGGCCTGCTGGACAGCCGGCTCAACGTGATCTACTCCCCACTGCAGAGCGTCCGGATGGTGTTCGACCTGATGCCGACCGTGGGCGAGGTCGCGGTGGCGACCATCGCCCGGCGCCTCAGCCGGGTGCCGGAGGCCCTCGACGGCTACCGACAGTCACTGCGCGCCGCCGCCGAACAGGGCCGGGTCTCCGCGCGTCGCCAGGTGCTCGCCTGCGCCCGGCAGTGCGCCGACTGGGCGGACCCAGCGAAGGACAACGTCTACCTGGGGCTGGCGGGCAGGCTACAGGCCGAGGGCCCGCTGCGGGCGGACCTGGAACGGGGCGCCGCCGCGGCCACCGAGGCGACCGCCGAGTTCGGCCGGTTCCTCACCGAGGAACTGCTCCCCCAGGCGCCGGAACGGGACGCGGTGGGCCGGGACCGGTACGCGCTGGAGTCCCGTACCTTCCTCGGCGCCGTGATCGACCTGGCAGAGACGTACGCCTGGGGCTGGGACGAACTGAACCGGATCGAGACCGAGATGCGTCAGGTGGCCGACCGGATCGTGCCCGGCGGCTCGATCCAGGACGCGATGGCGGCGCTGGACGCGGACCCGGCCCGCCGGATCGCCGGCAAGGAGGCATTCCGGGACTGGATGCAGCAGGTCGCGGACAAGGCGATCGGGGACCTGCACGGCAGCCACTTCGACATCCCCGAACCGGTCCGCCGGATCGAGTGCCGGATCGCACCCATCAGCAGCGGCGGCATCTACTACACCGGCCCCAGCGAGGACTTCACCCGCCCGGGACGGATGTGGTGGGCCGTGCCGGCGGGCATCGACGAGTTCAGCACCTGGCGGGAGACCACGACGGTCTACCACGAGGGCGTACCAGGACATCACCTGCAGATCGGCCAGACCGCGTACCGGCGGGAGCTGCTCAACCGGTGGCAGCGCAACCTGTGCTGGGTGTCCGGGCACGGCGAGGGCTGGGCGCTCTACGCCGAGCGCCTGATGGCCGACCTCGGCTACCTGGACGACCCGGGGGACCGGTTGGGCATGCTGTCGGGGCAGGCGCTCCGGGCGACCCGGGTGATCATCGACATCGGGATGCACCTGGAGTTGCCGATCCCCGCCGGCACCGGATTCCACGAGGGCGCCACGTGGACGCCCGAGCTGGGCTGGGAATTCCTGCTCGCGCACGGCTACATGGACGAACCGAGCCTGCGGTACGAACTGGACCGCTACCTCGGCTGGCCGGGGCAGGCGCCCGCGTACAAGGTTGGCGAGCGGATCTGGCTGCGGGCCCGGGAACAGGCCCGAAAGCACGCGGGTGCCGATTTCGACCTACGGGAGTTCCACCGCCGGGCGCTGGACCTGGGATCACTGGGCCTGGACCCGCTACAGCGTGCCCTGGCCCGGCTCTGACCGGCCTTCCCGCTCAGGCGGTTCACTGCTCGATCGTGTACACCCTCGCCAGACCGCGATCGAGGTACGCGACCATGATCGAACGGCGTCCGTACGTGGAGAACTCAACCTCCAGCCAGTCCCGGGAGTAGCGGTAGGCGATCACCCTCCAGCCAGGGTTGGGCCGCACCTCGAACAGGTTGACATCCCCCTCCTCGGTGTACTCGAAGGTGGCGGTACCGCCGTCGGCGGACGCCTCCCGGTAGACCGTGCTCGTACCGGTGCTGGGCGTCACCGGGCTCGGCGTGACCGAACCCGTCGGTGGTGAGGGGGAAGGCTTCTTCGTCAACGAGGGAGCGCCGGTCGTCCAGGGTCGGGGGGAGGTCCCGGTAGGACGGTCGGCGGCCGGATTCCGGACGTGCCGGGACAGTGACTCGGAGGGGTCGTTGGAGTCGTACGGCGGCGAATCGGCGATCTCCGGACGTGGCACCGCGGGGCGCTTGCCGAACCCGAGTTCGGTCACCGGGTGCACGCTGAACCACGCCACCCACACCGCGCCGAAGGTGGCCACCAGCCAGGCTGCCAGCAGTGGTCCCGTCGCACGTCGCACGGAGGTCATTGTGCCGGAGCCAGTAGTTTGTCGGGTATGGGGAAAGTCCTACTCATCGAGGACGACACCGAAATTCGGCTGGCGCTGGTACGGGCCCTTCGGGAACGGGGCTACACCGTGCGCTCCTGCGGTGAGGCGATGTCGGGGATCCGGGATGTCACCGAATGGCAGCCCGCGGTGGTGGTCCTCGACCTTGGGCTCCCGGATCTGCACGGCGGTTCGGTGCTACGGATGATCCGGGCGGTTTCCACGGTCCCGGTCATCATCGCGACCGCCCACGACTCGGAACCGGAAATCGTACGGCTGTTGCGGGCCGGCGCCGACGACTACGTGGTGAAGCCGTTTTCGGCGGACCATCTGGCGGCCCGGATCGGAGCGGTGCTGCGGCGGGTGCGTACCGAGCCGCCGGTCACCCAGATCTGTGTCGGCGGGTTGCGGATCGATCCGGAGGCCCGCGAGGTGACCCTGGACGGGGACCTGCTGCAACTCTCCCGGCGGGAATTCGATCTGCTGACGTACCTGGCGGCCCGCCCGGGGCGCGTGGTCAGCCGTGGCGAGTTGCTGGCCGAGGTCTGGCGGCAGCCCTACAGCCGGGACGACCAGACCATCGACGTACATGTGTCGTGGCTGCGCCGCAAACTGGGGGAGACTGCGGCGCAGCCACGGTACCTGCACACCGTGCGCGGGGTCGGCGTCAAGCTGACGCCGCCGGAGCGCTAGGTGCCAGCCGGTGGCGGGTCGATCAGAAGCCGATCAGCACAGCGGCGCGACCCTGCCGTCTGAGCCGGTGTTGACGTACGCGTCGGCGACGTACCCGGCGCCGATCCGGTCCCACCAACTGGACGTGCCATAGGTGCCGGTGATGGACTGACCTTGGACCTGGCACCTCAGGTAGATGGTGCCGCCGTCCGGCACGGACCCGATCGCGGTGGTGCCCGTGCTGGTCCCCGAACGCACGGTCAGCGGCGAACCAGCGGTGTTGACGGTCCCGGCCGGGCCGACGCAGATGTTGCCGCTGGTGTAGCTGCGGTCACCGTAGTAGAAGACCGAAACACCATCGACGATGATCTTGACGGCGCTGCCGTTCAACCGCTGTTCGTAGTGCAGGTGCGGGCCGGTGGAGCCGCCGGTACTGCCGACGGTGCCGATCTGCTGCCCCTTGAACACCGACGCGTTGAGCGTGACGAACTCGCCGGACAGGTGGGCGTAGCGGGTCCGCCAGCCGCCGCCGTGGTCGATCTCGATCCACAGGCCGTAGCTGACGCTGCCCTCGTTCTCCACCCGGGAGACGGTGCCGCCCGCGGAGGCGAGCACCGCATCACCGAAGTCGTCGGTGCGGTTGTAGTCGACCGCATAGGCCGGGCTGTGGCCGGAGCGGGTGGAGCCGGTCCAGGTCTGGCTGCACCGGAACGGGTTGGAGAACGCCGGGCGGGCTTCCGCCGGTGACGCCACCACAACGACGGCCGAGATGGCACCGATCACGGCGGCGCTCAATAACGCGGCCGGAAGACGGAGACTGGACAAGGCGATCATGGAGCCTCCCCTCGAACCAAACCGGAAACTCCCGGCAGGTCCACGAAAAAATACTTCATCGAGAATAAGATGAATGACGGTTGGTTACCAGAGGGTGGGGCCGCAAGAGGGTCAGGCGTCAACGGCTTTGTCGGGTACCGGCCCGGTGGTCGCGACCTCCGTGGTTCGCAGCGTCAGGGTGACGCTGGCACCGCCGAGCGGTCCCCGACCGATCTCAATGCCGCCACCCGCCTGCTCGGCCACCCGGCGCGCGATGTCGGTCCCCAGACCGGTGGAGGCACCACCGCTGGCTCCGCGCCGCAACGCCGCCCAGGGCTCGGCGATGCCCGGTCCCCCGTCGTCAACCGAAAGCACCACGCACGCCCGCGACTCCCGGATCCGTACCTGGTACGGCGTTCCTTCCGGCGTGTGCCGGAACACGTTTCCCACGATCGCGTCCACCGCGGCGGCGATGTCGGAGCCGCTCACCGGCACCCAGATCGGATGGTCCGGGGCGTCCAGCAACCACCGCCGTCCCTGGTCGTCGGCCAGCGCCGACCAAGTCCGCATCCGGTCCCGGACCAGCGCCACGAGCTCACACCTGGCGGCTCGCCGCATCGCCAACGGGCGGCGGGCCTGCCGGATGATCGCGTCCACCTCGCGCTCCAGGTTCGCCGCCGCGGTCAACACCCGCTGCCGGGCCTCCCCCATTGGCATCGACTCGGCGTTCAGCCGTAACGCCGTCAACGGGGTACGCAGCCGATGCGACAGATCCGCGATCAGTTCCCGCTCGTTCGCCAGCAGCACCTGAAACCGGTCGGCCAGGGTGTTGAACGCGGCACCGACAGTCGCGATCTCCGGGGTGCCGCTCGGCTGCACACGCACTCCCAGGTCGCCTTCCCCGAGCCGGGTCGCCACACCTGCCAGCCGCTGAGTCGCGCAGACCACACCGGAGGCGAGCCGGTCGGCCAGCACCGCCGAGGCGAGCAGCATCCCGATCCCCAGGCCGCCGAGCACCACCCAGGCCATCACCACATGGCTGGTCAGCAACTCGTCCGGGATGAAGACCTCGATCACCGCGGTGCGCTCGCCCAGCGGCACGGGTCTCACGTGTGCCTTCCCGCCGGTGACGGCGACGGTGTCGGGCTGGTCGCCGATCCGTTCCAGAACGTCCCGGGACACCCAGCCCTTGCCGTTCCCGACCGATGGCCTGCCTGGCAGGTGGACCAGCACGTGACCCTTCCGGCCGGCGCGGGTGTTCCGCAACGCCTGGTTCACGTCGTCCGGATCGGTGGTCAGGACCAGGACCGAGGCGATCCCCGCCGCCTGCAACTCCGCGTCCCAGATCGCCCGGTGTGCGGCCAACACCCGTACCAGCAGGGCGAGCGGTATCGCGAAGACCAGAATCACCATCGCGGTGACCGCGAGGGACACCAGCACGAATCTGCGTCTCACCTCGTGCCCCCCTCGACGTAGGTCGCGGCACAGAGTAACCGGCTGGTGCCGGCAGCCGCCGATCCGAAGGCTCCCGGGCCGTTCGTACCACGTTGGGCGTACCAGTCCGGTGCCCGCTGCGCCGCCGGGGGTAGCGCCGGGACCCGCGGCTGGCCGAGGCGGGGGCCACGGTTCCTGCCCTAGCGTTGGCTGCCATGGGACATCCCATCCCGCCCGGGTGCCCTGCGGGCCCCCGCCACCCAACACGAGGGCGAACTGTGCCATGAACGAGCCGCCGGCGCAGCGCTGGTTCGACGCCCGGACCGGGTTGCTCGCCCTGCTGGTCCTGGTCGTGCAGGTCGGTGGGAGCGCCCTGGCCAGCCAACACTGGCTGGACCCCGGCCCGGCGGGTCCAGGCCCGGAAGGTCCTCCATGGGGCGAGCGCGGCTACAACGCCGACCGGCTGCCGGTGGACGCGCTGGGGTACCTGCTACTCGTCGTCGGCCCACTGGCTCTGGTGTTCCGGCGCCGGTTCCCGGTGTGGGTGCTGGCGGTCAACGCGGTCGCGGTCACCGGATACCTGGTGCTCGGCTACCGGTACGGTCCGGTCTTCCTCTCCGTGGTGATGGCGCTGCTGAACGCCGTTTGGCAGGGCCGCCGCCAGGCCGCGTGGCTGATCGGGACCGCCGGCCCGGTCGTGGCGTTGGTCCTGCAGTACCTGGTCGGCCGGGCTCCAGGGCCCTCACTGGCGAGCACGCTCGGCAGCCTGGCGTGGGTGCTGGTGGTGCTGCTGGTCGCCGAGGCGGTCCGGTTCCGGCGGGAGCGGCTCGCCGAGGCGGAACGGGCCCAGGAGCAGCGGGCCCGACAGGTCGCGGACGAGGAACGGTTACGGATCGCCCGGGAGTTGCACGACGTACTCGCCCACAACATCTCGATGATCAACATTCAGGCAGGCGTGGCCCTGCATCTGGCCGACGAGCTACCCGAGCCGGCCCGCACAGCACTCCAGGCGATCAAAGACGCCAGCCGGGACACGCTCCGGGAACTGCGGGCCACCCTCGGGGTCCTGCGGCGGGTCGATGAGCACGCCCCCCGGGACCCGGCCCCCAGCCTTCGGCGACTGGACGCGTTGCTCGCCCGTACCACCGCCGCCGGAATCACGGTCCGCAAACAGGTGGTGGGCACTCCGCGCCCGCTTCCCGCCGGGACCGACCTGGCGGCGTACCGAATCATCCAGGAGGCACTGACCAACGCGCACCGCCACGCGGCGGCCAGCACGGTGTGGGTCCGGGTGGAGTACGAGGATGCCAGGCTCACCCTCGCCGTCGAGGACGACGGAACCGGCGACACGGCCGACACCGACGGAAGTGGCACCGGGATCGCCGGAATGCGGGAACGTGCCCGGGCCCTGGGCGGCTCGCTGGCTGCCGGCCCACGTCGCGGTGGCGGGTTCCGGGTGCATGCCGTACTCCCTTTGACGCCGGAGGAAGAGGTCCCATGATCAAGGTACTGCTGGCCGACGACCAGGCACTGGTCCGAGCCGGGTTCCGGGCGCTGCTCGGTCCGGAGACCGACATCACGGTGGTGGCCGAGGCCGGCGACGGCGGTGAGGCGTTCGAACTCTCCCGGAGACACGTCCCGGACGTCGTTCTGATGGATATCCGAATGCCCAATGTGGACGGCCTGGAGGCGACCCGGCGGATCGTCGCGGAGCCGCGCTGCGAAACCGTCCGGGTGGTCATCCTGACCACGTTCGACCTGGACGAGTACGTGTTCGAGGCGCTCCGGGTGGGGGCCAGCGGATTCCTGGTGAAGGACACCGAACCGGCCGATCTGATCCGGGCGATACGGGTGGTCGCGGTTGGGGACGGGTTGCTCTCCCCCGGGGTCACCCGGCGGCTGATCGCCGAATTCGCCACCCGTACCAAGGCACCCCGGCCGGCTGCGGTGTTGAACGCGTTGACCGACCGGGAGCGTGAGGTGGTGTCCCTGGTGGCTGGCGGGCTGAGCAACGAGGAGATCGCGGCGAAGCTCGTGGTCAGCCCGGCCACCGCGAAGACCCATGTCAGCCGGGCCATGATCAAGTTGCGGGCCCGGGACCGGGCGCAGCTCGTGGTGATCGCCTACGAGACCGGCCTGGTGCGTCCGGGATGGCTGTGATCAGGAACCGGTGACCCCGTCGATACGTTCCCGCAGGAGGTCAGCGTGGCCGTTGTGCCGTGCGTACTCCTCGATCATGTGGATGTAGACCCAGCGCAGGCAGATGTCCTTACCGCGCCGGCCCAGGAACGTCTCATCGAGCGAACGTCCCTGGGCTGCCTTGTCCGCCAGTTCCACCTCGGTACGGAAGAGGGCGAAGTCAGCCTCCGGGTCCGCGTCGGCCACGTCGTCGAATTCGCCGTCCGGATTGTCCGCGGTGTAGTAGATCGGGGTGAGGTCCTCACCGGCGACCCCACGGCGGAACCACGCCCGCTCCACCTCGGACATGTGGCGCACCAAGCCGAGCAGTGACAGCGAGGAAGGCTCCACGCTGCGCTGCTTGAGCTGCTCGGCGGTCAGCCCGGCACACTTCTGGAGCAGGGTCTGCCGGTGTAAGTTGAGCCAGCCTTCCAGCATCGTGCGCTCGCCGGCGACGTACGGCTCGTCCTCGCGGGTGATCTGCGGTGCGATCCAGGTCATACCGGCCATGCTGCCCGCTGGCCACCCGACGCGCACGCCGATTTGGTCACAGCACGGGGACACTCGCGGGGCGGTCGGTCAGGATGAGCGGATGATCCGGTCCCAGACCAGTTCAGGGGTGGCGGTGCTGCGGATCGACCGGCCACGACAGCGCAACGCCCTCGACATCGAGCACTGCGACGAACTCACCCGGGCGCTGCGGGCTGCCGTCGCGGACCGGGCACGTTCTGTCGTCATCACCGGGGAGGGCAGCGCGTTCTGCGCCGGAGCGGACCTCAACCAGGTGTACGGGGAGGCGTTCATGGACGCCCTGTACCGCCTGCTGCGGCTGATCATCGAGATTCCGGTGCCGGTGCTCGCCGCGGTCAACGGACCGGCGATCGGGGCCGGGACCCAGCTCGCGATCGCCTGCGACCTGCGGGTCGCGGCACCGGGCGCGGCCTTCGGGATTCCCACCGCGAGGCTCGGACTGGCGGTCGACGCTTGGACGGTACGCCGGTTGGCGTCGCTCGCCGGGGGCGGTGCCGCCCGGTCCGTCCTGCTGGGCTGCGACACGTTGCCGGCGGACCGGGCGTACCGCCACGGCCTGGTGGACCGGCTGGGCGACCTGAGAGCCGCGGTTGGCTGGGCGACCGAGATCGCGGCGCTGGCCCCGCTCACCCTGGCGTACAACAAACTGGCCCTGAACACCCCGGACACCTCCGACCCACGACTGGATGAGGCGTTCCAGGCGTGCTGGACCAGCGAGGACGCCCGGGAGGCCCGCCGGGCGCGAGCGGAGAGTCGACCGCCCCGGTTCGAGGGCCGTTGACAGCCGGTCACTGAACGCATCCATGGCGGCACGCACCGCGATGCAACCCGGCAAGCTCTGGTCTTTCTCAGCGGCGACCTTTACCTTCCAGGGAAGAAGTTGTTACCGCCTGGTAACGGACGCGCTGGAGGTGCGATGCCCGACGTCTTCGCACGGGTACGGCAGGCGGCCTCCCAGGTGACCGACGCCTTCCGGAGTGTCCAGGTGCTGCGGGAGGCGGGCCTGGCCCGGTTCACCCGGCCGGACGAGATGTTGCGCTCGGTGCTGGCGGTACGCCAACTCGGACCGTTCGCCGGGGCGGTGAAGGTGGCCGCGCGACGCGACCCGGACGCCATCGGCCTCGTCGACGAACTGGGCGAGCTCAGCTTCTCCCAACTGGACCGCAGGTCCAACGCGCTGGCACGAGCCTGGCGGTCCACCGCCCTGAAACCCGGCGACGTGATCGGCCTGCTGTGCCGGGACCACCGGTGGTTTCTGGACAGCATCTTCGCCGCCGCGAAACTGGGGGCCCGCGCGGTGCTGCTGAACACCGGGTTCGCCGGACGTCAGCTCGCCGACGTCGTGGCACGGGAAGGCATCGTCGGCATCGTGTACGACCAGGAGTTCACCCCGCTCGTGGACCCCCTGCCGGCAACCATCCGGCGTTACCTGGCCTGGGTCGACGACCCCACCGCCGTACCGGACCGCGCCAGGGTGCCGGACAGGAACGCCCCCGAACTCACCACGCTGCAGCGACTGATCACCGAAACCGATGACACGGACCTCCCGGCACCCAGCGAACCCGGCGGGATCGTCCTCCTGACCAGCGGCACCACCGGCATCCCGAAAGGCGCACCGCGACAGGTGCGCTCCGCGCTCGCCGCCGCCGAATTCCTGGACCGGGTGCCCTACCGGCGCAACGAGGCCACGCTGATCGCGTCGCCGCTGTTCCACGCCACCGGACTGTCGCAGTTCGTGATGCAACTGGCACTGGCGTGCATCACCGTGCTGGCCCGCCGGTTCGACCCCGAGCGGGTGGTGGCCCTGATCGACCGGTACCGCTGCACCGGCCTGGTGCTCGTACCCACGATGCTGCAGCGCGTCCTCGACCTCGACGAGGAAACCCTGGCCCGGTACGACACCTCCTCGCTGCGCATCGTGTTCAGTGCCGGATCGGCGCTCTCTCCCGAACTGGGAAACCGGGCCACGAAGGCGTTCGGTGAGGTGCTCTACAACCTCTACGGGTCCACCGAGGTCGCGGTGGCCACCGTCGCCACACCCGCCGACTGGCGGCAGGCCCCTGGCACGGTCGGGCGTTCACCGGTCGGCTGCCGGGTACGGCTGTACGACGAGAACGGAAACCAGATCACCGGACCCGATCGGCAGGGGCGGATCTTCGTGGGCAGCGGCCTGACATTCGGCGGCTACACCGGAGGCGGCACCAAGGAGGAGATCGACGGACTACTGGACTCCGGCGACATCGGGCACTTCGACGCCACCGGCCTGCTGTTCATCGACGGCCGGTCCGACGACATGATCGTCTCCGGCGGCGAGAACGTCTATCCGGGCGAGGTGGAGAACATCCTGGTCGAACACGAGAAGATCAGCGACGCCGCGGTGATCGGAGTGCCCGACGCCGAATTCGGCGGGCGTCTGAAAGCGTTCGTGGTCCCGCAACCGGGTACCGAACTGACCCCCGAGGAGGTACGCGGGTACGTGAAGGCGCACCTGGCCAGGTTCAAGGTGCCGCGTGACGTGGCGTTCATCGACGAACTGCCGCGTAACTCGACCGGCAAGCTGCTCCGTCACAAGCTGAGGTAGCCGACGTATGAGAGGCCACCGATGGCGGATTTCCGCTCCCTGGTACGGGAACTCATGACCCGGCCACCGTCCACCCTGGGCAGTGCCCGGGTACTGCGACGTGCCGGGGTGCTGCGGCCGGGCCGCCCGGACGAGGCACTGCGGGCGCTGCGCGCGGTACGCCGCTACGGCGTGTACGCCGGAACCGTGAAGATCGCGGTGCGGGAACAACCCGACGCGATCGGCATCATCGACGACCTGGGCGTACTCAACTTCCGGCAACTCGACCGGCGGTCCAACGCGCTGGCCCGCGCCTGGCAGCGCCACGGGGTCACCGAGCGGGACGTGATCGGCGTGCTGTGCCGCAACCACCGCTGGTTCCTGGAGGCCATGCTCGCCGCCGCGAAACTCGGTGCCGACGTGGTGCTGCTCAACACCGGATTCGGTCCGGCGCAACTGGCCAGTGTGGCGGCCCGGGAGGGGATCTCGACGATCGTCTACGACCAGGAGTTCACTCCGGTGGTGGCCGCCGCGCCACAGGTCCGCCGGTACCTGGCCTGGGTCGACGCGGAGCTGATGGCCGACACCGCCAGCTTGGAGATCCTGATCGCGAACACCGACGACGAAGACCTTCCACCACCCGGCCGGCCCGGCCGGATGGTCCTGCTCACCAGCGGCACCACCGGCACCCCGAAAGGCGCACCGCGAAGGATCCGCTCGGCGTTGACCGCCGCGGAGTTCCTGGACCGGATCCCGTACCGGCGGGGTGAGGCGACCACGATCGTCGCGCCGCTGTTCCACGCCACCGGGGTGTCCCAGATGGCGGTGATGCTGGCGCTGGGCTCGGCCACAGTGCTGTCGCGGCGGTTCGACCCCGGGACCACACTGGACCGGATCCAGCGGTTCCGGTGCACCGGCCTGGTACTGGTGCCCACCATGCTGCGACGCATCCTGGACCTCGGGGACGGCGTGCTCGCCAGGTACGACACCGGGTCGCTGCGAATCCTGCTGTGCTCCGGCTCCGCGCTCTCCCCGGAACTCGGCAACCGGGCGATGGCGGCGTTCGGTGGGGTGCTCTACAACCTGTACGGGTCGACGGAGGCCGCCGTCGCGACGGTGGCCACCCCGTGGGACTGGCACCGGGCCCCCGGCACGGTGGGCCGACCCCCGTCCGGCTGCCGGGTACGGCTCTTCGACGACGCGGGCGACGCGGTGACCGAGCCGTACCAGCGGGGCCGGATCTTCGTGGGCAGCATGCTGACGTTCGGCGGATACTCCGACGGCGGCGGCAAGGACGAGTTGCACGGTTTGGTGGGCACCGGGGACATCGGGCACTTGGACCGCGAGGGATTGCTGTTCGTCGACGGTCGCGCCGACGACATGATCATCTCCGGTGGGGAGAACGTCTACCCCGGCGAGGTGGAGGACCTGCTCGTGGCGCACCCGTACATTGTGGAGGCCGCGGTGGTGGGAGTGCCGGACGCGGAGTTCGGGGAACGGCTCAAGGCATTCGTGGTGCTGCGCCACGGAGCCTATCTGCCACCGGAGGCGATCCAGCGGTACGTGCGCGAGCACCTGGCGCGCTACAAGGTGCCGCGCGAGGTGGTGTATCTCGGCGAGTTGCCTCGCAACGCCACCGGCAAGGTGGTGCGGCTTCTGCTCAGGTAGCGGTTCTCAGCCGAACGGCTCGGGCACCGACGCGCGCCCGGCCTCGTACGGCGAACCCGACACGCCGCTACCGGCGTCGGTCCA
Organism: Micromonosporaceae bacterium; assembly: GCA_036375165.1. Classification (GTDB taxonomy): domain Bacteria; phylum Actinomycetota; class Actinomycetes; order Mycobacteriales; family Micromonosporaceae; genus WHSM01. The sequence continues at coordinate 40,082 of DASUSI010000161.1, read as the reverse complement.
GCAACTCCCGCAGGGTGAGCGGCGGATGCCCGGCGATCCGGGCCACGGTGTCACTGATCCCGGCCAGCTCGCCGGCCGCGATCGCGGTGTACGTGCTGACCCACGCGTCGACCTGCCAGTCGGGGGCGTTGTAGCGGGCCCGGGAGGCGTACGCCTCCGGCACCGTCTCGGGCTGATAGCGCACGGCACGGCCGTGCCCCTCGGACAGGGTCCCGGCCACCTCGTGCAGGGTGAGGGCTTCCCGTCCGGTGAGGTCGTACGTCATGCCGTCATGGCGGCCCGGGTCGCGCAGCACCGCGACCGCCACGTCCGCGATGTCGTCCTGGGCCACGGCGGCGACCCGGCCTTCTCCGGCGGGACCCCGGATCACCCCTTCGACACCGGCCATCAGCGGCAGGAAGTCCAGGTAGATGTTGTCCCGGAGAATCGTGAACCGCAGCCCGCTGGCGCGGATCCGCTGCTCGGTCGCCCAGTGGTCGCGGGCCAGCGTGAACGTGGCGTCCGGCGCGGCGGCCACAAAGGACACGTACACCAGCCGGGACACTCCGGCGGCCACGGCGGCGGCCACAAAGGTGGTGTGCTGGCGTACCCGGTCCGGATCCTCGGAACCGGAGACCATGAACACGGTGTCCACTCCGTCCAGCGCCCGCCGCGCCGCCTCGGCGTCCCCGTACGAGGTCACCGCGACTTCGGTGGCTTCCAGCTTCGGAACCCGGGCCGGGTCGCGTACCAGCAGCCGCTGCGGCACCCCGGCGGCGGCGAGCCGGCGGGCCACCTTGCGGCCGAGCCGCCCGGTCGAGCCGGTTACCGCGAGAGTGCGGGTCAGTGCCTGCATGAGCCCGACCCTACTGACACTCAGGGTCCCGACCCGCCAGTCGCCACCCGGCCGGGAGGCAGCGGTATCGTGCCGACGTGTCACACCAGGAGACCGGGCAGATCGTGGACATCTACACCGACGGCGCGTGCAGCGGAAACCCGGGCCCGGGTGGCTGGGGCGCGATCCTGCGGTACGGCACCCGAGAGAAGGAGTTGTACGGCGGAGACCCCGGCCCGACCACCAACAACCGGATGGAGCTGACGGCGCCGATCCAGGCGTTGGAGAGCCTCACCCGGCCGGTCGTGGTGCGGTTGCACACGGACAGCACGTACGTGCGGGACGGCATCACCCGGTGGCTGCCTCGGTGGCAGCGAAACGGGTGGCTCACCACCGGTCGGCAGCCGGTGAAGAACGTCGACCTGTGGCAGCGCCTGGACACCGCTGTACGCCGGCACGAGGTGCAGTGGCACTGGGTGAAGGGCCACTCCGGACACCCGGAGAACGAACGCGCCGACCGACTGGCCGCGAAGGGTCTGTCGGATGCGCGTCAGTCGACGGGCAGCCGGGCGTAGAGATCCGCCGCGTTGCCGTCCGGGTCCAGCACCGACGCGTACCGCTGGCCCCAGAAGGCGTCCCACGGCTCGCGTTCCGCCCGGTAGCCCGCCTGGACCAGGTCGCGGAACAGCCGGTCGACCTCGTCGGGGCTGTCGCACTGGAAGGCGAGAGCGACCCGGGGACTGCCGGACGGCGGGGTCCAGCCGGGTGTGAACGACCGGATCGACTCCTCGGTGTCGAGCATCAGCCGGATCCCACCGGCCAGTTCGGCCTCGGTGTGCTCGTCCGCATCCTCTGGGAAATCCAGGCCCAGCCGCCGGTAGAACGCGACGGCTTCCGCCATGTCCGCGACCACCAGGCCAATCGCATCACATCGTGCAGTCATGCGCCGACCGTAAGACATGGGTACGACACCGACAGCGTCCACGACGGCCCGGTGTGCGAATGGCGTGCCGGGCGCTGGCAGCGCCCGGCACGCCGACACGTCATCGCCGCCGAGACTCGACCATCTCCCGGGCATCGACGGCCGTGGCGGACTCCGTGAGCTCCGGGGACCCTCCGACCTGCCGGGGCACCTGCGCCTGGACGGACGCCGGGACAGCGCGTCGCTTCGACAGCGAGCTGGGCCACCACATCGCCCGTCCGAAGTCCACGGACAGCGCGGGCACCAGCAGGCTGCGTACCAGCAGGGTGTCCAGCAGCACGCCGAACGCCACGGTGAACGCCAGTTCGATCATCAGCACCAGCGGAATCACCGCGAGTGCCGCGAAGGTCGCGGCGAGCACCACACCGGCCGAGGTGATCACACCGCCGGTGACGGTGAGCCCGACGAGCGTGGCGTCCCGAGGTGTCCGGTGCTCCGCTTCCTCTCGGACCCTGGTCATCAGGAAGATGTTGTAGTCCACGCCGAGCGCCACCAGGAACACGAAGGCGTGCAGCGGGAATGTCGAGTCCACGCCGGGGAACCCGAGCAGTTCCTGGAACACCAGGGCGGACACCCCGATCGCCGCGAGGAACGACACCACCACCGTGATCATGAGCAGCAGCGGGGCCACCAGCGCCCGCAGCAGCAACGCGAGCACGAAGAACACCACGATGATCACGATCGGAATCACCATGCGGTCGGCGCGTGCCGTGTCCTCGAAGTCGAGCCGGACCGCGGTGAGCCCGCCGACCATCGCCTCCGCGGCCGGCACCTCGGCCAGTACCTCGCGAAGCTCGCGGACGGTCTGGATCGCGTCCCGACTGTCCGGTGAGACGCTGAGCGTCACGTCGATCCGGACCAGGTCGTCCACCACCAGCGGCGAGGCCGGAGCCGGTGGCGGCGCACCAGGTCCACCGGGTGCCTGGTCGCCGGGTGCCTGGTCGCCGGGTGGTGCTGGCGGTATCGCGACCGGGCCCGGGTACGGAATCGCGGACTCCACATTGGGCACCTCGTCGATCGCGTCCAGCACCGACGGCAGCCCGTTCGCGTACGCGATGACCAGGACCGGGTTGCCGGCACCGGCCGGATAGTGGTCCGCCAGCACCCGCTGCCCGATCTTGGATTCGACGTTGTCGGCGACGATCATGTCCGTTGTCGACAGGCCCTCGGCGTCCAGTCGCAGTGCGCCCATGGAGAGTGCGGCGAGCACCACGACGCAACCGATCCAGATCACGCGTGGCCGGCGTCCCACAAAGCCCGCCACCCGGGCCCACAGCCCGGTACGTTCCGCGGGCGCCGAGTCGTGCAGTGGCCGGCGGGGCCAGAACGCGGCCCGACCGAGCAGCACCAGCACCGCGGGCATCAGGGTGAGCATGGCGACCAGTGCGATCGCGATCCCGAGCGCACCGGCCGGGCCGAGTTGGCTGTTCAGCCCGAGATCACTGGCGAGCAGGCAGAGCAGGCCCAGCACCACCGTGCCGGCACTGGCGACGATCGCGCCGAACGCGCCCTTCAACGCCGCCCGCATCGCGTCGAAGCGGTTCGGGTGGCTGCGCAGTTCCTCGCGGTAGCGGGCGATCAGCAGCAGGGCGTAGTCGGTGCCGGCACCCAGCACCAGCACGTTGAGGATCCCCTGCACCTCCGAGCCCAGCGACATCAGGTCCTGCTTCGCGAGCAGGTAGATCACACCCTGGGTCGCGGTCAGGGCGGTCCCGGCCACGGCCAGCACCAGGAACGGCAGCAACGGGCTGCGGTAGACCAGTACCAGGATCAGCAGGATGACGCCGGCGGTGACCAGGAGCAGCATCAGGTCGATGGCGCCGAGCGCGTCCTGGATGTCGGCCTGTACCCCGGCCGGCCCGGTGACCTGGACGTCGAGGTCACCCAGGGGGTTGATCAGGTTCCGCAGTTCCTGCACGTACGGCGTGATCTTGCTTTCGTCGGTGCCGGCGAAGGGCACGATCACCTGTGCGGCACGTCCGTCGTCGGACACGATCGGGCCGATCGGGTCCTCGGCCAGATGGTCGCCCAGTACCCGTTCCACGTCCGCCATGTCACGGGCGATGGCCGCCCGGTCCGCGGTGTCGAGGGTTTCGTCGCGGGCGTAGACGATCACCGCGGGAAGTGACTCGTCCTGCCCGAACCGCTCGTTGATTTCGAGCACCCGCACCGACTCGGCTTCACTCGGCAGGTAACCCGCCGCCCCGCTGTCGATCACCTCGCCGAGCTTGCCGCTCAGCGCTCCGAGCCAGCCGCCGAGGCCCAGCCACACGATGATCAGCAGCGAAGGGATCAGCCACCGGAACGGGCGGAACCGCCGTTCTGCTCGCTGCGATGTGGACATGATCTTCCCTCCGTCAGGGGAACGACATTCTACTTTGGGAGGTTGTTTCCTTCCCAGGCTAGACCTGGCAAAATGGAAGGTCAAGGTGAAAACCACCGGGAGAACTGATGACCGACTTCAAGCTCAATGCCACCGCCGCGTCGCTGCTCGGGTTCCTCCACGACGGTCCGATGACCGGCTGGGACCTGGTGGTGACCGCCCAGGAGCGGATCGGCGACTTCTGGTCCCTGAGTCAGAGCCAGGTCTATCGGGAGCTCTCCGCGATGGCGGTCGCCGGGCTGATCGAGGCCGGCGAACGTGGCCCCCGGGATCGGCGGCCGTTCACGATCACCGACGCCGGCCGGGCCGCCTTCGCGGAGTGGCTGAACCAGGAGACCGGCGAGGAAACGATCCGGTTCCCGCTGCTGTTGATCGTGCTGTTCGGCCGTCACGTACCGAAACCACGGCTGGCCGAGGTGGTCGCCGAACACCGGCAGCGGCACGCCGAGCGGCTCGCCGGCTACGAGAAGTCGCTCACCGACCTGACCGCGGCGCCACCCGACCCGTACACGGTCGCCACCCTGCGGTTCGGGGTCAGGTACGAACAGGCGGTGCTCGACTGGTTCGACGACCTGCCGGAGGCGGTCCGGGGACGCTGACGAACCCGGGCCCCGGTCGGGGCGTTCCCTCAGGGTCCGGGTCATCGGTCGTCACCCACTCACCGCGTCACCAGGAATCGCATCTCACCAGCGCGGCGCGAACAGGTCCCAGTACGCGCCGAGCAGCAGCACCAGGCCGGTGGCACCGAACGCCCCGGTCAGCGACACCACAGCGGTGCCGTCCGGCCGCCAGCCGTCCCGCACCGCGCCGACCGCCGCGACACCCGCCGCCGCGGCCAGCGCCGCCGTGCCAACCCCGGCGAGCCGCACCGACAGCCAGACCGCCTGCGACGCCCACCCTGGACCACCCGTGAACGCCAGCGTCACGAGCGCCCCGATCGCCACGTTGAGCCCGACGGCGGTGCCGACACCAGCCGCGGTCATCGCCCGTTGCCGACGCCGCACCCGGGACGGGGCCGGCGGCCCGCGACGTCCCCGCCAACGGCGTACCGCCGACGCCGCCGGCCCCGCCAGGTACCCGGCGCCGATCAGCCCGAACACCGCCACCAGGGCGGGGCCGGTGCCGTACCAGGGGACCGGTGGTGCGGGCTCGGCCGCGTACGCCTGTTCCGGCGCGGACCCGCTCACCCGCGCCCCCGGGGGCGGGTTGCCGGTCCCCGGAAGCCCCTTGATCCACCACGCCATGGTGGCCAGGTAGCCGGGGGCCAGCTTGCCGTTGACCCGCATCCCGTGATCGGCGCCCGGAAAGAACCGGATGGTGTACGCCCGGTTGCCAGCGCCTTCCAGCACGTCGGCCAGGATCCCGGCACTCTCCGCGGGCGGTACGGCCCGGTCGGCGGCCGGGTACAGCCCGAGGACCGGTTGCCGCATCCCCGCCAATGCCGGCCGCGCGTCGTGGTTCACATAGTCCAGGTCGCCCATCACCAGGGCCCGTGACACCAACCGCCGGGCCCCGTGCGGGGCGCCCTGACGTCGCAGCCCGTCGTCGGCCGCCCACGCCAGCTGAGTGTTCGGCGACATGGTGGGTGCGGCCACCAGAATCGCGAAGCCGACCTCGGGGCTGCGGCTGGCCGCCAGCGGCACCACCCAGCCGCCTTCGCTGATCCCCCACAGGCCGACCCGGTCCGGGTCCACATCGGGTCGGGCCCGGAGCAGTCGCACCATCGCCAGGGCGTCGTCGGCGAGCTGACGGTAGTTCCGATGCAACGCCGAGTAGCCCACCCGGCGCTTGTCGTACACCACAGCCACGATGCCCGACCGCGCCATCTGCTCGGCCTGGTGGACCAGGCCCTCCCGGGTGGCCGGTCCCCCGCCATGCACGAACACCACCGCCGGGCGGCGGTCCGGTCCGGGTCCGTCCGGCGTGACCACGGTCGCGGCGAGCGTGGTGCCCGCCACGGGCACCCGTACCTCCTCGCGGCGGATCCGCTCCGCGCCGGACGGCTCGGGCACCGGACGCGGCTGTGGCAGCGCACCGAAACCACGGTCGGTGGGCAGTCGGGGGCGCTGCCACGACGGCGTGAGCAGGCCGCCGACCGCACCGAGCAGGAGCACCACAGCTCCTGCCGCCGCCACTGTGGGTAGTGCTCTACCGGTACGCATCAGGCTCCCGACCTCGGTTCTGGGGTACGTCCACGAAGGACTGTCCGGCGGCACCGGGTTCCGGCTGTGGGGCCACCGGACACACGAGCACGAGTGGCAGGACTTCCAGGCCCCAGGCCACGAAGGCACGTTCGAGCCTGGCCCAGTCGACCGCGGCCCGGATCCTGCGCCACATGCTCAGTCCAAAGGGAACAACTGTTGCCCGGTACCAGCGTCGGTCACGGTGATCGCCTCCATGGGACAGCACTCGGCGGCGGCCATCACGGCGTCGTCGGCGTCGACCGTCGCGGACACCGGCCGCGACGTCTCCTTGACGATCGTGAAGTACCCCGGTGCCACACCGGCGCACATACCCGACCCGACGCATCGGGAGTGGTCGACCTCCAGGTTCCAACGGCCGGCACTCACGGCTGCCTCCGCCACTGCTCGATGGCATCGCACGCGGCATCCACATCCGCCTCCGTGTTGAAGTAATGGAACGACAGCCGGACCGAGTTGCCCCGGGCCGGGAAGATCCGCCGGGCGTTCAGCCACGCGGCCAAGCCACGCGGATCCTCGTCACGGACAGTGACCTGGGGCCCGAACACCGGAGCGGCCAGGTCGCCGAGCCGGGCCACGGCGTACCGGGCGAGCCGGTCCACGTGCGCGGCCACGACTACCATGTCCAACTGGCCGATCAGCCCCAGCCCCGCGTTGGCGGCCAGCGCCACCGGCAGCGTCGGCATGTTCACCTGATACCGGCGGGCATCCGGCGGGAAGTCCAGCACCGAAGGGTCGAACGCCAGCGGGTTGGCCCGCCCGAAGAACCCGGTGAGCTGCGGTTCCTGGGCGTCGGTGACCCCGTCGGCGACATAGAGGTACGCGATACCCGGCAGCCCGAGCAGGTACTTCATGGTGCCGCTCACCAGGTAGTCACATCCCAGCTGGGCAACGTCGATCGGCAACACCCCTGCGGCCTGGTACGCATCGACGAAGCTCCGGGCACCGACCGACCGGGCCCGGGCCGCGACCTCCGCGACCGGCATCACCGCGCCGGTACGGTACGACACCAGCGGCACCGAAACCAGCCCGGTTCGATCATCCACCCGATCGAGGTACCCGGTGCCTTCCCCGGAGACGAACTCCACTGTGCCGCCGCGTGGCCGCTGAGCTGCCCAGATGTGCGCGACGGAGGGATATTCCGCGTCGGTGGCGACAATTTTGGGCCGGTCGCCCCAGTCGAGTGTGGACGCCACCTGGTAGGCGCCCACGGTGGCGCTCGGCACCACGGCGACCTGGTCCGGCCGGGCATTGATCAGAGCGGCGAACCGTTGCCGGGACTGTTCCACCTCGGCAAGCCACATGTCCCAGGGTGTCGGGTCCTCCCGCATCGTGTCCAACATCCGCCGCATCGCCTGGTCCAGGGCCGCGGAGTGCGGACCCAGGCTGCAACTCGCGAGGTGCACGGTGTCGGCGAGAATCGGGAAGTGCTCCCGGAACCGTTCCGGGCTGATCCCCGTCGCGGCGGGGGCCGCGGATGTCACCGTCATGCTCACCACTCCACAGGTAGGGTCGCCGGGCCGGCCGCGGTGATCCGGTAGTCCCACGGGACCTCCTCGACCGGCTTGACCAGCCGTAGATTCGGGAACCGGCGCAGCACCGTGCCGATGCCCAACTGCAACTCCATCCGAGCCAGTGCGGCACCCAGGCAGCGGTGCGCGCCGTGGCCGAACGCGTGGTGCTGGGTGCCCTCCCGTCGGATGTCGAACCGCTCCGGGTCATCGAACCGGGCCTCGTCGCGGTCCGCCGACTGCCGGATCACCAGCACGGTGGACCCCTTCGGGATCACCACGTCTCCGATCGGGACATCCTCAAGCGCGTACCGGGGGGAACCGAATCCGCTGTCCAGTGCGGCGTACCGGAGCATCTCCTCGACCGCGCTGTTCAACAGGCCCAGGTCGGCGCGCAGCGCCGCGAGCTGGTCGGGATGGCGGAACAGCACCAGCAACCCCTTGCCGATCTGGTTGACGGTACTCTCGTACCCTCCGATCAGCATCGCCAGGATCGTGGCGATCAGTTCCTCTTCGGACAGTCGCCCGTCCTGCTCGTCGTGGGCCGCCACGAGTTGGCTGAGCAGGTCGTCGCCGGGGTGCTCCCGCTTGGCGGCGATCAGGTCCGTGGAGAACTTGGCCATCGCGCCGAACGCGGCGGCCTTCTCCTCGGCGCTGGCGTCGTTGATGGTCAGGCCGGTGTCAGCGAGCTTGCGGAACGGCTCGTGGTCGGCCTCGTCGATCCCGAACAGCAGGCAGATCACCGCGATCGGCAGCGGATACGCGAACCCCGGCACGAAGTCGGCCGGCGACCCGGTCACCTGGATCCGGTCGAGCAGGCGATCCACGATGCCCTGGATCCGTTCCCGCATGCTCTCGACGTGGCGCGGAGTGAACGACCGGGAGACCAACCGCCGCCACCGGGTGTGGGCCGGCGGGTCCACGAACGGGCTGGACACCTGCCGGGTCGGCACGCCAGGAATCAGCCGGGCCGCGTCCGGACGGAAGATGTTGCGGCTGAACCGCCGGTCCCCGAACACCGCCCGGACGTCCTCGTACCGGGTGACCAGCCAGACCTCGTCGCCGGTGCCCACCCGTACCTTGGTGACCGGCTCGTTGGCCCGAAGCCAGGCGAACTCCTCAGGAAGCCGGAAGGGGTCCTCGACCCGAAACGGGTAATCACGAATCATGACAGTGCTCGTTCCGCTACGGCGGTGAGCGCCTTCACGCTCTCCCGCATCCGTGAATAGAGAAGCGGCCCGTACTCCAGGCCGAAGGCGTCCAGTACCGCCCGTGGCACGTTGGCGCGATGCACCACCCGGGTGCCGCCGTCGCGCGGTGACTCCAGCAGGTGCTCGGTCCGCATCATCACACCGGGCGTGAACTCGATCTCGGACACGAAGCCCTGGTTCTCGGTGGCGGAGACGATCCGGAACGGAACCGGCTCCGACTGGTCGGCCAACTTGATCCGGCCGCTCGCTCCACCCTTCAGTGGACCGTCCAAAGTGACTCCGGTGACCCCGGCCTGCCACGACGGCCAGCCCGCCAGGTCGGCGTACACCCGCCACACCAGTTCAGGTGAGGCCGTGGTCACGGCGGTGGGTCCGTAATCCCACTCGGTCATCACCGGGCGGACCTCGATGCACCCGGCGCCCTCCGGCATCGGGTACGTCCTGGCCAACTCCAACGCCTCGTCCAGGTCCCGGCAGTCGACCAGGTAGAACCCGGCCAGCGATTCGCTGGTGGAGGCGAACGGACCGGGCCGGACGGTGGTCTGGCCGTTGCGCGGCCGAACCGTGTACGCCGTGTGGGTCGGCTGCAACCCACGGGTGGCGAGCACGGTCACCCGCTTCTCCAACACCTCGTGGTTGTACGCGGTGTGCCGTTCGACCAGCCCGTTGCGTTCCTCGCGGGACATCGCGGCGAGCACGCGCTCGTCGCTGTAGAACAGGAACATGAAGATCATGAGAGGCTCCCCTGCCGGGCGACAGCCTCGAACGCGTCGATGTCGTCGCCCATGATCGTGTCCAGATGACGGGTGATGTGCTCCAGCGGCCAGTCCCACCAGGCGAGCTTGAGCAGCCGGGCGACCTGCTCGTCGGGGAAACGCTGCCGGATCACGCGGGCCGGGTTGCCGGCGACTATGGCGTACGGGGGCACGTCGGCGGAGACCACCGAACGGGCCGCGACGATCGCGCCGTCGCCGATCTGGACGCCCGGCATGACCAGGGCCTGGTAACCGAGCCACACATCGTTGCCGACGACCGTGTCGCCCCGGAACGAGCGTGCGGCGAAGCTGTCCATGTGCTCGATCCAGTCCTCGCCGAACATCGGGAACGGGTAGGTGGAGACCCCGTTCATCAGGTGGTTCGCGGCGCCCATCAGGAACCTGACTTCGCGGGCGATCGCGGTGAACCTGCCGATGACCAGCTTGTCCGGCCCGTAGTGGAACAGCACGTTGTTGCGTTCGAAGCCGGTGGGGTCGACCGGATCGGCGTAGTAGGTGTACTCCCCGACCTCGGTGAACGGCGACTCGACCAGGGGCTTGAGGAACACCACCGGCCAGCCTTGGGCCCGGCCGTAGTTCGGCCCGTAGACCGGCGGGTAGATGCGGTTGGAATCGGGAACGGGCAAGTCGCACCTCCTCAACTCGTGGCGGGCCGGCGCACCGGGACCTGCCGCGTCAGCCGGTGGAGAACCGGCCGTGGAAGCCGAACGGGATGGCGTGCGGCACCTCGGCGCGGCCCAGTTCGGTGAACGTCGCGGCGTCGAGCACCAGCAGGTACGAGCGGGCCGAGGCGGCGTCGAGCACCACCGACAGCACCACCCCGTCGTCTTCGGCACCAGGTCCCGGGGCGGGTACGAACACCGGCTCGCCTGGATAGTGGCCGGGTTCCCGCCACAGCCAGGTCTTCCGCTCGGACACGTCGAGCTTGCAGAGCTGGTCCAGGAAGTCGCCGCCGTCCGGGTCGGCGGCGCCGGTCCCGTACGCGTACCGGTAGCGGCGGCCGTTGCGGTGGCGGTAGTCGATGCCGGGCAGTTCCAGCGGGTCGTCGGACAGCGGGGCGACCGTGACGCCGGCCGCGCTGATCCGGATCCGGGTCGGCAACGGCATCGGCACCGCCCGGCCCGCCCGCAGCCGGTCCAGGTACAGCGCTGCGACGATCTCGGCGTCCGGGAAAGCGCACAGGTCCACGACGATCTCGCCGGCCTCGTGGTCCTCAAAGGAGTTGATGTGGTGGAACGCGAAACAGGGCGGGGCGGTGTGGTCGGCGGACACCGAGCCGTCCTCAAGGGACATCACGACGACCCGGGTGCCCAACTCGGGACGCCACCGGTAGTTCTCGATGAACGGCCGGGCCCGCAGCAGGAACGACAGCGGGTTGACCACCAGCGGGAAGATCACCAGGATCGCGTACGACTCGGTGACCGCGAAGCTGTGTACGTAGCCGGGGTGTTCGGTGACCACCGAGCCGACCAGTTCCCGCCGGCCGGACCCGGCCGGCTGCCGGTAAACCTGGTACGTGCTGCGGCGACCGAACCGCAGCACGTAGTTGATCAGGTCACCGGTGCCTGGCCGCAGGTGCGGGTGCGCGGTGCTGACGTGGCCGGCGAGGTCGTCGTCGTACCCGATCACCCCCATCGTCTCCAGGCTGGCGGGGTCGAACGCCACGGCCAGGGGCACCTCGGTGAGCGCCACGTCGTGGCCTGCCAGCGTCGCGACGCTCACCGCGGTGTTAGGGGAGGGTTTACGGGTGAAGCGGGTGAAGAACCGGCTGAACAGGGAACCGCACGGGTCGGTGGCGAACTCCGAGTACCGGATCCGGCCGCGGTCCAGCAGGGCCCGGCTGGACGGGGTGTCCAGCAGCCGGTTGGCATACGAGACCCGGCCCTCGGTGATCTCGAACCGGTGCAGCATGGCCTGCCCGTCGAACCAGTGCCGGAACGTCTTCCCGGCATGGTCGAACACCGCCGGTCCGTTGCGGATCAGCGTGCCGGAGAGCCAGCTCGGCAGCGCGCCGCTCACCGGCAGGTCCGGGACGGTGGTCTCGGCCCGCAGTCCGCTGAAACCGACGGGGTAGCTCATGGCAGGTACTCCGCCTTGACCGAGGCCATCACGTCCCGCCACAGCGTCACGGCCCGTTCCGGGGTGGCCGCCCTGCCGAGCACCGCCGCGATCATGGTGCCCTGGAAATCGTCGGTGCTGGTGGGGTTCACCGACAGCGGGATCACCGCACCGACGCCGGGTACGGCCGCCGCCCGGTCCAGCCCGGTGACCTTCGCGACCCGTACCCCGACCGGGTGCTGCGGGGCGGCGAACACCGCGTACCCGTCGAAGCGCGGTGGGGCCCCGGGCAGCTCACCGAGCGCGGCCCGGCCCGCCATCGCGACCAGGTCCGGACCGCCGGCCAGCGGGAACAGGTACGGCAACGCGCCACCGGACCGGGCGTTCACCTCGATCACCCGGGGACCGGCGGCGGTCAGCATCAGCTCGACGTGGGCCAGCCCATGCTGGAAGGCCAACGCCCGCAACGCCTGGTCGGCGACGTCCACGACCTGCTGGCGCTGCGGCTCGGTGAGCGAGGACGGCAGCATCATCCCGGTCTCCAGGACCGGTGGCGCCAGCGGGAACCGGTCGGTGACGGCCAGGTGCAGGTACCGCCCGCCGACCGCGACGGACTCCACCGACACGTACGGCGCGAGCCCGTCGACCTCGTGCCAGCGGTGACCGACCAGCAGGCCCTCCAGGATGAACGCGGTGTCCCCGGCGACCGCACCGCCCACCCGGGGTGCCGCCGCGAATGCCTCCCGCAACCGCTCGCGAAGTTCGCCCGGCTGGTCGATCTGGTACGCCAGGGCGCTGCCGCTGCCCCGGGTGGGTTTGAGAATCGCGGGCAGCCCGACCACTTCGATCGCCTTGTCGGCCTGGTCCGGATCGGTGATCTCGATGTGCCGGGGCACCGGCAGGCCACCCGCGGCGAGCAGGCCGCGTTGCAGGTACTTGTCCCGGAACGCGGCGGTGGACCCGGCCGGCTGGCCGGGCAGTCCCCGCTCGGCCGCGAACCGGGCCACCAGCTCGATCATGTCGTCGCTGAACGACAGGGCACCGTCCACCCGGCCGGGATAGTTCCGGCAGGCCTCGGCGAGGCCGGCGAGGTCCGGGGCCCGTACCACGTCGCTGGCGCGGACCGTGTCGTCGAGCGCGTCGGCCCGCTGGGCCAGGATCTCGTCGCTGGTGGCGATCACCACGTCGGCGGATTCGGCGAGCGGGTTGCACATGTCGGCGAGCCGTACCCCACGGGTGCCGACGAACAGCATCAGGACCGGTCGCATCGGTCGTCCTCCTCAGACGCTCGCTGTGATCTGCACCTTGTAGTCCCGCAGCCAGCGCTCCACCTGGATCAGGTACGCCAGGGCCATCCGTTGCATCCACGGTGGACGCCGGCTCTGCCCGGAGGCCAGGGCGGCCACCCGTTCCCGATCGAGCAGTGGCGCGATCGCAGAACCCTCGTTCACCAGTTCGTTGGCGCGGCAGCGGACCAGGGCGTCGTACCCGGGGTCGGGGGTGACCGGGAACATGCTCTTCGGACGCTGGCTCAGCACCGGGGGCAGCCGGTCGGCGACCGCCTGACGCAGCAACCCCTTCGGTACGCCGTTGGGGCACTTCAGCTCCCACGGGATGTTCCAGGCGTACTCCACCAGCCGGTGGTCGCAGAACGGCACCCGGACCTCCAGGCCGACCGCCATGCTCATCCGGTCCTTGCGGTCCAGCAGCACCGGCAGGAACCGGGTCAGCGCCAGGTAGCCGACCTCGCGCATCCGACGGGCGGCCCCGGTCTCGCCGGGCAGCCTCGGCACCTCGCCGAGCGCCTCGGCGTACCGGTCGGCGACGTACTCGGAGGGCCGGATCCGTTCCCGCAGGTCCGGGGCGAGGACGCTGGCCAGTCCGGTGTCGTCCATCAGCCAGGGGAAGCCGCGGCGGCCGATCGCGGCCGAGTCGTGGAACCAGGCGTACCCGCCGAACACCTCGTCGGCGGACTCCCCGGACAGTGCCACCGTGGACCGCCCGGAGATCGCTTTGAACAGCAGGTACAGCGAGGCGTCCAGGTCACCCAGGGACGGCAGGTCCCGGGCCCGGGTCGCCAGGCCCTGGATCTCCAGCAGGTCCGGGGTGTCCAGCAGCACGTCGGTGTGGTTGCAGTCGAGGTGGTTGACCAGGGCGGCGACGAACGGGGCGTCCCGGTCGGGCCGGTTGACGTCACCGACGAAGTCGTGAGCGCTGCGGGCGAAGTCGACGGCGAACGTGACCAGTTCACCCTCACCCTGCTCGGCGAGCGCGTCGCTGGCCAGCGCGGCCACCGCGCTTGAGTCCACGCCGCCGGAGACCAGGGCGCACAGCGGCACGTCCGCGACCAGTTGCCGGCGCACCGTGTCGGCCAGGATCTCCCGCACCGTGGCGATCGTCATGTCCCGGTCGTCCTCGTGCGGGTGGCTGCGCAGCTTCCAGTAGCGGCGGGTACGCACCCCGGAACGGTCCGCGATCACCATCCAGCCTGGCCGCACCTCGTGCAGCCCCCGGAACACCCCGTTCCCGGGGGTGCGGCCACCGAACATGGCGAACAGCTCCGCCAGTCCCTCCTCGTCCAGCATCGGCTGGAACAGCGGGTTGGCCAGCATCGCCTTCGGCTCCGAACCGAACATCACGCCGTCCGGGTACGGGTAGAAGTAGAGCGGCTTGACGCCCAGCCGGTCGCGGACCAGGAACAGCCGCTCCACCCGGGGGTCCCAGATCCCGAACGCGTACATCCCGTTGAACCGCTCGACGCAGCGGGTGTCCCACTCCAGGTACGCCCGGAGCACCACCTCGGTGTCGGATCGGGTCTTGAAGTGGTGGCCGAGGCCTTCGAGTTCCCGCCGCAGTTCGGCGAAGTTGTACAGCTCGCCGCTGTAGGTGAGCACCACCCCGGAGTCGGCGACCATCGGCTGCCTGCCACCGTCCAGGTCGATGATGGCGAGCCTTCGGTGCCCGATCGCGGCTCGCGGCGAGATCCACAACCGCTCGTCGTCAGGCCCTCGGCACGCCATGGTCGCGGTCATCGCGCCGATGACCTCGGCTTCGTTCCGCAGGTCCCGTACCCAGTCCACCCATCCGGTGACGCCGCACATATCGCCTCTCCTGCTCTCGTCCGGGCTGTATGTCTCGTTGTCGTCTGCTGCTCTCGGGCACTCGGTGTGGCGGTGTCGGGCCGTGTGTCAGCGTCCGGCCGGGTGACCGCGTCAACCCGCCTATCTGGCGGTGTAGCCGCCGTCCACGGCGAGTTCCGCGCCGGTGATGTAGGAGGCGTCGTCAGAGCAGAGGAACACCACCGCCCGCGCCACCTCCTCCGGGTTCGCCTTACGGCCCATCGGGGTGGCGGCGAGGAAGTCCGCGACGTAGCCCTCCGGCATGCCGGCGGCCATCGGGGTCTCCACCATGCCCGGGTAGACCGCGTTCACCCGGATCCCCTTGCCACCCAGTTCCACGGCCGCGGCCGCGGTCATCGAACGCACCGCGCCCTTGGCCGCGTGGTAGGCGAACGCCGCTCCGGTTCCCACCAGGCCGAGCACCGAGCCGATGTTGACGATGACGCCGCCTCCGGCCAGGTGCATGGTGCGCACCAGGGCTTGCATGCCGAGCCAGGTTCCGCGCTGGCAGACGTCCACCACCCGGGACCACTCCTGTTCGGTGACCCCCTCCAGCCCGTGGATTCCGATCGTGCCGGCGTTGTTGACCAGCACGTTCGGATAACCGAACCGGCGGCGGGCCAGTGCCACGGCCCGCCGCCAGCTGTCCGGGTCGGTGACGTCGAGCCGGCAGCCGATCGCCCGGCCCGGCGCGCCCTGGCCGGTGAGTTCCTTGGCGACCAGGTGGCACGCCTCCTCGTCCACGTCGGTGACCAGTACCCCGGCGCCTTCGCGGACCAGCAGTTCGGCGACCGCCCGGCCGATTCCCCCGGCCGCACCGGTCACCACCGCGACCCGGCCCCGCATCCGTTGACCGCTCATAGCCGTACCCCCAGTTGTGCGTACGCCGCGACCAGGCCGTCGACGTCCGGTGCGGACACCGGCTGCCCCGGAAGCCATGCCAGGGCCGCGGCGTGTCCGGCGGCATGGCTCAGCGACACGGCGGGCAGCGGGAGTCCGGCTTCGAGACGCCACTGGGCGAGCCGTCCGGACAGCACCACCAAAGGCCGCCCGGACGGTTCTTTGTGGATCGCCACGTCCTGCCAGGGCACCTCGCCCGGCCAGCCCAGGGCCGAAGCCAGGGCCAGCCGGGCCATCGCCCGCGCGGTGAAGTGCTCGCCGGCACGGCGCCGCGAGCCGTACCGACCCAACTCGGCGGCGGACAGCAGCCGCCTCCAGAGCGGGTCGGTTACGGCCGGCAGCGCCGCGACCGGCGCGACCGCCAGCGGGAGCCGGTGCATCAGTCGTCCTCCCAGCGACTCAGCAGCACCGTGGCGTAGGTGCCACCCCAGTTCACCGAGGTGACCAGGCAGGCCCGGGTGTCCGAGGGCGCGGCCTTCAGGTGGTCGGCGATCTCGGGTAGCGGGTTGCGCAACCCGAGCAGTTCCGGCGCCCAGCCGGAACTGACCGTCTCGGTGGCCGCCACCGCCGCGAGCAGGGCGGTGGTGCTGTGCAGGTGGCCGGTCTGGCTGTTCAGGTTGGCCAACCGCACCTGGCCCGGCTGCCACACCTTGGCGACCGCCCGAGCCTCGGCCCGGTCCAGCGCCGCGGTGCCGCGGGCGTCGCCGTAGACGGTGCCCACGTCGGCCGGGGTGAGCCCGGCGTCGGCGATGGCCCGCAGGAAGCTCTCCGCCCACGCCTCGCCGGACGGTTCGTTGCCCGCCACCCGGTACGCGTCCGAGGTGATCGAGTGCCCGGCGACCTCGGCCAGGATCGTCGCGCCCCTGGCCTTCGCGCTCTCCAGGGTCTCCACCACGAGCGCGGCACCGCCGGCACCGATCGCCATACCGCTGGGGTCGGTGTCGTACGGGTGCACCGACTGGTCGGCCAGCATCCCGAGCCGGTCGAACCCGAGGTGCAGCAGCGGGGTCAACTCGTCGGCGCTGACCGCGAGCATCGCGTCCGCCTCGCCCCGGCGTACCAGGTCGGCCGCGTACCCGAGGCCGGTCAGGCCGGAGGAGCAGCCGGTGGCGAGTGTGGACAGCGGTCCGCGCAGTTGCAGGGACAGGCAGGCGTGCCCGGCGGCGGCGTTCATCACCGAGTTCGGGAACAGTTTCGGGTTGACCCGGTGCGGGCCGAGGGTCCCGATGGTCTCGGTGAGCTGCCCGACGGTCTCCAGTGGACCGGTGAAGGTTCCGAAGATCATCCCGATCCGGTCGCTGGTGTCCCGGCTGAGCGGGTACGCCGCGTCCTTGAGGGCGAGCCGGGTGGCCGCCAGCACCAGCCGTCCGAGCTGGTCCAGGCGACGGACGTAGGCACGGTCGATGTGCCGCCGCATCGCGGCCTCAGCGACCTCCGCCGCCAGGTGGGTGCTTGACAGGCCGGTGTCGGTGGTGGCGGCCTGACCGATCGCCACCTGGCCCGTGCGCAGCGCTTCGAGCAGTTCCTGGCGGCCGACACCGAGCGGGCTGACCACGCCCGCCCCGGTGATCACGACCCGGTGGTCCGCGGGCTCGACGACCTCGCGGGGCCGCCCGCCGAGTACCAGCGCGCAGTTGTTGCCGCCGAACGCGAACGAGTTCGACACCACCGTGTCCACCGTGGCCGGACGGGACGCGTTCGGCACGATGTCACGGGTCAGCGCCGAGGGGTCCGCCACGTTGATGGTCGGCGGCAGCAGGCCGTCCCGCAACGCCATCACCGACACCGCGGCCTCGATCGCTCCGGCCGCACCGAGGGTGTGGCCGATCTGCGACTTGGTGCTGCTCATCGGAGGCGGTGTGGCGCCCTGGAACAACGCGTCGATCGCCTTGGGCTCGGCACCGTCGTTGGCCGGGGTGCCGGTGCCGTGTCCGTTGACGTAGTCGACGTCGGAGGGCTGCAGACCGGACCGGGCCAGTGCCCTGCGCATCGCCCGGAGGGCACCGTTGCCCGCCGGGTCGGGTGCGGTCGCGTGGTGCGCGTCGCTGGTCATCGCGTATCCCCGGATGTAGCCGAGGATGGGGGCCTCCCGGCGCAGCGCCGCCGATTCCGCCTCCAGCACCAGCAGGGCCGCGCCCTCCCCGATGTTCAACCCGGTGCTCCGGGAGTACGGGGCGCAGGGCTCCGGGTCCAGTGCCTTGAGGCTGTCGAAGCCGGCCATCGACAGGATGTCGAGCACGTCCACCCCGCCGGCCAGCATCGCGTCGGCCCGGCCCCACCGGATCAGGTCGGAGGCGTACCCGATGGAGTTGCCGCCGGCCGCGCAGGCGTTGGAGATGACCACCTTGGGACCTTTGAGCCCGTACGCCACGCTCAGCGCGTCGGCCGACGTGTACAGCGGGTAGATGAGCAGGCGGTCCCGGCGGGTGGCCTCGACCCCGCCTTCCAGCAGTTCCCAGTGGAACCGCTCGCCCTCGTCCAGGCCGCCGACGGAGGTGCCGAGAGCGACCCCGACCCGGTACGGGTCGTACGCCGTGACCGGCAGCTCCGAAGCTGCGAACACCTCACGCGCGGCGTTGAGCACCAACCGGGTGGCCCGGTCCAGACGTCCCCGTGGCCGACGCCACGGTTCGCCCTGACGGGCGGTCCGGGACGGTGTCGCGACGTCACCCATCTCGCCGGAGTACTTGCAGCTCAGGGTGGAAACGTCGAGTCGTTTCGTGAGCGAGATTCCGCTCTGTGCGTCCCGGATCGCCTTCCACACCTGCTCGGTCCCGTCACCGAGCGCGCAGCTGATCGCCACACCGGTGATCGCGACCCTTTCAGGGGATGGTTCCTTGCGGTCCATCGGGTTCTTCCCCTCTATTCCATCGAGACGCCGAAACTGGTGGCAACCAGGAACGGCGCGGAGATGGTCTGGATTTCGCGGTCGCCCATGCCGAACCCCAGCCCGGAAGCGGCCACCGTGGAGTCCACTCGTGCGGTGCCGATCACCCGCTTCAGGCTGGGCGAGAACACCGCGTGGGTCACCGCACCGACCTCCTGGCCGCCGACGATGATCGAGGTGCCGGCGGACGGGGCCTCGGTGCCCTCGTCGTCGGCCACCCAGCACACCGGCTGCCGGGCCTGCGACTGCTGGGCGTCGGCCAGCGCTCCGGAGCCGATGAACTCGTGGTTGAAATCGACCATCCACTGCAGACCGAGGTCGAACGGGGTCGCGACGTCGCCCGCGGTTTCCTTTTCCAGGTTCGTGAACCTGGTCTCCATGCGGCAGATGTCCACCGCGTCGATCCCGGACTCCCGGGCGCCCAGCCCGACCAGTTCCTCCCGCAGCTCGGCGGCCTTGCCGGTGGGCACCAGCACGTTGTAGCCGTATTCACCGGTGACGCCGGTACGGCTGATCATCAGTTCGACACCGTCGCGTTCGCTGGTGGCGAAGCTGCGGTACGCCATGGAGGCGATCGGGAAGTCCAGGAACTTCTGGACGATCCGGAAGGACTCCGGTCCCTCCACGCCGAACCCGTGGTAATCGGCGCTGACGTCGGTGACGGTGGCGTCGGAGGCGTCACCGGCCACGGCCATCAGGTGCGCCCGTACCGCGTCGGCCTGCGCCGGCCAGACCTGGATCAGGTACTCCGCGCCCCGGCAGTGCAGCTGTGCCTCGCCGAGGATGGTGCCGTCCTCCCGCAGCACGAGGGCCACCGAGATCTGGCCCTCCAGCAGGAAGTCGACCGGTCTGGTGCAGACGCTGCCGACGAATTCGGCGGCACCCGGTCCGGACACCGTGAAGTAGCCGGCGCCCTCGTAGTCGATCAGACCGGTGGCGCTGCGCAGCGCCTGGTATTCCTCAATGGTGTCGGTGTAGACGCTCTTCATCGCTCACTCCTCCTGGTCGCGTTCGGTGACGACGAGCCGCGCGGTCATCACGACCTCGCGGCCGACGGACGCCTGGCCGGTGACGGAGATCAGGGCCCCCATCCGAGCACCACTGGTGGCCCGGACGATGAGCTGGTCTCCCGGGTACACCGGCCGCATGAATTTCGCCTGCCGGACTTCGGCGAGGTAGCCGACGCGGCCTGACACGTCGGCCGAGGTGTCCTTGACGCTGACGAGCGCCGCGCTGCCGTAGATCACGGCGGCGAGTTGCGCGACGCACTCGATGAGCAGCACGCCCGGGTAGATCATCCGGCCGGGGAAGTGCCCGGCCAGGACCGCGTCGGACACGCTCACGTTCTTGATGCCCTCGGCGCTGACTCCCGGTTCCAGAGCCGTGACCCGGTCCAGCATCAGGAACGGGTACCTGTGCGGCAGCAGCCGCGCGATGTCGTCGGCGCTGAGCGGGGCGGTGATGGCCGGAGTTTCGACCGCCGCCAGGGCGGCCTGGGTCATGACCGGTTCGCCTCGACGTGGTCGACCAGCCGGTTCAGTGACAGCAGGCTGTCCGTTTCGTCGTCGGTGATGGTGACCTCGTACTTCTCCTCGATCGCCATGGCGAGTTCGAGGGTGTCGATCGAGTCGAGTTCCAGGCCGCGACCGAACAGCGGCTGGTCGTCGCCGATCAGGGTGGGGTTGACGTCCAGGTCGAGGCGCTCCACGAGCAACGCCTTGACGTCGGCACAGAGCTCTTGGCGGTTACGGGCCCGCTCTGTGGTCTCCTCCAGGGTCAGTGCCATCGCGGCTTTCTCCTTCCGGGGTCTCGTGTTCCGCTGACCGTCAGCGGAGCTACGGATCGCGAGGGGGTTCAGCAGGTCATGCCGCCGTCCACGACGACGCTGGCGCCGGTGACGTAGCCGGAGCTTTCGGCGTTGAGCAGGAACCGCACCACCGACGCGACGTCTTCGGGCCGGCCGATCCGGCCCAGCGGTACCCGCTCCAGATGCTGGTTGAGGGTGTCCTGCGGCATGGTTCGGGTCATCGCGGTGTCCACGAATCCTGGAATCACCGCGTTCACCCGGACCCCGTAGCCGCCGAGTTCTTTGGCCAGTACCCGGACCATGGCCAGCAGTCCGGCCTTGGACGCCGCGTAGTTGGCCTGGCCGGCGGGGGCGTTGATGCCGCTGGTGGAGGCGATCGCGACGATCGCTCCGCTTTTCTGCCGGACCATCAGCCGGCCGGCGGCACGGCAGCACAGGAACGCGCCGGTGAGGTTGGTGTCGATCACCGAACGCCACTTGGCGTCGCCCATCATGACGGCGTACCCGTCGGCGGTCACGCCGGCGTTGTTCACGAGCGCGTCGAGACGGCCGTGGTCGGATCGGATCTGGGAGAACATCCGGGTCACGTCGGCGGGGTCGGCGACGTCTCCCTGGATCAGGGCGGCGTCGGGCTGGTGTTCGGCCACGGCCGCCAGCGCCTCCTTGGCGCGTTCGGTGTCGCGGCGGTAGTTGACGAGGACCGTTGCCCCGGCCTTCGCGAGGTCCACCGCTACCGCGTGTCCGATTCCCTTCGTGGCTCCGGTCACCAGGGCCACCTGTCCGTCGAGTCGCATCACGCACTCTCCAGTTGTCCGGCGACGGCGGCCGTCGTCTGACGGCCACGCAGGGCTTCCAGGGCGGTCTGCTGGTGGGTGCCCCGAGCGGTCTCCCGTACCAGTCCGGACAGCACCCGACCGGGTCCCGCCTCGACGTACTGGGCGATCCCGGCGGTGGCGAACCGCTGCACCACCGAGTGCCAGCGGACCGGCCGGGTCACCTGTTCCAGGAGCGGTTTCCGGTACGCCTCGATGTCGGTGACCAGGTCACCGGTCACGCTGGAGACGAACGGGGTCTCCGGGGGCCGCAGCGTCGCCTCGCGCAGCATCCCGGCCAGCGACTCGCGGGCCGGCGTCATCAGCGGGGAGTGGTACGCGCCGCCGACCGGGATCCGCCGGGCCCGCAACGCGCCGGTGGACCGGGCTCGCTCCAGCACGGTCTCCACTTCGTCGGTGGTGCCGGAGACCACGACCTGGCGGCCGGAGTTGACGTTGGCCACCACGGCGACGCCGTCACCGTTCCCGGCCACCGTGCGGCACAGGTGCTCGACCTTCGCGACGGGCAGGCCGACGACCGCGCCCATGGTGCCGGGCCGGTGCGCGGCCGCGTCGGCCATCGCCCGGCCGCGGAACGCGACCAGGGACAGCGCGGTGCGCCACTCCAGGCTGCCGCAGGCGACCAGGGCGGTGTACTCGCCCAAGCTGTGGCCGGCGACCACGGTGGGCCGCACGCCGCGGTCCCGCAGTTCGGTGAACAGCACGCTGGACGACACGAACACCAGCAACTGGGCCAGTTCGGGGTTGGCGATGGTGGCCGCGTCGGCGTTGGTCATCAGCGCGGTGAGGTTGTGCCCGGTGACCCGTTCGGCCTCCGCGACCAAAGCGCGGGCGTTCGGCCCGCACACCGTCAGGTCGCGGGCCATGCCGGGGTACTGGCTGCCCTGCCCGGGGAACAGGAACGCGGGGCCGGGCGCGGCGGCGGACAGCAACGCGCCGGTGAGCAGGGGGTCGCCCGGCCTGCGGTCGGCGGGGCGACGGTCGGGTCCCCGGTCGGCGGGCCTGCGGTCGGCGGGACGGCTCCCGATCGGGCTACGGTCGGCCGGCCGGGCGTCGGCGGGCCTGCCCCCGACCGGGCCCGCCTCGGCCGAGCGATCCTCGGGCATCCGGGGCTCAGGTATCCGAGGCTCAGGTATCCGGGCGGAGCCGACGCCGGTGGGTCTTGGACTGGGTTCGGGGTCGTGGGATCTGGGTTCGATCAGCATGGCGCCTCCAAGGGCAGTGCGAGCGCCCAGGAGAGCCAGAGCCCCTCCCGGAGCGGTGCGGTACCGGCAACGACCTCGACGCGATGCGCCTCCGCCCAGCGGGCCAGCTCCCCCCGGAGTCGCACCGACAGCCAGCCAGAGTTGTCAAGTTCGTTGCCAAGGATGCCGACGGATATGTCGGCGTACCTGGCGCCGGATGACAGACCACCGACCACCTTCACGACGCTCTCTTTGATGCCGAACAGGCCGGCGGTGGCGTCACGGTCCCGACCGCCCGCGCAGGCTTTCTGCTCGTGGGCATCGAACAACCGGCGCACCAGCCGCTCGCCGGAACGGTCGATGGCGAGCGCCAGCCGGTTGACGTCGACCAGGTCCACTCCGGCCGCGTAAATCGGCCGGTCCGGCGGTGCCGGCACGCGATCTGGTCCGATGAGCGCCGGCCGAGGGATCTCACCGGGGGGATGTCTGCCGGTCACCGGGTTCGACTGGGCGTTTGGTGGCTGATCATGCATATAGACACTCCGGGTCATTCCGCGGCCGGGATTGCCGGCGGCGCGCTGGTGAACCGGGTCCACGAGGTTCGGATCGAGCAAACCAGGCGGTCCGCGATTCAGGTTTTCGAGCCGTCTGAGGGCTCGGTCTGGTGGCGCGGGATGCGATCGCCGTAGGGCTCGGTCCGTATCACGTGGTCCGTGGTGCTCTGGGTCCGTATTGGCTCGGCTCCGTACTGGCGGATCCGGGTGACTCGGTGTGTCAGGGTGCTCGGAACGGGCGGTCCTCTGGTGCCGTCCGGGGGCGGTCCGGGCCGTTGTCCCCGTCGCGCTCCGTATGACAACCCTTATGGCTCGGTAACGCTAGAAACCCGGCGCAAGGATTGTCAAGAGATTTGCCAGATCAGACCAGAACACTTGACAATTCGTCCGAAAGTTGGGGACGCTAGCCGCGCCCGCCAATCTCACGTATCACATATTCCCCGCCGCGTCCCTGGCCCCACGAGTTTCCGGCGAGGCGCTGGCGCGCTCCGCGCCGCCACCACAGTCGTCCCGCCGTCCACACCGGAATCCGCACTGACGACGAAAGGGGCTACCTCAAATGCCACGTTGGGTGGAAACCGCTCCCAAGCTGATGCGATGGGGGTACGTCGAGACCACCACCAAGGTCCGCTGGAGCGAGTGCGACGGCCACGGGATCGCCTATTACGGCAGTTACGTGCCTTGGTGCGATCTCGGTCGTGAATCCTTCGCACTCGCGGTGGGAGTCGATTACTGGAACTACAAGATCACCACGAGCGAGTTCCACATCCGCTACCACACCCCCGCGCGGTACCTCGACGACCTGGTGATCAAAACCTGGGCGAGCACGCCCACCGCACGCCTCGACTGCTACTACGAGATCTACCGCAAGGTCGGCGGGCAGCTGATCTGCGAAGCGAAGTCGGGCCACGCGCTGTGCGACAAGAACGGCGCGCTGCGGATGCGGGCCCCGGATTCCTTCCACGAGAAGTTCGAGGCGTTCCTGGACCGGCAGAAGGCCCGGCGGGGCAGCCCCGCCAGGGCGTACACCGCGCCGGCCCACCCCGTCAACCGGATCCAGGCGGACCTCGCCGCACGCCAACGCCAGGAGAAGTGATGGACGACCGCGTCAAGTACATGCTCGACGAGTCGGAGATCCCGACCCGTTGGTACAACATCATCGCCGACCTGCCGGAACGCCCCCCGCGCCCGCGCCACCCGAAGACCCACAAGCCGCTGGACGCGTCCGAGATGACCTCGCTCAGCGCCAACGAGCTGCTGCGCCAGGACGGTGCCACGGAACGCTGGATCGAGATTCCGGACGACGTACGCAGCGTGTACCGGCTGTGGCGGCCCAGCCCGCTGTACCGGGCGCGTGGCCTGGAGAAGGTGCTGGGGACCCCAGCCCGGATCTACTACAAGTACGAGGGCGTCAGTCCGACCGGCTCGCACAAGCCGAACACCGCGGTACCGCAGGTCTACTACAACAAGCAGCAGGGCATCACCCGGCTCACCACCGAGACCGGCGCGGGGCAGTGGGGCACCGCGCTGGCCTTCGCGTGCGCCCAGTTCGGGGTGCAGTGCGAGATCTGGTGGACCGGCATCTCGTACGACCAGAAGCCCTACCGCAAGATGATCATGGAGGCGTTCGGCGGCACCGTGCACCGCAGCCCCTCGCCGCTGACCGATGTCGGCCGGCGGGCGCAGGAGCAGGAGGGCGCGAACTCTCCCGGCAGCATCGGCCTGGCGGTCAGCGAGGCCGTCGAGGTGGCACTCGCCGACGACAACACCGGGTACGCGCTGGGCAGCGCGGCCGGCCACGTACTGCTGCACCAGACCGTGATCGGTGAAGAGGCACTGGCCCAGTTCACGCTGGCCGAGGACTACCCCGACGTGGTGATCAGCTGCGTCGGCGGCGGCTCCAGCCTGGGCGGCGTCGGCTTCCCGTTCCTGCGGGACAAGATCACCGGCAAGCGCGACACCCGCGTGATCGCCGTGGAACCCACCGCCTGCCCCGCCCTCACCCGCGGCCGGTACGCCTGGGACTTCGGCGACATGGAGGGCCTGACCCCGCTGATGAAGATGTACACGGTCGGTCACGCCTTCGTCCCCGAGTCAATCCACGCGGGCGGCCTGCGCTACCACGGGATGGCACCGCTGGTGTCGTACACGCACCACATGGGACTCACCGAGGCCGTCGCCAAGGCGCAGAACGAGTGCTTCGCGGCCGGAATGCTGTTCGCCCGTACCGAGGGCATCGTCGCCGCTCCGGAGTCCACCCACGCTCTGGCCAGCCTGGTCGAGGAAGCGAAGCGGTGTGCCGAGACCGGCGAGGAGAAGGCGATCCTGGTGCTGGTCACCGGGCACGCCCACTTCGACCTGGCCGCCTACGACGCGTACGTGTCGGGTGCCCTGCACGACACCGAGCTGACCGACGAGCAGCTCGAGAAGTTCCTCACCCAGCTACCTGATGTCAAGGAGGACGCCCGGTGACAGTTCAGACGTCTCCACCGGGGACGGTCAGCACCGAGAAGCTGACCGGGTTCGCGGGCAAGCTCATCACCGCCGACCACCCGGAGTACGAAGCGGCTCGCAAGGTCTACAACGGAATGATCGACAAGCGTCCGGCCGTGATCGCGCGTTGCCGCGGGGTCGCCGACGTGGTCGCCGCGGTGCGCTTCGCCCGGGGCGAGGGCCTGCCGATCGGGGTTCGCGGCAACGGCCACAGCGTCGCCGGACACGGCACCTGCGACGGCGGCATGCTGATCGACCTGCGCAATTTCCGGTCCGTGCAGGTGGACCCGCAGACGCGCACCGCGTGGGTGGGCGGTGGCGCCACTCTCGGCGACGTCGACCGCGACACCCAGCTGTACGGCCTGGCACTGCCCACCGGGCAGGTGTCAATGACCGGCATCGGCGGGCTCACGCTCAACGGCGGGCTCGGAATGTTGCAGCGCAAATACGGCCTGACCTGCGACAACCTGATCGGGGCGCAGATGGTGACCCCGGACGGGGACGTCATCAACATCAGCGAGACCGAGCACCCGGACCTGCTCTGGGCGCTGCGTGGTGGCGGCGGGAACTTCGGCGTGGTCACCTCGTTCAAGTTCCAGTTGCATCAGGTGGGCCCGATGATGGCGGCCGGGCTGGTGGCGTACCCGATCGACCAGGCACCCGAGGTGCTGGCGTTCCTGCGGGACTTCATCGCGGACGCCCCGGAGGAGCTCAGCGCCGACGTGATCTTCCAGTTCGCGCCGCCGCTGGACGTCATCCCGGAGGAGTACCGGGGCAAGCAGATCGCCGGGATCTTCGTCCGCTGGTGCGGCGACCCCGAAGAGGGCATGCGGGTGGTGCGCCCGATCCAGGAGTTCGGCAACCCGGTGCTCAACTTCGTCGCGCCGATGCCGCTGGTCACGGTGCAGTCGCTGCTGGACTCGCTGAACCCGGACGGCAACCTGCACTACTGGACCGGCGAGTTCCTGCCCCGGTTCGACGAACGGGAGATCGACGTGGTGACCGAGATCGGCGCCACGCTGCCCAGCCGGTTCTCGATCGTGCAGGTGATCCCGTTCAACGGCGCACCGACCCGGGTTCCGCCGGACGCCACCGCGTTCGCGCACCGCGACGACAGCTGGCTGATCCACGTGCTGTGTCAGTGGGAGGAACCGGAGGACACCGAGCGGTGCCGGGCCTGGGCCAAGGACGCGGGCGCGAAGCTGCGCTCGATCGGGTCCGGCGACGCGTACCTGAACCTGCTCACCGACGACGAGGAAACCGACCGGATCAAGGCGTTCTGGAACGACTCCAGACTGAGCCGGCTGCGCGAGGTCAAGACCAAGTACGACCCGGAGAACGTGTTCCGGTTCAACCACAACATCAAGCCGGATGAGTGATACGTATGAAGCCTGAAGCGATGGTCGATCCCGACACCTACGTCGAGGACGTCCCGCACGACCTGTTCACCGAACTGCGTCAGGAAAGCGCGCTGGCATGGGTGGACGAGCCCGCCATCGACAACTGGCCCCCGGGGCCGGGGTTGTGGGCGGTGCTGCGTCACGCCGAGGCCGCGCAGGTGCTGCGCACCCCCCAGGTGTTCTCCTCCAGCGAGGGCCTGACCCAGATCTACGACGCGCCGCCGCCGCTGCTCCCGGCGCTGCGCACTATGATGATCAACATGGACCCGCCGGAGCACTCCCGGCTGCGGGGCCTGCTCACCAAGGCGTTCACCCCTCGGGCGGTGGCGCTGCTGGAGGCTTCGATCCGGGCCCGCGCCAACGCCCTGGTGGCCGCGGTGGCCCACCGGCGGGAGGCCGACTTCGCCCGGGACATCGGCGCTGACCTGCCGCTCTACACCCTGGTCGATGTGCTCGGGGTGCCCGAGTCGGACCGCTGGCTGCTGTTCGACTGGGGCAACCGGGTGATCGGCCTGCTGGACGACGAGTACCACGCCAGCGACGTGTTCGACCCGAGCCAGGCCACCGAGATGGCCCGCCGGGCCCTGAAGGCACGCCCGAAGCCGGACGAGAACGGCAAGATGCCCGACTCGCGGCGTCCCGAGGGCATGGCCGACCTGTACGCGTACGCCCGGGAACTGGGTGAGTACCGCCGCCGCAACCCCGGCAACGACATCATGTCGCTGCTGATGCAGCAGGTGGACGAGGAGGGCGGCCGGGTCAGCCTGGAGGAGTTCGAACGGCTGTTCTTCCTGTTCGCCGTCGCCGGCAACGAGACCGTCCGCAACGCCCTGCCGGGTGGCATGTACGCGCTGCTGCAGTACCCGGAGCAGTACGCCAGGCTGCGCAATGACCGCACCCTGCTCGACAAGGCCGTCGAGGAGATGCTGCGCTGGTGGTCACCGGTGATCCAGTTCCGGCGCACCGCGGTCGCGGACATCGAGATCGGCGGCCAGCAGGTACACGCCGGGGACAAGGTGGTCGTCTACTTCTCGTCCGCGAACCGGGACGAGCGGGTGTTCGACGACCCGCACCAGTTCCTGATCGATCGGGACCCGAACCCGCACCTGGCGTTCGGGCACGGACCGCACTTCTGCGTGGCCGCGCACCTGGCCAGAGTCCAGATGCGAGCGATGTTCGCGGCGGTGCTGGACAAGCTCGGCGAGATCGAGCTGGCCGGTGAGCCGGAGCGGCTGCGGTCGAACTTCCAGAACGGCATCAAGCACCTTCCGATTCGTTGGAGTCGCAATGTGGGCCGTTGAGCACAGCGAAGACACCCCCGCCACGCCCGAAGTGGTGTGGCACCGTTACGCCGACATCGCTTCCTGGCCGGAGTGGAACGCCGCGGTCGGGAAGGTGGAACTGTCCGGACCGTTCGCGACCGGCAGTTCCGGCACACTGGCCCCGCCCGGCCAGGGCCCGCTGCCGTTCCGGGTGGTCGAGGCGACAGTGAACCAGGGGTACACATCGGAGACCGACATCGCCGAGACCGTGACCCTGCGCTCCACCAACCGGCTGTCCCCGCTGCCGGGTGGCGGCACCCGGATCACCCACCGGGTGGAGCTGGTCGGGCCAGCCGCGGAGTTCTTCGCCCGTAGCTTCGGCCCGGTGCTCTCCGCCGGGGTGCCGAAGACGGTCGAGGCCCTGGCACACATCGCGGCCAAGGACGCGGCACGCCCCCCAAAACGGGCGTTGCTGGTGCTCACCAGTCACGACACCCTGGGTGACACCGGCAGATCGACCGGCGCGTACATGTCCGAGGTGGCGGAGGCGTGGAAGGTCTTCTCCGACTCGGGGTACAAGGTGGACCTGGTCTCGGTCCAGGGTGGCAAGCCTCCGCTGGAGGCGGTCAACAAGCAGGATCCGGTGCAGCGGGCGTTCCTGGACAACCCGCGGATGAGCAAGCTGCTCGCGGACACCCCGAGGCCGGCGGACGTGAACCCCGGCCACTACGCGGTCGTGTTCGTCGCCGGTGGCCACGGGGCCGCCTGGGACCTGCCGAACGACAAGGGGCTGGCGGAGCTGATCCGCGAGGTGTACGAGTGGAACGGCGTGATCTCGGCGGTGTGCCACGGTCCGGCCGGACTGCTGAACGTGACCCTGTCCGACGGCAGCCATCTGGTGGCCGGCAAGCGGGTCGCGGCGTTCACCAACGACGAGGAACGCGCGGTCGGGATGACGGACATCGTGCCGTTCCTGCTGGCCGACGCGCTTGTGGAGCGGGGAGCCAGGTACGACGCGGCGCCCAGCTTCATACCGCACGTGGTGGTCGACGGTCGCCTGGTCACCGGCCAGAACCCGGCGTCTGCCACGGACGTGGCCAAGGCCGCTGTGGACGCGGTCACCAGATAAGGGGGTTCGGCACTGTACGCTGTGGCACCAATCTGGACTGTGATCTAAGCGACTTGGAGTCCACGCGATGGCACTGACACTGGCCGCCCCGCTCCCGCTGTCGGCGGACACCCGGCACACCGCCGGGCTGATCCTGCTGACGATCGTGGCGATCGAGTGGGGCGGCTGGTACCTGCTCCGGATCGTCCGTGGCAAGGTCGCCCGGACCGAGTTCCAGGAGCGGTTCGAGCGGGCCGGGCACGCCCACGCCGGGGTGCTGGTGACCCTGGCGATGCTGGCGCTGGTGCTCGCCGATTCGGCCGGGATGACCGGGGCAGTGTCCAGTTTGGCCCGTAACGGCGTGGCGGTGGCGGCCATCCTGATGCCGGCCGGCTTCTTCTTCTCCGCAATGGGTAAGGACCGCACTGAGCCGAACCGATGGGTGGTCCTGATCTACCTCGGCATGGCGTCGTTGGCGCTCGGCGTGGTGGCTCTGGGACTCACCCTGTTGTCGAGCTGAAACCCGCGCTTGTCAGGTACGTGCTCGGTGGCCGAACCTCCGGCGGCTGCCGAGCACGCGCGTCTCCGACTCCGTAACACCCAGGTGACCAGGTACGCGATAATCCTCGTGGGCTGTTATGTTGATCACGGCCAGCCGGGGGGCATCAGCCCCACGGACGCCCTAGCCTCAAAGAAGACCTCGACGGTATGACAGAGCTTGACAAGCTGGGACACTCGGAAGACGGCCACCGGCTGGTAGCCGCCGACGGTGGGACCGGCCCCGGTGGGCATGGTGGGCACACCGGGCCGGGCCGGGTTCCGGCAGCGGGCATCTGTCACGGCCAGTCGATCTCGCCTCCGACACAGGTCAGGGCCACCGGGGTCGCCGTAATAGCCACCGACGCCCCCGAACGCTGGACGGTCGTGGGGAGGAGGACCGTGAAAGCGCGTGCTAGCTGCACGACAACCTCCATAGAGGACAGAAGTGACGGAACTCGATCTGATTCCGCAGCCGGACTTCGGTGAACGACTGCGCCGGTTGCGCCAGCAACGCGGACTCAAGCAGTCCGACCTGACCGGCGAGAGTCTCTCGGCGAGTTACGTCTCGCGCATCGAGTCCGGCACCCGCGCGGTCACCCCCCACATCGCCCAGTTGCTCGCCGACCGGCTCGGGGTCGACATCAACGTCTTCCAGGGCAACCGGGAGGCGGTGCTCGCGGACCTGGTGGTGCAGGCCCAGCAGGCGCTGCTGAGCGGCGACTACGGCACTGTGGTCGGCACCCTGGAAACCGCCCTGGAGAAGGCCAGCCGGTTGTCCCTCGCGATGGAGTGGCACATCCGGCAGAGCCTGACCACCGCACTGAGCAACCTGGGACGGCTCCCCGGCTGGCGGCGCCACCAGACCCGCCTGGTTGCCCTCGCCACCGAGTCGGACAGTCCCCGGCTGCTGGTCTCCGCGTACACCGGGTTGAGCAACTGCCTGCGGTTCAACGGCGAGATCGACGGGGCGCGTACCGCGGCGCGCTGGGCGGTCGACCGGGCCCGCGACCCGGACGTGCCGGAAACTCCCAGGGTGCTGGCGATGATCGCGCTGATCGCCGCGGAGTCGGAAGCCGGACGGTCCGGCGAGGCCGCCAGCTACGCCGAGGAGCTGCTGGACACCATCATCGAGGACACACCGCCGAGCCTGCGCGCCAAGGTGCTGTGGGCAGCGGCGTCCGCGCGGCTGGGCCGGGAAGGCTTCGACGAGACCATGGCGTTGCTGCGCCAAGCCATGAACGAGCTTCCCAGCGGTGAGGACCTGGTCACCTGGGCACGCCTGCGGCTGGCCGCGGTGTCGCTCAGCTACCGGGCAGGTCAGCAGATCGACGCCGAGACCTCCGCCTCGTTCGCGATGGCCAGCCAGGTACTGCGACTCACCGGGACACCCATCTATCAGGCACAGCTCGACCTGCTGGAGGCGGAGCTGGCGTTCGGGGAACGCCGTTTCGAGGACGTCGAGACGCTGTGCCGTTCCGCTCTGGACCAAGCCAACCTCCTCTCCTTCCGGGACCGTGCGCAGGCGCAGATCCTGAAGGCACGGGCGGCGGGCCACATAGGCCATCCCGACCGTGCGATCGGTGCGCTGCGCGACGTTGCGCAGCAACTGGACGATGCCGGAGCCAAGGACCTGTCGGCCGAGGCGTGGCGGATGGTCGCGGAGTTCGCGCTGATGCCGCGTACCGAGGACGACTGAGCCCGGGACGCCGGCTGGTGCTCCGGTGCCCGCTGGTCGCCGGCACCGAGCTGGCCCGCTGTTGCTCGGTGTTGTATCGCTTGTTGCTCTGCTGCGTACCGCTCTGCCGGTTTCCGGCCCCGGCCGCCCGGTCCGGCATCGCCGCTGCCCTGAAAGGTACGACCTTATGAGCCGAAATGGTTGCCCCTGCACGGGTTAGGCAACTGTCAACTACATGACAGACGACTCGGCCCAAATGGGGATAACCTGTGTCAAGCGCATGACAGGGCCATGCGTGGCTTCCCCTAGAAACACCGGCCGGCCGGCGGCACCGGTCCGAGGCGGAGTCGCCGGTCGGGCGGCGGCACACGGCCTCCGAAACCCCGGTACGCCGGCCGGCCGGCGCCCCCGTGGCAGGCACCACGGGACCCGGCAGCACCACCCGAGGTGCGGCCAGGCCCTGTCGCTTGCCGTACCAGCGCTGGGGTCGCACGAGACTCCTCGCGGAATATGGCGACGGCCATTTGATCGTTCAAGTTGCGGTCGGCGGTTCTTATTCCGGTACGCCGGGATCGTGACAAGACATACGCCACATTGCGCGCCCGCGCCACCCTTGACCTGCGGGAAGCGCTCCCAGTTACCAACCAGTGACCGGTGGCGTTATTTCGCCTGCCCGCTCATGTCGTCACTGTGGGATCACTGTGGGATCATTGTGGGCCCGGGTCCGGTGGCGGCGTACCGAAGGTGATCGGGCCGGAGAAGTCCCGTCCCTGGATCACCGGTCCACGCTGGACACCGCCGCTGATCGTATTGCGCACCTGGCCATCGTCAGGCACCACCGACCGGGCCCGTACCAACCAGTCCCGCAACTCGGCCGTGAACCGCGGGTCCGTGGCGGACCTCCGCTGGAGAGCATCGGCCAATGCCTCGGCGGAGGCGGCGTGATTCGGAGCGCGCTCCAGGGCGGCCAGCGCGGTCTCTGTCGGCTCGATGGTCTCCGGTGCCGTACGCCTGAGGGAGCGCTTCACCAGGTCCCCGAGACCCGCCCACAACTGCCGGCCCAACTCGCCACCCGCACCGCCAGCGAGCGCCGCCAACAACGCAACCGAGATCGGCTCCATGGCTGCTCCTCGTCCGATTCCGCCTGCACCAACCATAGGGCGGACCGGCGACGTGACCGCGCCCCTGGACGCTGCTCCCTGTCTCCGGGCTTCCACAGTGGCCATCCGGGGATCACGGCGAGGTAGCTGTCAGGTGGCTGACAGTCACGGCGCAACGGATACCGACTCGTGGCCGGGAACGGGCGCGCATAAAGGACGGTGGTGCCAGCACCGAATGGCACCACCGTCCGGAGTCAAGCGTTAGAGCCGGGACACAATCGCCTGGGCGAACTGGTTCAGCACATGCTCCGGCGCGTATTCGAAGAAGAAGTACGGTTCGATGAGTTCAAGCTCCATCAGGTGGAACTGTCCATCGCGGACGAAGCCGTCCACCCGCCCGTACGTCGGTAGTCCGGGAGCCGCGAACAGAATTTTGGCCGTGGTGTCCAGCAGCCAGTCGGGGGCTTGCTCAGGTTTGGTACGCCC
The DNA here is from genome assembly GCA_036375165.1 of Micromonosporaceae bacterium. Classification (GTDB taxonomy): domain Bacteria; phylum Actinomycetota; class Actinomycetes; order Mycobacteriales; family Micromonosporaceae; genus WHSM01. The sequence goes on along the minus strand of DASUSI010000161.1, from coordinate 6,798 downwards.
GCCCCAGATCGCCTGGGATCGAAAATCCCCGTCCTTCGGCAACTTCAGCACCGTGTGAGTCGGGTCACCCTCGACGAAGAGCACCGACCACTCGCCTTCGGTCTGAATCTCTTCAAAAAACGGTTGCGCGACCAGGCCACAGCCGTCGAGTATGTCCCGCGCGAAGGACTCGATTTCCGACGTGTTCGCCACGTCGATCAGGCCGGTCCGCCAGGCGCCACCGGAAATGGCGGGCTTGAGTACGGCCCGGTCCCAGCCTTCGTCCTTGAGCCAGGTCACGACATCCGCCGGGTCACTGCCCTGCCGGAAGAGGGCGAACGGGGCGACCTGCACACCCGCGTTCCTCAGCTCCACCAGGTAATTCTTGTCGTGGTTCCACTTGATCAATTCGGCGTCGTTGATGGATCGGACACCCATCGCCGTGAGATTGTCCAGCCAGCGCACGAAGCCGCGCGGGTTGTGGAAATAGTCCCATGCGGACTTGGGCACCACGGCGTCAAAGGCTGACCAGTCAACCGATGGATCGGAGAAGCTCTGCAAGCTCAGGTCGACCCCGAGCCGTGCGAACTCCTGTTGCAGCATCCCCGCCTCGTCCGCCGCCGTGTAGCTCCGGATGAGCTCGTGATAGTTGGGCGCGGCGATCAGTGCGACCTTGGCCATTCACATCCACCTCATTGCCCCGTTGAGATTCGCAGCAGTTCTCTCGCATACCACGAAACCGCCGCAACCTCTCAGGGGTCCTCAAAAAGGGTCAGGTTGCGCCAAACCCGGAGACCATATCACTCTTGGCAAGCACCGGTTACCCCTTCGCGTTTGTTGAACGTCACATAACTCCGGAAGACGGCCAGCCACCTGACAGCGGGCCCAGGCCAGCAGCCTCGCGGTAAACTTATTCGTCATCTTTTATAGATATGTCGAAGCTGATAATTCACTGGCAAGAATCTCGTGCCGCAGTCGCCAGTAATCGATTTATACGCATGAGATCAGCGCGATCGCGGCATCGAACCGGCTTACCGTACAACACGGAACGTCGCAGACACCATCACTTTGGGTGATGTTCTTCTGGCGCGGATGCTGCGCACCGGGCCGGCGTAGCCTCTCAGACCTGCCGCGCCCCGTCTCCGTTCACCCCCGGCACCGCGTACCGCGTGTCGTGGTATGGGCTGTTGTGGAGCGCTGAGAGCTTTGGCTTCCGGCCGCGTCGAGGGCACGAGCAGAGAAGGTGAGCCCGGCAGCCGGCCAGACGACCGGTGAGCCGGGTTCCGCGCGTTCAAGGCACCGCGCCGATGCAACGGTGTACGACTCACCTGGTTGTCCACAGCTCCTGCTGGCTATCCACATTGATATCCACAGGTTCCTGTGGATAGCCAGCGTTCCCGCGAACGTCTGTGTCCTATGTGGGCCGGGCTGGCGGATCACCCCGCGTGTTCGGCGGCGGTCCGAGGACCTGCGTCGGCCAGCACTTCTCGATGCTGGAATCCGTGATCATTCTGGCCGCCCTGCTGCGCGACTTCGAATTCCGAGCGGTGACGGCCGCGGTCCCGGTCGACGTGCAGGTCACGATGCGGGCGAGGGTCCCGGTACTGACCGAACTGCGGCCGGTCTGAGTCCCGGTTGCTTGGTGGTCCACCAACGGCGGACATGGAACGGGCCGTGACGCTCGGCTTATGCACATGCGCCACGGCCCGGGTCTGTGGGGCGTTCGCCGGGGCCCGGAAGCCTCCCCAAAAGTCCCGAGCCAGAGCTGGTTCTCGCTGTTATTACAGGTATAACAGCTATGGTGACCGGAGTAAACAAGTTGTTAAGTGGGGCTTTCCCTATACCTCAAGGAAATGTTTACTGGCAGAGTGACCGCGGAGATCAGCCACGACGACGTGCCGGAAGGGGAGTCCGTCGGGGCTCGCCTTCACCGGCTACGACAGGAACGTGGCCTCACCCAGAAGGACGTCGCGGGCGACCGGTACTCGGCCGCCTTCGTGTCGACCATCGAGGCCGGGCGCCGGAACCCGTCCCGTGACGCCGTCGAGTACTTCGCGGAACGTCTCGGTGTTGACGAGACCGAACTGCTCACCGGCCGCCCGGCACACGTACTGGCGGAACTGCAACTGCGGCTTGCCACCGCCCGGCATGCCCGATCCAGCGACGAACTGGCCGAAGCGGTACGCCTCTACACCCAGGTCGCGGACGAGGCTCAGGACGCCGGCCTGCCCCGGGTCGAAGCGGCGGCACTGCACGGGCTGGCATGGTGCGACCAGCGCGGCGGCGACCTCACCTCGGCGATCCGCCGCCTGGACGACGCCGAACAGCGGCTGGCCGGGGAGCCCCTGACCGAACACATCCCGATCATCGCCACCCGGGCCCGCATACTGCGGATCCGCGGGCAGCTGCGGGAAGCCGCGTACACCCTGGAGTCCACCCGGGAACGGCTGAAACGCGACGGGCTGGCCGCACCCGACGCCATGGTCCAACTCTCGTACGGGCTCGTCGGGGTCTACATGGAACTCGGCCTGCCACAGCGCGCCGCGCACGCCGCGGAAACCGCATTGTCCCTGGCCAGCGACGTCAACGATCCGGAGCAGGTAGCGGCGATGCACGTGCAGGTGGCGCGCACCTTCCTCGCCCAGGGACGGGTCGTGGACGCCGAAGCCTCGCTGGAGCGGGCACACGCCACGTACCAGCAGCTCGACTACCAGTTCGAGATCGCGGTGTGCCACTGGTCCCGTGGCTACCTACTGTCCCGGGACCAGCGCTACGCCGAGGCGGAGCGGGAACTCACCACCGCCCGGGACATGATGCGGGAGCTCGGATCGTGGTACTACGCCGGAGCCTTGGCCAGCGAGTTGGCCACCGTGCTGTGGAAGCTCGGCCGGCCACAGCAGGCGCTCGCCGCGCTCGACGACGCCTGGCGGATCGAGGCAGAGGAGCCACAGGCCATGCTCACCATCGCCGAGGCCCACCGGCTCCGCGCCATGATCGCAGGCGACGCCGGGGAGACCGAACTCGCGGAGCACTCGCTGCGGATCGCGCTGCGGCTGTCGGTGGGAGCCGAGGCCGGCCCGCACACCGCGCGTACCGCCCGGCTGCTCGGCGACCTGCTGCGGGAGTCGGGCCGGGACGGCGAGGCGATCGACGTCTACCGGGAAGGGCTGGTGGCCGCCGAGGAATTCGCCAAGGAATGAGGGGCCGCGTGGCCCGGACATCCCGGCCGCCCGGCCCCTGTCACAGCGGTTCGCCGGGTACGTACGCTGGTTCGGTGATTCTGGCCGGAACGGCGTACCCCGAATTCAGCAGCCGGGAGAAACACCTGGTGCAACTGGTCGACGCCGGTGGCACGACGCTCGGCGTCACTACCGTGGCCGCGGCGCACCGCCTCCCAGGCCGGCTGCACCGGGCATTCTCCGTACTGCTGACCGACGCCCATGGCCGGCTGCTGCTGCAGCGGCGGTCAGCCCGCAAGACCCGGTTCGCGCTGCGGTGGGCCAACACCTGCTGCGGGCACCCCCTGCCGGACGAAGACCTGACAGTCGCGGGGGCCAACCGGCTACGCGACGAGCTGGGCCTGGTAGCCGACACTCTGGACGAGGCAGGGCGGTTCGTGTACCGCGCCGAGGACCCGGCCAGCGGACGGGTCGAATACGAGTACGACCACGTTCTGGTCGGGCAGGTGGCGGACGACGTACGTCCGGATCCGGACCCGGACGAGGTCGCCGAATGGCAGTGGGCCGATCTCCGCTCCCTGCGGGAGGACCTGATCGCCAACCCGAGCCGGTACGCCCCGTGGCTCGGTCAGGTGATTGATCTCGCCACCCGCTGACCCTGCCCGCCGCAACGCTTCTCGGCTAGGCTGGCCGCCCGAGTCAGCCGGCGGGGAGGCTTGAGTGACGCGCTACATAGTGGGTACCGCGATCGCCGTCTGTGTTGCCCTGCTAGCTGGTTGCGCACCGTCCCTGTCGGACACGGACGCCCACTGGCAACACGTTGCGGGTCCACCGGCACCGACCGAAGCCGCGAGTCCTTCCCCGAGTGGTAAGTCTCCGGAACGTCCCGCGCGACCCGCATTCCAGGGCAAACAAGGTCCACATGGGACAATGCTCACCACGGGGAGCTCGGCGGTCGCGCTCACCTTCGACGACGGCCCGCATCCGGTCTGGACTCCAATGATCCTCGCGGCGCTCCGTGAGTCGCGCGTCAAGGCGACGTTCTGCCTGATCGGGGCGCAGGCTCGGCGTTACCCCAAACTGGTCCGAGCGATCGTCCGGGACGGCCACGCGCTGTGCAACCACTCCTGGAGCCACGACATGGCTCTGGGTTCTCGTAGCCGAGCACACATTGAAGCGGACCTGGCGCGTACCAATGCGGCGATCATGGCCGCCGCACCGACCGTCCGGGTTCGCCACTTCCGGCAGCCCGGCGGCAGGTGGACCGCACGGGTGGTACGCGTCGCCCGGGGCCTGGGCATGAAGTCCCTGCACTGGTCGGTGGACCCGCAGGACTGGCGCAGGCCACCCGCTTGGCAGATCACCGGGACCGTGAACAAGCGCACCCGGAAAGGGGCGATCGTTCTGCTGCACGACGGCGGCGGCGACCGCAGTCGTACCCACCGGGCGTTGCATCGGATCCTGCCCAACCTCACCCGCCGTTTCCGGCTGGCCGCGCTCTAGCCGGTACGAGCACCCGCGGCGTTCCAGTACGCCAGAGTCCGTGTGACCGGGCGCACCCATGGCCGGGGTATCGGTTTTGGCGTTCCCGGGGGCCTCGCGTATGCTTGGCTGGCCCCAAACGGAGCTGGGACACCAACGCGAGGCGGTGCCCCTGCGTATGCGATGATGGCGGGGCCAACGTCCCCATCGTCTAGCGGCCTAGGACCCCGCCCTTTCAAGGCGGTAGCACGGGTTCGAATCCCGTTGGGGGCACGCAAGCAAGGTCCTGTGGAGCAGTCTGGAGTGCTCACCGCCCTGTCAAGGCGGGGGTCGCGGGTTCAAATCCCGTCAGGACCGCCGGTAAAACCCCTGGTAGAGGGCTTAAAGCCCGAACAGCAGACATCGTGATCACCTCCCCTGTCCACACAGAGTCCGCACGCGAGGCGATCTCATCCAACCGGTCCGCTACCGCCTCAAGATCGTCGTCAAACAGGTCCGCGTAGACGTCCAAGGTCATCGATGCCTTCGCGTGCCCGAGCATCCGCTGAACGGCCTTCACGTTCGCTCCGGCGCTGACCGCCAGGGACGCCGCTGTGTGGCGTAGTTCATGCGGGTGAAAGCCTTTGGGCAGACCGGCACGCTTCACCACCTGGTCGAACCAGGACCGGCGTGCACCGCGCACCCGAAGCACCGCGCCCTTCGGGGAGCGGAAGACCAGATCGTCACCGGGCCTGCCCGCCATGTGGTCGGCAAGCTGTCCGACCAGGAACCGGGGCACCGGAACCCAACGCCGTTCATGCGACTTCGGCGGGCCCAGTCCAGAGAGCCGTCACTCAGCTCGGTGACCGACTCCGCGATGTGCATACGCCGCCGCATCAAGTCCACCCGCTGCACCCGAAGGGCCGCCAGCTCGCCCCACCGAAGGCCCGTGTACGCGAGGACCAGGACCACCAGGCGACCAGGCCCGGCAGCGTCCGCCAGGTCCCGAACCTGGCGAGCAGTGAGGTAGCGCTTCTCGGACTTCGCGGCACGCGGCAGGCTCACGCCGGCCGCCGGGTTGCGCGGAAGCCGACCATCCTTGACCGCGAGGCCCAACACCATCGACAGCACCCGGTGAACCTTGTGGACGGTGGCAGGCTGATGCGCTCCCGCGAGCCGCGACACCCAACCCTGAACGTCCGCGTGCGTCACGTCCGCCAGCTTCACCGGCCCCCACTCAGGGGTCAGGTGGGTCACCAGGATGCCCGCGTACCGATCCCGGGTTGACGGCTTGACGTTGGCCTTGGTCTCAAGCCAACGGGTCGCCCAGTCCCCCACGGTGACCTTGGACAGCTTCGGGTCTACGTACTCACCGCGCATCACGGAAGCGCTCACGCTGTCTAGCCAGCGTTGCGCATCGATCTTCTATCGAGGTACCGGGCATGCTCATGGCCCTTCGCGTCCCGGTACCGGGCACGCCACTTCCCATTAGGCCGCTTCGCGATGTTCGCCGCGTCATGCCCGCTTCGCGCCGCGAGGGTCCTGGACGGTCAGTAGGCCGCGATCCCACGCCCGGGTCACAAGCCGTGATGCCGTGTTGCGTGACACCTTGAGGGCACGCGCCACGGCCTGTGTCGGCGGGTCCCCAGTGACGAGCGCCAAGCGGTACACCAAAGCAACGTAGGTCAGCGTCTCCGTGGTCGGCTGCCCGTCGGCGTCAGAGGGCGCATCCGGCCCGCCAGCCAACGGCCACAGCTGACTTGTCATCTCACGGTTGACGGCATCCCGCAGGACCTCCGCAACGCGCACCTTCCGCAGCATCTCGCCCGTGACATCCCGGTCCCCGGTCGCCTCGACCGTGAGTGTTCGGACGCGATAACGGCCCACCCCCGAGTCATAGAGGGCGGTGACCCTGGCCTCATAACCGGCGTCCGGATAGGTCACATACCCCTGCACTGTCTCCGGGACGCGGATGCCGTCACCGATGTCCACCTGCGCCTTCGTCATGCGTTGATAGTCCCTGACAGCAGTGGGTGTCGTCAAGAGCGCACCGCCAGCCTTGACGACCGTGGATGGTCCGTCATAGCGTGTGGTGCGTGTCTGACACGACCGCACCTACAAGCCAGACAACCATGTACTTCACCACTGCTGAGGTTGCCGAACGGTTCCGCACAACAGC
>DASUSI010000160.1:0-5508 GCA_036375165.1 Micromonosporaceae bacterium | reverse complement strand
TGGTGGACACCGACGCCGGACCCACCCACCTCGACCGCAACGGACACCACGCCGGATGGCTCTGCCCGTTCCCACACATGACCCTCGCCACCCACCCAACCCAGCAACCAGACCCCCAGCCCAGACCACCACGAGACGTCACCCCCGTCCCACCCGCGCCCAGACGACGACACGTACCCGAACCTCCACCGCAGGTCCCGTACTGACCGACGCTGACAGGAGATGATCCATGACCAGCCAGGCACTTGAACGCACTGCCCTGAACCGGCTGCGGCGCATCCTCCCGGACGACTCCCCCGGCCCCCACCCGTGGCTGCGAAGTGAGTTGTTCCTGATCGCCCACGACGACCAGACCGGACGGTGCCACGTCACCAAGGACGCTCTGGCCGTCGGGCTGGCCGGCGCGATGCTATTTGACCTGTGGCTCGCCGGCAGGGTCCGGATCGGATGGCGTGAGGACGTCCGAACCGGCCATTACACCCACGACCCGGGGCTGATCAGCGTGCTCTCCCAGGCCCCGACCGGCGACACCATGACCGATACCGCCCTCAAGATGCTGTGGCAGGCCGGCGGCACGATCAAGGTGAAGGACTTCGTGCGGCAGTTCGCCAAGACCAATCTCTACGAGCGGGTACGCGCCGACATGATCGCCGCCGGCATCCTGCACCGGGCCGACCGCCGCCGGTTCGGACTGTTCCGCGTCGAGGCGTACCAGCCCACCGAGAAGGCTGCGGTATGCGCCCGCGCCAGCGTCCGGGACATCCCAGACAGGTACCACCGCAGCCGCGAGTACCCCGAGCCCCGCATGATCGCGCTCGCCGGTCTGGTCACCGCGCTCCGGCTGACTCGCCGCCTCTACACGGACCCGTCCCGAGTCACCCGACTCGACCAGTGGCTACGCGGCCTCATCGCCCAGCAGTCCGACCCCACCGTCGGCGAGGTCACCACAGCGGCTGCCGCCTGATCCCCTCCGTACGGTCACGGACCCGTTTCGCATTGTGAAACGGGTCCGCGCCGTACGTACTCTTTGACTGTCGTCGTCCTAACTGGACAGTAGTACGCTCGCGGTATGGGGCCGGCATGCGCCGCAGTGGCAACATTCTGGGACCAACACATCAACGCCTGGCTGGCAGGGGAAGACCCTTTGTCAGGGACACTACGGCGATGGTTCGACGGTTATGACGGAACCTGGCCCGACCACGCCACCCGGAAGGGATTCCCTGAGCCGTATCTCGGGGACCTGCTCGGTCACGTGAGAACGCCGCGCATGGTCTTCCTGGCCTTCCATCCGGGTGAGTATGTCCCGCAGTTCCAGGCCAGAGACGGCATCTTCGCGGACGAGATCCGGCAACGTGGCTCCTACAGCGCATGGGCCAGGACCCAGCCGTACCTACGCACTCCCTGGCTCCGCGAAATGGGCAGAAAACGGAGCCGCTTCTACACCACGCACCGGTCGTTCGCCCGGCGCTGGTCGGAAGACACCGCAGCGGCAGACGACATACTGATCTTCGAGGCGTACCCGTGGCACATCACCACGGCACGCGTTCGCCTGGATCCGCCTTCGGACATCATCGAAGAGTTCGTGTGGCAGCCAGTCGCAGAGTTTCCCGTTCGGGACATCTTCGGGTTTGGACGCACCTGGGAGCGACTCGCCAGCAGGACACTGCCGCTGCGTGAGGCGTTGGGTGCTGGAGGACGTGACTACGGGTCCAGCGTGGCCAGCCGGGCGGTACGCATCTACGAACTGCCGTCCGGACAGCGCCTGATCGTCGAATGGCACCCCGGCGGTGTCGGCCCGCCGCGCGAAAGCGAGGTCGCCGTCCTGAGGAAAGCATTGCACTGAGTAAACAGTCACGGCGCAGCGCACGTGATCGCCCACCGGCTTCCGAGCGGTGGACCTGGGGCGTCGCGTCGCCACACGGTCCGCCGCCGATGGGCCAGGCGTGGCACCCGGGTACGTCTCGTTGGGCGAGTTGCGGCTGCTTCCCCCACTCCTACTTGGATTGACGGTGTTCGCGCTGTCGCACCTGCGCGCCAGCCAGGTCGAAGTCTTTCAGGGCGGTGACCTGGTGAAACGGGTCGCGACCGGCGGCTGTGAGACCAACGCAATTAGCTTTCTGAATAGCGACCTCAGCCCGGCAGTTGGTGCGACCCGCAGACATGAGACAGTGATTCTCCTGCTCATCGGGTGACCAACTGCCGGGGGAAGGTAATGGCCAGGACGCTGCTCAGGGTTCCGGTCGGCGACGGCGAGGGCGAGTTCATCGAGGTAGAGGTCAACCAGCAGAACCTCAACGGGGTGGAACTGGTCTCCGATGACGGCGACAAACCGGAGCGGGCACCATTCACACTGGCTGCCTCGATGACACGGATCATGCCGGCGATCAACACGATACTGACCCGGCTCCGATCCGCAGAGCACTCTCCTGATGAGATCGGCATGGAGCTTGGTCTCACCATCGGCGGCGAAACCGGCCTGATTTTCACCAAGGGCACCGCCGAAGCCAACTTCACGATCACGGTTGCCTGGCGGAAGCCGGCCGCGTCAGAAGTTGACTCGAATGGCCCGGCCTGAACACGGGATCGTCCGGATCCTGCGCAACGGTCGCCCGGTCGGACTGGCGTTCCACGTCGGGAACGGTATCCTGCTGACCTGCGCACACGTCGTCAACACGGCACTCGGGCGGGCGGCGCGGGAGTCGTCCAAACCGGACGGCGCGCGGCTCACCGTCCAGGTCGCGCTTGGCACCTCGGCGGCGCGGGAGGCGACGGTCCGGCACTGGCTCCCGGTATCTCACGGCAGCTTTGACGAGCGAGACGTGGCGGTCCTCGGATTCGTGGGTCCGCCGCCGCCTGACCTGCCCACGCTCGAACTGGAACCCGGCGACGTGGTCGGCGGTGAGGTACAGGCGTTCGGCCCGTCGGCGGAGCGCACGACACCAGGCCATGTACGCGGACTCGTGCTCGGCGCGATCGACAGCAGCCGGCTACAGGTCAATCAAAGCATCGAGGGCATCTTTCGGATCCGGAGCGGCTTCAGCGGCGGCCCGGTGTGGCGGCAGGACACCGGCAAGGTGATCGGAGCGCTACAGGCCGCTGCCGTCGAAGATGAGGCGATCGACGCGTACGTGATCTCCGCGTCGGTGCTCGGCAAAGCTCTCGAACGAGTGCCTTCGAGGCCGCCAGACCAGCCGCCGCCGAGGGGACCGGCGAAGGCGGCCGAGCTGTGTGTGCTGCACTTGGCGGACCCCCAGTTCGGGGTTCGCCACGGCTTCGGAGGCGACGGCCTCACCGCAGCGGACCGCCACCACGGCCGGCTCGCGGGCCGGCTGCTGGAGGATCTCAGCCTGCTACGGGAACACCACGATGTCACACCGGACCTGGTGACCGTGGCCGGTGATATCGCCGAATCGGCGATGCCGAAGGAGTACGAGGCCGCGTACGAATTCCTGCAAGACCTCGCCCTGGGCCTCGACCTGCCCCGTGACCGGATCGTGCTGGTGCCAGGCAACCACGACGTCAACCGGAAGAAGTGCCGGGCCTACTTCCTCAACCGGGAAGCCGAAGACGAGCAGCCGATCCCGCCCTACTGGCCCAAGTGGGAACCGTATTCCTCGTTCATCGAGAAATTCCACGGCCGTACCCTGCCCAAGGACGAACCATGGACGTACCACGAGTTTCCAGAGTTGAAGCTCGCCGTGGCCGGACTGAACTCCACAATGGCGGAAAGCCATCGCGACGGCGACCACTACGGCTGGCTGGGCGAGGAACAGTTGCGCTGGTTCGTCCGCAGGCTGAGGAAGGCAACGGACGAGGGCTGGTTGCGACTCGGCCTACTGCACCACAATCCGGTACGCGGTGCCAGCGACGACGATGCCAACCTGCGGGACGCCGACCGGTTTGCTGACCTGCTCGGCCCACACCTTCACTCCGTGCTGCACGGCCACATCCACCATGCCCGGGTCACGAATCTCGGGGCGGATCCCCTGTTGGTGCTGGGCACCGGTAGCACTGGCGTGCAATCTGCCGAACGTCCACCGGAGGTCCCGAACCAGTACCAGCTTCTGCGGTTCACCGCCGACGGGCTGCGAGTGTGGGCACGGCGGTTTGAGGCTCAGCGGCAGCGCTGGATCGGGGACACCGCCATCAGCGAGTACGGCGACGACTGGCGACGCCGGATACCGGTCCGCTGGCCCGCCGCACAGGGAGTGTTTCCGGAACCCGAGCCGGACGCCAGGAAGAAGCGGATCCCACGACAGACCGAGTATGCCGAGCGACCCCGTCCTGAGCGGACGGACGACCTGCTCAGCCGGGTGGCCGAGGTGTACCGACTGCGGGACCGGACAGCGACGGTCGAGGAAGCCGGCGACGGATCAGAAGACCGGTACCTACGGGTGACCCGCCATCAATCCATCGACCCTGACCATCCACTGGTGATTGAGACCTTTCCGATGGGGATCGTGCGAGGGTCGGTCACCGAGGAGCAGATACTCGACTTTCATCGCCGGGTCGACGCTCGATTCCGGATGGGTGGGCCAAGCATCGGCTCGAAACTGATCTACGAGGGTGACCCCGCGCCCACCAGGCTCCGTGAGCTGGCCCGACTCAAGGGCGTGGAGTTACTGAGCTTTCCCGAATTCCAGCTTGGATACGACCTACGGCCCTACACGGCTTGGCAGGCCGGAGAACTGTCCAACGACCCGATCTACCCGTCCGACCTCTACATCCCCCAGCGCTACAACGGACTGGGTGACCCGAAACCAGATGAAGATCTGCTGGAAGATCTCCGGCGCTGGCTGGCCGATCCGGACGGACACTTTGTGCTGGTCCTCGGTGACTTCGGCTATGGCAAGACCTTCCTGCTGCGGGAGCTGGCCCGGCGGATGCACACCGAAGGCGACCCGGCCGTACCGGTGCTGGTGCATCTGAAAGACCTGGAGAAAACCCACCAGCTCAACCAGTTGGTCGCCGCCCAGCTCACCCGAGGTGGCGAACGGCGCGTCGACCTACCGCTGTTCCGCTACCTGTTGCGGGAAGGTCGGGTGGCGCTGCTCTTCGACGGATACGACGAACTGGCACTTCGGGTCACTTACGAACGGGCCGCCGAACACCTGAACACCATCATCCAGGCCACCGCAGGTCGAGCCAAGGTCGTGCTCACCAGCCGTGACAACTATTTCCTGACCGATGACCAGGTCACGTCTGCTCTCGGTGACAAGCTCGCGGTGATCTCTGGCAGACGGATTGTCCGGCTGCAAGGCTTCGGTGAGAAGCAGATCCATGATTTCCTGGCCCTGCGCCTCCGGGACAAGGCCGCCGCCGCCCGCCGCTTGACGTTGCTCAAGGACGTGCGGGACCTCCTGGGTCTGTCACGGAATCCCCGGATGCTGAGTTTCATCGGTCAGATCGAGGAACAACGGCTGCTGAAGGCAAAACAGCGGCAAGGGGAGATCACGGCAGCCGCACTGTACCGGGAACTGCTCGACCAGTGGATTGAGTACGAGTGGC
>DASUSI010000159.1:0-5407 GCA_036375165.1 Micromonosporaceae bacterium | reverse complement strand
GTGGTCCGCTGCGCAACGATGATCGAGAACGTGTTGAGGATGAGGAAGACGGCCACGAAGAGCGCCACGAAGGCGAATCCGATCAGCACGTAGTTGAAGAAGCTCAGCGCCTCGGCGAAGGACTCGCTGGACGCCTCGGCGAGTTGTTGGCCGGTCTTGACGTCGTAGCCCGAGCCGAGCTGGGCCGCGAGCTGGTCGCGCAGCTCCTCATTGGTGACCCCGCCCGACGCTTTGACGTCCACATAGGCGTACACGCCGCGCTCGCCCAGCATCAGCTCCTGAGCAATGGGCGTGGTGAACGCCACCATCTGCGAACCACCGAGCGAGTCACGGCCACCCGGGTACCCGAAGATGCCGACGATGGTGAAGTTCTGCTTCGGCGCCAGGGATAGCACCCCGACCTGGTCGCCGACCGCCACCGCGGCCTGCCGCGCTAGTGCCGCGTTGATGGCGATCTCGCCGTCTGTCGTGGGGCCGCGCCCGTCCCGGAGCTCGACATCGCCGGACTGGCTGGGCCAGTCGACACCAAAGCGCGGCGGACCCACCGAGGCGACGACCTTGCCGTTAGCGCCGATGAGACGAGCCCCGTCAGCCATGACGACACCCTGAAGACTCGCCACGCCGGGCACCGACTCCAGCCGCGTCAGCTCGCTCTCGGCGATGGTGGCCCCGACGCGTTCGTCGTCGTCGAACTCGCCGGCTTCGACGTTCTGCGCCTTGCGCACCTCGACGTCGGTATCGGCGTAGGCGGCGTTGAAGAGCTGGTCGAAGGTGCGACCGAGGGTGTCGGTGAGCACGAACGCGCCCGACACGAACATCACCCCGAGCACAACGGCGAGTCCGGAGAGGACCAGTCGGAGCTTGCGGGAGAGCAGGGAGGTCAGGGTGGCTCGGATCACGACTCGACTCCCGCCAGCGCGTCGAGACGCTTCATGGTGTCCAGGACGCTCTCCGGCGTGGGTTCGGTGACCTCGGTGACGACCTGGCCGTCGGCGAGGAAGATGACCCGGTCGGCGTAGGAGGCGGCGTTGGGGTCGTGAGTGACCATCACGATCGTCTGTCCGAAGTGTCGGACCGAGTCGCGCAGGAAGCCCAGCACCTCGGCGCCGGAGCGGGAGTCGAGGTTGCCGGTCGGCTCGTCGGCGAAGACCACCTCGGGGCGGGTCACCAGGGCTCGGGCGCAGGCCACCCGTTGCTGCTGCCCGCCGGAGAGCTGGGCCGGCCGATGACTGAGCCGGTCACGCAGCCCGACGGTGTCCACGACGGTGTCAAACCAGCCGGCGTCCGGCCTGCGCCCGGCGATCGAGAGCGGCAGCAGGATGTTCTCCCGCGCCGTCAGCGTCGGGAGCAGGTTGAACTGCTGGAAGATGAAGCCCACCCGCTCCCGGCGGAGCCTGGTCAGGTCCCTGTCACCGAGCCCGGTGACCTTGTCGTCACCGACATACACATCACCCTGGGTCACCGAGTCCAGCCCGTGTTAGCCGCCGCTCAGGGTGGGCATGAGACGTCGTTGATGGTGGGCATGGTTGCGGGTTGAGAGTGCCCCGCCCGAGTGTCGGGCGGGGCGTGGTGGTGCTCGGGTTGGCGGGGTGGTGCTCAGTCTGTCGCGGTGGTTTCGGCGATGGCGGTGCGGGCGGCGGACTCGTCGACGATGTGTTTGTTGGTGGTGTAGCCGGCCAGGAGGGCGGCGACGGCGAGGTTGTTGATCGCTCGGGGGATGCCGCGGGCGTGGTGGTGGATGGCGGTGATCGCGTCGTCGCTGAACAGGACGTTGTTTCCCCGCCCGGCCAGGGATACGTGGTATTCGATGTACTTCTTGGTTTCGTCTGGGCCCAGCGCCGGGGTCGGGAAGTGGTAGCGCAGCTGGATTCGCTGGTCCAGGGCAGCCAGTTCGCCGGACTTGATGCGACGGCGCAGGTCGGGTTGGCCGACGAGCAGGACGCTCAGGGGCGAGAACGCGTCCATCTCCGTGTTGGTCAACATGCGCAGAGCCTCGAGTTGGGCGATGTCCAGGAGGTGAGCCTCATCGATGATGAGGATCACGTGGCGGCCCTTCTCGGCGAACTCGGCGTGCAGCGCGCGTTCGACCTGGGGGATGAGGGTGGCGTGGTGGAACCGGGGCGCCTGGCCCAGGGCGGTGGCGATGGCGCCGTGCAGACCGCGGGTGCCGACCATGGGATTGGACAGGTAGATGACGCTGTGGCGGGAGGTGTCCAGGCCGTGGGTGGCGGCACGGACGGCGACGGTCTTTCCTGAGCCGACTTCGCCGGTGAGTACGCCGAGTCCACGGGCGTCGATGAGGTAACGCAGCCGGGCGACGGCTTCCTTGTGAGCATTGGCGCGGAACAGGTTGTCGGCGGGCAGGTCCCGGCCGAAGGGCATCTTCGTGAAGCCCCAGTGCGATTGCAGACCAGAGATCATGATCTTCCTTCGGTGGGCCAGGGGTAGGGGCGGGAGCAGTTGGCGATCATGATCGCGTCGATGACCCGGCTGATGTTGGTGGTGTCGAGCACGCCGAGGACCTCGCGTAGCCGGACGGGGGCGTTGCCGCCAAGGGATGCGGCGATGCGCAGGATGTCGGCTTCGGAGCTGGAGCAGGCAATGCGGTGCTGGTTGAGGGCGGTGACGGCGGCGCCCCAGCGGATGCGGGCCGAGTAGGGCCACGCGCAGCCGGGGTAGGTGCGGGCGACGCGGACGAACTCGTCCCGGAACGCCGGCCGGGCCAGGAATACGCCATGCTCGATGAGCAGGTTCACGGCGGCGAACTCCGCGTCCAGGCCGGATGCGTGGTAGCGCAGCGCTTCGGCCAGGTCCGCCCCGGCCAGCTGTGCTCGTGTGCGTGGTCTGTTCATTGCGGCTGCTCCCCGACGCCATCGTCTGTGCCGTCGATGTTGTCGTCGTCGCTGGCGTCGGCCGGTGCGGGCTGGGTCGGGTCGGCGAGGTGGGACAGGTGCAGCCGGCCGGCGGTTTCGGCCCGGTCGGCTGCGGCGAGCAGCGCGATGTAGTCGACGCCGGTCAGGGCGACCGGTTCGGGCTCGACCTCGGGCGGCGCCTTGGGATGGCAATGGCGGCCGATGTGCTCGGGCACGGCCTTGCCGACCAGCCGCCCGAGCCAGTAGACCTCGATGTCGGTCAGGTCGAACGGGTCGTAGTGCAATTCGACGTCCCTGCGGGCCAGCGCATCGTCCACCTTGTAGCGGTTGCCCTCCAACTCGACCCTGGCGTTCTTGCGCACCCGGCGGGCCACGGTCCACGCGAACGCCCGCCGCAGCGCCTCGGGTGTGGGCAGCACCGGAGGGTCACCGTCGGCCCACCGCTGCAGCGGGGTCTGCCCGGTCTCCGAATGCGTCTGCCGGTGATAAACCCGGGTGACCCACAACCGCAACGCCTCCTGCATCCCGGCCAGATCGGCCACATAGTGCCCGACCGGGTTGTCCGCCTCGCCGTGGACCTCGACCAGGAACTGCTCCCGCACCGTCCTGAAGGCCCGTTCGACTTTGCCGCGTCCTTCGGGCTCGCCCGGGGCGGAGTGGGTGACCCGGATGCCCAGCCGGGCGCAGGTGCGCAGCAACGCCTCATCGACAAACGGTGATCCGTTGTCGACATACAGGGTCGAGGGAATCCCGTGAGTGGCGATGGCATGGCGGAACAGGGTCATGAACCGGGCCGCGTCGTCGCGGTGGGTGCACTGGTAGTCCACCAGCAGCCGGGAATGGTCGTCGATGATGGCGTGCACGAACGCCTTGCGGCCGGCGACCTTCGGTGCGTGCAACGTGTCCGCCGTCCAGATCTCGTTGATCCGCTCGGCCTCGAACCGGCACCGCACTTTCGGCGGGCTCCCGTCCGGGCGGATGTTGAGCCCACAGGCGGCGAAGTGCCGCTGCAGAGTGCGCTCGGCCGGCACCACGCGCTGCGGGGACATCTCGACCAGGATCCGGCGGACCTGGGCCGCGGTGCGCCGCGGGTTCTCCTTCTTCAACGACACCGCCAGCGCCAGCACCGCCTGATCGGTGCGCGGCTCGACCCGCCGCGCCGTGGGCAGCAGCGCCTCGAACCCACCGCGGCGGCGGGTGCGGATCCAGCGGTCCAGCGTCTTACGCGAGACCCGCACCCGGCCGCCGAACGGGCCCGGATGCTCCCGCTGCGCGAGCTCGCGCACCAGCCGTCCACGCTCCCGACCGGTCAGCTGCTCGTCCATCGCCGGCGCCACCAGCGTGTAACGCCACAACGCCACAGTCTGCGCCCGTTCCCGCCGCGCCTTGCCGTCGCGTTCGAACTCGTCCAAGACCCTGCCTCCTCCACAAAGGACCAGAAAGTGACTGGAGGCGATCCTTCAGCGGCCGCGCCGGCTCAGGAAGGGGCCGACGCGGGCATCCCGAACACGCTCGTGTTGCAACCATCGAGATCAAGGAATGGGGCAAAGAGGCGCGCCCGGGTCAGGTGCGAGGCCAACTCGGGCGCCGTCAACGTGGCCATCTGCGCGTGCCGGCCGTGCAGCGCCGCGAGCACCGCGTCCAGCACCGCCACGGCATCGCCCAGGGCGGACCGGGCCGGCACGAACCGGCGCACCCGCCCGTCCGCCAGCGCCAGGACATCCATCAGCACCCGCCGCCACCAGTCGGCCCGGCCGGTAATCCGGCGCAGCCACGAGGCCACCGTGGACGCCCTGACCCCGAACCGGGAGCCGATCGCGGCGATCTTCGACCCGCCTGCCCGGGCCAGCACGCACGCCCACATCAGCGCCCCGGCGAACGCACGGCGGACGAACAACCACGCAGGTAGCAGCACGTGCGTCGCCCCGCAGGAGCGGCACCGGCTCCGCCGGGGCTTCACCGCCACCGTCCCCGCTGACGTCCTGATCGCCCGCTCCCGTGCCCAGCCCCACGGGCCGAGCACCCCTGAACACGGGCACTGCAGCAACCCCTGGCAAAGCCGCCGCTCGACACTGGCCTCGTCGCCTCGTACCGTCTGCATCGGTGCCTCCAGCACCGTCAGACGGCTCTCCCGCGAAACTCGCCAAAGTCATGAGGGAGAGCCGTCGCCCATATCGACGGTCCCCACAATGGCGGCGGGCACGAACGGCTCGCGCGCCCCCCACCCCCAGCGAATCAAAGACAAGATCAATGGCGGAATCGTGCCGCCACGTGCCCGTCGGGAGCGGCGGCTAACATCGTTCTCCCGGCACGAGACCTTCCAGCCTCGGTTCGGCTGGCTTCACAAGGCGTACAACGCGTTGACCGACCCGAACGTCGGCAGCGAGGTGTTCCTGAGCGACAACGCCACAGTCACCCTTGGCGTGGGAAAGAACATGGTCAACGCCATCCGTTTCTAGTCTTACGCATTCAAACTTACGGTTGAGTATCCTGAAGGATCCAACCTCACGCGCATACGTCGCCTCACCGACATG
>DASUSI010000158.1:0-29998 GCA_036375165.1 Micromonosporaceae bacterium | reverse complement strand
CCGGGACTGTCGGCGGCCGACGGCGGCGGGTCAGTCGGTCCGTGCCGGGTTCCAGCCCGAAAGTGACCTCGACCCATGCCGCCAGGGGATCGACCCGGAAGGCGTCGAAATCCATGTCG
This sequence comes from Micromonosporaceae bacterium, assembly GCA_036375165.1. Lineage (GTDB taxonomy): Bacteria > Actinomycetota > Actinomycetes > Mycobacteriales > Micromonosporaceae > WHSM01. The sequence continues at coordinate 29,879 of DASUSI010000158.1, read as the reverse complement.
ACATGGGCACCTGATGCCCAATGGGTAGCCGCTTCCCGGATCAAGGCCAGGTCTGCCGGGGTCTGCGCGGTGACCCGCTCCAGGGATTCACCGATCACCTGGCCTGCCGCTACCGGAGCGCCGAACAGCCGACTGGCCACTTCCGCCACGTCGGCCCGCTGGGCGGCCGGACTGCCGGTGCTCGCCATGGTGGCCGACGTGCCGACACATTGCAGATCCGGAGCCTCGCACGCATCCCTGGTCCGGCGGACCAGGAAGGCCACGTCCGCGCCCTGCCGACCCCGGTAGGTGTGGAGTTCGTCCAGGACCAGGAACCACAGGCTGCGCGCCGCCTTGATCAGGCGGTCGCGTTCGGCCCGTCGGGTCAGAACGAGTTCCAACATCACGTAGTTGGTGAGCAGGATGTCCGGCGGTTCGGCCATGATCCTGCGGCGTTCCGACGGACCCTCCTGGCCGGTGTAACGGGCGAAACTCACCGGGTCGCCGCCCTCCGGGTAGCCCCACCGCAGGAACTTCTCCAACTCGTGGCGCTGGCTGTTCGCCAGCGCATTCATCGGATAGACGATGATCGCCTTGATTCCCGGTCGGTAGGTGCCCTGCGCCTTGGCACGCAGCACCCGATCCACAATTGGCACCAGGTAGGCGAGACTCTTTCCGGAGCCGGTCCCGGTGGTCAACACGTAGCTGTTACCGGTCCCGGCCGCCTCGATCGCCTCGCGTTGGTGCTGGTGGAAGCGGATCGCCAGGCCATCCCGGTGCGACGGGTCGCGCTTGATCCGGAATATCCGGTCGCATTCGGGGTGCAGCAGACCGTCTGCGACAAGCTCGGTGACGGTTCCGCCAGACGCGTAGTTCGGGTTCAGCGACAGCCACGGGTCAGGCCACTGGTGGCCGTTCGCCACTCGTCCTTCGACATGCCTCCGAATTCGTAGGTCCCGGATATCGACGAAGCTCGATGTGAACTCGCGGTAGTCCGCGACCAAGCGCTCCCGTACGTCGAAGACATCCACCTGACTACCTCTCACCTGACCCACGGCCCTGGGCCGACACACCCAACTGGCCCCGCCAAGCCCTCCGGAAGCCGGCAGCCCCGATCGGTCACACGCCTGCGCACATCAACGCACCGAAAATCACCACAGCAGCACGTTGTGTAGCGGGACGTAACAGTACGAAAACCGCCTAAAGAGAAAGCAAGACGATCCAGGCTGTCGCACATGCCACATACAGCACCTGGTGGGTGGCGCGGCCAAGGCTATGCGGCAGATTATGCCAACGCCGGGTGCCGAGTGTGATTCCGGGCTGGCGCATCGGACATGTTCAGTTCACAGCCTACGATCCTGTCATGGCCTGCGGTTTCCGCGCAGGCACCCTGTATGCGCGACCTCATACCGCCTCCTCCCCGTTCGGTCTGGCGTTGACCTCGTGCAGGATGCGATCGGTGAGCGCGGCGTAGTGTGCCCTCGCCGCTGCTACGGCCGCCTGGTGTCCACCGAAGGCGCCGTCCGCCGGCTTGAGCGCGAAAACCGGTTTGCGCGCCTCGTACGACAGGGGCATCAGGCTGCGGTAGTGCTTGATCTGTCCAAGACAGTACGGGTCCGTGTCGACGGGCGGTGCCGGCTGGTCCACATCGAGCACCGCTGACCGGTAGATTCCCGGGATCCGCGCCATCCAGCGCTGGTACGCCTTGACCGGCTGTCCCAGGCGGACCCCATGCCCCAGCAGGATGTACCCGGTGGGCTTCATTCCCCCCGAGGGCAGTTCAAGCGACGGGTCAGGACTCTTCGGCACCCGCGCCTGCCACTGCTGTCGCCAGGCCCGCAAGGTGGGGCCGAGATTCTGCAGACCCTGGACACTGAACAGGTCCGGGGCCAGTGGGAACACCACGTTGTCGGCGGCGACCAGCGCAGAACGGTTGATCGCCCCGAGGTTGGGGCCGACATCGACAAACACAACATCGGCCTGGGCCCTCTCCGCTGCCATGCGAAGCAAGCGCCAGTAGGCAGATATCACCCGGAAGGCGCGTTCTTTGCCGTCGAGACACTCCGGCCACTGACTCGAAAGCTCATCCTCAAACCGTGACAGCGCCAAATCTCCTGGCAAAAGTGAAAGCCCGTCAGCAACCGGGAAGACGGGAGGTTCGGCGATATCGCCGATGCCCCGGATGAGAGGGCCAAGGCTGCCAAAAATTGTCCGAGCCTCCCCCGTGGAAGCACCGTCACCGGGCCAGAGCGCCTCAAACTGTTCCTCATCGAGGAAATTGGCGGTCAGATTGGCCTGAGGGTCCAGATCTGCCGCGAGCACACGTAAGCCGTGGTTGGCCGCCATCCAGGCCACGTGGTAGACGAGCCCCGTCCTGCCAGCACCACTCCTGTTGTTGAAGAACGCGACCACAGGTGCCGTCATCGGGCCTCCCGGACGACCACTCCGACGTACGCCGGGTCGGGTGTGAACTCAGCCGGCGGGTTGCCGTTCTGCTTCGAAGTTCCTTCGTAGCTGCGGTGCAGGATCCCGTTTCGGGTGAGCTGTTGCAGGGCCGCGAGCGGGTAATCGGAGTGGCGCTGATCACGGAGTTCCTCGCCGATCCGGACCGACGTTCGGATGTTCAGCCGGAGGAGCTCGTCGAGTTCCCGCAGCAGAGATGGCAGCGCTGTGGACAGCCGGCGCTCATCGATGATCGGAGCAGAGAGGTCCGTGCCGTCAACTCGGAGGAACTGAACGTACGCACCCGGTAGGAACTCGGTCGGCTCGACACCGATGACCAGGATCCCAGCATTGGTGGGGATGCCGTCCACCGTGGTGAGTCGCAGCGAGGCGAGCCTCTGCTCCACGGTCCGCCCGTTGGCCGCCAGCACATCGTGACTCAACACGTTGGGAAGGTATTCACGCTCGAACAGGCCAAGGTCCAGGCAAGCGCTCGGCGGGGGCCGACCCGGATCCAGACCTGCCCGTTGTACCTGACCGGTGGGCTGGGGCTCGGCACGACTTCGATGACGGCGACCGACTCGCCGCCCACATCAAGCTTGCGAGCGCTCATGATCGGCGGCGGCAGAATCTTCCCCCGGTCGGTTTCCAGATCGGCAAGAAGCTTCACTAGCTCCTCGGCACTTGTCGCCACCTCAGACACCCCGTCTCGACGCAAACACAAGGTTCACACACCCAGGGGTTAGGGCGTCGTCACGCTCTCCCCATGCCCGGTGATCCGCGAGGCTCATCATTCCAGGCCGTACGAGTTGCCCGCTCGATCATCACAGCGGGTGGGTCAGCCACAGCGCGGACCCCACCCACCCCGGACGCCCACCGCCGCGGCACAGTCGTCCATGTCCTCGCCACGGCGACTTCAGCCAGACCATCCGGTCAGTTTGGGATAAACCACCTGTCCCTGATAGACAATCACCTTGGCGATGACCTGCAATAAATCCCGGAAACTGCGACTGGAATTACCGAACGTAATCGACTTCCGGGGATAGCGGATACCCAGCGCAATCACCATACGACAGTGAAACCGGTATCTTACGGTTTGCGGACGGTTCACCGATCGTCGGAATTGCGACATCGACCAGCCCCGCAGTAGTGACTAGCGTGGCTGAAATGCGAGTACTGGTCACGGGCGGAGCCGGGTTCATCGGCTCGCACATTGTGGAGATCCTGTCGGCCGCCGGCCACGAGGTACGGGTCTTCGACTGCCTGCACCCGGCCGCCCACAGAGACCCCGACCGCTGGCCCTCAAGCCTCACCGCCACCGGTGAGCCGCCCGCTGACCTCCCGAACGTTGAACTGCTGTACGGCGACCTCCGGGACGCCGCGGCCGTGCGCGCCGCGGTTCGCAATGTCGACGCGGTGGTGCATCAGGCCGCGATGGTGGGCCTCGGCGTGGACGCCTCCGACATGCCGGAGTACGTGGCGTGCAACGACCTGGGCACAGCGGTGCTGCTCGCCGCGATGGCACGGGCAGAGATCGGCCGGCTGGTAGTGGCCAGCTCCATGGTGGTGTACGGCGAGGGCCGGTACGAGTGCCCCAACCACGGTGTGGTCCGGCCGGACCCCCGGGCCGAGGCCGACCTGGCGGCCGGTCGTTTCGAACCGACCTGCCCGCGATGCGGCTCCGCACTGCGACCAGGAGTCGTCCCCGAGGACGCCCCGCTCGACCCGCGCAACACGTACGCCGCGAGCAAGGTGACCACCGAGCATCTCACCGCGTCGTGGGTCCGACTCACCAGAGGCGCCGCTATCGCGCTGCGCTACCACAACGTGTACGGGCCGGGGATGCCCCGGGACACCCCGTACTCCGGCGTGGCGGCGATCTTCCGCTCCGCACTTGAGCGGGGTGAGCCACCGCAGGTGTTCGAGGACGGTGGGCAGCGGCGTGACTTCATCCACGTACGGGATGTGGCGCGGGCGAACATCGTCGCGCTGGCGGCCACCGCGGGCGAGGGCCGGTTCACCCCGTACAACATCGCCTCTGGGGAAGCCCGCACGGTGGGAGAGATGGCGACGACGCTGGCGCGGGTGTTCGGCGGTCCGGACCCGGTCGTGACCGGAAGCTACCGGCTGGGCGACGTTCGGCACGTGGTCGCCTCGGCTCAGAAGGCCGCCGACGAGTTGGGCTTCCGTGCCGAGGTTTCGTTCGGCCAGGGGGTGAAGGAGTTCGCCACGGCGCCACTTCGGGACTGACGAGAGCCCCGGTCTACCAGCCCAGTCGCAGCAGCCCTTCCAGCGTCAACGCCAGGGCGAGCTGGGCAGCGAGCCACCAACGTGCGCCAGCCGCTGGCAGCAGCCCCGCGACCGGCAACAGCCACACGGCGAACGGCAGGTAGATCCGCTCCACCTCCCCCGTGGTGAGCCCGGACAGCCCGGCGACGGCGACCGCGAGCAGCACCCCGGCCGGCAGTACCCAGAACCCGGACCGACGGTGCCGGGCCACCAGTGGCAGCCCGGCGACGGTCGCTGGGCCCACCGCGACAGCGAGGGCGGCCAGGTTGGCGAACCGGAAGTACGCCTGCGGCCGGTCCTGCCACGCCGGTCCGGCGTGCACCCGCTCCACGGCCAGCGCCAATCCCTCCCACCAGGCGAACCCACCCGCTGTGAAAGCCGCCACGACGGTGACCACCGCGAGCCCTCCGATCAGCAACGGTCGGATCCGCCGGCGCACCGCCACGACCGCGATCACCAGCGGTCCGAGCAGCGTCAACCCGTACGACAGGTAGAGCGTGAGTCCCAGCGCGAGGCCGCCGAGTACGGCCAGTCCGTCGCCGAGGCGGTCGCCGCGCCGCGCGGCGTGGGCCAGCGCGCAGATTCCGATTGCCGAGATCCCGGCGAACAGGGCGTCCGCGCTCACCGCGACCCACAACGCGGTGGGCGCGAACGCCATGAACGGCGCGGCCCGGCGCGCCAACGCCTCGTCACCCAGCACCCGTACCGTTGAGATCACCGCTGGTACCGCCGCAGCCCCGACCCCGACACAGACCAGTGCCGGCAACAGCTCGCCACCCAGTCCGACCCGGTCCAGCAGTACGAAGAACCCGAGCGCTGCCGGCGGGTGTCCGGACGTGTGCGTGGTCCACTCAGGTGGGTCGATGATGTGGTCGGTGAAGGTGGCGAGGAACCTGCCGAGATCCGCCACCTGTGGCACGTCGTGCGGATAGTCGTACGGGGATGACAATGGCCTGGTCAGGCCCGCAACTCCTTCGGACAGTGCCAGACCGACCGGCCACAACGCCGCGGCGAGGTACGCCGTGACCAGCAGCCAGCGCCAGGGCAGTACGCTCGCCAGTCGCGGGGCGTGCCACAGGGCGAGCCCGGCGATACCGATCGGGAGCAGCAGCCCGGCGTTGTTGTCACCCGGCGACCACAGCGCGTACAACGGCCAGCTGTCGCCGAGATGCAGCCTGAATCCGGCTTCGGTGAGCAGACTGCCCGCTACCCGGCATCCCACGACCAGTACGACGGCGAACCCCAGGCAGTACCAGCTCGCACCCGGCAAGGTTTTTGCGTCATGACTCGCCGGGCTCGCGGATCGCGATCCCACAGCATCAAGATCAACTGCCTGGTGGCTCACCGCAGCAGCGTATGACGGTACCCGACCGGCCGATGTGGACGTTCGCGCTTCGTAAGGGATCCCCGGCGGGCAGCACCCCTAGCGTTGCGGGACATGATCGATGTGGTGCTTCCATGCCTGAACGAGGCCGCTTCGCTGCCCTGGTTGCTGTCCCGAATGCCGGACGGCTACCGCCCGATAGTGGCGGACAACGGATCTGATGACGGCTCGCCGGAGATCGCCCGGCAATACGGAGCGTGCGTGGTCCACGCGTCGGCCCGGGGATTCGGCGCCGCAGCCCACACCGGTCTGCTCGCGGCGAGCGCGGACGTGGTCTGTTTCCTGGACGCGGACGGCTCGTTCGACCCCCGGCAACTGCCACGGGTGGCCGACCCGATACGTGCCGGACAGGCCGACCTGGTGCTGGGACGGCGTCGCCCCACCGAATCGGGCGCCTGGCCGCTGCACGCCCGGCTGGGCAACGCGGTGCTGGCGCACCGACTGCGACGCCACGGCGTACGCGTCCACGACCTGGGTCCGATGCGGGCCGCCCGCCGCGAGGCGCTGCACGACCTCGCCTTGACCGACCGCCGTTTCGGCTACCCGCTGGAAATGGTGGTCAAGGCGGCCGAGCAGGGGTGGCGGATCCGCGAGGTTGACGTCGACTACCAGCCCCGTACCGAGGGGTCCCGCTCGAAGGTCACCGGCACCGTGCTGGGAACCATGCGGACAGTGCGCGACATGTCGAAGGTACTGGCCCGATGATCCAGCTACTGGTGATCGCGAAGCAGCCGGTGCCCGGCCGGGTGAAGACCCGGCTCTGCCCTCCCTGCACCCCGGAACAGGCGGCTGAAGTGGCCGACGCGTCGCTCAGCGACACGCTACGGACGATCGCTCGGACGCCCGCCCGGCGCCGGGTGCTGGTGCTCGACGGCGCGGTACCGCGCCCCGACGGTTTCACCGTGGTGCCGCAGCATGGCGACGGGCTCGCCGCCCGGCTGGCTCACGGCTTCCGGGACACCGCGCTGCCTGACGCTCCTTCGCTGTTGATCGGGATGGACACCCCGCAGGTGACCTCAGATCACCTGAGCCAGGCGAGGGACCTGCTGGCATCCGCCGACGCGGTGCTCGGGATGGCTCGCGACGGCGGCTGGTGGGCACTGGGACTGCGCCGCCCGGAGCACGCCGAACTGCTGCGTACCGTCCCGATGTCCACCCCGGACACCGGTCGACTCACCGCCGAGGCGTTGCGCAGCGGGGGTCTTTCGGTTGCTCCACTTCCCGTGCTCCGGGACGTCGACGATGCCGTGGACGCGCACGCGGTCGCCGCCGAATGCCCGGACGGCCGGTTCGCTCGCGCCGTGGCCCGCCTGGTTCCCGGGGGCGTGTCGTGACCGCGCCTCTGGAGGTGTACGAGGCAGCTCTCAACCGGGCGAGCGACGGCACCCCCACCCCGCTGCGTTTCGTCACAGAGTGCGGCATGGATCGTACGGTCGACGTGGGACGCTGGTGCTCCGACGCGGTGCCCGGCGACGAGGAACTCCTGGTCCGATGCGTCGGGCCGACCCTCGACGTGGGCTGCGGGCCGGGTCGGCTGGCGGCCTCGCTCGCCGCTCGCGGAGTGCTCGCGCTCGGGGTGGACATCTCGCCGATGGCGATCCGGCTGACCCGCAGCAGGGGCGCGATGGCGTTGCGGCGTGACGTGTTCGACCGGCTGCCAGGTGAGCGGCGGTGGGCACATGTGCTGCTGGCGGACGGCAACATCGGGATCGGAGGTGACCCGGTTCGGCTGCTGCGCCGTTGTCGTGCCCTGCTCTCGGACCACGGCACGGTGGTGTTGGAAGCGGACCCGCCGGGAGCCGCCGCCCGCCCGGTCCGAGTGCGGTTGCGCCACGCCGACCGCAGCAGTGTGACGTTCGACTGGGCGTTCGTCGCGGCGGACGCCGTGGCGGGGTACGGCGCTGCCGCAGGACTTCACCTGATCGAGTCCTGGATGGAGGCTGGTCGATGGTTCAACATCCTCAGCGCCGGCTGAGCCGAATCGCGCGGTTGCCCCGCCGGGCAGTGCCGGCACCGCCGGAATGGGCCCGGCGGGGTCCGTTCCGGGCCGGGGCCTTCCCTTCGCCGGTCCGCTCCGAACGTCTCACCACACGACTCGGCATCGCGCTCGGAACGGCCGTCGCGGTCTGCTTCGTCACCGGCTTGATCAGCCATTACATCCAGCATCCGGTGTGGTGGTTCGCCTGGCCGTCGCGTCCGGTGAGCCTGTACCGGATCACCCAGGGGCTGCATGTCGGGAGCGGACTGGCGGCGGTGCCACTGCTACTGGCCAAGCTGGCCGCGGCATACCCCCGGCTGTACGCGTGGCCTCCGGTGCGGGACCTGGCACACGCCGTGGAACGGTTGACCGTAGCGGCACTGGTCGGGGCGGTCATCTTCCAACTCGCCACCGGCATTCTGAACATCTCGCTGTGGTACGGCGCCATGCCGTTCTCCTTCATCACCACCCACTACTGGACGGCCTGGATCGCGGCCGGTGCGCTACTGATCCACATCGGAGTGAAACTGCCGGTGATCCGGCGCGCCCTGGCCCGGAGTCCTGCCGCTGTGGATCCGGGCCGACGCGGGGTGCTGCTCGGCGTCGCGGCGGCGGTCGGGGTTGTCACAGTGACCACTGTCGGGCAGACGGTTCGGCCGCTGGCACCGCTTGGAGTGCTCGCCCCACGCCGCCCGGACATCGGCCCGCAGGGGCTGCCGGTGAACAAGTCCGCGGTCGCCGCCAGGGTTGTCGAGGCGGCGCGGGATCCGACGTACCGACTGATGGTGAACGGTCCGGGCGATGCGCGTCTGCTGTCCCTGGCGGACCTGGATGGGATACGGCAGCACACCGTACGGCTGCCGATCAGTTGCGTGGAGGGGTGGAGCGCCGATGCCGAGTGGACCGGGGTACGCCTGAGTGACCTGCTGGACCTGGTGGACGCCGCACCGGACGTGGCGATCAGCGTGGAATCGCTGCAGCCCCGGGGGAAGTTCCGGGCCTCCCGGATCGGGCCACCGCACAGCCGCGATCCGCTGACCCTGGTGGCACTGCGGCTGAACGGCGAGCCGCTGCACCTCGATCATGGCTATCCGTGCCGGCTGATCGCCCCGAACCGACCGGGGGTGCTGCAGACCAAGTGGCTGGCCCGGCTCACCGTGGAGGTGACCCGGTGATCCAACTTCGAGTGCTGCTCCTGGCCGCCGGGGCGGGGCTCGCCGGCTACGGCGTCTGGGGGGTTGTCACGGCAGCCCGTGCCGACCTGCCGGGCTACGCCGGCTTCGCCGTGGCCGGTGTGGTCGGCCACGACTTGCTGCTGGCACCGGTGACCCTCGCGATCGGCGCACTGGTCGCCCGGCGGGCAGGGTACGGCCTGCGGGGCCCGCTACTGGCCGGACTGTTCGCCAGTCTCGTGGTTGCCCTGGTCGCACTGCCGTTCGTGTTGGGGTACGGCAAGCATCCCGACGATCCCTCGGCACTGCCCCTGGATTACTCGCGCGGCCTGTTGATCACGCTCGGCGGCATCTGGACCGGGACGCTGGCGGCCGGTCTGGCCCGCTGGACATCACGCCACCATCGGTCTGGCGGACGCCACATTCGGCCTGGTGAGTCCCGGGAGCCTGACTCCCCGGGCTGACCATGGCAGTTCGGCACGCTCTGTTACCGGAAATGCTGTTGGCACCCATCGGTACTAATGGGGATCATGGCTTGCATCCATTTTGTACACCTGGCAGGCTGTAAGTACGGACGGTCAACACATCTATTCAGCCGTTCCACTGTGGTGCGACGTCGTCGCGTCGTCGCAAGCTCCGGTCTGCCTGCGAGGGATGTGTCATGCCTGCACGCGTTCTGTCAGTCAATGTCGGCCAGCCGAAGGCCATCAGTCTCGGCTCGCGCACATTCACCACCGCGTTCGACAAACGACCAGTATCCGGACGTCGGTACGTGAGCCGCACGAACGTCGACGGCGACAGGCAGGCCGACCCGGCAGTACACGGTGGACCGGACAAGGCCGTGTACGCGTACTCCACCGAGGACCTCGCGTGGTGGGGCACTCGACTCGGTCGCGTGCTGCCGGCTGGTTTCTTCGGGGAGAACCTGACCGTCGAAGGTGTGGACCTCAGCGAAGCGGTCATCGGCGAACACTGGCAGACAGGTACGGTCACCTTGGAGGTCTCCCAGCCAAGAGTTCCCTGTTACAAGATGGCCCTGCGGTTTCATGACCCGACCATGCCACGGCAGTTCGCAGCCGCTGGCCGCTCCGGTGCCTACTTCCGGGTGCTGGAGGAGGGTGAGATCGGTGCCGGCGATTCCATTACGGTGACACACCGTCCGTCCCACCGGATCACCGTGGGGCTGGTCGCGACCGCCTACCACCACGACCACACCCTGGCCCCGATGATTCTGGAGGCGGAGGAATTACCCGAGGGATGGCGTGACTGGGCCGAGGACATGCGACTGATCAGGGAGCGATGAGCCGTGCGACTGGAAACGGCGTACAAGTACCTCGCAGACTGCGACACGGTGCTGGCCACGTTGGCTGACCAGCATGGCAATCCCGACCCGTTCGCCTGGTCGGAAGCGGCCGACGCGAACGCCAGTGATCCCCTCGCCGCACTGTTGCTGCACATCTGCGGCCAGCAGATCAGCGTCCACGCCGCGCTCGCGGTGCATCGTCGACTGTTGGACCTCGTCGGGCCCGAACCTACTCCGGAGGTCCTCGCGGCGCTGCCGGCGGATCGACTGGCCAAGGTCGGACTCTCCCGGGCCAAGGTGGACAGTGTCCACGATCTGGCGCGGCGACTGAGCGACGGCAGGTTGTCGCTGGATGCGTTGCAGACCTCTGATGACGACGAGGCGATGGCAGCACTGACGGCGGTACGAGGTGTCGGCCCATGGACCGCTCAGATGTACCTGTTGCACCAGTTGCGCAGGCCCGACGTACTGCCCGCGGGCGACATCGGACTGCGCCGAGCCTACGCGCTCGCGTACCAACTGCCGGACCTGCCGTCCGCACCGGGTCTCATTGAACTGGCACAACCCTGGCGACCGTACCGTTCGTACGCTGTGGCATTGCTGTGGGCGTACCTACACCATCGGAAGGCGACACAAGGCCGTCCCTCGTTCGAACGGCACTGACCCCGCCACCGGGGGATCCGGACGGGACCACCGGGACGGGGCCTGTCACCGTCAGTGAACGCTGGCGAGTTCTCTTCGGCGGTCGTTGTCAGGGCTCTGGTGCGGTGTCCGGGATGCCGCTGTTTGTTGGAGTAACTCAAGCAGAGCCTTTGCCAGGCGGGACAGACCGCCCTGTTTCGCCCAGAGCATACGAACGGAGAACCGCACCGAGGGCAGGTCAGGCAGCACGACAAGGTCACCGGCCGAATCCTGGCGCTGCAGTGCGGAAGCGGGGACCATCGCGGTGCCCAGTCCGAATCGCACAGCGTCCAACGCGCTCTCCACTGAGCCGGTCTCGACCACCTTGGGCGGGCGGTCATCCCGACGTCGCAGTATCTCCGGGAGCACACGCTGTGACGGGCAGGTCGGGTCGATCACCACTACCCGTTCACCATATTCGGAATCCGTATGCGATTCGTACGCCGGTCCCACCGCGGACTCCGGCCGGCCACTACCGACCGGGACGAACTCCGCCGGGAAGAGCACCTGGGAGGCGAGATTGAGCGTTGAGTCCCACATGTGCTGCTCGTCTTGACCGGTCTCCGTTGTCAGCACGATGCCGAGGTCGACCGTTCCGAAGGCGACAGCGTTCGCAACATCGGCGCTCGTCAGGGTGCGCGGCGAGATGTAGAGCTGGGGCAGGCCCAGTTGGCATTCACGGACCAGCCGACCAAGACTGTAGTCAATCAGCGTACTGGACACTCCAAGTGTCAGCTTGCCGCTGATCGCGCCGTCCGGACGCAGTGCCCCCGTCATTTCGTCAATGACGGCGAAGATGCGGTCGACGTACTCCTGGAAGGTTTCACCAGCCGGTGTCAGCCGCACGCCACGTGGGAGGCGTTGGAACAGCCGCACACCCAGCCTGGTCTCCAGCGCGCGAATGTGTGAGGTCACGCTGGACTGCGAGTACCCAAGCCGTTGTGCTGCCTTGGTGAAACTCCGGAGCCGGGCAACGATGCGGAAACTACGGAGCTGATACAGTGAAATATCCACACTTGCTCACCTAACCCCTCGCGGCACCTCGTGGATGCCGTGTCGGCGTATGTGAAGACTTCGGATAGTTGCCACAGTGAACAACCGAGAAACCCTTAATGATGCTTGTGGTGTCGACCACTTGGCTTGACACACGGTAATCTGGACGTGGCAATATGCAATACTCGCCATTGCCATGTCGCACGAAGCTGGGCAGACCGATTCCAATGCTCCCGGTAGGGCCAGCCTGGCTTATGCACTGGGCACCGCACGAGAGAGTACCGCGCGAGATACCAGGTGCGATACCTGGACGCGACAGCACTCTCAGTGAACCGGCAACCTCTTCTCAGCTCAACGGGGCGTGAATGATCAGCTATGAGACCTGTGCGCCTGTCCCTTTCGTGATTCCGAGCGATGCGCGGGTGCGAGGAAAGCCTTGACCGACCATCGCGTGACGCCCGGCTGACACTCTGTACCACAGTGGGGACCCTTGCTTTCAGTGACACATTTTCTCGGAGAGACGGACGGAATTCGCCGGATCCGGTATGTCCGTTCGTCATGCTCCAACGCTAAGCTCCAGGCAACAGCGGCTGTACAGTAACCAGCCTTTGCCTGGAGCTTCACCCCCATACGCTGTGACATACCCATCCAGCGCAACATGTCCTTCAAGATACCCGAGAATCGAATGTCCAATCGGGTTGACCAAGATTCGGCCGCCGGGCGACTGAGGTCGGGCCGGCGCCATATTCGGACGCCGGCCCGGACCCCACCCAACTCATCCCGAAAGTGGCTGGACGACCGGGAAGTCGACGTCGGTCTGAGCGGTGTTGTTGAAGAAGTTGGTGTAGACGTTCAGTGCGACGTTGGCCACGATCTCAGCGATCTCACCGTTGCTGAAGCCAGCGTCGCGCACCGCCTGCAGCTCGTCGTCGGACACCTTGCCTCGCGACTCCGCCACCGCACCGGCGAACCGCAGCGCCGCGTCGGCCTGGGCCGAACCAGACTTCAGGTTGCGGCTGGCCTCGATCTCCTCATCGGAGATCTTCGCGACGTTGCTCCCAAGGTAGGTGTGTGCGGACAGGCAGTAGGTACAGCCATTGATCTCAGCGACACCGAGGGCGATCCGCTCGCGGATCTCGACCGAGAGCTGCCCGCCGCCCAGAGCACCAGAGAAGCCGATGTAGCCCTGGAGGGCTGCGGGCGAGTTGGCCATCGCCTTGGTCATGTTGGGCACGATCCCCAGCGCCTTCTCGACCTGGCCAAGCAGTTCACGGGCCTCTGGCGAGGCATCAGCCGGGTCGATCAACGGCAGTCGAGCCATCGTTCCTCCAAACAATCGTCGGCACTAATGGATGCATGTGGACCATCCATTAGGGGCAATGCTTACACACCCCTAGCAATGAGTGCAAGTGCTCGTTAGCATTAGATAATGATCAACATCGGTGCGACAGCCTCCGGGGACGCTGCCCCGGTGGGTGGCGGTGCCCCGGTGCGCGACGAGCCGCTCCCCATCGAGCTGATCAACACGGAGTACGCGGCCCAAGGCCGGCTGCGTGACGGTCTCAGTGAGTCCAGCCACCTCGCGCACTGGCTGGCCGCACACCGTGAGGCGTTCACCACCCAGCTCAGTGACGAGGTGCTCAGCGGCGTGGACCGGCGCCACCTCATCGAATTCCGGGCGCTGCGGCAGGCGGTCCGTGGACTCATCGTCGCCACGGTGGAAAGCCAACGCCCCGCCCCTGCTGACGTGGCGACTCTGAACCGGGCCAGCCGGTCAACCTATTGGTGGCCGTATCTGGTCTGGCCACACACCGGCCCTCCGCATTCGTACCTCGCCACCAGTCAGGAGCCGGTATTCGCAGCGCTGAGTGAGATCGCGCAGCTCACGATCCGGTTGGTCGGCAGCCCGCATCGGGAACTCGTCCGGCCCTGCCGAGCTCCTGGTTGTGTGCTGTTCTATTTTCGTACCCACCCGCGTCGCGAGTGGTGCTCCGCCCCCTGTGGCAATCGTGCCCGGGTCGCCCGGCACTATCGCAAGTGGCACGGTACCCCGCAGGAGTGAGCCGTCGAGCAGGTCACGCCCGTGAGCCGGGATCTGACGGTGTCACCTGCCACAACACCCCGATATCCGGCTGGCCGAACCATGGCGGTCGTCGTCACCGCGACACCATCGCTCCTCGATCACGGAAACCCGCATCGTCGTGTTCCGGGCCGGCTGGTCACAATCGGCCGACGGTTCGTGTGGCCTGATCGCCCCGATGTCGGCACAATGAATGGAGCATGGTGTGGACCGCTGTCTGGAGTGTGGATTCTCCTATGTCGCCGCGCCACCGACCGCCGCGGCCGAGGAGGTAGCGGCGCTGTTGGAGGCGTATGGTGACCTGACCACGGAGATCGCCGAGACCGGCCGTGCCTATCGGCGCCCGGCGCCATCGGTATGGTCGCCGGTGGAGTACCTGTGCCACGTACGTGACGGGTTGCGACTGCAGTACGCTCGGATAGAGGTCGCACTGCTCAGCATGGAGACCAGCTTGTCACCGATGCGTGCCGACGAACTCGCGATCACTGAACGGTACGGGGACGAGGACGTGGACAGGGTGCTGTCCGACCTGATCGCCAGCGGACATCGACTCGTGCACCAGATCCGTACCCTGCGAGATGATCAACACGATCGAGCGGTGGATTTCCCCACGTTGGTGCCGTCGCGACGAACAGTCGGCTGGATAGTCAGGCACGCCGTCCATGAAGTATTCCACCATCTCGGGGATATCCGCCGTGGACTGCGGCCACCTGCGTGACCCCAGTCTCACGAATGGGTAACATCAATAGATCACCAGGTCCTGGTGCCCCCCAGTTTTTCCAATGGCACACATCAATGGATCACCAAGTCCCCGGGCCACATTCCGACTTAGGCTCGACACGCCCAACATAACGACAGCCCCCAGACCAATGGCTGTCCACGGATTTCGACGGAATGAGGCATCCATGAAGCTCAAGAAACTCACGGCGCTTGGTGCGACGCTGCTCCTCTCTTCGGCCGCCGTCGCCGCGGTGTCCGCCCCGGCCCAGGCAGGGCCGCAACGTACGTACAGCGTCACGATCAAGAACCTGGTCACCAGCCAGCCACTGTCTCCCGGCGTGGTGGTCACCACCCGCGCGGACGCCGCGAGCCAGCTGTACGGCAGCGGGAACCTGATCACCCCGGCGATGGCCAGGGTGGCCCAGGCGGGCGTGCAGACCCCGCTGGTGGACGCATACCGGAACGCGACCGGCACCACTGAGGTCATCGACGTCGCGCGCCCCATCACCCCACTGGGCTCGACTGCCGGCGGTTTCAGCGACACCTTGACGGTCCAACTCAGGGCCAACACCAATGACGTGCTCACCGTGGCGTTCATGCTGGTCTGCACCAACGATGGCTTCGTCATGGTGGACCGGGCAGAACTCCCCGGCATGAATGGCCACGCGCGCACGATGAACGTGTACGGACTGGACGGCGGTGTCGAGTCGAACACCGAACGTAGCGAAGACCTGGCCGACCCGTGCTCCGGGGTTGGTCCGGTACCACTGTCCGGTGACCCGAACGGCAACGACGACACCACGACCCGCACGGTGCCGCAGCAGTCGTTCGCTCCGCACCCGGGGATCACCGGTGGCGCGGACCTGACGTCCGTGCACTACTGGAACGACCCGGTGGCCTCCGTCACGGTCACCCGCATCAGCTGAGGGCGACGTATCCGATCCGGTTCGGGCTCCTGAGCCGGTCCTGGCCCGGTCACCAGCCAGGCCAGGGCCGGCTTCAACCGGCCAGGTCGGACACCGCGTCGCCCGAGGAAATCCACGGTCGACGTAGAGACAAGGAGTGAGAAGTGACCGACGTCGAGTACATCAAGAACGTCTTCCGCAATGGCTTCGAACTGAAAGACATCGAGTGGACCTCGTGGACGGAGCCCGGGCGCGTTGGGGTGGAACACCATGTGCTCTGGGCGCCGAACGAGGAAAAGAATGAGGACTCGGTGGGTCTGCTGCTGCGGTTCCCGCCCGGTGCGCACGGCGACTACCACGAGCACGGCGGTTACGAGCTGATGCTCGTACTGGACGGCGTGCTGGACCACAGCGACGGCATCTCGTACTCGAAGGGCGACCTGGTCGTCGAGGCACCTGGCACGCAGCACCAGATGTCCAGCGCGTCCGGCTGCACGGTGCTGGCCATCCGCACCGCCCCGGCACAGCCACGCGAGGCCCCGGCCGGGATCCGTCCCGTCGGGACAGAGGCCAACGCCAACTGAACCTTTCGACCACCTGATTCGGGGGCCTGGCGCGGCACGTCCGTGTCAGACCCCCGGACAGCGGTCCGGGGGTCCGCCTTCGGCTGTCGTATGACCGACCCACCCCCCGCATTGCATCCCACGTCCTTACGAGACTCATGGGCAACCCGCCCATCACTATCCCTCTACAGGGGGGCCGCGCCGTGATCGAACCGATTGCTCGTCATCCCGGAGCTCTGGATTCGGCCAGCAAGCTCATCATGGTTACGAGCGTCGCCTCCGACTCCCACACCTGGAACCTGGTCTTCCTGCAGATCCTGCTGGAAGAACTCGGCTTCCCCGTCGTCAACCTCGGACCCTGCACACCGGATGACCTGATTGTGGAGGAGTGCCGGCGGTTGCGCCCAGCCGTGCTCGTGGTCAGCTCGGTCAACGGCCACGGGCATATCGACGGTCGCCGGCTCATCTCCCGGCTCCGTAGGGACCAGGATCTGCAGGATCTACGAGTCGTCATCGGCGGGAAGCTCGACGTGACGGGCGGCGCCGACCCCACCCTCAGCCGCACACTGCTCGACGCCGGCTTCGACGCCGTCTTCTCCGGCGACGCCGCGCCTGCGGAACTCCAGCGCTTTCTTTCCGAGTTGCCCCCAAAGGCGTTGGCAAACGGACGGGAGGACCGGTGAACTCTTCAATGGAACTCGCCGAACCGCTCTCCGACACATCGTTCGGAGGATTCGTGGCGGCGGCCAAGGCCGCGGGCGACCTCGTCGTGCAACCCCGGATGGGTTTCGCAACGGTCGACCAGATGCGTGCGGGCCTGGTCGCCGTGAAGAACGCACGCGCCCGCGTGACCGGCACCATCACATTGGACAGCTACACCAGGGTCGGCCTGCACCGCAGCGCTCGCCGGGCCCTGGACAACTCCGATGAGCTGAACGGGTATCCGCTGGTCGCACACGGTCCGGTGGTGACGCGAACCATGCTCGACGGGGTGATGGACGACACCTTCCCGGTCCAGATACGCCACGGTGCCGCCCTACCCGGGGAAATCTTCCTCACCCTCGTGGCCGCCGGAGTTGACGCGACAGAAGGCGGTCCGGTCTCCTACTGTCTGCCCTACAGCCGAACCCCGTTACATGTCGCCGTTGACGCCTGGGCCAGAGCCTGCGAAGTGCTGACAACCCGGACACTCCAGGGACACCGCCCTCACCTGGAGAGCTTCGGCGGCTGCATGCTGGGACAGTTGTGCCCGCCCAGCCTGCTCGTGGCACTGTCCCTACTGGAAGGACTGTTCTTCCGTCAGCACGGGTTACATGACATCTCTCTCAGCTACGCCCAGCAGACCAACCCGGCGCAGGACACCGAAGCGATCCATGCTCTGCGCGTGCTGGCCGAGGAACTGCTACCGGACATGAGCTGGCATGTCGTGCTGTACACGTACATGGGTGTCTTCCCGGGAACCGAGCTGGGCGCCCTCGCCCTCCTGAAAGAGAGCGCGCGGCTCGCCGTTCGCAGCGGTGCCGAGCGGCTGATCGTCAAGACGCCCGCCGAAGCTCATCGGATACCGACCGTCGCCGAGAACGTACGGGCGCTGGAGATCGCCGCGGCAACGGCACAAGCCGAGAGAGAGGCCGCTTCGGCAGGCTTCGGGCAGCAACCGACAGCGGTCCGGGACTCCGCCGTCTACCAGGAGGCCCGCACTCTGGTCGAGGCGTGTCTGGAGCTCAGCGCAGACGTGGGCACCGCGTTGCGGACCGCGTTCACGCGCGGCTATCTCGACGTCCCGTACTGCCTGCATCCTGACAATGCCAACCGGGCGCGGAGCGTTGTGGACCCGCAGGGAAGGCTGGAGTGGCTACAGACCGGCAGCATGCCGATCAGTCCCAGTTCCGGAACCGGCTCAACGAGCCAGCTTCAGGCAGCCGAGTTCCTGGAAATGCTCACCTTCGTCTCGCGCGGCTTTGACGCGAGAGCTCTCAACCCACGACCTGACGACCGGCAGGACGGGCCCAGGCGAAGCCTGACGCCGTAGGGCCGAGCGAACACTACGTCGAGCTTCGTCAGAAAGGGAAGTCATGCCACACCATTCACACACCGTCGCCATCGTGGGAATGGGGCCACGTGGCGTATCCATCTTGGAGAGACTCGCTGCCCGAGTCTCGATGGTGCGGCCGAGTAGCCCCATCCTGGTGTACGCGATCGACGCCGTGGAAGTCGGCGCCGGAAGAGTCTGGCGTACCGACCAGCCTCCCTGGTTCACCATGAACACGGTAGTCAGTGAGGTTACCATGTACTCCGGTGATCTCGACGACGGCCCTCCCCGTCCGGGTGCGGGACCGAGTCTTGGACAGTGGATCGAGAAGACCTGCGCACCAGAGGACCGACTCGGCCCGAACGACTACGCCTCACGCCTGCAGTATGGCAAGTACCTCCGCTCGGTTTTCGACACAGCGGTCCGCTACATGCGGCGGTACGTCGAGGTCGTCCACGTCACCGCCAATGTGGAGCGGCTCGAACAGCGGGACGACGGCGGCTTCCGACTCGTGTTCGACGGTCCAGGTCCGGCAGGTGCCCGGGTGTTGTGGGTGGACAAGGTGGTGCTCGCCACCGGACACCCTCGCGTAGCACCGGACCAGGCGGAGCATCAGTTCCTCGATTTCACCGTTCGTCACGGGGGTCTGCGTTACCTTGTCGGGGACTCCGCGGCCGACATGCCGCTTGACGAGATCTCCGCGGCGGAGACCATCGGTATCCGGGGCCTGGGGCTTTCCTTCTACGACGTCATGCTGACCCTCACCGTTGGCAGGGGCGGGCGTTTCGTGTCCGAAGGAGACCGGGTCACATACCTGCCGAGCGGCCGTGAGCCGCACATCGTGGCCGGCTCACGCAGTGGCCTACCGATCCCGGCGCGTGGACGGAACCAAAAGGGCCCGTCCGACTACCATCGACCGCTGTTTCTCACTCGACAGGCGATCGCGCAAGCGCGCAGGCGTGCGGCGGTCGAGCATCGCGGCCGGCTCAACTTCGCGGCCGACGTACTCCCGCTGATCCTGCTCGACGTCGAGCATGTTTACTTCACAGCGCATCTGAGAGCACACCGGGACCACGACACGGCCGCCGACTTCGCGCGCCAGCACGCCTGCCTGACGCCGGGCGACACCGCGGGTAGGGCGGATCTGCTCACGCGGTTCGGGCTCGCCGAGGTACCACTTCCGGATCTTGACCGGCTGGCCCGGCCCTTCGCCGGCGAATCCTTCGCAGGCCCGGATGCGTTCCAGCGGCGGCTGCTGGAGCTACTGCACGACGATCTCAAGGAAGCCGAGAAAGGAAACGTGAACGGTCCTCTCAAGGCCGCTCTGGACGTGCTGCGAGACGTTCGTAACTCGATCCGCGACGCGGTCGACTTCGGCGGGCTGCTACCGGACTCCTTGCGTAATGACTTCCTGAACGGCTACGTGCCGGTCAACTCGCTGCTGTCCGCGGGACCGCCGATGACCCGGGTTCGGCAGCTGATCGCACTGATCGAGAACGGGCTGTTCACCGTTGTGGGTCCGGACACCCGGATCGACTGCGACGAGGAACGTGGACGGTTCGTGCTCTACTCGCCACAGGTGGCGGGCTCGGTGCGAGAAGTCACCGCCCTGGTGGACGCACGGATTCCCAAGACGGACCTGACACGGGACCTCTCGCCGCTGACGCAGCAGATGATCAACGACAGGCTGGTGACCGAGTACGTCATCCAGGATCCGATCACCGGCAAGAAATTCCCCACCGGCGGCCTTGCGGTGACGCCGGCACCGTTCCGCGTGATCGACCCGGCGGGCCGGATCCATCCCAACCTGTATGCACTTGGCCTGCCCACTGAACACACCCGGTGGTTCACCCAGGTGGGCAGTTCCCGACCCGGCAGCTCCACCTTGTTCTATCGGGACGCCGACGCCATCGCATGCGAGTTGCTCCGTCCCCCGGCAACCCTCGCGGTCCGCGACAAGCAAGGTGCCGGCAGTGTTTTTCGCGCCGTGGCACTACCGAGCGGATAAGGAGGGAACTGTGGACCAGTTAGCGGCACGCCGTACCGCCAGCCCCGGTACGGCGGCCTTCGAACGACTTCGCAACGACCTGTTGAGGCACCGCGGTGACCTCGACGCGGCTCGTGCCGCCTGGCACTGGCCAGAGCTCGCCGAGTTCAACTGGGCGCTGGACTGGTTCGACCACATCGGACACGGCAATCAGCGGGTGGCGTTGCGGCTCGGCTCGACCTCCGGCTGGAGCCAGGCCACCTTCGACGACCTGGTGCGAGGCTCCAGCCAGGTCGCGAACTGGTTCCGCTCGATCGGAGTGGGGCACGGCGACCCGGTACTGGTCGTGCTCGGTAACCGGAAGGCGCTGTGGGAGGTGCTGCTCGGTGCCGGCAAGCTCAGCGCCGTCGTGGTGCCCACATACCGTACGGTCACCGCATCAGAGCTGGCCGACCGGATCGAGCGCGCCGGGATTCGACACGCCGTGGTCGACGCCGACCTCGCGCCTGGACTGACCGGAGTGACCGCGGGGCTGACCCGGGTCAGCGTGGGCGGTCCGGTTCCGGACTGGTTGGACTACGCCGACCGTGCCGGTGCCGACCCGCGGTTCATTCCGGACCGCCCCACCCGACCGGACGATCCGCTGTTCTACTACTTCACGTCAGGGACCACCGCGAAGCCCAAGCTGGTGATGCACACTCAGGTCAGCTACCCGGTGGGGCACCTGTCCGGCATGTACTGGAACGGACTGCGACCCGGCGACGTGCATCTCAACGTGTCGGCGCCGGGCTGGGCCAAGCATGCGTGGAGTTCGTACTTCGTGCCGTGGAGTGCCGAGGCCACCGTGGTCGCCGTGGACACTGGCGTCTCCGCCGACTTCCTGCTCAATACGCTCGTCGAGCAGCAGGTCACCTCAATCTGCGCGCCGCCGTCGGTGTGGCGGCAGTTGGTTTCCCGGGATCTGTCCGCTTACCCGGTCCGGCTCCGGGAGGCAGCAAGTGCCGGGGAACCGCTCGACCCCGACATCGTGGACCGGGTGTGGTCGCACTGGGGGGTGGCGGTACGCAATGGGTACGGGCAGACCGAGACAACGGCCCAGATCGGTGTGCCACCCGATGCCAAGGCACCGGCGGACAGCCTGGGCTGGCCGTTGCCCGGTTACCGGATCGTCCTGGTGGACCCGGTCACCGGCGCACCGGCAGACCAGGGTGAGATCTGCGTCGACCTCACGGACGGGCCGGTTGCGGTGATGGCCGGATACCTGGACGGCGGCTCCCGGCGTGGCCCGGCCGCAACCGACGGCCGGTACCACACCGGGGACCTCGCCGAACGCCAGAGCGACGGCCAGATCCGGTATCTGGGCCGGATGGACGACATGTTCAAGTCCTTCGACTACCGGATCTCGCCGCTCGAACTGGAAACCGTGCTGCGAGGCCACGACGCGGTCGCCCAGGTCGCGGTGGTCCCGGTTGACGACCCGATCGGCGGGCATGTGCCGAAGGCGTATGTGGTTGCGGCACCGGGATGGGCCGGTGACGGGGTGACCGCGCACGCCCTGTTCACCTACGTCCACTCGGCTTTACCCGGGGAGAAGCAGGTACGACGGGTCCAGTTCGTCGCCGAGCTACCGCGTACCGCCTCCGGCAAGATTCGTCGGGCGACGCTCCGCGAAGGGGTTCCCGGCCAGGAGTATCTCGATTCCGCCGGACGTTCCGGCGACACGTTCGCGGACCTGGATCGACGGTGATGCGATGGTCATGATCGGGTACGCCGGTAGTGTCGCCGGGACTTGAGCCGGTTCCCGCACGTCCGCATCGAGCACCACCGACGCTGTCCCTGCTTACTTTGGTCGAAGAAGTAGAGAATGCAGTCCTGATGCGCGCAGGGCCGGATTCGCTCCGGTGCTGCGCGCAACAGTTCGAGCAGGTCGGCGGCTGCGAGCCAGGGAATCCGCCAGGTCTCGTCAGCTACCTGGACGAGTTCCCGCGGGCCGTCGACATCAAGGGACAGCACCCGCCAACCGTGCTCGAGTATCCCGTTGAGGGCTCGGTGGGCCGTCGGATCCGCAGGGTCGTGCAGAGCGGCCCGGATCGCGGCCCGGGTCTTGGACAGCCGGTCGGTGATCGCGGCCGCGGTGCCGGATGAGACATGGCTGTCGAGCCCCAGCCCGGCGAGCCACTCGGCGACCGAAGTCGGATCGGCAAGCAGGTCGTGGTGTCGACCGGCCGCGAACCACTCGGTGTTCACCAGATCCAGGCTGAGCGGTTCACCGACCAGCGGACGCGGGTCGTTCACGTGATTCAGCTCCCCTCATGTGTTGGGCCGACAGAAGCCCGCTGATAGGCTACGCCACTCTAACCAGCAAAACATATTATGGAGGTTACTATGACCGGTACTGGGCCGGGCCTGAACGGGGCCAACCTGACGGTCGAGTCCAGCCGTCGCTTCCTCGGCGATCGCATGGTCGCGATCGCGTTCCTCTCACTGTTCGGGGCATTCGGACTCAACCTGGCCATCGGCCAGTTCTTCACCCCGCTGAGCGAGCAGTTCGGATGGAGCCTCGGCTCGATGAGTGCCGCGGTCGCGATCAACATGTTGGTGTGGGGACTGCTCCAGCCGGTGATGGGACAGCTCGTCGATCGCTTTGGACCCAGGGCGGTCATGAGCTTGAGTGCGGCGGCCATGGGAGTCGCATACCTCGGGCTGGCTTTCGTCAACCAACTCTGGCAGTTCACCGTGCTGTTCGGAGTGTTGACGGCGGTGGGTTTCGCCGGCTGCAGTTCGATGGCGTCGTCCGTGCTGGTCTCCCGGTGGTATACCGCCCAGCGCGCCCGCATGCTCGCCCGCAGTTCCATGGGCATAAACGCCGGCCAGCTCCTGCTCCTCCCCCTCACCGGCCTGCTCATCACCAGCGTCGGCAGCCAGGGGTCCTTCCTCGCCCTGGGTGCGGTCATGCTGATCGCGGTGGTGCCCGCGATCGCGATCGGTACCCGCAACGCGCCCGCGGACGTTGCACAACTCCCGGACGACGGCGCCGTTGCCGGGACCGGCCGACCGGCCAGCGCGGCGATTGGCACGGCACTGCGCGACGGGCAGTTCTGGTTGACATCGCTGAGCTTCGGGGCCTGCGGCTACACCCTTTACATGATCATTACGCACCTGCCCAAGTACGCCGTGGAACTAGGTGGTGGCAAGGGCACCGGCGGGGCCCTGATGGCCGTCGTCGCCGCCGCCAGCGCGGCCTCCATGCTGGTGAGCGCGAACCTCGCAGGCCGCTGGGGCAAGAGTCGAGTCCTGATCTACCTGCATCTGCTGCGCGCCGTTGCTTTCACCTGGATCGCGATGTCCTCATCGGTGTCCCTGCTCTTCGTCGGTGCCTTGCTGTTCGGGCTGTCCTCGTTCCCCGTGATCCCACTGACCACCGGGATCATCGCTGACCGGTTCGGGGCCACCGCCATGGGTGGCATCCTGGGTTCCACCTGGCTGATCCACCAGCTGATGGCAGCGGCCGGCGTCTTCGGCGGGGCGCTGCTGCACGACGCCACCGGCGGCTACTCGGCGGCGTTCGCCAGTGGTGCGGCACTACTTCTGGTCGGTGCGGTACTGATCGCAGCCGTCCGCGAGGGTGCGCCGCTACGCCCCCACGGGTCGGCCCCCCTGCTACAGCATTCGTAAAGAGCACGCCACCGATGTTCGTCGGCATCCGCGGTGCCGGCGCGTCCACACCGGCCTGGCCAGCCCGACACGCCTCGTCCCGACTTCACCGCCGACTGGCCCTGGACCAGGCTCGCCCCGACAGCCGGGCCGGCGTCTGTGGGACAACGCCGCCCGACCAGTTCAGGGATCGCCGGCTCCGACGGCACTCAGCCGTCGGAGCCGGGCATCCTCTCAGGCGGCCACAGCGGGTGCACCGGCCATGGTGGATCCACATCGGTCCAACAGCCGGCGGTACGGTCCCGAAGTCTCGAAGAGCTCGGAGTGCCCGCCACGTTGCACCACCCGGCCGTCCATGAGGACCAGGATCTCGTCCATTTCGGTCAGCAGATGTACGTGGTGGGTGGCCAACACCAGGGTTCGGCCCGACGTCGCGTCCAACACATTGGCCAGCAACGCTTCAGCAGCGAGCGAGTCAAGGTGCTCGACCGGTTCGTCGAGCAACAGAACCGGGGCCTGCGCGAGCAACGCACGGGCCAACACCAGACGCTGTCGCTGACCACCGGAGACAGCCTGCCCTCCCTCTCCGATCGGGGTGCACAGGCTCTCCGGCAGGCTCGCCACCCACCCGGCCAGGCCGACCGCGTCCAGAACCTGCCACAACCGCTGCTCACTGGCATCCGGGAACCCGATCCGCAGGTTCGTCTCGATTGTGGCCGCGAACACATGAGAATCCGTCCCGCTGAGACCCACCACCTGGCAGAACTGTTCCCCCGGGACACGAGCCACGTCCACGCCGTTGACCCGGTACCTGCCCTCCCCCACGGCGACCAGGCGGGCCAGCGTGGCCAGCAACGTCGACTTACCAGACCCGCTCGGCCCGACCACCGCGATCCGCCGACCCGGAGTCAGGTCGAGGTCCACTCCGTGCAGCACGTCCTGGCCATCGCGGTGCCATCGCACCCGTGCCGCGGTCAACCGCAGGTGGTACGGCGCCGTGGGCAGGGCGACCGCCGGCACTGGCTCCGGGATCTGCGGCGGGGTACGGAGTACCTCGTTGACCCGGTGCACCGCGCTGAGCCCTTCGCGCACCGCGCGGGCCGACGGGGCGAGCGGGACGAGCAGGTCCGGCAGAGCCACCAGCACCACGAACAGCAAGGCGACTGTGGACAGCGGCCCCAGTCCACCGTCCCCGGCGGACACCGCTGTCGCGATCGCGGCTCCGCCCGCGACCACAGTGGTGACGCTCTCACCGAACCGACTGCGGAAGGCGGACCGGCGGACCAACCGCGACAGCGTCGCATCGCCACGCCGCAGCCGGTTGAGCGCGGCGTCCGTACCTCCCCAGAGAGTCAATTCCGGAAGCGTGGTGACCAGTTCGGTGTAGCCGACGGCCAGATCACCCCGCAGTCGCGCCGCCGCGTTCTCGGGCCGGCCCAGCCAACTCGCCACCCCGACCGAGAGCGTGAGCGACAGCAACACCGCCAGACCGATCAGCAGCCCGGTCACGGGTGACAGCAGCCAGCCCACCACGGTGACCGCGACCGCAGCCGACAGCGCGGCGACCGGCATCAGGATGCCACGCAGGCACAGCACCTGCACCGCCTCAACGTCGCCAACCAACCTGGCCAACAGGTCGCCTCGGTGAGTGGTCGCTCCGGGTCCGGGCCACCCCCGCGCCACCTGGCGGAAGAGCCGGGTTCGCAGGGCGCTCACAACCCGCAGTGCCATGTCATGACCGGACAGTCGCTCCAGGTAGTGCAGCGCACCGCGTCCCAGGCCGAGCGTACGGGCAGCCAGTGCGATCCCGGTCAGAAAGGCGAGGCTGGCTCCTCCGGCGGCGGCACCGACCAGCCACACCACCACACCGGTGAGTGCGACGCCGGAGAGAAGAGCCGCACTTCCAGCGAGCACCGCGACCACCCCTGACAGGGATCCCACCCGGGTCCAGGAGAGCAGACTCGGGATCGCCCGGACAGACTGCGTCGTCGCCAACTGCTGTGTCGGGACCGGGTCATCTGTCGCAGTCGTGACTTCGGTCGCCGGTGAGGTGGCGGGGGTGCTTACGCCGTACCCGCCCGGTCCACCCAGCCGGACGATGTCGTCGGCGGCTGCCAGCACCGCGGGACTGTGCGACACGACGACAACCGTGTGGACGCGAGCCAGCCGTCGCAAGGTGGTCACGATGTGCGCCTCAGCTGGCGCGTCCAGTCCAGCGGTCGGTTCGTCCAACAACATGACCTTCCGCTCCGCCAGGATCGCCCGGGCCAGTGCGACGCGTCTGCGCTGGCCCGTCGACAGTGGCGCGCCCCGTTCGTCAAGGCAGGTGCCGTATCCCTCCGGAAGCTGCTCGATGAACTCCGACGCGCCGGCAGCGGCGGCGGCGGCCCGCACCTGGTCGGCGGCGGCGGCCGGCCGGCTGAGCCGGATGTTGTCCCGGATGGTGGCGGTGAGTACCGCGGAGTGCTGTGCCAGCCATGCGCAGCACCCCCATGACGGATCGGCTTGGGCGCCGCCAGGCGTTTCGAAAGTGACTTCGCCACACAGCGGACGATGGTGCCCCAGCAGGGTCCGCAACAGCGTCGACTTGCCGCTACCGCTCGGTCCGGTGATCGCCGTCAGCCTGCCCGGCTCGGCCCGCATCGGCGGAAACCGTAGTCGGGGACCGGTACTGCCACCTGGCTCCACGACCAGATCGGAGGCGGCGACCGTCACCGGGCTGGTGCGTCGCACCGGCTCATGATCGGGGGCCGGCACGGCAGCGGGCCCGGCGTGGCCGGTCTCAGGTGGCGACGTGTCGAGAATCTGGTACGCCGAGCGCAGCGCGTTCGTCCCTTCCGCCGTAGCGTGATACTGGCTGCCGAGTTGCCGGATCACCAGGTACGCCTCGGGAATGATCAGTAGTGCGGCGAGCGCTGTCTGCGCGGCCAGCTCGCCCTGCCATACCCGGAGTGCCAGACCAGCCCCGGCGAGCGCGATGGAGACGCCGACGATCGCGTCCAGTACCAACCCGGAAAGGAAGGTCACCCGGAGCGTCGCAACGGTTGTCCGCCGATGATCGTCACTCAACTTTCCCAGTGTGCTGATCCACTGTTGTTCCCTGCCGAACAGTCGCAGCGTCAGGGCGCCGCTGAGGGTGTCCAGAAACTGCCCGCTCATCCGGAGCATGACAGCCCACTGGCGGTCCGCGGGCACCCGCGAGGCCAGGCCGATCACGGCGGCGAGCAGCGGCATCAGCGGCAGTGTGACCGCCACCAGAAGCGCCGATCGGGGGTCCAGGAAGAGTAGTACGCAGAGGATCAGTGGCGGGGCGAGCCAGGCGCGGATCGCCTGGGGCAGACACATCGCCAGATACCGGCGGATCTCTTCGACACCCCTGCTGAGCAATGTCACGAACTCACCGGTGGACTGCCGTGCCGCCGACACCGAACCCAGTGCCACCATGTGCCGGGTCAATCGCAGGCGCAGATCGCCGACGGCGTCCGCGGCGGACCGGTCCACCACCGCCTGTCCGAGCCAGTTCAGCGTGGTACGGGCGACCACCGCCGCTCCGAGCACCGCCAGCCAGGCCGGCTCCAACCGGCCGTCCAGCAGCCCGACCCCGACCTGGGCCGTCGTCACAGCCTGCACGACAACCAGGACCAAACGGCCGACCTCCAGCAGCAGTGAGACTCGGATCAGCCCGCGGACCGGGGGACAGGTTCGTAGCAGCCGCCGATCAAGAACCCGCATGACTCACCGCACCCGGTTCGCACCGGAAAGTCCGCCTTCTGGCTGCCTCGCGCCATCTGGTCGGCCATTCTCCGCTCGCACCGTGGTGGCCCCTGCGGTCACGCGCACGCCCGTCCGACGAGAGACCTGGGTGCCGACGCCCGTCGTCAACCAGGGGTCAGCCGGCGCTTCCCTGACGGCCCGCACGATTCGATGCAAGGTGTAGCCGCCGACCGCCAGGTACCCGAGGGCCAGACCGATTGTCCACCAGTCGGCGCGGGCCCCCAGCCACTGTGGCGACACGGCATCTGTCACGCGCAACATGCCTGTCACGACCCATGGCTCCCGCCCCGTCTCGGTGAGCAGCCATCCCGTGGTGCTGCCGATGAACGGCACACCGATCGCGGCGTACGAGGACAGGTACCAGATTCGCCGGAGAAGAACAGGGCGATCTCCCCGCCAGCGTCCCCGTCGGGTCAACCAAAGTCCCAACCCGGCGAAACCGAGGGCGAATATCCCGCAGCCGACCATGATGCGGAAACTCCAGAACAGCGGGGCTACTGGCGGCACATAATCGCCAGGACCATAACGGGCGACGTATTCTCGCTGTAACGGCGTCATACCGCGCACCTCCCCATGTGGGTCTCCGGTGCCCAGCAATGACAGCCCAGCAGGTATCTCCACCGCGACGCGGTTGCGTCCCGCCGCCTCATCCGGGATGGCGAACAGCGCCAGTGAGGCCGGCTGACCGGTTTCCCACAGTGCCTCAGCAGCAGCCATTTTCATCGGCTGGCGACTGGTCAGCACCTTGCCACTGATGTCCCCCGAGACGACCACAAAGAAGGCCGCCAACACGGTGAGCCAGAGCCCGAGCCGACGTGAGGCGGTGAACACCGAGTGAAACCGCACGACGCGCAGCCGCCAGGAGCTGACACAGACCAGGAACAACCCAGCGGTCAGCAGTGATGCGCTGAAGGTGTGCCCGAGCGCGGTCAGTGCGGTGGGGCTCAGGACGACCTCGGCAACGTCGCTGATGACGACGTGACCCTGGGAATCGATCCGGTAGCCGACGGGATCCTGTATCCACGCGTTCAGTGTGAGCGTCACCGCGGCGGCGGCGTGCAGAACGAAGACCAGCAGCCAACCGAGTCCGAGATGAACCCACCGGGAGAAGACGCCATCGCCGAAGTGCCAGAGGCTGATCAGGGTGACCTCAAGCAAGAAAGCGATGATTCCAGTGTACAAAAGGAGACCGCCGAACGCTTCGTTGAGCACTTCGGTAAATCCCGACCACTCAAGGTGTAGTTGGTACTCCTGCACGACTCCGGTGGCGACCCCCACGATGTAGAGAATCAGGAATGGTCGAAACCAGAATCTGGCAGCCAGCCGGTATTTCTCCTCGCCGGTCCGCGCCCACGCAGTCTGCAACAGCACAAGCGCCACCGCGAGACCGATCGAGAGTGGCACAAGAAAGAAATGGAAGATCGCGGTGCCAGCGAAGTCCCAACGGGCCAATGTAATCGGATCCATGGTGACCAACTCCGCTTCCATCCGGCATCGCCGAAACGAGCAAGGGCCGTGACAAACTACGGAACGTCACTCACGTTAACGCGGGTTCAAGACACGTGATGGCCGATGTTTCCCATGGCAGCAATCTGAGACCCGGATATCCACACAAAACGGTACAGTAGGCGTTACGTTCGGTGTACCGATTGATGGAGAACGCACCGTTCTAAGCTGTGGTGATTACCGGCCGTATGTCGAACTCAGCTCACTGAGCGTAGACCACAATCGCCCACAGAAAATTCGTGACCCCATTATCTGCGGTTGCCTTTCCCGGCCATCTGTCCTACGGTTCGTCAGCGTTCGTACTCCATCGGATGTAGGAACAACCGGATGTAGGGACAACCGGTCAGGTATCAAGTGCCAGAGCCAGCGGCAACACCGGACCGGCCCCGGCGAGCCGCAGCAGACGCGCCACCACCGTCATCGTCCACCCGCTCGCC
>DASUSI010000157.1:0-65792 GCA_036375165.1 Micromonosporaceae bacterium | reverse complement strand
GACGTCAACCGTTGACGCTCGTTAACCACAGCATCACTGGACCCGCAGGTTCCAGGGGTCGGTGCACAGGTCGGAGACCACGGTCTGCATCCCGAGGCCGGCGAGCTGTTCGGCAACCGTATCGAGCCAGGGACGCTCGGTGGCCCAGTGCGCCGTGTCCACCAGTGCGGGGCCCCGGTCCGCGACGTGCTCTGACGCCGGGTGGTGCCTGAGGTCCGCGGTCAGGTACACGTCAACGCCGGCCGCGTCCGGGAGGAACTCGTCTCCGGCACCACCACAGACCGCCACAGTGCGGACCACACGGTCAGGATCCCCCGCGGCACGAATCCCGGACGGGGTACGCGGCAGCGCCGCAGCGGCTCCGGTGAGGAAGTCGCCGAACCTCAAGGGTTCCGGCAGCTCACCGATCCGGCCGAGTCCCCGACCTTCGCCCGCCGCCGCACCCGTGGCGGCCCGCAGTGGGCGCAACTCCCGCAGCCCAAGCCGCGCCGCCAAGGCGTCGGACACCCCGGGGTTGGCCACGTCGGCGTTGGTGTGGGCGACGAACAACGCCACCCCGGCACGGATCAACTGATGCACGATCCGCCCCTTGTACGTGGTCGGCGCGACACTGGACACCCCGCGCAGCAACAACGGGTGGTGCGCCAGGATCATCTGGGCACCCACCTCGATCGCCTGTGACGCGGTCTCGGGCACCACGTCCACGGCGAGCAGCACCCGTCGTACCGTTTCCTCCGGCTCTCCGAGCACCAGGCCCACCCGATCCCAGTCCTCAGCCCAGGACGCCGGGTACCGGGAGTTCAGCGCGGTGGTGATGTCAGCGACGGTACGACTCACGGCCGGCAGGCTACCGCGTACCGGACATCGGGTACGGGCCGGTGTGGGGATTCGCCGGACGTCCCCCTTTCGGGCGTACCGCGTCGGATGCGGGCTTTTGGGGCGCTGATTCTCTCTAGCGTGTGTCGCAGGGGGTTCATCACCAGACGGTGACGAAGGAGTCTCGACATGTCGTCGCCCGTCCAGTTCGGGGGGCTGCAGCGTACCTTGCTACGCCGCGCCGCCTTGCACTACGCCCAGCACGGTTGGCCCGTGGCACCCGGCGCTTTTCCGACCGCCGGGGGGTTCCGGTGCGACCGCGCCGGCTGTCCGACCCGCAGCTGCCATCCGGCGATCGAGGACTGGTGGGAGGCTGCCAGCCGGGACCCAGCGACCGTCGCGACATGGTGGTCGCGGCGGGGGCACAGCGTGCTGTTCCCCACCGGGATCTCCTTCGACGTGATAGAAACCCCCGCCGTCCTCGGCGAATCAGCGGCGCGGCGGCACCGGGGACCCAGCGCCGCACCAAGCGGCGGCCGACCCCGGTCCGGCGGCCTCACCGCCCGCTGTCCGGTGGCGGTCACCCCGACCGGCAGATGGATGTTCTTCGTACGGCCTGGCGAAGAGCTGCGCCGCGAACTGGCCGAGCGGCTCACCGTGCTGCTGCACGCGGACTGCTCCTGGGTTCCCGCACCACCGACCCGGTTCCCCGAGGGAAAGGTCTGGTGGCAGGTCTCCCCCGCAGCGGTGGGCTGGCGACTGGGCGACCCCCGCAAGGTGCAGCGGGTACTGGTCAGGGCCGGCGAGCCGGAACGCGCCGGCCCCGAGTACGTGGTCTCGCCTCGACTCAGGTCTCCGGGTAACGGCGGTAGCCCGGAAAGTTGCCGTACAACTGCTCGTCGCTGAGCTGGGTCACCGCCCGCACCAGCAGCTCCCCGCCGACGAAGGCGCCCTTCCAGGACGCACCCACGCCGCCGAACGGCTCGGCCCGGTCACCCCGGGAACGCGGTTTGTTGATGCCCACCTTGAACGCCCGTACGTCCTCGGCCAGCTTGCGCGCCAGTTCCTCGTCGTCGCAGGCCAGGCTCGCGACGAGCGCGCCATTGGAGGCGTTCATCGCGGCGAGCAGTTCCGCTTCGGTGTCGACCACCACGACGGTGTCGACCGGGCCGAACGGCTCGGCGTGCATCAGCCGGGCGGAGCCGGGCGGGGCCAGCAGAGCGACCGGGGCGACGTATGCGTCGGTGTTCTGGCCGGGCAGGAAGCGGGCGGGGTCCAGGTCCCCCCGGTACAGCGGCACCGCCCCGCCACGCAACGCCTCGGCCACCCGATCGTGCAGCTCCGTGACCTTGGTGGCGCTGATCAGCGGACCGAAGTCCAGCTCCGGCAGTGACGCGGCGTCATCGGCGACAGCGAGGGGGTGTCCGATCGCGACCGACCGCACCACCGGCAGGTACGTCTCCAGGAACCTGTCCACCAGGTCGCGTTGCACCACGAAGCGGGGGTATGCGGTGCACCGCTGCTTGCCGTACTCGAAACCTTTCCGCAGATGCTGGGCGAGCAGGTCCCACTGGGAGAACTCCCAGATCCCCCAGGCATTGAGACCTTCCATCTCCAACATGTGCCGCTTACTGGTGTCCACCAGTTGTGCGGCGACCTGGCCACCGACATCACGACCACCGACGAACGCCACCGCGCCGATCTCCGGTGAGCGGACGAGTACTTCGGACAGGTGCGAGCCACGGCCGGAAAGGAGGGTCACCGGAAGTCCCGCCCGGTGCATCAGGGCGTGCGCCACGGTGAGGCACACCCCGCCGCCCTGGGTGGGGGTCTTGGCGATCACCGCATTGCCGGCCAGCATCTGCACCAGTTCGGCATGCACCAACACGCTCATCGGATAGTTCCAGCTGGCGATGTTGCTGACCGGGCCGGGCAGCGCGGCCGGGGTCCGGCCGTCGATGTCGGTGAGCATGCCGTCGATCTCTTCCAGGTACCAGCGCACCCCGTCCAGCGCCCGGTCCACGTCCGCACAGGCGAGCCGCCACGGCTTACCGATCTCCCACATCAGCAGATGCGCCAGCAGATCCCCGTGCTCGGACATCATCTCCACCGCCGCGCTGACCCGGGCCTTGCGTTCCCGCAACGGCATCCCGCCCCACTCGCGGTGCCGCTCGGCGGCCCGGCGCACCGCGTCGCCGGCCTGTGCCGCGTCGAGCATCGGCAGGTTCAGCAGCGTGGTGCCGTCGACCGGCGTGGTCACAGCCGACGGCTCTCCGGTGTCGACCCACTCACCCCCGACCAGGTTGCAGGTGCGGTCGGTACCGAAGCCCTCCGGCGTGAGGCTCACCGCCCTGGCGAGCACACTCTCCCACCGCAGGTGTGCCGGTACGTGAAGGTCCGATGTCATGCTGCGTCCTCGCTTTCCTCCGTCCCCTGGGGTGGGCGTCGTTGGCGTCCCAGAGGCGTAGCTGGCGGGCTCGTCGTCGAAGACCCGGAGAGTTCCTCACTATTGGGGACCCTCAGCGCGGTACGCAAGCGGTGACGATCTCCCGGTCCCGACCGGTGACAGGGCACACGCTGGCCGACACGAGCGCTGCGACCAGGCTCACGACCACCGAACCCGCCCGCCACCAGGACCTTCCCGGATGCTGTAGGGATGCGAGTCACCGCCGTACCTGTCGACACCGAGCTGCTCGACCTGCCATGGTCGGCTCCGCTGGAGACCTGGGCGAACGATCAGCTCGTCACCCTGCCGCGCGGCATCTCCCGACACGTGGTGCGGTTCGTCCGGATCAACGGCGTGGTGTACGCGATCAAGGAGACCCCGCAGCGGCCGGCCGAGCGGGAGTACGCGCTGCTCCGCGAGATCGAGAAACTGGACATGCCCGCCGTGGAGGCGGTCGCCGTGGTCCATGACCGTCGCGCCCCGGACGGCGCTCCGCTGGACGCCGCCCTGATCACCCGCCACCTGCGGTTCTCGCTGCCGTACCGGGCACTGTTCAGCCACACCCTGGGTCCGGACACCCAGAGCCGGTTGCTGGACGCACTCGCCGTGCTGCTGGTGCGGATGCACCTGGCGGGATTTTTCTGGGGCGACTGTTCGCTGTCGAACACACTGTTCCGGCGGGACGCAGGTGCGTTCGCGGCGTACCTGGTGGACGCGGAGACCGGGGCACTGCACCCCCGGCTGTCCGACGGGCAGCGCCGGGAGGACATCGAGCTTGCCCAGGTGAACATCTTCGGCGAGACCCTGGACGTCGCGGCTTCCGGGTCGCTCGACCCGTCGATCGACCCGGAGTGGGTGGCCGGCGAGGTGGTACGCCGCTACGAGGCGCTCTGGCACGAACTGACCTACGAGGAGTTCGTCCCGTTCCAAGAACGGCACCGGCTGGAGGCCCGGATCCGCCGGCTCAACGATCTGGGTTTCGACGTGGCCGAGTTCAGCCTCGCCACGGTGGGTGAGGGTTTCACCCTACGGCCAAAAGTGGTTGACGCGGGTCACCACGCGCGGCGGCTGAAGCGGCTGACCGGTCTTTCGACCCAGGAGAACCAGGCCCGCCGGCTGCTCAACGACCTGGACCGGTTCCGGGCGGCAAACCACATCGAGGACGAGGAGTTCGCCGCGCACCGCTGGCTCACCCAGATCTTCGAACCGGTGGTCCGTGCCGTACCCCCGCAACTGCGGGGGAAGTTGGAGCCGCCGGAGGTGTTCCACCAGTTGCTGGACCACCGCTGGTTCCTGTCCGAGGCGGCTGGCGAGGACGTGGGTTTCACCGGCGCGCTTCCGTCGTTCCTGACCCATGTGCTCCCGCACAAGCCCGATGAGCTGGCACTGCTCAGCCGTGACGACCCGGACGCGGACCGGTAGCCGAGCCAGCCTGAGCATCCAGAAAAAGATGTTGGGTGGCCGCCTGAGGCGGCCACCCAACAGTGTTCAGTCAGACAACAGGTGGATCAGACCAGAATCGTGTCGTGTTCGTCGTGCGGCTCGTTCGGGATAGCGCCACCGCCACCGCCGCCGCTACCCGGAGGCGGAACGGTGGCGTCGGCAACGCTGTAGCCGGTGGAAAGGCCGTAATCGCCATCCCAGGAGAAGTGCACACCGAGATAGATGCGGCTGCGGGCGTTCTCGGTCGCCGCTGCGGTGAAGGAGGTGTAGGTGCGGCTGACACCCACTGCGTGCGGGTCCTCGGTGGTGGCCGTGAAGGTCACGTTGTCACCAAGCAGGTTCCGCAGCACGCCGGCAAAGGCAGCGCCGAACGTGGCGTGACCGGACACGTACGCCGGGAAGCATGGGTCGAAGTTGACCTCGTTGCGGTCGGCGGACAGTGGCTGCCAGGTCAAGTCCGGGTTGACCGGGTCGTTGTGGATGGCGGTCGACGGACGCCACAGGTCGATGTTGGTCCGGTACTTCGTGTCCCACGCCGCGATGCCCGCGTCGGCCATCGCGAGTGAGGCCAGCGCGATGGTCCGAGAGACCAACAGCCCGTCAGTGAGACGGCCGAATGCCACATCCCGAACGATGTCCAGGTACTGGCCTGGAGGCTTGTAGGTGCCGTCCAAGTCGTTCGCCCAGAACCACGCCGTCTCGGTCTGCGGGGCGGTACGGGTCGTGGAATCCTCGCGGCCCACATCACGCACCTCAGCCAGCTGGTTACGGTAGCTCGCGCTGTTGATCAGCTCGCTGTAGCTGCCGTATGGCAGTGGCGTCCGGAACTGGCTCCCCGAAGTCATGACGAACGGTGTCACACCGCCCCAGTTCGGGTCGATCGGCGTGCAGTTGCCCTGCGGAGACTGGAACGCACCCGGGCCGCTGTCGAAGATGTAGGTGGTGTTGTTGCTGGACCCGTCGGCCTCACGCGCGTTCTGGTACGCGTTGACGACCTTCCCCGACAGTCTGCGGGCCGGGTTGTTGGTCCGGGTGCCGTACCGCTCGGTGAACTTCTGGTTGAAGAAGGTGGTCTGTGCCGGCACCAGCCACGTCAGCAGGTCACGAGCGGTCAAACCGATGGCGAGGTCACCTTCGACAGTCTTGTTGGTCCGCACCCGGATCAGGTAGCTGTCGTAGTCGGTGCGACCGGTCTTGCTGATGATCACGCCGTTGGCGGTGTCGAACATGCCCGCCTGGACGATTGCCCCGATCCGACTCAGCGGGCCTGGGCCGCCGCCCTTACGGCGATAGGCCTCCAGCACCACGTCGGTCCAGTAGGTGACCTCATTGCTGACGAAGGTATTTGTGATGACCTCATTTGTACTGACTCCACCACCGTCCACGCCGGCGAATGCAGGGGTTACGGGTGTCGCGACCAGCGCGACACCCAACGCCGCCGCAGTGCCGAAACGCGTTAAGCGTCGGACTAATGGCGCATGAAAGGTTCCCACTACCAACTCTCCCTCACCTGGAAGCGCCCATCTGACCGATGGGGAATACAAGTCAGATGAACAGCACGGGTTTGGATTTTGTCCGCGCGGACGTGGCTAGAGGTTATGGGAGGCCGGCACAGAAAACAACAGAGGGACGCAACGCACAGGTGATAGGGAAGAGAGCCGCTTAAGCAATACACGCTGCGTGATCATCTTAGTTATACGGTCCGTAATCGCTGCACGTCATGGGCACCGTGGAGCCCGAACGGGGAATGCACTTCAGCAAGTTCGGGTGACGATAAGCGAGTTATTACCAATCAGTAAGCGTGCTTACGCCCGAACTCCCCGATGGCCGGCGATACCGGTATTCTCGCTGGTCAGTTGCGCAATAGCGATCCAAAGTGGACTCCCCAAGAGCTCGTGATGTGACCGACACCACACTTCCGTGCAGCCGCCAGGGCTCGCGACAACCCTTCAAACAAAGATCATTTGGCATAAAGTCTTTGAATCACTGATTCAGTTATGAATCGGTCGAAATAACTCGAACAACCCAGGGCACGGCAACTTCCAGTGACATACCGGCCGGCCGGCGGTGCTCCACTAACCGTCCAAACCATGACGAGAGCGCACTCAATACACCCAGAGTGAGATTCGGCTTCGCGACTTCCCCGAACGACGGACTGTCTCGTCATGATCACCCACTGCCACTGAATTCACGAAGAATCTTCTGGAAGTTGTCGATGAATCTTTTGGACATTCGTCAGGAATGTCTTTCGGGTCGCACGCTGGAGCGCACGTCGCGCAGCAGGTACCAGAGAGACCATGGAAGGCGGAACTGTTCTCCGGTTCGGGCGCGAGTATGGGCCGGAACAACGCGGTGTCAACCACAGAGAGCGACCTCACACTCACCACACTGTCGCGAATGGTAAGCACCGAGCGCTCCTTTCACCACCCGCCATTACCGACCGGTGAGTGCGAGACCCGAGAGCGTCGCCATTTCGCCCTGACCAGGCAATAACAATTCTCCGACCCCATTCTGTGGAACCCCTCCCGGGTATCCCGGTGCATCGTTCCGGGCGGACAAGGGGAGGGGGTTACGACAAAGTTGCGACAAAACGGTGAAGACGCCAACTCCCCCAGTCGGGCTGTCCGGACCCTGGCCGTGCGCTGGGCTGCCGGTTGCTCAGCTGTCCTGGTCGTCGGCGAGGCGCAGCAACTGGTGGATCTCGACAGGCTCCGCCTTCCCCTTCAAGGCCAGAACGCCGAGCGGCCTGGTGCTCGCCTCAGGCAGCGACGACCTGGTCCCCGGTCCGATCGCCACACCACCAGCCGGCGCCTTGCCCTCGATGCGGGAGGCGACGTTGACCACGTCGCCGATCACGGTGTGGGTACGCCCACCGTCGGCACCCAACACCGAGACCGTCGCGAGTCCGGAGTTGATGCCGACCCGGAACCGCGGCCAATTCGGATGCTCCGCCACCACAGCGGCGGTCGCCTGTTGCAACGCCAGCCCCGCACCCGCAGCCCGCCGGGCGTGGTCCGGCTGGTCGCCACGCTTGTTGAACGTGACCATCAGGGCATCCCCGATGATCCGGTCGATGTCGCCACCGAACCGGTCCACAACCGCAGGCACCGCGGCCCGGAAGTAGGTGTTCAGCATCTCGGTGACCTCGGCGGACTCGTGGGTCTCCGAGAAGGTCGTGAACCCTTGCAGGTCAGCGAACAGCACCGACACTTCCCGGGTGCCGGCCACCGTGTCGGAGAGATACAGGTCGGCGAACCGCTCCTCCCGCCACTGCGCCCTGGCCCCAGCCGCAACCAGAGCGAAGCCGGTCAACATCAGGACGTGCCACTCCCACCACGACAGGTGCCAGTTTCGCGCGAACACCACGGCCAGCAGAGCCTCGGCGAGCAGCACGAACGCGGCGAGTACGGCGAGCAGCATCAAGGAAGGCCGCTGCCGCCACATCCGCAGGTAACGCCACGCGCTGACGCCGTACAGCCCGATGCCAAGCACGGCGAGGACCGCGAGGATGCCGCGCGCCTGCTCAGGCACCCGGGCCTGGTGCAGCGGGGGCAGCCGCGCCAGCGACGCCACCAGCCATACCGCCATCAGGGCGAGCAACCCGACCCGCAGCCAGCGTCCCAGCCGCACCGCCTGCACCGCCCGGTCCCCCGCGAGGTCCAGGCTGGACAGCGCCGCCAACACCGATCCGATCGTCAGACCCACCGGCGTCGCGACCGCGAACCCGGCGTTGGGAGTGTCCAGCAGCACCCCCGGAGTGGCCAAAGCGTGCAGGCCGAGGAAGCCGGCGCTGGACAGAAAGGCCAGCGACACCAGCAGCACCCGAGCGTCGCCCCGCAGTAACGCCGCCGCGCCCATGGCGTACGCCAGCGCCGCACTCAGCCCGGCGGTGGTCAGCACCAGCCAGAAATGCGCCGGGTGATGCTCCAGGGTGAGATCCAGCGCCGGCCTGGCGATCAGCAGCGCGAGCCCTGCCACCGGGATCAGCAGTGCCGCCCCGACGAGCAGGTACGCGGGACGGATCCGCTCAGCCATGCCGGTCCTGGGAGACGTGTCGGGCTTTGAAGAAGTCGTGGAGTTGGGAGACCACGACCGAGCCCTCACCGACCGCGGACGCCACCCGCTTCACCGAGCCGCTGCGCACGTCGCCCACCGCGAACACCCCGGGCAGCGTGGACTCGTACGGGTACGGACTGCGCTCCACCGACCAGCGTTCGTCGGCCTGCGCCTGCGAGCCGGCGACCACGAACCCGAACCGGTCGCGGGCCACCCGGTCCGGTAGCCAGTCGGTACGGGGTTCGGCCCCGATCATGATGAACAGCCCGTCAGCCGGGAGCCCCTGGGTCGCTCCGGTGGCACGCTCGCGCACCGTGACCGTTTCCAGCCGGCCATCACCCCCGCCGCCTACCACTTCGGAAGAGGTGCGTACCACGATGTCCGCGGCCTCGATCGCCTCCACCAGGTACGACGACATGCCCTCGACAAGTGTCGCTCCCCTGACCACGAGCGTCACCCGCGCGGCGTACCGCTGCAGGTGCAGTACCGCCTGACCAGCGGAGTTACCGCCGCCTACGACAACCGCGTGCCTGCCGGACAGCCCCTGCGCTTCCGAGACGTTGGCTCCGTAGAACACGCCCGCGCCGGTCAGCGCCTCCAGTTCCGGCACGCCCAGGCGCCGATAGGACACCCCGGTTGCCAGCACCACAGCCCGTGCCCGGACCTGTCCCAGATCGCCGATCTCGGCGACGAATCCCGGACCGTCAACGGCCAACCGTCGCACCTCGCGCATCAGCACGAAACGTGCCCCGAACACCCAGCCCTGCTGGTAGCCGCGTTGTGCCAGTTCGGCTCCGCTGATCCCACGGGAGAAGCCGAGGTAGTTGCGGATCAGTGAGCTGGAGGCGGCCTGCCCGCCGATGGATTCCCGCTCCACCACAAGGGTGCGAAGCCCTTCGGAGGACCCGTACACCGCCGCTGCCAGGCCGGCCGGTCCCCCACCGACGATCAGGACGTCGAAGTCCCGCTCGCCCGCGGGCAGCGTGGTGGCGATCCCCCACGCCTCGGCCACCTCGACGTCGGTGGGATCGACCAGCACCTTGCCGCGCAACGCCGGCATCCACACCAGGACGCTGGTGTCCGGGATCGTCAGATCCAGGGTCCGGAGCACCGCGTCGGCCAGCTCAGAGCCACGTTCCCGGAACACGTTCGGGATGCCGTTGCGGTTGAGCAGGCTGCTGATCTGGTGTCCCCGGGCGGACAGCTCATCGGCCACCACCACGACCTCCCGCAGGTTCGTGGCGTCGCTGCGGGACCACTCCTGGACGAACTCGGCGACCGTGCGGTGGAACAGTTCGTCGCGTTCGATCCACGGTTTGAGGACGTAATAGTTGATGTCTCCGACGGCCATCGCCGAGAGAATCGCGCTGGCGGTCGCCCGGTCCGCCCACGAGCCCCACTCCACCAGCAGCGCCCGGCGGGCGTCAGGGTGCGCGGACCGCGCCAGCGACAGCAGCCCGGCCCGCTCCTCGTCCGGCAGGGCGTCGTCAACCAGCACCACGGCGAGTCGTTGTCCGTGGTTGTTCACCGCCCGCAGCAGCCGTGTGGCATCCGGCCCGCTCTGCTCACCGCGTACCCGGAAGTCACCGCCGAAGCTTCGCTGCAGCTCGCCCTCGATCCGGTCCAACTGCTTCGGATCCTTCACCACGGCGAGCAGCACCGGCCGAAACCCGTAGCGGCTGTCCGCTACGGCGTGCCCGCCCATGGTGCCGAGGCTAGAGGACCGCGCATCGCGGCCCGCTGGAAAACCCGATTCTCGTCCGACCCTGGAGAGGTGACCCGGGGCTGCGCAAGTGGTACGGCGATACCGTGGCCGTCGCCGATGTTACTGGCCGCATCCTGGCCGTGGCCAGCACGTTCGCCGTGCTCGCGCGCACCGCCGGTCCTCACCCCAGGCCCGTCGCGCACCACGGTTCCGCAGTGGCGCGCTGGCCGGATCGGGCGCAGACTGGATCGGGTAAAGGCACGCCGATCTGGGTGGGGGTGCCCGATATGTACGGCGAATTCCACGTACCCGAGCTGGTGCCGCTGCTCTCACGCGGCAAGCACCGCAGTCCCCGCAAGGGCGCTTGCTTCATGGAACTGGCGTCCTACCTCGCGGGGGAACGCTGGAGTGACCATCCGGAGTGCACACATCCGCTGCTCGCCGCTGTCGCTCGGCTGGTCAACGACTACACCACGGATGCGGGGCGTCCCCGGCTCGCCGGGCTGATCCCCTCGGTGATCGGCGTGACCAGCGGCGATCCGCACCTGGACCCACGGATCGCCCTGAGGTGCGCCAGCACGGCGCTCCCGGTGGTGTCCGCGGAACGGCAGCGGGTGATGGCTGTGTCAATCCTGGCGGCAGAGCACGTGATGGCACAGCTCGGCGACCCGACCAACGACGATCTCCTCAAGCGGAGCCGGCAGGCGATGGCGCGGGCACCGCACGCGGCCCAATGGGCCAACGGGTTCGCCCGCGCCGTACGGACCTCGCCAAAGCAGTTCAGCCGGCGGGCCGCGCCACGGACGGTTCATTACGCGGTAGAGGGCATCGCACAGGCGTGCGTTGCCGATCCGGACGGGATGCTCCACGACCTGCTGGCAACGACCATCAACGATTGCCGGGCCTGGATTCTCCCCGGATCCGCGGCGCAGCCGGAGATCAACCCAGGGACCTGGACAGCGGCCTGCCAGATCACCGGCGTCACACGACCGCTGCCTGCGCTGCCGTAGTCCGGGGCGAGAGCCGGTACCGGGCTCCCGCTCACTGACCTGACCTGGTCGGGGCTACCGCAGCGCCTTGGCCCGTGCCTTCACGATGGCCCGGACCGTGAGTAGTGCGACGACCGCGACCACCTGTGCGCCGAGGATGATCCGGTTCACGTCCACCGCCGGCCGCCAGGTCATCTCGTTGCCCCGGATCATGAACGCGCCGACCGGGCGGGCGTTCATGCCAAAGCCGGTCCCCGAGCCCTTGCCTTCGCCCTGCGGGCCTTCACCGCCGCCGCCCCCGGCACCACCCTGCACCCGGGCGGCCGGAATCACCGTCATGCCTTCCGTCTCGTACGGCTCGCCGTAAACTCGCTTCACGGTCATCGTGTCCCGTGCCTGCGTGATGACATCCTGGATTTCCATCGCCGTCCCCCTGGGGTCGTTCGGGCTGTGTCTCCCCCCGTCGTTGCCTCGACCCGCTGATCCTCAAACCCCGGCTGCTGGATCCGACCGGCCGCCCGGGGACATGGGGGTGCGAACTCACGCGTTACATCGACTGAACCGCACGATGAAGGGGGCAGCCGGTGGCGGCGTACGACGAGATCGCGGACTGGTACGAGAGTGACTTCCGCAAGAACATGGACGGTGACCCGATCGGCGTCGATGCCTGTCTGCGTCGGTTGCTGGGCCAGGGATCAGGCCCCTGCGTGGAGATCGGCTGTGGCACGGGCGTACACGCCGGCACGGTACGGGAACTCGGCTGGACCCCGGCGGGCGTGGACATCTCGCTGCGAATGCTGAGCTACGGCACGGCCCGTCTGCCGGTCGCCCAGGCAGATGCCGAGCGGCTACCCATCCGGGACGCCTCGCTTGCCGCCGTGATCTCGGTGATGGCGCACACTGACATGCCCGGGTATCCGGCGGTGCTTCGAGATGCAGCCAGGGTGCTGCGTCCCGGTGGGGTGTTCGTCCACGTGGGAGTGCATCCCTGCTTCTGTGGCGGGTTCGCCGACCGTTCGGACCCTGACACGGTGCTGATCCGTCCCGGGTACCTGGACGGCCACTGGACCAGGGCATCCTGGACGAGCCAGGGGGTCAGGGACAAGGTGGGTGCAATCCACCGTCCGCTGCCGGAACTGATGCACGGGTTCCTGGACGCCGGGCTGACGCTCGAACGCTTCGCGGAAGGCGGCGAGCCCACCCCTGTCGTGCTCGCGGCCAGGGCGAGAAAACCTGGCTGATCCGTTGACCCCAGCACAGTCTCACCTGACGGTGTCGGCCCGCCCGGTCACGGCCGGCCGGTCGCCCTGCCCGGTCACGACCGGGACCGCCGCCGCCTCGGGTCGGCCGATGCGATCCAGTTTCTGCCAACGCAGCCGCACCCCCGCCAGCGCGGTCGAAACCGACTGGATCACCACCAGATACATCAACTGCCGGTACACGAACTGCTGCATCGGCATCGACAGCAGCGGGCTCAGCGGCTCCCGGTCCAGCCGGAAGGCGTACCAGCCGGACACCATCTGGATGGCCAGCACCCCCAGCCAGAACGCGGCGGTGCGTACCGGGTCCAGGAACACCAACCCGAACAGCAGGAAGACGTCGATCAGCGGCGCCATGGTCGGCAACACCACCTGGAACAGCGCCAGCGCCAACAGGGCACGCCGGCCGAACCGGCCGGAGGGCCCCGATTCGATGACGGACCGGCGGTGTTTCCACATCGCCTGCAGGGTGCCGTAG
Organism: Micromonosporaceae bacterium; assembly: GCA_036375165.1. Taxonomy (GTDB): domain Bacteria; phylum Actinomycetota; class Actinomycetes; order Mycobacteriales; family Micromonosporaceae; genus WHSM01. The sequence goes on along the minus strand of DASUSI010000157.1, from coordinate 52,600 downwards.
CTCCACCGGTACCGCTGCCGCCACAGCTGGCTCAGCGACTGCGGCGCCTCGGTCCAGGCACGCGCCGTCTCCTCGAACACCACCCGCCACCCGGTGCGGGAAATCGCCATGGTCAGGTCCGTGTCCTCGGCCAAGGTGGTGCCGCTGACCCCGCCCACCCGTTGCAGCACTTCCCTGCGGAACGCGCCGATGGCACCCGGAATGGTCGGCATGCACTGCAGGGTCTCGTACAGCCGCCGGTCGATGTTGAACCCGGTGACGTACTCGATGTGCTGCCACCGGCCGAGCAACCGGCGACGGTTGGCGACCTTGACGTTACCGGCGACCGCACCCACCCGCGGATCACCGAACGGTTGCACCAGCCGTCGCAGCGAAGTCGGCTCGAACACCGTGTCGCCGTCCACCATCACGATCAGGTCGTGGCTGGCCGCAGCGACCCCGATGTTGAGCGCGGAGGACTTGCCACCGTTGGCTTTCCGGAGCAGCGTGACGCCGGGGAGACCGAGCGCTTCGACGACGTCGGCGGTACGGTCCGTCGACCCGTCGTCAACCACGATCACCTCCAGCTCGGGGTACCGGCTGGCCCACAACGAGCGCACAGTGGCGGCGATCAACCGCTCCTCGTTGTACACCGGCACGATCACCGACACCGGAGCCCGCACCGGTGGTCCCCAGCGGAATCCCGGGGCCCGGCGCCGCCGCACGTGCCGGCGGGCCACCAGCAGCATCAGGATCAGCCGGGCCACGGTAAGCCCACCGACGACCGCCAGGAACACCGCGAGGCCCTTCAGCACGGCGTCGCTTACCCGTACCGCCCAGAGCAGCGCCAGGCCACGCCACCTGACGTCCGGCTCGGCGGCCGGGTTGACGGTCGGAACCCGAACCGCCTCGCTGCCGCTGGCAAAGCGGAAGCCCCGCGCCTTCAGGCTCCGGATCAACGGCCCCAGAGCCGCGACAGTCTGGGAGCGGTCGCCACCAGCGTCGTGCAGCAACAGAATCCGGCCTCGTTGGTCCGGCGGGGTGGCATTGGCGACGATCTTGTCGACACCCGGACGGCGCCAGTCCTGGCTGTCCCGCTCCGACAGCATGGTCAGGTAACCCCGGTCTCCGGCATCACCGATCACCGACCACGCCCGGCCGTCGATCGAGTCGGTGCCCGAAGAGTACGGCGGGCGCAGTAGGGAGCTTGTCACTCCCGCCGCGCCGGCCAGCACCAGCTGGGTCTCCGACAGCTCCAGCTGACTCTGCCAGCCGGGGACGCTCCCAAGGTCGGGATGGGTGAACGTGTGGACACCCAACTCCGATCCGGACTCGCGGATGTCACGCAGCAACTCCGGGTGCCGGGCGGCCGCCGACCCCACGACGAAGAAGACCGCGGGAACCCGCTCGCGGCGTAGTTCCGCCAGGATCTGCGGGGTCCACCGGGGATCCGGGCCGTCGTCGAAGGTCAGCAGCACGGTCCGGTCCGGCAGCGAGATGGACCGCGGCTGGTCGCCTGTGGTGTCGATGATCGGACCGCCCTGCCGGATCCCACCCGGTACTCCCTTGGTCCCGCCTACCGGCTTGGCGCCCGCCGCGTCCCACCCGATGTCGGAGCGCACCACACCGGCCACGATCAACGCTCCGACCAGCGCCAGCAGGCCCACCGGCACCAACAGGATCAGCCGTGGTCCAGATGGCACCCTCTGACGTCGCCGCCTCACGACGGCGGCACGACTGTCGAACACCCCTCAGCCACCCCCCAGCGCTTGTGGGGTCAGCCCGGCGTGCCAGGCACCGACGGCAGCCCGTCCGGAACATCCCCGACATCAGCCGAGAGGTCGGGCGCTGGAACCTCGACACCGCCGGTCGGGTTCTCCGGGGCTGGTGGCACCTCCGGCGGATCCACCGGTGCTGGAGACTCTGGCAACGCCGGCGGCTCAGGCACGCCCGGCGGCTCAGGCACGCCCGGCGGCTCTGGCACCGCCGGCGGCTCAGGTGCGGCCGGAGGGTTCACGGGTGCCGGTGCCGGAGGCTCAGGTGCCGGCGGGTTGGCCGGTACTGGGGCCGGCGTCGCGGTCGCCGGGGCGTCGCTTCCCACCTGGCCCGAAGGAGAGGGCTGCGGGCTGCGGCCCGGAATTCTCGGTCCGGAGTCATATCCCGGGACTGCCAACGGCTGGGAGGGCTGGTCGTTGCCGACCGGGCTCGGATCGTCGCGGTGCGCCTGCGCGGACTCCGGATTCAGCAGACGTTCGATCTGGTCTGGTACGCCGGGCGGGAGCAACAGTTCCGGGCCGATCGGCCCGCCGGTCAGGCTGACCCCCAGCAGCCCCATATAGACCACACATCCGCCGCCGGCGGCGTAGCCGATCCGTTGCATCCTCTTGCGTCGCCGGCCGCTCGGGTCCGAGAACACGGCTCCTGTCGCGGTCTGCCGGGCATGTCTGCGCGTCATCATCACTTTCCTGAGCAGTACGGCATCATCACATAGCGTTATTAGTCGAACACAGATTAGTCCCCAAGGGGCCTCGTACCCAGGCACGCGGCGCGATAACCCGCAGGCATGAGACTGCCCACACCCCGGTGCCAGCGGATGGGACCGTTGTCTCACCGGATCCCGGCCGTGAGGATCCCGGCGAACTCGTACGGCCGCTGGCTCACGCCGCTGCAGCGCCAGCTCGGTTGCGCGGGCGGCGGCTGCGGACAGGCGCGGTCGCGTTCCACCGACCAGTACGACAACCACCCGACTCCCAGGTCGGCTGCGGACCGCGCGAGAGTACGGGCGTCGGACTGGCGAAAAATCTCGCCGGGCACGTCGGTTCGACCCACCATCGCGGTGAGCGCGACCCGTCGCCACGCATCTCCGTCGGACAGCTCCGGCCACAACCGCCGGACCAGTTGGTGCGCCATCCCGGCCTGGCGTACCGCCTCGTCCCCCAGGTCCGCAACCCCCCAGCCGTAGTTCATGACCATCACGTTGACCGCGGAAATCCTGACACCCGCAGCGATGCTGTCGCTGAGCAGTCGCACCCCGTCCGGGGGGATCCCGTCGTGCCCGGCCGGCAGTGTGTAGGACACCGCCAGCGGGCGTTCCGCCCTGGCGGCAGCCTGCTGCACCGCGAGCAGGGCCGCCACCCGGCGGGCGTTGCCGGCCCGGTTGGCCAACGTCCGGCCCTCCACGTCGAGATCGATGCTGTCCGGGCGATAGGCGTCGACCACGGCTCGGTAGGCGGTGGCGAGGGCCGTGGCGGTGTCACAGCCGCTCGCGAGGTCGGGACCGCCGGCACCGCCGAACGAGATCCGTACCGGTATGCCCGCGGAACGCAACGCGGCCACCCGGGCCTGCACCGTGGCATCGGTGGCGTCCCGGCCGCCACGACTCCAGACCGGCCGGCAACCCTCGCCGGCGACCACAAACGCCAGGATCAGCCCATCCACCCGGGCGTCAGCCCTGACGCGTCGCAGATCCTGCGGGTCGGTGGACTCGACCTCCAGGTACGGGTACACCTTCGGCGTGCCCACCCGGCGACCGGCGGGCTCGGAAGCGCCACATCCGGCCAGAACGCCCGACAGCGCGACACAGGCACCGACCCGGGCGACGGTGGGTGCCCGCGCGGTGCCGATCAGCCACCCAGCCATGTCCCTAACGTACGGTCCGCCACGCCGAACGCCGAGACAACCGACCGGATCACCGCTCGGGTGCTCCACCCGGCCATCGGTACCGAACCCTGGGCGACCGCCCGGTTCGGTGGCCGGTCCGGCTGGTCTGTGCTGAGAACAGGTACTGCTTTCCCTCCCGTTGCCTGGAGGTGGTCATCAGACGCCCATGGCGGTGATCACCGAGTTGCTGAGCCGCAGCTTCGCGTACGGCATGCCGTCGACAACAGACGCCGGGCGGATCCCAGGACCAGTGGCTGGATCAGCAACGTGTACTCACTGCTGCTCGGCGGCGAGGTGAGCCGCCACGGCCTCGGCGATGTGGACCTCGGCGGTGCCCTTGTCGATACCAAGGCCCGCGAGCACGCCCTCGCCGGCCTGCAGTTCGAGCAACGCGAGCAGGATGTGCTCGGTACCGATGTAGTTGTGGCCCATTCGCAGCGCCTCCCGGAAAGTGAGTTCCAGCGCCTTGCGGGCCTGCGCGTCGTACGGGATCAGTTCGGGCACCTGCTCGGCCGGCGGCGGCAACGTCGCGGCCACGGCCTGTCGGAGGGTTTCCAGTGGTACGCCTTGCGCGATGATCGCCTTCGCAGCGAGTGCGTCGGCCTCGTTCAGCAGCCCCAGTACCAGGTGTCCGGGACCGATCTCGCTGTTGTTGGCCGCCCTGGCTTCGTTCTGCGCCGCCATTACGACGTTGCGCGCCCGCTCGGTGAATCGACGAAATCCCTGGCTCGGATCGAGGTCGGATTCCGCCTTTCCGACGAAACGCTTCTGGACGGCCTGCTTGGTGACGCCCATGCTCCTTCCGATGTCGGTCCAGGACGCACCGGACCGCCGCGCCTGGTCGACGAAATGGCCGATCAGATGGTCGGCCACGTCGCCGAGATGCTCGGCGACCAGAACGGCGTCGGACAACTGTTCGAGGGTGTCGGAGTGCACCCGCTTGATGGCGTCGATCAGGTCGTCGAGCCGTACCGAGCCGGCCATCGGGATCGGAGGGATTTTCCGCTGGGTCGTCATGCGTCAACCTTAGGTTGACGACGGCCAATCGTCAACTTCACGTTGACGATGCCCTCAGCTCTCCGCGGTTCGCGCCGCCAAAGCCGACGTTTCTCGTCGAAATCCACGATCCCGGCGATCCGACAGCATCAGATCATCTCCTCGGACCCCTGGCGGGCACCCTGCGCAGTCGTGTCTGTGTGCCAACATCGTCACAGGCGGCCATGATGGCGTTTCGCTGATCGGGGCAGGAGGCACCTGGTGGACCAGCCAGCGCAGAGCCGGTCGGAGATCGCGGACCAGCTGCGCCCCGTGGAGGTGGCTTACCTTGGTGGAGGCGCAAAGGCGGCGGTCATGGCAGCGGTGGCGGGGCTGCACGCCCGTAAGGCAGTGGCCGTACTGAGGAATCGTCGCCTGGTTGCGACGGGTATCGACCCGACGACCCGGGCGATGGCCGTCGAATACGCGGTGCTGCGAGCTGTTCGTGAACCGACAACGCTCGGCTCGCTACGGTCAGCCGCCGGGGTACGCGAGGAGTTGCGCAAGATCGACAGTCGGCTGAGGACGCTCGGACTGTTGTCCTCGGCGCGGCGCCGCTGGTTGTCCTGGCTGGTCCGCCGCACCGACGCCGGCGAAAGTGTAATGGCCGAGCTCCGGCGAAAGTACGAGGATCTTGACCCCGCGAAACACCTGGCGTGGCGGCCACGCGAACCACACCGCGCGGCGATGAGCGTCGCGCTCTTCGGTCCTGGAGCGATGCCGCCGGCGTCCTCCGGTGAGGGCGGTTACGGCAGGAGAACCGCCGTGGACGGCTCAGCGGACGGCGGGGCCGGTTGACGGTCGGGCTGGGAGACCACTCGGCGCTCACATGGTGCCTGCCCTTTCGGGCTGTACCCTCGGCTGTCGGGTGGACAGTTGGCGAGCTTGAGGTGGCGTTCCCACTGGTCAGATGTGGTGGGCGCGGCCGGGTTCGAACCAGCGACCCCTCGCTTGTAAGGCGAGTGCTCTTCCGCTGAGCTACGCGCCCGCTGGCTGGCGGCAAGGTTACCTTGCCGCCACCAGGTGGCCCGTCACGAGGTGGCTCCGGCTCAGCCGCCGGCGACCTCCGCCAGGGCCTTGCGCCATCCGGTCTGGTCCCGCGCGTCGCCGGGCATGTTCATCTCGGCGAACCGGATCACGCCCGCCTTGTCGATCACGAACGTGCCCCGGTAGGCGGCACCCGACGTCTCGTTGAACACCCCGTACGCCTGCGCTACAGCGCCGTGCGGCCAGAAGTCGGCGAGCAGCGGGAACGCGAAGCCCTCCCGATCCGCCCACACCTTGTGCGCGTACGCCGAGTCCACGCTGACCGCGAGCACCTGCACCTCGTCGGTGACATAACTGTTCAGGTTCTCCTGGATCTGGCACATCTCGCCCTGGCAGGTCCCGGTGAACGCCAACGGGTAGAAGACCAGCAGCACGTGCTTGCGGCCCGCGAAGTCGCTGAGCGAGACTTCCTGGTTGTTCTGGTCCTTCAACGTGAAGTCTGGCGCTTTGGTACCGATCTCGAGCGGCATGAGCTTCCTTTCCGGCTGGACACAGAGAACTTCGGCACGCGAAACGGACGCCACTGATCCTAAGTCCGGCGTCTGGACCGTTTACCGACGGCTGCGCGCCGAGCGCGGTGCCACCAGGCGGGCACCCACCCAGTCGCGACCCACGCTCACGCTGGACGTCTGCTGCAGCCCAGCCGTCGGGGTGGATTCGCTGATGTCGCTCGGCTCCACGTGACCCGGCCGCCCAGCCTTCGGGGTGAGCAACCAGATCACACCGTTGTCCGCCAGCGGTGTACGGGCGTCCATCAGGGTGTCGACCAGGTCGCCGTCATCCTCCCGCCACCACAACAGCACCACGTCGACCACCTCGTCGGTGTCCTCGTCGAGGAGCTCACCAACCCGGTCGGCCACGAGGTCGCGAAGCTCCTCGTCGACATCGTCGTCGTACCCCACCTCCATGACGACCATGTCCGGCTCGACCCCGAGCCGGTCCGCCAGGCTCTTCAGGCTGTCCGCCTGACCTGCGGTCGCGCTCACCTTCGCCTTCCCCCTCCGGTTTCGTGTGCCTGTACGGCACCGTCAGCGCGTAGTTCACACAGTCCGGGGCCCGAAAGCAAGTGGCGCACCGGAGAATCCACCTACCGTGGCTGGCCGATCAGCATACGGGCCGCCTGCTCCACGTCATCCTCGATGACCAGCACGTGTGCCGCGGCCGGGCCCGAGCGGGACGTACGAGTCCTCGCCGGCCAACGCGCTCAGCCGACCGGCGAACCCAGCCGCGAGCAATCCGGCGACCAGGGTGTCGGCGACGCTCCCGGTCGCCGGGCCGCTCAGCGCTGTTCGGGTGGTGGACCAGGTGGCTGCTGACCGTATGGGACGTAACCGGATGGCGGCGGAGAGCCGCCCGGCGGGTACGGCCCGACACCCGGCGGGGCTCCACGGTCAGGCGACGCTCCGGGGCCCGATGGACCGGCCTCACCGGCCTGCGCCCGACGTCGCATGATCAGATATCCGGCCCCGGCGATCCCCGCCACAAGAACCAGACAGAAGGCACCGGCCGGCCACAGCAGGAACGGCCTGTCGAGCAACGCCTTCTCCCCGTTGACCCGCGCCGACACCTGGCGTCCCCGGTGTTCGTCGTCGGCGCCTTCGATCTCACCGGAATGCTGTTGCCCGTCCCTGGTGTTCCAGGTGCCTGTGCAGGTGGTGACCGTGCTGGTACGCCCGCGCCGGCCCCGCCTGGTCTCGGTCTGGCAGTCGGTCACCTGCGCGGTCACCTGTTCTCCGGTGGCGTAGAGCACCGCCCGAGGAATCCCGATGAACCCGAATATCACCAGCAGGAGTACGCAGAGCAGCCCCGCCCACAGTGTCGTCCGGGTGCTCCCCCGTGCTTTCACGTCCTGGCCTCGTTCTCACGAAAACATGATCGCGACCCCGACCGCGATCGCCTCGCGGGTCAGTGGTTCGTCGAGTTCCTTCTTGGCGTTTCTGCCGTCGTAGTAGGCACAGGTACCGAACGTCACGTATTTCTCATCCGACGAGACATACGTGAAGATCCTGGTCTTCTTGGTGACCTTGGAACCCTCCGGGATCAGAAACCTGAACCAGCTGTTGTACTTGGGGTAGTCACCGTAGTCCCGGGCCGCGCCCTTCTTGGCTTTGGTTGCCGACCCGACGTCGATGTAGCCGAACGTCACCGCGTACTTCTTCTTCTGGTCCACGTACAGCGCGAGGTAGACCTTTTTGCAGCCGGCCTTCGCCAGCGCTGTCTTGGCGTCCTTGCTGGCGGCGACGCTGGAGCAGGTCGTCTCACCGACCACCTCACGGGTGTGCTCCGGCTGGTCCAGCGGCCTGAGTGTGGCCGGGAACAGTTGCTCGGCGGTACGGGACGGCGCGAGCCGCAGGCCCGCTGTCGCGTCAGCGTCGACTCCCAGGCTTTCCCTGGGCACCGGCGCGGCGCTGGATGTGGGGTACTGCTCGGTGTCCTGGGTGAGGTACCAGACACCACCGGCCGCCAGCGTCAGAACCAGCACCACGGCCCCGGCCGCGACGCCGATCAGTTTCTTGCCGGACAGCCCCCTGTGCCACGGGGTGCGCTTGCCTGGCTTCGCCCCGGACGGCCTGTCAGGGTCTGACCCGCCGGATCCCGCCGACTCCGCTGGCCCGGCCGGCGAGGCGAGGTCGGCGGGTCGCGTGAACTGGGTGGTCGGCGCATCGAAGTCGGCGTCGGAGCCGGCCCGGGGATCGACGTAGCTCTCGCGGTACGGGGATGGCTGGTACCCGTGCGGCTCACGGTAGGGCTCGGGCTCGGGCCCCGGTTGGCGGTACCGGTCCTGGTCCGGTGGTTGGTACGGCGGTGGCGGCGGCCGGTACGGGTCCGACTGCCCATGGCCAGGTCCGTAACCGGGTCCATAACCCTGGCCGTTGTCCTGGCCGTAGCCCGGTCCGTGGCCGGGGCTCGGCTGGTAACCCTGCGGCCCCTGATACGACGGCTCCTCTGGGGACCACTGGTGCGGCGGTGGCGGAAGGTGCTGGGGCGGGTACGGACCCGGACCTTCCCGCTCCGGCGTGCGGAACCGGTCCTGCTGCCCCCACGCCGGGCCTGGCGGCCCCTGCTGGCTCACGTCCCGGCTCCCTCGACCCGCCCGCAGGCGCCCGGCGCGCCGGGATGGCGGGTCGGGCCCGCCACGCGGCGGAGACGATTCCGCCGTACTCGCAGGTCCGCTCGCTGACGCTGGCTCATGGCGGACAGGGTACGGGCCGCGCGCACCCACCCGGGTACGGCCCACCGTCAGCCGCTGAGCAGCGAAAGCCGCACTTGCCGGGTGGGGTTGTCGGCGTTGGTGTCCACCAGGCAGACCGACTGCCAGGTCCCCAGCGCGAGCCGGCCGTCGATCACCGGCACCGTGGCATACGGGGCCACGAATGCCGGCACCACGTGGTCCCGGCCGTGCCCGGGGCTGCCGTGCCGGTGCCGCCACCGGTCGTCACCCGGTAGCACGTGGTCGAGGGCGGTCAACAGGTCGTGGTCACTGCCGGCTCCGGTCTCGATCAGCGCGATGCCGGCTGTGGCGTGCGGCACGAAGAGGTGAAGGACGCCGTCGCGGGCACCCCGGTCGCGAAGGAACCGTTCCACCTCAGCGGTGATGTCCCGGACGGTGGGCCGGGACCCGGTTCGGATCGTGATGACATCGGTTTCCATGCCGAAGAGCCTGCCAGGCGAGGGCTCCGTCGGCCGGGGCCGATGCCGGTGGACCAGACTGGTGCCCGCGGTGGCGACCTGCGACCCCGGCAGGTGTCACCAAGATCACGTACCGGTCAGCGGAGTCGCCAACGTCCGGCGGAATGGCAGGTCACGCGGTGAATCCGGTCCCGAGGTACCGGACGGTAACCCGCCGGAGGTGACGCCGGGGGTCCGCAACGGGCAGGATGGACGGAAGACAACCCCTACACGACGATGTGAAGGACGCTCCGTGGCGACCGAACGCAAACGTCCCGTCATCAGCGGTGGGCTGCCGAGCCAGCTTCCCGACATCGATCCCGAGGAAACCGCCGAGTGGATCGACTCCCTGGACGGCGTGATCGACGGCCGTGGCCGGCAACGGGCCCGGTACATCATGCTGCGCCTGCTGGAACGCGCCCGTGAACACCAGGTCGGGGTGCCAGCGCTGACCGTCACCGACTACCTCAACACCATTCCGCCGGAGCGGGAACCGTGGTTCCCCGGCGACGAATACGTGGAACGGCGGATCCGCGCGTACATCCGGTGGAACGCCGCGATGATGGTGCACCGGGCGCAGCGACCGGGCATCGAGGTCGGCGGCCACATCTCGACGTACGCCAGCGCGGCCAGTCTCTACGAGGTTGGCTTCAACCACTTCTTCCAGGGCCATGATCATCCCGGTGGTGGCGACCAGGTCTACTTCCAGGGTCACGCCTCTCCCGGTATCTATGCCCGGGCGCACCTGGAGGGGCGGCTCACCGACCAACAACTGGACGGATTCCGCCAGGAGTTGTCGCACCCGGACGGCGGCCTGTCCTCCTATCCGCACCCACGCCTGATGCCGGGCTTCTGGGAGTTCCCCACGGTCTCGATGGGCCTGGGGCCACTGAACGCGATCTTCCAGGCCCGGTTCAACCGGTACCTGCACCACCGTGGGATCAAGGACACCAGCGGTCAGCGGGTGTGGGCGTTCCTCGGCGATGGCGAGATGGACGAACCCGAAGCGCTTGGCGCCATATCCTTGGCGGCCCGTGAGGAACTGGACAACCTGATCTTCGTCGTGAACTGCAATCTGCAGCGGCTCGACGGCCCGGTCCGCGGCAACGGCAAGATCATTCAGGAGCTGGAGAGCATCTTCCGGGGCGCCGGCTGGAATGTGATCAAAGTGATCTGGGGCCGGGAGTGGGACCCACTACTCGCCGCGGACACCGACGGGGCCTTGGTGAACCTGATGAACACCACCCCGGATGGTGACTACCAGACCTACAAGGCCGAGTCCGGGGCGTTCGTCAGGGAACATTTCTTCGGCCGGGACCCGCGTACCCGCCGGATGGTGGCTCACCTCGGCGACGACGAGATCTGGAACCTCAAGCGCGGCGGCCACGACTACCGCAAGCTGTACGCGGCGTACAAGGCGGCCACGGAGCACACCGGACAACCCACAGTGATCCTCGCCAAGACCATCAAGGGTTGGACGCTGGGCACCCATTTTGAGGCCCGTAACGCCACCCACCAGATGAAAAAGCTCAAGGTCGACGACCTCAAACAGTTCCGCGACCGGCTCTACCTGGAGATCCCGGACGACGAACTCGATCCGGTGCTGCCCCCGTACATCAGGCCGAAGCCGGAAGAGCACGAGTACATGATGGAACGCCGCAAGCAACTGGGCGGCCCCATCCCGGCCCGCAACCGCACCGTGATCCCGCTACAACTGCCGCCGCGCGAGGCGTACGCGGACCTCAAGCGCGGCTCCGGCAAGCAGAAGGTCGCCACCACGATGGCCTTCGTCAGGCTGGTCAAGGACCTGATCAAGGACAAGAACATCGGCCGGCGCTGGGTGCCGATCATTCCGGACGAGGCCCGCACCTTCGGCATGGACTCACTGTTCCCGACCGCGAAGATCTACTCGCCACACGGGCAGAACTACACCCCCGTGGACCGGCAGCTGTTCCTGTCATACAAGGAGGCCAAGACCGGCCAGATCCTGCACGAGGGGATCAACGAGGCCGGCTCGGTGGCGTCGTTCACCGCGGCCGGCACGTCGTACGCGACGCACAGCGAACCGATGATCCCGATCTACATCTTCTACTCGATGTTCGGGTTCCAGCGCACCGGCGACGGGTTCTGGGCTGCGGCCGACCAGCTCACGCGGGGCTTCGTGCTCGGTGCCACCGCCGGCCGTACCACCCTGAACGGTGAGGGCCTGCAGCACCAGGACGGCCACTCGCTGATGTTGGCCGCGACGAACCCGGCGGTGGTGGCGTATGACCCGGCGTGGGCGTACGAGATCACCTACATCGTCGAGGACGGGCTGCGGCGAATGTACGGCGAGTCACCCGAGGACATCTTCTACTACCTCACCGTTTACAACGAACCGATCGCGCAACCGGCCGAACCGGGAAACCTCGATGTGGAAGGACTGCTGCGCGGGATCTACCGGTACACCCGCGCCGAGGACCGGCTGGGCACGGTCACCGACACCGCCCCACGGGCACAGCTGTTGTCCTCCGGCACCGGGTTGCAGTGGGTGCTGCGGGCTCAGAAGCTCCTCGCCGAGGACTGGGGGGTCGCGGCCGACGTGTGGTCGGTCACCTCGTGGAGCGAGTTGCGCCGGGACGCCATCGAGGTTGAGCGGTACAACCTGCTGCACCCCGAGGCCGAACCGCGGGTGGCGTACGTGACCCAGAAGCTGTCCGAGGCCGCCGGGCCGGTGGTCGCCTCCTGCGACTGGATGCGTGCCGTGCCGGACATGATCTCCCGCTGGGTGCCGGGCGACTTCACTTCGCTGGGTACGGACGGCTTCGGCTGCTCGGACACCCGCAGGGCGCTGCGGCGGCACTTCCACGTCGACGGCGAATCGATCACCGTGGCAACGCTGCGGGAACTCGCGCGTCGCGGTGAGGTGCCGGTCGACCTGGCCGTCCAGGCGGTGAAGAAGTACGCCCTGGACGATGTCACCGCCGCGGCGCCGGGTGAGACCGGCGGGGACAGCTGAGCCGGGGGTCTGCGGTACGCCGGAAACGAGACAGGTAGTGGCCGAGCCGCTGGCGGCGACGATCCGCAAGGTGGAACGTGCTGCCGGCGCGCTCGCCACGGCGAGCGTGGCCCGGATGGACGAGGCCCTGCCGTGGTTTCGGGAGCTTCCGGCGGACCAGCGTTCCTGGGTGATGCTGGTGGCCCAGGCCGGGGTCCGGTCCTTCGTGGCCTGGCTGCGTAACCACCAGCAACCCGCCGAGGTTTCCGACGAGGTCTTTGACGTCGCTCCGTTGGAACTGGCCCGTTCGATCAGCCTGCAGCACACCGTGGAGCTGGTGCGGATCACCATCGACGTGGTGGACGAGCAGGTCCCCCGGCTCGCGGCGCCCGGCGAGGAGCGGGGGTTACGGGACGCGGTGCTGCGCTTTTCCCGGGAGGTCGCGTTCGCGGCGGCGAGGGTGTACGCGCGGGCGGCCGAGACCCGCGGCGCCTGGGACGCCAGGTTGCAGGCCCTGCTGGTGGATGCGTTGCTGCGGGGCGACACACCTGACGTCGTCACCAGCCGGGCCGGCGCCCTGGGATGGATCAACACCACACAAGTCGCCGTGGCGGTGGGTCGATCCCCCGGCGGCGAGGCGCAGGCTGTGCTGTTCGGCCTGCACCGGGCCGCCCGGCGAATCGGGATCGAGGCACTCGGTGGGGTGCACGGCGAGCGACTGATCGCCGTGCTGGGCGGAGCGCCGGACCCGCTGAAAGCAACGGTGAAGCTGTTGCCGGCGTTCGGGGACGGCCCGGTGGTGGTGGGTCCGGCGGTCGGTTCGTTGGAGGATGCCACCGGATCGGCCCGTGCCGCGCTCGCCGGTTACCGGGCCGCACCCGCGTGGCCGGCCGCACCGCGGCCGGTTTCCGCGGCTGACCTGCTTCCGGAACGGGCGCTCGCGGGTGACGTGGAGGCGCGTCGGGTTCTCCGCCGCGAGGTGTTCGGTGGGCTGACCCGGGCCGGTGGGGAACTGCTGGAGACGCTGGACGCCTTCGTCGCCGCCGGCGGCGTCCTGGAGGGCGCCGCACGCGCGCTGTTCGTCCACCCGAACACGGTGCGATACCGGCTGCGGCGGATCACCGACATCACCGGGTTGAATCCGACATCACCCCGGGCGGCGTACGCGCTCGCGGTCGCCCTGACGGTCGGCCGTTTGGACCAGGTGCCGACATCGCCGCCGAGTCCGGCATCGGCGCAGCCGGATGGCGGTCTGCCGGCTCCAGATCCGGTTGTGTGAAGCAGCCTGGGCCCTTACTGTGACGCACATCTCCCGCCCCCGTCGACTCGATTGAGGCAGTCCACAGCGTGCTTTGTATGGTTTCTACAAATTCCTTCGTAAGGTTTCGTCTATCCCGACGGGATCAACTGGCACCGGTATGGGTGACAGTGGTTTGGTGCTTGCCGTTGTCGCCCCCGGCCAGGGCTCACAGAAGCCCGGCTTCCTGATCCCTTGGCTCGATCTGCCCGGCACCGAGGCGCGACTGCGCTGGTGGTCGACTCTCGCCGGCCTCGATCTGGTGCATCTTGGCACCAACGCCGATGCCGTCGAGGTACGCGACACCGCCAGGACCCAGCCGCTACTGGTCGCCGCGGGACTGCTGGCCGCAGCCGAACTTCCGATGTACGACGTCTCAGTGGTCGCCGGCCACAGCGTCGGCGAGCTGACCGGGGCCTCTCTCGCCGGCGTGCTGAGCGCGGAGTCGGCGGTGGCGTTCGCCTCGGTACGCGGCCGGGAGATGGCCGCCGCCTGCGGGGTCGAGCCCACCGGGATGAGCGCGGTGATCGGCGGAGACCCCAACGAGGTGCTCGCCCGGATCGAGGACTGCGGCCTGTGCCCGGCCAACCGCAACGGCGCTGGCCAGACGGTGGCCGCTGGCTCGCTCACCGGACTCGAGAAACTGGCCGGGAACCCGCCTGCGGAGGCGAAGGTCATCGCGCTGAAGGTTGCCGGGGCGTTCCACACCCCGTACATGAAGCCGGCGGAGCAGGCCCTGGAGGCGATCGCCCCGGGCGTCCCCGCCGCCGACCCGGTGCGGATCATGCTGTCCAACGCCGACGGCGCGGCCGCCGGTAGTGGCGCTGACCTGCTGCATCGGTTGGTTCGCCAAGTCACCACACCGGTCCGTTGGGACCTGTGCATGGCATCCCTGGTCGACCTCGGTGTGACCGGCGTGATCGAGCTGCCGCCGGCCGGCACACTGGCCGGTCTGATCCGGCGTGGCATGAAAGGTGAATCCGGGGCGCCCGAGATCGTCACCCTGAACACCCCCGACGACCTGGACGCCGCCCGGGACCTGATCGCCCGACACGGCGCGCCGTCCCACATCGTTCCGGAATCCACTGTCGCGTTCCGCGTGGTCGTCAGTTCGGCCGCCGGAAACTTCGAGCCCGCTGACGTCGCCGAGGGTGCGTCGGTGACCGCGGGACAGGTGATCGGCCGCGTGGTCAGCCGCCGCGGTGCCGTGGATGTCACCGCCGCGCACGACGGCGTACTCGTGGAGTGGCTGGTCCACCCGGACGATCCGGTGGCATCGGGTGCTCCGCTGGCCCGGTTCTCCCAGCCTGAAACGGGAGGCGACCGATGAACAACGGCTCGCGGATCGTGGCCCTCGGCCACTACCAGCCAGCTCGGGTGCTCACCAACCACGAACTGGCCCAGACCGTCGACACCAGTGACGAGTGGATCCGGTCCCGGGTGGGCATCGAGACCAGGCGGATCGCCGCACCCAACGAGACCGAGGCCGACATGGCAACGGCCGCCGCTGACAAGGCGCTCGCCAGTTCGGGGCTCACCGCCGCGGACATCGACATGGTCGCCGTGGCGACCTGCAGCGCGTCCGACCGGTGCCCCAACGTCGCCTCCCGGGTAGCCGGAGCGCTGGGCATCAAGGCGCCCGCCGCCTACGACGTGAACACCGCCTGCTCCGGCTTCTCGTACGCGCTGGCGACCGTCGACCACGCGATCCGCGCCGGAGCCGGCCACAACGCGATCGTGATCGGTGCCGAGAAGCTGTCCGACATCACCGACTGGACTGACCGCTCCACCTGCGTGATCTTCGGTGACGGGGCGGGTGCCGCGGTGGTGACCGCGTCCGAGGAGCCCGGCATCGGGCCGGTGCTGTGGGGATCCGACCCGGAAAAGCAGGACGCCGTCGTGATCGAGGGCTGGCATCCGCACATCTGGCAGGCAGGCCAGACAGTGTTCCGGTGGGCCACCTTCGCGCTGCCCAAGCTGGCCGAGGAAGCCTGTGCCCGGGCCGGTGTGAAACCCGAGGAACTCGCCGCGTTCATCCCTCACCAGGCAAACCTGCGGATCATCGAGCCGCTGGGCCGCAAACTCGGTGCCCACGGAGCGGTGCTCGCCACCGACGTCGTGGAGTCCGGGAACACCTCGGCCGCCTCGATCCCGCTCGCCCTGTCGAAGCTGGTGGAGCGCCGTGAGATCCCATCCGGGGCTCCGGTACTGCTGTTCGGGTTCGGCGGTGGCCTGACATACGCCGGGCAGGTCGTGCGCTGCCCGTGACCCGTGACCCGCGGTACCTGACGGCGCCGGACGTGCTGACAGAACCAGACACCGATGACAGAACACTCACACGGAAAGGAAACCAACCGAATGAGCCGTGACGAGATCAGCTCCGGCCTGGCCGAGATTCTCGAAGAAGTCGCCGGGGTCAACCCCGACGACGTGGCCGAGGACAAGTCGTTCACCGACGACCTGGACGTCGACTCGCTGTCGATGGTCGAGGTCGTGGTGGCGGCTGAGGAGAGGTTCAGCGTGAAGATCCCGGACGACGAGGTGCAGAACCTCAAGACCGTCGGTGACGCCATCTCCTTCATCGAGAAGCACGCTGACTGACCAACTCGTTAGGACACAACCGTGACCGTATCTGAGGTTGTGGTGACCGGGCTCGGCGCGACGACCCCGCTCGGCGGGGATGTCGCGTCGACCTGGGACGCCATGCTGGCTGGCCGTTCCGGTGTCAGCGCGCTCACCGACGAGTGGGCCGAAGGGCTACCGGTACGGATCGCCGCGCGACTCGCTGAGGACCCGAGCACCAAGATCGAACGAGTGAAGGCCCGTCGACTCGATCGCAGCCAGCAACTGGCGCTGATCGCGGCGAACGAGGCCTGGGCCGATTCCGGGCTGGCTGGTGCGGATTCGGGGGTCGACCCGGAACGGCTCGGTGTTGTGGTCGGCACCGGTATCGGGGGTGCGACCACCCTGCTGGGCCAGGACGACATCCTGGAACAGAGGGGTGCCCGCAAGGTGTCACCGCACACCATTCCGATGCTGATGCCGAACGGCCCGGCGGCCTGGGTGGCGCTGACCATCGGAGCCCGGGCCGGGGCGCACTGCCCGGCGAGTGCCTGCGCCACCGGTGCGGAGGCGGTCGCTTGGGGGCTGGACATAATCCGCGCCGGCCGGGCTGACGTGGTGGTCGTGGGCGGCACCGAGGCGGTGATCCACCCGCTGCCGCTCGCCGCGTTCGCCTCGATGCGTGCCATGTCCACCCGTAACGACGAGCCGGAACGGGCCTCCCGACCGTGGGACAAGGGACGGGACGGCTTCGTGCTCGGCGAGGGTGCCGGCATCCTGGTGCTGGAGCGCGCCGAACACGCACGGGCCCGGGGGGCTCGGATCTACGCGCGCCTGGCCGGCGCGGCCCTCAACTCCGACGGGTACGACATCGTGCAGCCGCATCCGGAGGGCGAAGGCGCGATCCGGGCGATCCGTAAGGCACTGATCGACGCCCAGGTCGAGTCCTCCGACATCCGACACATCAACGCCCACGCCACCTCCACCCAGGTCGGCGACATCGCGGAGGTGAAGGCGCTGCGCCAGGCGATCGGCGAAGGGTTCGCCGTCACCTCGACCAAGTCGATGACCGGGCACCTGTTGGGTGCGGCCGGGGCTGTCGAGTCGATCGCCACGATTCTCGCGCTCTACAACTCCACGGTCCCACCGACGATCAACCTCGAAGATCCAGACGACGATCTCGATCTGGATGTCGTCACCGGCACCGCGCGCAAGCTCGACATACCCGCCGCGCTGAACAACTCGTTCGGTTTCGGCGGTCACAACGCCGCGCTGGTCTTCACCCGCGGCTGAAACGGGAGGATCACCGTGACCATCACCGAGCCCGCGAACCCCACCGCGGCAACCACTGCCGGGGGGTCCGCTGAAAAGCCAGCCGCAATGCCGGGACGGGACCCCGAGGACCGGCTGCGGGCACTGTTCGACCTTGGCACGATGCGCCTGCTGGCGCCCCGGAACGACTCCGGCGTGCTGAGTGGGCGCGGCCTGATCGACGGCACCCCGGCCGTCGCGTTCGCCAGCGACCCGACGCGGATGGGCGGCGCGATGGGTGTGGAGGGCTGCGAGCGGATCGTGGACTCCATCGACCTCGCGGTACGGGAGCGGATTCCGGTGATCGGCCTGTGGCACTCCGGTGGCGCCCGGCTCCCGGAAGGTGTGGTCGCGCTGGACGCGGTTGGCCAGGTGTTCGCGGCGATGGTACGTGCCTCCGGGAGAGTGCCGCAGATCTCGGTGGTGCTCGGCCCGGCCGCCGGGGGCGCGGCCTACGGTCCGGCGCTCACCGACATCGTGGTGATGAGCAAGGACGGCCGAATCTTCGTCACCGGACCGGAGGTGGTACGAAGCGTCACCGGCGAACAGGTCGACATGGAACGGCTCGGCGGTGTGGAGCCGCATGGTCGCCGAAGCGGCGTGGTGCACGTAACCACGAACACCGACGCGGAAGCCATCGACAAGGCCCGTGCCCTCGCCGCACTGCTCGGCCACCAGGGCCGGCTGTCCCCCGCGGACGTCGCTGTGGACACTCCCGAGGAGGACCTCGCCAAGCTCCTGCCAGACACGGCCAATCGGGCGTACGACGTGAAGCCGCTGATCCACCGGCTGTTGGACGAGGCGCCGGGGACCGAGCGGAGCAACTTCGTGGAGCTGCACGCGAAGTGGGCACCGAACATCGTGACCGCGCTCGGCCGGTTCGCCGGGCGTACCGTCGGCGTGATCGCCAACAACCCGCTCCGGCTGGGTGGCTGTCTGGACTCCGCGAGTGCCGAGAAGGCCGCCCGGTTCGTACGGATGTGTGACGCGCTCGGGGTGCCGCTGATCGTGGTCGTGGACGTACCTGGTTACCTGCCCGGCGTCGGGCAGGAGTGGGACGGCGTGGTACGCCGCGGCGCAAAGCTGCTGCACGCGTTCTCCGAGGCGGTGGTGCCACGGGTGACGCTGGTGACCCGCAAGGTGTACGGCGGCGCGTACATCGCGATGAACTCCCGCTCGCTGGGAGCTACCGCGGTGTTCGCCTGGCCGACCGCCGAGGTGGCGGTGATGGGTGCCGCTGCCGCGGTGAACATCCTGCACCGCAAGAAGCTCGCCGCCTGTCCACCCGAGCAGCGGGAGGCGTTGCGTGCCGAGCTGATCGCCGAGCATGAGCGGGTCGCCGGTGGCGTGAACCGCGCCCTGGAGATCGGCGTGGTGGACGAGGTGATCAAGCCAACCGAGACCCGGCGCCGGATTGCCGAAGCGCTCGCGGCGGCACCCGCGGCGCGGGGTGCCCACGGCAACATCCCGCTCTGACGCCGCCAGCCTCACCTTCCGATCTGGACCATCGTCTGTGGGGGTCCGCGAAGGTGTGCCCCCACAGGGTGGTCATCATCCCGAGCAGGCGGTGCGGGGCAGGCCCCTGACCGGCACCGGCGATCGGCCGGCTGGCCTGGCCGTACCGGCGAGGACCGCCGCGACCGCCCGCATCGCGTACCGGTTCGCGCCGTAGGCGGCGAGCACCGACGCCGACTTGGCTCGGCCCAGCAGGTACGGAGCGTCCATGCCGACTGTCACCGCCGCCCCCACCGCCAGGTCGTCCGGTCCGTCACCGTAGCCGGTGAGATGTACCTGGGTGCCTGTCTCGCCGACCGCGACACCGCGTTCCCGCAGCGCTTCGGTGAGCCACACCCGCTGTTCCGGCGTTCCACCGGTGACCCGCACCATTTCCGACACCAGTTTTCCGGAACAGCGTCCCCGCAGCACGGTGACGGCGCCCGCGGCGACATCCTCGGCCACCGCACGATGTTCGGGACTGTCGACCGTGGACAGCGCTGGCTGGCGGTGGGCGGCCAACCGCAGCTTCAGGGTGAGGATCCGGGTCACCGCCCGCACCATCCGCTCCCGGGACAACCGGCCGGAATCCATCGCCTGCAGTAATCCCCGTTGTGCCGCAGCGAGGTTCGGTGGCAGCAGCAGCAGGTCGTTGCCGGCCAGGACGGCGCGTACCGCCGCCTCGCCAGGCGGCCAGGCGCGAGCGGGTGCCATGCCCATACCGTCGCTCACCACCACACCTTCGAAACCAAGTTTCTCGCGCAGCAGGTCGACGAGCACCTTGCGGGAGAAACTCGCCGGGTTTCCCGGGTCGATCGCCCTGGTGTCCAGGTGCCCGGACATAACGAGTTCCGCACCCGCGGCGATCCCGGACTGGAACGGCGGCAGGTCGACACGCCGCAACCGATCCCGGTCATACGCCAGCCTCGGCAGCGCCTCGTGGCTGTCTGTCGAGGTGTGTCCGTGCCCGGGGAAGTGCTTCAGGGTGGCGGCCACTCCGGCTCCGCGAAGCCCCCGCACGACGGCCGACACCTGTTCCGCGACCTGGCGCGGGGCGGAGCCGTACGAGCGGGAGCCGATCACCAGATTGCCGGATCCGCCGATCACATCGGCGTCCGGTGCGAAGTCCACATTCACACCGACGGCCGCAAGCTCGGTGCCGGCCATCCGCCAGGCCCGTTCGGTCAGTTCAGGGTCTGCGGCGGCACCGAAAGCCATGGCGGTCGGCAGCAGAGTCATGCCCTCCCGGATCCGGGTCACCACACCATGCTCCTGATCCGTGCCGATCAACAGCGGGAGCCGTCCCCCGGCGGCTTGGGCGGCGGGCAGCGAGCCGGCTGCCCCTTGCAGTCCGTCGGTGAGCCGGCGGACCTGCTCAGGTGACTCCACATTGGTGGTCGGATTGGTACCACCGGTCGGGTCACCCGCCTGCCGTACCAGGATCAGGCCACCGAGACGGTATCGCCGGACCAACTCGGCCGGCGTGGCCACGCCGTACGTTTTACGGTTCGCGGTCGCTGCCGGGCCAGCCACCTTCGTGGCGTGGGTGCCGTACACGAACGGCATCAGCACCTGGCCGACGAGGTCCTGATCGGAGAGTCGGGCGGCAACCGCCGCCGCCCGGCCAGCCGGATCACCCACCGGGCCGGGTTCAGGTGCCTTGGACCACTTGGCATCCGGTACGGGCTCGCCGGCACATCCGGCGAACCCGGCGACGAGGACGGAACACAGCAACAAGGAGGTCAGACGCGACAGCACCGAGTCAGCAGACCAGCTCACGCGGCTGCGATGCAAACCGAGACTCAACCGGCCTGCGTGAGCCAGGTGATCGGGGCGCCCTCCCCAGCCTGGCGGTACGGCTCCAGCTCAGCATCCCAGGCGCTGCCCAACAGCCGGTCCACACCATGGGCCAACGCCTCGGCGGCGGTCGTCTGACTCAGCAGCGCCCGGAGCCGGTCCTCGGGCACCAGAATGTCGCCGTTGGCGCTCACGGTGGCCCGGAAAGCACCGCGGCCTGGCGCGTACATGATGCGCTCACCGTCGACACCGGGACTCGGATCCTCGGTGACCTCGAATCGGAGCATGGGCCACTGCCGGAGCGCGGCGGCGAGTTCACCCCCGGTGCCGCAGCGACCGGTCCATGCGCACTCAGCCCGCAACGTGGACGGATCGGCCGGCTGGGCCGTCCACTGCAACCGCACCGGCGTTGAGAGGACGCGTGAGACAGCCCACTCGACGTGCGGGCACACGGCGGGCGGGCATGAATGAACGTAAACAACGCCACGCGTCGGCACGTTGACCTCCCGTTGGTTTGAGTACGCCTTCCCCTGCGCCTCAATCGACGGCGAGATCACATGTCCGTACTGGCGGGTTCCATGATGACTGTTCAGTGCGGGTTCCGCCAGCCGCTTCGGGATTTCGGTGCGGAGTTCCGCTACGAACCAACGACGGCTGGTTCTCCTGGTCATATGGGGGACGGCAGGCATCGCCTTGCCGATCCGGGCCACGTACCCTTGGGTTGGAGTGCCGGCGGCTGGCTTGCCACCGCCCGGCTCTCTTGCTGTCACCCCCGCCCACATAGTCGCAAGGAGTACCCGCGTGGCCAGCAACCAGTCCAAGACCGCGCGCGCTTCGGTCCGCGCTGGCGCCGCTGGCGCCAGCGGCGGAGCATTGAGCGTTCTCGGCGAGTTCAAGTACGTGATCCCGCTGAACCGCGGCAAGCACGCCTATGTCCGCAACCTCACGACGGGCAAGACGGTGCACTGTGCCACCGACTCCGAGGCCTTTCTGAACGAGATCAAGGCGCTCTCCGAGGCGGGCCACGGCACCAAGATCCGCAGTGAGCTGGACGCACTCGCCGATGTCCATCCCGACCACGGCTGGGACGTCACGGCGAAGCGCCTCGTGGAGGCCGGCGTCTTCGCCGGCTGACGGGCCCGTTCACCGACGCCCGATCTGACGCCCCCGGGAATTTCTCCCGGGGGCGTCGCCGAACGTGTTGTGGGACACGAGCTGTCTCCTGGCGGTGTCAGTCCGGCTCGACGGTCAGCGTGACCTGCCCCGAACCGACGTCGTAGTGCAGGCCCGCGACCACCAGCGTGGTGGCTGCGACCGCCTCCGCGACCACTGGCACCGCGCGTACCGCCGACACCACGGCCGCGATGTGACCACGTACCGCGTCCCGGTACGTCTGTGTGCCAGACAGGCCGTTGTCCAACGGCACGCTGGGGGTGACCTGGTTCACCAGGTGGCCCAGCGGTCCGTCGGGCCGTGCGTTTCGGTGAACCGCGTCGACGGCGTACTCCACCGCGGCGCAGGCCTCGTGGCCCAGCACCACGATCAGCGGCACCCTGATCTTGGTGATCGCCAACTCCACCGATGCCAAGGCCGCCTGGTCCAGCACGTGACCCGCGGTACGTACCACCAGCAGGTCCCCGATGCTCTGGTCGAAGACCACCTCGGGGGGCACCCGTGAATCCATGCACCCGATCACCAGGGCCACGGGCGTGGGCAGCTCGGCGACCCGGAGTGCCTGTGCGACATCGCGGCCAGGGGTCTCGATCCCCGTGGAGAACCGGCGGTTGCCATCCAAGAGCCGGCGCAGCACGCCGAGTGATGACCGGTCCGCCGACTGGGGAACGGAGGATCGACTGTCCGCGGCGGCTGCCAACCCCTGGTCCCAGGGCGGATGGCCGTCACGAGCCTGTGATCGTGCTCCAGCAGCAGCCGCCCGGCTCGCCCAAGCGACGCTGTCCGCTTCCGGAGCTTCGTCGCTCATCAGGCCGACGCTAACAGGAGCCCGGCGGGCTGTTAACGGTGAAATCCGCCACCAATCCTCGGCACCGAGCAATGGATCCGACTGGGCGGCCCAGGATCGGATTCAGGAGACTCAGCTTTGGGAGTCCACCCGGCTGGGCGGTGTTCAGCTGGCCGCACGGGCGTCCCGCGACATCGACAGCCGTGACCTCGACTCCGCCGGGGACTCGGCATTCTGCGCCGCCTCCTCGAACGCGTAGAACGCCGCCTGCAGGTCCTGAGCGATCGGCTTGAGCTTCTCCACGGCATCGGAGATCCGCTGCCGGGCGACCTTGAGGCTCTCCTTGTGCTTTCCGTGGTCCGCCGCCCACGAGTCCGTCACTTGGCACACGGCTGCCAGCGAGATCCGCAGGTGGTCGATGGTGCGGGTCACGTCGTAGAGCGCGCCGCGGACCTCCTCCGGTGACATTCCCTCGACGAACAGCTCACGTTCCCACTCGCTGGACGCCCGCCGTACCCGCGAGGTCCACACGGTGCTATGCCCCATCCCGCTCGCTCCCCCTCATGTTCGCGTCCTGACAGGTTGTCATCGATGACGTGCCGTCACAGCTCTACCGCATTCCAGGCCCCTGGGCCAGTCCTGACGCCGCGACACGCCCGCCAGCGGCTGGTTAACCGGAACACATCGCCCGACGCCGAAGGCCGCTGCACTGCCCTGGATGGCCGTGGACCGGCGGGTCGCCGCCCGGGCGAAGGCGGTGGGTTCCCCACAAAGGCGGCATCTTGCCGATCTCACATACGTGACCGCTGCCGGGATCTGGACGATACCGACCACGGCGAACCTTGGTGCTTACGCTACCGCTGATCAGGCTGATCGGACGGGGGCGTATCGTGAGTGTCTGCCAGGCGCGTTCTCGAAGTCCATCGCGCAGTGGCCTCACGCGTCACCATGCGCGGCACAACGATCCGCAAAGCCGCTGGTCAGATAACTGAATCCCGGGGCGGTAGCTCAGCCGGTCAGAGCAGTGGACTCATAATCCATCGGTCGCGGGTTCAAGTCCCGCCCGCCCCACCACAGACAGCCTTTGTCAACGTCAGCCGCAAAACTGACCCCTGAGGCGGCACGTGAATTGACTCCCCTTGTCGAACCGTGTCGTCACCAGCCAAATGGAGCCGACGGAGTGTCGGGGACCGTGGGCATGGTTCCACCTCTCAGTGGACGATGACGGTCAGCACGAGCCCGTCGCGGGGCAAGCCAACGGCCGGCAAGAAAGTCTCGCCGCTCGGCTACCGCGGCTGCCCGGTACCCCGTGGAGTGGCGTCCATGCTGCCCAACGTGAAGGTCTCCTCCCCATAGATCCGTGGCGGCAGGATCTCATCGAGCATCTGCGTTCCTCATACCGCGTCCACTATTGACAATGTCCACTATGCGCGGTGCCACGACGACACACATCCCGGATAGGACGATCAGGAGTGCCCGACGCATCGCCGTCGACTCATCATCGAGAGTGTCACAGTCCACGGTCTGGAGGATCTGATGACGGCGAGCGTACTGTGGGCCATCAGCGACCTGCACGTCGCGTACCACGAGAACCGCGATATCGTCCAGGCCCTGCACCCGTCATCGCCCCACGACTGGCTGGTTGTCGCAGGCGATGTGGCTGAAATCCACACTGACATCGCGTGGGCATTGGGCACTCTGCGGAGTCGCTTCGCACGCGTCATCTGGGCACCAGGCAACCACGAACTGTGGACGTTGCGGCAGGATCCCCTGCGGGCGCGGGGCCAGGCCCGCTATGAAGAACTCGTACGGCTGTGCCGGGACCTCGACGTCCAAACGCCGGAGGACCCCTATCTGGTGTGGCGGGGACCGGGCGGACCTGCGACAGTCGCCCCACTGTTCCTGTTGTACGACTACAGTTTTCGGCCGCCGGGCACCCGGGACGCCCAGGAAGCCCTCGCCCGCGCGTACCAGGCTGGCGTGGTCTGCACCGACGAATTTCTGCTACATCCTGACCCGTTCGAAAGCCGCGAGATCTGGTGCCATGACAGAGTGGCGCGGAGCGCGCGCCGCCTCGCGGAGTGCGAGCCCGGGATACCAACGATCCTGGTGAACCACTTTCCGCTCAACCGCGAACCCACTCGACTGCTGTACCACCAGGAGTTCGCTCTGTGGTGCGGAACTCAACTGACCGCCGACTGGCACCTGCGGTACCGGGCCTCGGTGGTCGTCTACGGCCACCTTCACATACCGCGCACGACGTGGCATGACGGTGTGCGCTTCGAAGAGGTCTCAGTGGGCTACCCGCGGGAGTGGCGGCGTCGTGCCCGCCTGCCAGGACTCCGCCAGATCCTACCGCCCCGGGGTAGCGCTGATCATCCTCCCAAGTGAACGGCATGACCACCAGCCATATCGGACACTTCCGAGCCGGCGCTTCCAAGCCGGCGCGAGCTGAGCCCTGTCGATCCCCATGTCCGAGCGGTGGGCCGGCGTCCCTGGCAGCTCAACTCCACGGCGCGGCTCGACCGTGCCGGCTTCCGTCCGCTGGCACCGCAGGCAACTGCGATCCCGAGACGGTGCCCAACCAGTGATATATGCCACAGCTCGCTCAACTGACGTTCGCTACGAAGGGTCAGCGACAAACCAGTCGCCACGGAGAGAAGGTGACCCACAGTCTTGGAGCACTGCGCCCGCAGGGTCACGGTACCCGCGAAAACGGCCCAATGGCTTGAAACCATACGCAATACGGGGCTAATCTCGCCAGAGTGCGAGCGTCCGAGCGGACGCTTTCGCGTGCGAACGAAACCCCGCAGGTCCATTCGATGGGTCGGAGGGAGGCAGGCACACATATCACGGTCGTGCGAGTCGGGTGCGGGTGCCCCTCCACGACGTACCCGTGACAGTATTTTAAACCCGAACATTCCCGAAATAGTGTCCGGCCGCATCGGCTGATCAGATCGGGAATGCCATCGAGCCGGGACACATACCAATCGGTGACGAATTCACCGCACCCGCCGCCGACGGACTTCGGCGACGTGAAGGTGTCCCGGTCCACCGAACCGGTGACACCGACGCGTAATCACAACGCCTTCTGCTGTCAATAGCCGGGCTTGACACCGCTCTGCGAGTTGTCGTGACACATTCGATTGCCACTGCCATCATCGAAGACCAGAGAGTGGTGGGGCCGCCTGTGCCGGCCGGAAGACCAAGGCTCATCCTGCCGGTCCGGGAAGCTCGCCAACCGTTCCCGGTAAGCCGTCCAGAGCCAGGATCCGGTCCCTGCTGCCACCCCGTCGGCCGGGCGCTCGAGCTGGCGGTGCTGCGCAGAACGCTCGACGATGCCCGAGCCCGACGGGGCGCGAGCCTGGTGATGCACGGCGGCTGGGGAGTGGGGAAGAGCACCCTGCTCGCCACCCTGGCCCAGGTCGCCGGACCGGACCTGCGGGTACTGTCCACCGCTGGTGCACAGACCGAGGCTGGGATGCCGTTCGCGGGCCTGCACCACCTGCTGCGGCCACTGTTCGCGGAACTCCGGTTCCTACCGGTGCCGCAGGCAAGGGCTCTCGACCGCGTGTTCGGGCTGGGCGAGCATCCCGCCGGACGGCTTCACGCCGCGTTGGGCACCCTCACCCTGCTCACCCGTGCCGGGCGGGCGAACGGCGTTCTGGTACTCGTTGACGATGCGCACTGGCTGGACCAGGCATCCCGGGAGGTGCTCACGTTCGTCGCCCGGCGGTTGAAGGGCACCCGGACAGCCATGATCTTCGCTGCCGACGAAGACACGACCCCTCGGTTCACCGTACCGGGCGTCCCGGACCTGCAGGTCGGGGCACTGCACCCGAACGCCGCCCGCGCCCTGCTCGACCGCCACATCCCCGACGTCCCGGACGCGGTCGCGCACCGGCTTCTCAACGAGGCCGCAGGGAACCCGGCGGCTCTCCTGGATCTCTTGTCGGTGCTGGACCCGGACATCCTGAGGGGCGAAGTGGCGGTTCCCGAACCACTGCCCTGCGGTGCCCGGACGCGTGACGTGGTCGGCCGCCGGGTGCACGCGCTCCCGGCCACCACGCGGCGACTGCTACTGATCGCCGCGGCGAACGACCGGACCGACCTGGACCCGGTGCTCGCCGCCGCACGCCACCTTGGCGTCACCCCGGCCGCAGCGACCCCGGCCGAACGGGCGGGACTGCTCCAGGTGACGCAGGGCCAGTACGATTTCCCAGCTCCCGTCGTCCGGTCCGCGGTCTATCAGGAGGCCGCCACCGCGGAACGACACGCCGCACACCGTGCGCTGGCCGATGTACTGGCCGCCGATCCGTACCGTCACGCCTGGCACTTGGCCGCCGCGGCGCAGGCACCGGACAACTCCCTGGCCCTGACACTGGCCGATGCCGCCACCCGCACCAGGACCCGCAGCCTCCCGGAAGTGAGTGACGCTTTGGAGCGGGCGGCGTACCTGGCATCAGATCCGGGGGCGACCGCACACTGCCTGGTGGACGCCGCCGCGGCCGCCTGGTGGGCCGGCCTGCGGGAACGTACCGAAAGCCTGCTGCGGCGCGTGCCCACGGGCGGCACCGACGGACGGTTGCGGGCCAAGCTCGCCCGGCTGTCCGGTGCCATGTGCCAGGCCACCTCGTCCGACACCCTGGCACATCGCGTGCTGGTCCGCGGTGCCCACGAGAGCGTCGGCACCGAGCCCGAACTGGCCGGCGAGTTGCTGGCGATGGCTGGACAGGCGATGTGGGCGACCGGCGACACCGCGCCGCTGGCAACCGTCGGACAGGACATCGACCGGCTCCGGCTGCCTGGCCAGCATCCACTCCAGGAGATCGGCCGGCGGTACCAGGGACTCGGCGCTGGGGACCTTCGGGCCGCCGGGGACGAGAACCCGAGCCAACCGGCGATCGGGTTCACCGACGATCACGAACCGTGGCTGTGGTGCTCAGCCGCCGTCATTCCGTACCTGCTCGCCGAGCCCGACAGCGAGGCGCGGGAAGCCCACGCGACGCGGCTCGCCGGGTTGCGGGGTCGGGATGCCACAGGTGCCCTACCCGCTGTCCTGGCACGCCTGGCCACCATGAGGTATGCGGCGGGATTGTGGGCCGATGCCGTCGCCGATGCCACGGAAGGGCTGGTGCTGGCAGAGCGTACCGGTCAGCGCTCGGTGGCCGGGCAGCTTCGGGCGTTGCTCGCCATGACCGAGGCGGTTCGGGGGGAGCCGGCGCGCTGCCGCGAACTGGTCGAGTCGGCGTTCGAATTCGCGATCCCGAACCGCGTCACCGCCGTCACAGCCATCGGGCAATGGGCGCTCGGGCTTGCCGCGCTGGGCGCGGGCGACTTCCAGGCCGCGGTACGCGAGTACGAGGAGATCGTCGATCCCGACCGGAGCACCTACCACAGCCTCGTGGCACTGCTCGTCACGCCGGACCTCGTGGAGGCGTACACCCGGCTCGGTCTGCTGGCCGAGGCGAGCCAGGTGCTCGACAACGCCTCGCGGTGGACGGTCGACTCGACGACGCCCGGCCTCCACTGCGGGATTTTGCGCGCTCGCGGGTTACTGGCGACCGCCGAGGCGGAACGGGACCGATGCTTCCAGGCCGCACTGGCCGTCCGGACCGTCTCCCCCTTCGACCTGGCGCGCACGGAGCTGTGTTACGGCGAGCTGCTCCGCCGCGACCGGAGGATCCAGGACGCCCGCAGACACCTGCACGCCGCGCTGACCGCGTTCACGCCGCTGGCGGCGGCCCCCTGGTTGGCGCGCACCCGTGCCGAACTCCGCGCCGCGGGTGACGGCCACGGGACGTCGCGGACCGTGCCGTCGCTCCCGCTGACCGCACAGGAGGCTCGGATCGCCCGGCTCGCCGCAAAGGGAATGACCAACAAGGAAATCGGAGCCCAGATGTTCCTCACCCCGCGGACCGTGCGCTACCACCTGTACAAGGCGTTCCCCAAGCTCGGCATAACGTCCCGCCACCAGCTGCGTGACCTGGACCTGGGCGTGGAGTCCTGACCGACTCGGGTTCAGCCGAACCGTACCGGAAGCTTGTACGGCCCCCGGAAGGTCGGCATCACCGAACGCTCCACCGTGGCGTCACGCAGCCGGGGACGCGGCACCCGTTCCAGGAACGCCGCCACCGCCACGTCGTGGACGAGCTGACCCAACCTGGCACCCAGGCAGTAGTGGATGCCGTGTCCGAACGCGAGGTGTTTGACCCCAGGGCGGTCCGGGTCGAGTCGGTCCGGGTCCGGATAACGCGCCGGGTCACGGTGGGCGGCACCGATCCAGACGAAGACCTCATCTTCGACGTCGAGCTGATGCCCGCCGAGTTCCAGCGGTTCGCGTACCCGCCGCTTGGTGAGCTGGATCGACGCGTCGTACCGCATCAGCTCCGGTGTGACGTCGGGCAACCGGTCACGATCGGCCGACAGGCGCAGGTACACCTCGGGGTGCCGGAGCAGGTGCAGCAGGGTGTTCCCGATCTGGTGGGCGGTGCTGATCTGACCGGCCGTGAACAGGAAGGCCAGGTTGCCGAGCAGTTCCCGCTCGTTGTCGAAGCCTCCGCCGGTGAGGCAGTCGGCCAGCGTCTGCAGGAGGTCGTCGTGCTCGCCGCCGCGCCGCGCCGCCACCTGACCGGCAAAGAAGTCCGTGTAGTCGGCTACCCCGGCCAACAGCTTCATCTGGTGCTGGCGGCTGAGCGGCCCGTCGTCGATCAGCAGACCCAGGCTCAGCATCCAGGACAGGTACCGCTCGTCGCGTGCGGGGATGCCCAGGATCCCGGTGAGGCTGACCGCCGGCATCGCGAACGCGAAGGACTCCATCATGTCCAGTTCACCGGCCGCGCCGGGAAGGGCCCGGTCCAGGACCCGGTGAGCCAGTTTCTCCAGCCCTTCACGCATCCCGGCGACCGGCCTGGGCAGAAACGGACCCGTCAACTGCTGACGGATCCGGGTGTGCGCCGGAGGGTCGCTGGTCACGACCTGCTGGTCGAGCGTACGTTGCGCCACGGCCAGTCCCGGGTCAATGTCCGCCGGCAGCCGTTCCGGACTCCAATGTGGCCGCTTGGCCGACATCCGGGGGTCCATCAACGCCGCCAGGGCCACGTCGTGCCCGGTGACCATCCAGGCACCGTCGTCGCCCATGCGCGGGTCCCAGAAAACCGGATCGGCCTCCCGGATCCGCCGGTACAGCGGGTACGGGTCGTCGATGTTCTCCGGACGGTAGATCTCCGCCATCGTCAGGTCAGACATGTGGCCCTCCTGGATTTCACGCCGTGATCCTCAGTCCGTGTACCGTCAGCGCAACCCGTCCGTCGCGGCTGTCAACGGCGTACCAGGTGCCGCGGTACGGCACTCCGACAGCGAGGTCGGCCCCGTCAACACCGGGGTATGCGACCATCTGGGCGATGCGCAGCGTGCGTGGCCGGAAGGTGCCCGGCCGGGTGGCCGCCGCACCCCGCACGATGTTCTCCAGCGCCGTCACGGGCAGCGCGGGCTCGGGCGAGGGGTCCTCCGACCACAGGTCCGAGTTCCGGCACGGCTGCGTCGCTGCGGTCAGCGTGCCGTCGGCGCGCCGCTGCCACCGGGCGACCGGTACCACCACACCGCGCCAGTGCAGGTACGGCAGGTCACCGTCGGGTGGACGCGGGTGAGGCATGGCCGTTCCAACGGGACCGGCCGCGGGCGGGGCCGGGGCGGGCGGCGGGTGCGCGTACCGGATCGTCATCCGGGCCATGGCATCGCCGGCTGGACGGCGCAGCACCACCGTGGTGACCCACTCACCGGCGACATCCGCGCCGGAGGTCTCCCGGTGCACCGTGACGGCCTTATCGGCGAGTCGCAGCGCCGCGATGCCGATCTCGACGTCGGTGAGCATGGAAGGGCGCAGCGGCGGGCCGTGCTCCGGGACGGTCCACTCAGCGGACCGCAACGCGTGCTCCAACAGCAGACTCACCGGCATCGCGGGTACCCCGCCGACCAGGAAGTCGCCCAGCACCGGAACGGTGTCGTGGCTGAACCGGGTCCGGGTCACCAGGTGTCGGGACGGCACGTGGCGCAGCGGTTTTCCGAGATGGAACAGCCTCGGATACACCACGTCGAACCCCGGTAGCATCCGTTCCGCCAGGTAGTGCCCGGCCTGCACCGGCCGCAGCGCCCGGCCGACCGGACCCAGGAAGGTGACCTCACCGGGGCCGGACGCGACGAGTTCGGCGCACCACCGGTCGAGACCGTCGGCGGGATCCATCGCCGGCATGTAACGCACGGCCGCGTCCGGGTTGGTGGCCGCACTCAGCCGCTGCCAGACCGGCCAGCAGGTGGTCAGCACCCGGAACCGGGCAGCGTGTCCAGCCCAGAGCCCGAGACGCGCGAGCGCCTCGTTGCCGGCGGCGTAGTCGAGTTCGCCGACCATGCCGCCCAACCGGCCGGTCAGCGACCCAGCGTTGCAGAAGAACGCCAGATCGAGGTCCCGCACGGCGGCGAACACGCGCAGAAAACCGATCACCTTCACAGCCACCCCCGCCAGGAAGTCCTGGTCGGACTTTGCCGGCAACCTCGCGGGACGGTCCACCCCGGCGTTGTAGACCACCCCTTTGAGCTGCCGACCGAGGCCGGTCACCAGTTCTCGTACCTGGGCGGCGTCGGTGAGGTCACAGGCCTCGTACCGAATCCGCAGGCCCTCAGCCGCGGCCCCGCACAGGTTCGCGTGCAACTCCCGCAGCCGTGCCAGGCGACGTAACCGGGAGCGGGTCTGGCGCAGCGTGCCGTCGGCTCCGGCCCGGCGTAACTGCTCACGCCGGTACTGGTCGAAGGCCACCTCGTCCGCGCGCGCCCAGTCTTCGGTGCCGATCGGCGCAGGCCGGCGTCCGGTGACCACCACCTGGCATCCGTACCGGCGAGCCAACTCGCCGGCCAGGGCGAATCCGACGCCGGTGCCGCCGCCACAGACCAGCACGGTGTGGTCGGCGGTGAGCCTGATCCCCGGTGCCGCCACATCCCGGGGCCGGGGCACCAGAGTGTGCCGGCGACCGTCCAGGTAGGCGATCTCCAACAGCCCCCAGCGATAGAGTTCGTCGGCGACGATCCGCGGCAGGTCCGCCAGGTCCGGGTCGGCGACGTCCACCACTCGCGCATTCACGTTGGGCATCTCCCGGTGCAGGGTTTTGGCCAGACCCGCCCAGATCCCGCCGAGCGGCTGGTGGATCGGGGTGTCGCCGTAGCCTGCGTGACCGCCCTGGTAGGTCACCGCCAGGTAGCCGATGCGCCGCGCGTCGCTCTCGGCCACCCAGTCGGGGTAGCAGTGGCGCAGCACCGCGAGAGTGCGAAGCAGCGGCTTCTCCCAAGCCGCCGGGTCGTCGGGGGCGAACCGCTCAGCGAGTGTCAGGTCCACCACGGCGTCGGGTGTCCCACCGTCCCCGAGCCGCCAAGGCACCGCGCCGCGTCCGGTCAGCTCGGCGGTCACCTGCTGGGCGGTCCGTTCGGTGCCGCCGATCACGGCGACCCGGCGGCCCGTCAGCTCCCCGCCGGGGCCGGGCAGTGGCGGCGCCGGGGTCAGTTCCCAGACGTAGCGGTGGACGGATGCGGTCCGCATCACGGACCGACCCGGGCCAGGTGCATCCGGATCCCACCGGCCGGCCGCAGCGACACCAGGCCGGTCGGGGCGACGTGCTGGCCCGGCACCAGGCTCAACCGGTACCGCCGCAGGATCATGGCGACCGCGAACTGGATCTCCAGCAGTGCCATGTAGTAGCCAATGCAGCGCCGGGCACCCCCGCCGAACGGCAGGTACGTGTACCGGGCCGGCCCCTGACGGCTGGGACAGAACCGTTCGGGGTCGAACGCCTCCGGGTTCTCCCAGGTCGCCGGGTCGTGGTGGGCGCCATAGGGCGGAATCAGGATGGTGGTGCCAGCGGGAATGTGGTGGCCTCCGATCTCGTCGTCGGCGACCGCGTCCCGGGGGAACACCCAGATCGGCGGGTACAACCGGAGCGACTCGTCAACCACCTGTCGCAGGTACGGCAGGTTCGGCAGGTCCGCGGGCGTCGGCGCGCGGTCTCCCAGCACCCGTTCCAGTTCGGCTTCGAGCCTGCGGCGTATCTCGGGGTGCCGCGAGACGGCGTACAGGGTCCAGGCCAGTCCGCAACCGGTGGTCTCGTGCCCGGCCATGAACAGGGTCTTCAGCTCGGCGCGCAGCCACCGGTCGGGCCACGGCTCGCCAGTGTCCGGGTCTGTGGCCGCGAGCAGGGCGCTGACCAGGTCGTCGGGGCCCGCACGCCCAGCGCGGTGTGCCGCGATCACGTCATCCATCACGCGGTTCAGTACCGCCTGGTACCGCTTCAGGTCCCGCTGGTACCGGGTCGGCACCCACCGCGGCAGCATCTGCGCGAACTCACCGGTGAGAATCATGGCCTTGAGCGAGAACCGTACCGCCGGCAACAACTCGACCGCCCGCTCCCGCAGGTCGACACCGAACAGCATCCGGCTCAACACGCCCATGGCCAGCCACATCATGTCGTCCACCAGGTCGACCGGCTCACCCCGTTCGGCTGGCCCGGCCCAGCGTGCGATCAGTTCCTCGACACAGTCGGTGATCACCGGTGAGGCGTCGTGCAGCCAGCCACGTTGGAAGAACGGCTGGCTCACCTGGCGGCGCATCCGCCACTGGGCGCCGTCCGTGGTGAGCATGCCTCGGCCCATGAACAGGTTGAAACCGCGGTAGAACCGACCTCTCTGATAGTTGTCCGGATTGTCCTGCAACACGTGCCTGACGAAGTCCGGGCCGGTGACCTGGTGCACCAGGTACGGACCCATCCGGACCCGCGCGATCCCCCCATACTCCTGCTGCAACTCGGTGATCAGGCGCAGCGAATCCCGCTTGAAGCTGCTGAGCGCACCCATCAGGTGACGACCCTGGGGGCCGGGCGCGGTCCGTGGCTGCATCACATCCTCCTCACCGGGCGAGGTCCGCCATGTCGTCGGCGGTCCGGAACCGCCCGGTCTCCACGTCGAGATGGCCGAGGACCGTCGCGGCGACGTCCTTGATCTGGGCGACGACGTGCCCGTCAGGCCCCACCGCCACGAACCGGTTCGACGTGGCAGCCGGCCCGCTCAGCGCGAACTCAGCCGGCGTGGCGTACAGCTCGATCGCCCCGCGGGCGGCCAGCGTCAGGTCATTGGCATCCTGGTACAGGTCGATCCGGCGGACCGACACCGGGGCCGCCACCGGCACCAAGTGTCCGTCGACCAGATTCAGGACACCGGTCCGGGCCATCCCGTCCAGCAGCAGGCTCGGCACCCGGAACCGGGACCACACCGGGTCGTCGGCGGCCAGCCGAGGCGCGTACCGGGCCCGCTTGCCCCGCGGGTGCAGCCGGGTTGCGGTCGTGGTGACGAACGGGCCGGTGAGCAGTACGGGTGCGGCCGGGTGATGGTACGCGTCCGGCACGGCGAACTCCGTGACGTCCGGCGGCCACGGCTGCCAGCGCGGGGCCGGGGAATAGTCCCGGGCGAGCAGCACCCGGGCGCTGAAGTGGGTGCGGTCCCGGACCAGCACCGTGCCGTTCGGGGCCACGACGTCCGTGGCGAGCCGGACCTCCACAGTGACCAGATCCGGGGTCTCGTCCACCACCCGGGCGTGGACGTGTTTCGGAGCTTGGGGCTGGTTGTCATACAGCCGGAGGAAGCGCTCGAACCGCAGGTCGGTGAAACCGATCGGACACCGGTCCGGCCGCAGTACCAGGGCCGCCTCCGCGGCGATCTCGGTCATGAGCATGCCCGGCAGCGTCGGGTGGCCGCGCACCAGGTGATGGCGCAGGTAAGCGTCGGTTGACAGGTCGAAGCGGCACTCGTAGCTCACCGAGTCCCGGCCACGGTTCACCTCCCGGCGCAGGTAGAACCCGGGTTGGCGGGCCGGCTCGCCGAAAAACCCGGGGTAGAAGTTCCCAACGGTACGACGCTCGGCGGCGCCCAGGTGCACCAGGTACGGCGTCCGCCCAGGGGCGTGCAACTCCCTGACGAAGTGGTGGACTCCCTCCCCGACCGGCATCGGGGTGTAGAACCCCCTGCGGTCGTAGTACTCGCTGACCAGCGGGTTGGCGCCCATCCCGACGCCGCTCCACAGGGTCCAACCGATGGTGGTCTCGTCGGCCCCTTGGACCTTCGACGCGTACGTTGCGGCGGTCGCCAGGAAATCGTTGCCGGACGCGTAGTCGGACTCGCCGCGCTGCCCGAAGAACCCCAGCAGCGAGCCGAAGCTGCACCACAGCTTCGGCGGCCGGTCGTTGAACGCCCGCTTGAGGTTGCGGTGTGAGCGCAGCTTCAGGTCCCGGATCGTGCGGAACGCGGCGAAGTCCTTTTCCGCGATCAGCGCGGAACCGTTCCGCCCGGCCGCGTTGACCAGCAGGTCGACGCCTGGCTCAGCCGCCAGGACGGCTTCCACGAGCCGCCGCACCGCCTCCGGATCGGTCACGTCGCAGGTCAGGTAACGCACCCGGTCGGTGCCGCAGTGCGCGACCATCGCGTCGAGGTTACGCCGGGCCGCGCGGGCGTCGGCCATCCGGTCGTACTCCCGGTTGAGCACCGCGACCGGGGTGCCGGGTCGGGTCGCCAGTTGTTCCCGCAGGTACGCCTTGCGGCCGGCAGCGAACTCGGCGTCACCCCCGGTGAACACCTGATCCGGGTACGTGTCGAGCGGGTTGCTGCCGACCAGGTACAGCTTCGGCCGGAACTGTTCGGCCAACGCCTTCATCAGCTCGGCGGTGATCCCACGGGCGCCACCGACGGCCAGCACCACCGAGTGCTCCGACAGCCGCGCCGGGGTGTCCCCGGCGATTTCGACCTGCCGGTCCACCAGTGTGAAGACCTGGCGTTCGCCGTCCACATCGAACACCACCGGCAGGGTGTGCTCCGTACCGCTCTCCCGCTCCGCGGCCCGTACCGCCACGGTCACCTCCCGGGTGGCGGTGGCCAGCAGGAACCGCCCAGCCTCCGGCGATTCCAGATGGGCGGTCTTCATCAGGCCCGAGAACAGGCCGAGGTACGGGTGCGGTACGCCGTCGGGCAGCGCGCCGAGCAGCACCGCCACCGCGTTGCTGTCGCCGCAGCGCTGCAACGCCAGGAATGTCAGGTCGTGCAGTGCCTCCAGCCCTGGCGCACCGGCCGCCACGCAGTCGGCCGGTGGCGCGGATGCCGTGAGGTCGGTGAGCAGCCGAAGCTGGCGTGGCGGCCGGCCGGCGAGCACGGCGTCCACCGTGTCCGGGGAGACTTCTGGAAGATGGTGCCAGCCTTCACGGGGCGACCCGATGGGCGAACATGACAGCACCCGGGCGTCCGGTGGCAGCGGCCCGAGTTGGTCGACGAGTTCGGGCCGGTCGGTCAGCAGCACCACGCCCTCGACCAGGAACCGCGAGGTTCGCCCGGTCACCGGCACCGGCTCGGGTACCAGCTTCGGTACATACCGGCGCACCTGTAGCGGGGACTCAGGGGCGTACCGTCGCGGGTCGGCGAAACGCCGGTCCAGGGCGCGTGCCGGCGCGGGCAGGTCGAGGTGCACCCGCGGTGCGGCCGACCCGTCGCCGCAGACGACGCTCACCCGCCCGGTACGGGCGAGCAGCGCCTGCAGTACCGCGCGGCCACCAGCGCCGCCCAGGTACCGAGCGCTGTCCGGGGCTGCCGGACCGCAGTCCAGTACATCGCTGGACTCGCCCGGTTCGGTCCGCACCCACCCGAGGATCTCCAGACCGGCCTCGGTGGCCAGCCGCTCGCCGGCCAACGCGAACAGGAACGCCCCTTCAGCCAGGTCGACACCAGGATCCGGAAGTGCCGTGTCCAGCAGCGCTCGCAGTTCGGGCAGGTCGTTGCCGTTGATGCCGCCGACCAGCGCGAGAGCGATGTCGCCCACCCGCAGGTACCGGCAGGCGACGTCGAAGGCTGCGAGAGTCGACGCCAAGCCGGCGTCGGTGGTCATGTTCGGCCCGTTGAGACCGAAGTAGTTGGCGACCCTCGCCGAGATGACGTTGGGCATCATGCCCGGGAAGGAGTCCTCGTTGGAGGTGGGCACCAGCCGGCGGGCGTCCTCACGCAACCCGTCCACAAGTTTCGGAAGGGACTCGGAACCGGTCAGTCGTGGGTTGGACTCAAGGGCCTTCGCCACGTCGTCGAGGTAGCAGCGGTTCGCGTACAGCATGCCAGCACGGGTCGGGCCGAGGTGGCCGATGAACACGCCGGCACGTTCCGCGTGGTCGGTCCAGGCGTTCCCGAGTCGCTCCCGCAACTGGTGTCCGCATTCGACGGCCATCAGCTGGCAGCGGTCGATGGTGCGTACGGTCCGGGGTGGCAGCCGTACCTGCCGGAAACTCGGAGTGGGGTACGTGTCGCCAAAGCTCGCCGCCGGGTCTGGCCCGGTGCCGCGAAGCCATCTGGTCACCGCGTCCCGGTCGGCCAGGCCCGGAACGTGGGCCGCCCAGCCCACGATCGCGATCCGCTCGCCAGCCGCCGGGGTGTCTTCCGGTCCGGGCTCACTCGTCGCGGCGGGGGGCGGTTCGGCCACCACGAGGTGCGCGTTGGTGCCGCCAAAGCCGAACCCGGAGACCACGGCGGCGCGGGGGCGGTCGTCGTGCGCCGGCCAGGGCAGGGCTCGGGCAGGGATGTGCAGCTTCGACTCGGCGATCCGGAAGTCCGCGGGCGGCTCGGTGAACCGGAACTGCGGTGCGATCGTCTGGTGCCGCATCCCGAGCAGCGCCTCGATGATCGACACCACCCCGGCGGCCCACCCGGTGTGACCGACCAGGGACTTGTTGGAGGTGACCGGCACCGGGTCGGCGCCGTAGCGGTCCCGCAGCGTCGTGAACTCGGCGAGGTCCCCGGCGGGTGTTCCGGTGGCATGCGCGATGATCAGGTCGACCGGTCCGGACCCGGCTCGGGCGATGGCCCTCGCCTGGCCTTCGGGGTTCGGGGCGTAGACCGCCTTTCCCTTGCCGTCGGAGGAGGTCCCGATGGCGCGTACCACGCCCAGTACCTGGTCGCCGTCAGCACGGGCCCGGCTCAGTCGTTTCAGGACCAGGACGGCCGCGCCATCGGCGAAGATCACACCGTCCGCGGCGGCGTCCAGCGCCCGCACCTCGCCACGGGTCGACAGGCCGCGCAGCTTGGAGAACAGCACGGTGCCCCGGGGGCCGAGGGCGAACGCGCCACCGCACACCGCCACCTCCACGTCACCGCTCAGCAGCGCCTTGCAGCCAATGTCCACCGCGTACAGCGATGAGGAACAGGCGGTGTCGACCATCTGCAGCGTCGTACCGGACGGCAGCACCCCGGTCATCGCCAGGCTGCCGACCTGGTGCGGCAGGAACCGGGACGGGTCACCGTGCGAGCCATGGCGGTAACGGCGGGCGAGGGTGTCACGGATCTGCTCGAGCAGTGTCGCCCTGGTGGGTTCCGCAAGGCCGGTGAGAATCCGTTCCGCCCGGTCCGCCACAGCCGCCAGGACTCCCGCCTCCTCCAGATGCTGGTTGCCGTCCGGGGTGTATCCGATGACGCACGAGAACCGGTCATCGGGGCGGGTGGTCACCCCACGCATCGCCTGGATCATGGAGTGACGCAGCCACAGCGTGGTGAACTCGTGGTCGCCGGGTGCGTCGTCGGCTCCGGCGAGCACCCCGTCGGTGGGGACGAAGTCGGTGATGAACACACAGCGGTCCTGGTAGGACTTGTCCTCCGAGTCCCGGTCGGCCGAGTGGAACTCCGCGCGGTCCCACCGGTCGGCGGGTACCGGTACGAACAGTTCGGCACCGGTGAGGCGGAGCTTCCAGAACTCTTCGGGGCTGTTGGCCCCGGCCACCGCCAGTCCCATCCCGACGATCGCAACGGCGTCGGGCCCGTGAGCGTGGTCCTGCCCGAGAATCTTCTCCGACTCGGGTGTCTGGTCCGGCTCGTGGACCGCCACCGTGGCGGGCGTTGCCGAAGCCGCGGTGTCCGGCTGCGGCAGCGGGTCCGAGCGGTCGAGTGGCGCGGGGGCGAGCAGGGTGGTGCCGAGAGAGAGGCCACCGTCGGCCAGTACCACCTGCCCGGTGATCCATCGCGACTGGTCGCTGGCCAGGAACGCCACCAGGTCGGCGAATTCCTCCGGAGTGCCGAGTCGCCCCATCGGGGTCGCTCGCCGGATCGCCTCCTGCATCTCGGCGGCCCGGGGGAAGCTGTCAGCCACCTCGCTGACCAGCATCGCCGCGGACGCGGTGTTCACCCGGATGTTGCGGGGGGCGTACTCCGCCGCCAGGTAGCGGGTCAACGTCTCCATCGCCGCCTTGGCCGGCGCACAGGCGAAGTAGTTCGCCATCACGAACTGTGCGCCACCGAGCGCCGAGATGTTCACGATGGCACCGCCACCCCGACGGGACATCAGCGGTACGGCGAGCTGGGCGCACCGCAGTGGCCCCTTCAGGTTTGTGTCCCACCCTCGGTCCAGGTGCTCGTCGGTCACCTGGTGGAGGGGCAGCAGCGCTCCGGACGCGGCGTTGTTCACGAGGATGTCCAGGTGTCCGTACCGTTCCTCGATCTCGGCGAACATCCGTGCCACCTGCTCGGGGCGGGCCACCGACGCACGGATCAGGTCGACCCGGGCACCGGTCGCCTCCAACTCGACGCGGGCGCGCTTCGCGTCGTCGAGGGCGTGGAAGAAGTTCACGACAACGTGCGCCCCACGCGCCGCCAACCCTTTGGCGATCGCCTTGCCAACGTTTCTGGCGCCACCCGTGACGAGCGCCAGCTTGCCGTCCAGCTCACCCATGGCTTCCCGTACCTCGGTCTGGTGATGGAGCCGGGACCACCGTGACGGGCGGTCTTCCTGACGTGCGGGCGATGCCGGCAACTCGGCGCCCGCACGGGGGTCCACAGCGGTGGTCAGACAGCCGAGGCGTTCCCGGCCTTGTCGATCATGGTGTGTACGTACTGGACGACCTTGCCCATCGTGTTGTGGTCGGCCAGCCGGAAGCCCTCCGGACGGGCCGGCAGGCCGTACCGTTCCGCCACCCGTGAGAACAACTCCATCTGCTTCACCGAGTCGATGCCCAGATCGGCTTCGAGCAGGACGTCATCGGTGAAGACCTCCTCCGGATACTCCAGCGCCTCGGCGTAGAGCCCACGCAGTTCCTCACCCAGCGACTCCACCGACGGGGCATCGGCTGTCGTTGGGATGACGGTCTGACTCGCCGCGGTCGCGGCGTCAGCGGCCGGATTCGTGGCAGTCGAACCCGCGGCGGGCTCGGCTTCGGTAGCGCCGTCCGACCCCCGGTCGCTGGCACCCGGTGTCTGCCGGTACGCCGTGTACTCCTGGCGTACCAGGTCGATGATCGCCGGGCCCCGGTCACCCCAGAACGCTTTGAGCTGTTCCGGGACGACATCGGGGAGCAGCGCCGCCAGCACCGCTGGATCGGCGGCCAGCACGCCGGCTCCGCGTAGCGCGGCCACTGCCGGCTCCACCGGGTTGTCGGCGTCGGCGAGAGCTGAGACGACGATCAGTGCCCCGTCACCGCTCGGCCGCTCGCCCTCCAGGATCCGCGTGACCAGCTTGGCCAGTGTGGTCAGCGCACCGGATTCGACGAAGGTTCGCACCCCCTCGTCAGACAACCGCCGGACCGCGGCGTCGAACCGCACCGGCCGCACGAGGTGCTCTGCCAGAGCCCGGCCGAAGTCCTCGTCCGCTGTGTAGTACCGCTGCTGGATCGGGGAATACACCCGGCTGTGACCGGGCGCCACCGGAATGGCCCGGATCGCGTCGGCGAACCGTTCCACCGCCGGGGTCAGCAGCGGGCAATGGTACGGCACCAGGGAGTCCAGCCTCGCCACCGGCAACCGGAGCACACCGGCAACCTGTCGGACCAGGTCCATGGCGGCACCGGATCCGGACAGCACCGTCTGACCACTGTGGTTCTCAACCGCTACCGCGAGCGAGTCATCCGCCAGCAGCTCCACCAAGTGACCGGCACGACCGGCGTCTGTGGACAACGCCGCCATGTACCCGCCACGCAGCTCAAGTGAGCTGATCGCGGCGATCCGCTGCCAGATCACCCGAGCCCCGTCGGATACCGTGTAGACCCCGCCGCACACCAAGGCCGCGACTTCCCCGAGGCTGTGTCCCATCAGGACGTCAGGACGCATACCGAGCCCGGAGAGGACCCTGTGCACAGCAACATCGACCCCGTAGATGGCCAACTGCGACACCCAGGGCTCGTCCGCCAGCAGGTCACCGATCGTCACCGGACCACTGCCCAGCACGATCTCCGACAGCTTGCGGCCGGCCACCGGTGCCGTCACCTCATCGATTTCGGCGAACACGGTGCCAATCTCCGGGTACCGCGCGGCGGCGCCGATCAACGCCCTGCCGTCGAACGCCCCCTGTCCCGGAAACAGCGCGGCCGTCCTGGGTGAATGCACCTCCGCCATCGCTTTCTCCCTTCAGTCTCGGCCGGCCCTCGCCGGCCCTCGCCGGCCGGGAGGCCGGGGCGGGGCATGGCCACGACGCGTCACACCAGATCCAGGAAGAACTCACACCACATCGGGGAAAAAGTCGCCGTGCAGGTCACTCGGCATGTGCTGGGGCAGCTCCGCGCGGGCCAACTCACCGAACGTCGCGCCGTCGAGGACCAGCATGAACGACGTCCCCTTGGCCACGTCGAGGACCGCTGACAGCACCACGCCGTCGTCCTCCCGGGTGCTGTCGGGTGCCGCGACGAACACCGGCTCACCTGGGAAACGTCCCCGCTCGTACCAGGACACGGTATCGCCGGTGACGACGTCCACCTTGGTCAGTTGGTTGAGCGTACGGGCGTCGGGCGCGCGGCTCAGTCCGTACACGTACCGGTATTCCTTCGTGTTGTACCGCGCGTAGTTGATCCGAGGCATCTCGATCTGGGCCGTCGACAGCATCTGGTGTTCGATCTCGGTCGGCCCGGCGGACAGCGGTAGGACGTAACGGCGCAGCGAGTATCCGTACCGCTCGATGTCCAGCTGATCGGTGGTAGGAGGCAGGCCGAGCACGGTCTCGTAGGGAGTGCGGGTCGCGGTGATGTCGAGCACCACGTCACCGCCCCGCTCGAAGGCGTTGATGTGATGGAAGGCGAAGAAGCCCTCGGTGGTGAGGGTACGGACGATGCTGCCGTCGCGTTTGTCGACGATCAGGAACCTGGTTCCGCGCTCCGGCTCCCACCGCATGCATTCGAGCACCGACTGGCTCAGGTCCAGGTACTGGATCGGATCGAGGACCACCGGAAACTCGGCGAGGATCAGGTAGTTCTCGGTCATGCCGAAGCTGTGCATGTAGCAGGGCTCGCGCCGGGGGACGGTCGCGACGACCTGCTGCGCGGTGGAACCGTCGGGCACCATGAAGACTCGGTAGGCGCTCTGCTCGCCCATGACCGTCCCGTAGTTGAACAGACCGCCGTGGTCGAAGTCGCGGTGCGGGTGCGGTGTGCAGATCCCCAACGGAGTCGAGTTGCCGTACTCGAACACCCCCCGGGTCTCCAATGTCCGCGGATCGAACTCCATCGGTAGTGCCGCATCCGACAGCGCCACGAACCGGTCGGCGATCCGGGTCACGCTGATCGCGGCGTTGTCGGCGAGGTTCGGGGCGTACTCGGTGAAATGGCGACTGAACAGCGAGGCACAGGGATCCGGACCAAACTGTTTTCCGTACAGCTGTTCCTTTTCCACGGCGTGCTGGTAGGCCACTGACCGCACGTACCGGTTGGCGTAGGAGACCTGTCCGTCGCGGAAACAGAAGGCGTGCAGCAGAGCCAGGCCGTTGAACCAGTGGCGGACCCGGTAGTCCCCTACCTCGAACTTACCGGGACCGTTGCGGATCAGCGTTCCGGTCAGCCACCCGGGTAACGCTCCGGTCACCGGGAGACGATCCACCCGGATCTCGCGGTCCACCGACGTGAACCCCGGAAAGTCCGGAAGCGGCTGGAATCGGTGCGTCATCTGGGTCACGTCGGAGGCTCCCTCCGGGTCAGGTGGCTAGCCGGTGTCCGCCTGTCCGACACCGGACTCAGCCGCCGTGGATTGTGCGCCGTCCGATGACGACGGGCGGAGGATCAGGCAGGTGTTGACACCGTGGGCGTACAACGTGCCCGCGCTGTCGGTGACCCGGCATTCGGCGGTGGCGATCCGGCTGCCGGCGTGGACCACGAATCCTTCACAGTGCATGGTTCCGGTGTCGACCCGGACCGGGCGGACGAAGTTGGCCTTCACCTCGACAGTCGAGTAGCCGACTCCGGCGGGCAACAGGGTGTGGACCGCACAGCTCATCACCGAGTCCATCAGTGTGGTCAGGAT
Organism: Micromonosporaceae bacterium; assembly: GCA_036375165.1. Classification (GTDB taxonomy): domain Bacteria; phylum Actinomycetota; class Actinomycetes; order Mycobacteriales; family Micromonosporaceae; genus WHSM01. The sequence goes on along the minus strand of DASUSI010000157.1, from coordinate 9,490 downwards.
GCCGCCGTGCACGGTGCCCAACGGGTTGTACTGGTATTCGGCCGGTTCCAGGGTCCCGGCGACGTGGCCTTCGGACACGTCGGTCAGGTGCAGTCCCACCAGGCTGGAGACCGGCGGCAAAGGGAGCTTTCCCGACACCAGGGCCCGGATGCAGTCCAGCCCACTCATCGTCCGGCCCTCCCGTGCGATGATGCCGGGGTCCTCCCAGACGACGACATGCCGGCGGGGCTTTTCCGGTTCAGGCATGTGCTGTCTCCTTGACGAAGTTCGCATAACACGGACAGCATGTCCCGCGGTCACGGCGGGCGTCGAAGGGACTCAGGGCCGGCGCGCATGTTGCTGGCGTCGAGTCTTCAGTGCCCGATCAGGCACGCCATCTGACAACTGGCCAGTCGCACCGATCAGCGGTCGGGCCGGCGCGCCGGAACGATCGGCGCCACGGGCCCAATGCCCGAATTCCCACACTGCCCAGAAACACGCGTTCCCCAGCGGTGCCGGGCACCGCTGGGGAACAGACGAGCACGGGTCAGAAGGTCGCGACGTTGAGCAGCTTCTCCTTGATCCCGTCGCGGTCGTCGGCGTTGTTCCAGTCGGTGCTGCCGGCCGCCTGCAACGCGGCCTTCACCATCGCCGGCGACGCGTTCGGGTGGGTCACCTTGTACAGCGCGGCGCCAGCGGCGACGTGCGGGCTGGCCATCGAGGTGCCCGAAATTGTGTTGTACCCACCACCCCTCCAGGTGGACCGGATGCAGACACCCGGAGCGACCAGGTCCACATCCGCGCCGTAATTGGAGAAATCGGCGAAGGTGTCGTCCACGTCGTAACGGCAGGTGGCACCGCCGACGCCGCCCGGCAGGCCGTCGAAGTCGGCGAGCGCGCTCACGGTGATCACCTCGTCGTACGCGGCCGGCACGATCTGGTTCGCATCCGCGCCACTGTTGCCGGCGGCTACCACGTACGTGACTCCGCGGGCCACCGATGCGCAGATCGCCTCGTGCATCGCGTCGGCGTTGATGCCGCACACGCCGTCGGACCCGCTGCCGCCGAGGCTCATGTTGGCCACCTCGATCCTGGAGGCGTTGGCCGTGACGTAGTCGATCCCGCAGATCACGTCGGAGAAGCTGCCGGAGCCGTTGGCGTCGAGCACCCGGATCGGCCAGATCCGCGCACCTGGAGCGACCCCGACGACACCGACGCCGTCGTCCTGCGCACCGATGATGCCGCTCACGTGGGTGCCATGCCCATGACCGTCGTCGGCTCCACGCCCCGTGGAACAGTTACGGGTGCCCCGCTTGAGGATGTTGAGTTCCGGGTGTTTCAGATCGGCTCCGGTGTCGAGCACCGCCACGTCGACGTTCACTTCCGTGGCCACGTCATCGATCCTGGCGGTCGGGCTCAACTCAGCGTCGACGCGGTTGGTCCCGGTGGGTAGGGAATGACCTGTCGTGGTCACCACGCCGTCCGGCTCCACCTTGGCGACCCGCCGGTCGGCGGCGATCCGGGTCGCCGCGGTGGCGCTCAGATGAGCCGAGTAACCACGCAGTGCATACCGGTAGACATGGCCGACCTTGGCGCCGTGCGACCGGGCATGCTCCGAGGCGGTTGCGGACGCGTCGCTCTCGTCGGCGAGGATCACGATATAGTCGCCCGCCGCCTTCGCCGGTCCACTGGCAGCTACGGGCAGGGTCATCGCGCCGCCCAGCAGGGCCGCGAAGCCCAGGCTCACCAGTCCGGCGGCCTTCACTCTGCCGCGCATCGCACACTCCTTTGTGAGTCGAAACGCGTTCCCCAAGACTGGGGGACGCACTGTGTCCAAAACAGACAAACAGCTGCACAGAGGTTAGGGGTGACCGGTCCGGTATCTCTAGTGAATCGGACACAACGAACGTCAATCGTAAGAACTGATCGGCCCGCCCCCGGGAAACCCGCGAAGCAGCCATCGGCGACGTCCACAGCTTCGCGTGGGCTTCGAGCACTCACGGTAGGCCAGCCAGGAAAGCGGTTCCCCCGGCGGTGCCGGGCACCGCCGGGAGATCGACGCGGTCTTTCAGCCGCCTCGCTGATCATCGACGCGCTCCACCACCGGGAGTCCCGCCGAGCGGTACGCCTCGCCGTCATCGGTGATGGCCGCCCATTCGTGTCCAGCCAGCCCGGCCAGCCACCGCAGGCCGGCTGCGCCCATCGCGAGCGCCGCTGTGGCGTACCCGTCAGCCAGCCCCAGATCCGCACCTACCACGGTGACCGAGCACAGTCCGGTCGCGGGTTCGCGTCGGAACGGGTCCACCACATGCCGGCCCCGCTCGTAACTGCCGGACGTGGCGACCGCCAGGTCAGCGCCGGCCAGCACCCAGCTGACCCGTTCGGACTGCCACGGATGACGGATGCCGACCCGCCAGCGGCTGGGCCGTCCGCCCGTCGTGACATCCGATCCGCTCGCCACCGACGCGACACCGCGTACCCGGACGTCCCCGCCCGCGTTGATGCAGTGGTCCGCCGCTCCGCTCTCCAGCAGCCGGTCGGACGCCACCTGAACCGCCCAGCCCTTCACGTAGCCGGACGGATCAAACCGGCCCGTCGCGTGTGGGTCGAACCAGCCATCGGTGGCGTGCCACAGGTCCGCGCAGGCTTCCAATACGGTCCGCAGGTCACCCGAGCAGTCGGGGTAGCGCAGTTCCCGCCGGTCGAGCCGGTTCACCTCGCTGTCATGGCGGTACGTGCTGAACCGCTGGTCCACATCGCGCAGCCAGCCGAAGGTGCGCTCCGCCAGCGTTTCCACGGCGCTGGCCGGCAGTGACCCGGCGATGTGCAGGCTGACCGCGGTGCCCATCACGTGCTCCACCCGGTGCAGTCCCCGCATCCCCACCCGCACCGGTCAACCCCCGGCCGTGTCGATGGCCGACGGGAGCGAGGTGCGGTACGCCTGGCTGGTGTAGGTCGCCCCGGACACCGTCGCGATCCGCGCGCTCTGTGCGGCCAGCGCCTCCTTGCGCAGTTTCGGAAGCGCCTCGGCGTTGATCTCCTCGCTCACCCGAGTATTCCCGTGGTGAGATGCCCGAACGTCGGTGATCCGGCCATCCGACACAGTGATCGTGATCCGCAGCGTGCCGTACTTGTACTGCACGGTGCCGCCGGCGAAGCTGCCGGTCCGCAGGCCGCCGTCGGCTGGGGCGTCGGAGCCCGGCGTCGAGCGCTTGGTGGGCTTCGCCGGACTTCGCCGGGTGGTCGGCGACCCGGACGGGTCAGCGGTGCGGGGCGAGCCGGATGCCGACGGCTCCCCCGGTGTACCGGGTACCGGCTCGTCCGGCGTGCTGCTGACCGCCGCGCCGAGGTCCAGCGGGGGGCGGGTGCCCAACTTCGCTCCCACCAGCAGAACCGTGCCCAGGAAGACACCCACGACGACGGCGGCGGGACGGCGCATCGGACCTCCAGGTTGTCGGGGTAGGACCGGAGTCAGAACTCGAACGCGTCCAGGTGGATCTGACGCCGCGGCACACCGAGTCGGCGCAACGCATCACGTACCGGCCGTACCGCGTCGGCGGGCCCGCACAGGTACACATCACGACGGCGTACGTCGGGTGCGAGGTCCCGGATCCCGGCGGGCGTGGCCAGGTGGCGGGGCCCCAGATCGGTCCGGCGTCCCAGAACGTAGTGGACCCGGGTGACGCGGTCCCGGGCAAGTTCGGCCAACTCGACATGGAAGACCAGGTCCGACCGGGACCTGGCGCGGTAGACCAGGACCGCACCGGGAGGCAGTTCTTCGACCAAAGCCCGAACCGGGCCGATCCCGCTCCCCCAGGCGATCAACAGCGCACGTGACCGGCGTCGGCGCGAAGCGGTGAACACGCCTGACGGGCCATGCACCACCACCGGTACGCCAGGTTCCAGGTGGTGAAGGTCGGTGGTGTACTGACCCACCGCTCGGACCGTCAGGCGCAGCCAGCGTCCGTTGGGCGCGGCGGACAGCGAGAACGGATGGGACTGCCACCAAGCGCCGGTGGTCAGGAACCGCCAGCGGAAGAACTGCCCACCACGGGCACCCAGTCGGTCCAGGTACCTACCGGTGACGTAGATCGAGACCGTGTCCTGGGACTCCGGTACGACACCGGCCACCCGCAGCCGATGCCTCAGGTTCAGCGCCAGCGGGCGTAGTCCCCGGCCCCACACGACGAAGCTCAGCACCAGAACGTGCAGCCCGGTCCAGTACCACCAGCCGAACCCACCGTGGATCAGTTCCTGGCCGTACTCGAACTGGTGGCCATACGCCAGCAGCAGCACGCCGTAACCGGTCCGGTGCAGCCAGTACCACAGCTCGTACGGCAACGCCGTGCGAATCCCGCGAATCGCGAGCAGCGCGACAGCCACCAGCAGCCCGGCGGCCGCGAACGCGGTCCCCATCTGCTGGTACCTGGTCAGCATGATCCACGCCTGGTCCAGGACCGGGACGCCGCCCACCGCCGCGTACCCGATCACACCGGTCACAAGGTGCGCCTGCACCGCGGCCAACATCCACCAGCCGAGCCGTCGATGCCACCCGAGCAGCGCGTGGGCGCCGATGCCGCGTTCCAGCCAGCCGATCCGGCTCTGCAGCAGAACCTGGACCAGCAGGACGAACCCGGACACCATCCCGGTCAGCCGGGAAGCCGCCGTCATCGCGTCGCCGACCGTCCACAGCGACTCAACCGGGGTTCCCAGCCAACACAACTCCACGCACGTCGCCAGACCGAACCAGAACAGCAGGCTGAACAGCAGCGGGCCACCGTCGGAAGGCTCGGGTCGCCGCTCCACCGGGGTGGCGGTCCGGGGCGAGGTGGCAACGGAGACAGGCGACGTGATCACCTTCGCTGGGTGGCGGGCTTTCAATCGTCCAGCGTCAAGGCGAGACCAGGCGTTACAGGAGAACGTTTCGCTGGTGCGGAGCAGACAGTCCGGTCTGGTTCCAGACAGTGATCAGGCAGTTTCTGGGTGTGTTCAACCGGGTAGGACACGGGATGCCGGGCAGACCCGCCGCGGTCAGCCTGCGCCCGTTACCAGCGGTATCGCCTGGCCGCGACGGACCGGCACACCGGTTGCGACCGCAGCGGTTCAGTTCCGCACGCGGGGTTGACCAGCCGGTCGCCACACTGCGGAGGAGGCACGCATGGAAAGCACACATGGCGAGGTCGCTCGTGCCGAGTCGCGGCCAATGATCCAACTGCTGGCCATGGTGGTCGGCGGCGTGTTCCTGCTCGTCGGAATCCTGGGATTCATCCCGGGAATCACCACGAACTACAGCGATATGCAGTTCGCCGGTGACGCGTCCGGTGCCGAGTTGCTGGGTTTGTTCCAGGTATCGATCCTGCATAACATCGTGCACCTGCTGTTCGGTGTCCTGGGTTTGGTGATGTCACGCACCGTCGCGAACGCACGGCTGTTTCTGGTCGGCAGCGGGATCATCTACGTGGTGCTCTGGCTGTACGGGCTGCTGGTGCCCCAGGACAGTGGTGCGAACTTCATTCCCGTCAACCCGGCCGACGACTGGCTGCATCTGGTACTGGGTGTCGGCATGATCGCGATGGGACTGTTGGCGCGCCCAGGACGGGCGATGGGCCGCTGACACTGACCTGCCCGCTGCGGATCACGGGCAAGACCATCCACCGGAGCCGGGAAGATTCCCGGCTCCGGTCAGCCCGGATCAGGCAGTCCGATCGGGATCCGCGGAGTTGAGGTGGGCCCGCCCAACGCCCTGCCGGCCGGCCGGTGGCCAGGCTCGGTGGAGGAACTTGTCGCCCGGCAACGGACGCTGGCCGACTGCCGCCCGGCACCGTGGCAGTCGCCCCGCCGGGCACTCCGGATCGCGGCATGCTGGGTCTGCTTCCGGCGCGGCGGTCGGGGCGCGGGTAACGCCGGTGAACCGGCCTGGGTGGCGGGAGTGCTGGTACGGGAGGGCCAACTGATCGCCCGGCACGTCTTCCTGGGCTTGGCTGGTGCCCCGTACCAGCCAGGACTGCTTGCCCTGAGGGTCGGCCCGCTGGCTGAACGGGCGATCGCCGGCCTGTCCGGGGCACCCGATGTGGTGCTCGTCGACGGCACCGGGCGGGACCATCCCCGGCGGGCCGGGCTGGCGGTGCACCTCGGTGCGGTGCTCGGCCTGCCAACCGTCGGCGTGACCCACCGGCCGCTGCTCGCCGAGGGGGCCTGGCCCGTCGACGCGGAAGGTGAGTCAAGCCCGCTGACATTCGGCGGTGAGCCGGTGGCATGCTGGCTGCGGACCCGGCCGGGCACCCGGCCGCTCGTGGTGCACCCCGGATGGCGTACCGGTCCGGACACCGCCGTCGCGGTGGTACGCGAGGCGGCAGCCGGCCACCGCACTCCGGAACCGCTACGTGCCGCCCGCCGGCTGGCCCGGCAGGCCAGGTCCCTGGCCTGACCGGATCAACGCGACGGAGTCGCGGCCACCACTCCTGGGACAACCGCCTCGATGGTGACCGGCACCCCGTTCAGCGCGGCGTTTCCGGAGACCGTGTCGAGCCGTTCCGGGTCGGTCAGATCGTTGGCGGACACCCCGGGGGTACGGCTGGCCACCTGTAGTCGGGTGCCGTCACGGTGGTGACCGAAGCCGTGCGGCAGGCTCACCACGCCCGGCATCACATCGGTCGTGGCCCGCGCGGGCACCTCCACCGCGCCGACGCGGGAGCTGACCCGTACCAACTGCCCGTCCTCCAGCCCTCGGGCGGCCAAATCGTCGGGGTGTGCCAGCAGGTGGTGGCGCGCCCGCCCCTTCGTCAGCCGCTCGGAGTTGTGCATCCAGGAGTTGTTGCTTCTCAGGTGCCGACGCCCGATCAGACGGAGTTCGGGACCTGGTGGAGCCAGCAACTCCTCTCGCGCTTCGGCCAGTCCGTCGAGTAACAGGTCCGGCGCGCAACCGATCCGCTTGTCGCGGGTCCGCAGCGAGCCCGGCATGCTGGGGCGCAGCGGACCCAGGTCGACACCGTGTGGCTCGGTCCGGAGCCGGGACATGGTCAGCCGGTACGGGCCGCGCCGCAGCAGCAGCGCCACCACCTGGTCCGGACGCAGCCGCAGCGCCAGCCGGCGGGCCGACTCGGCAAATCTGCGGCCTTTCGGCCTGATGCCGTGTCGGCGCAGTGCCCTGCGGTACCGGCGGGCCAGTTCACCGAAAATCTGCCAGTCATGCCGGGTGCCTTCCGGTGCGGGCAGGATCGCGGGCGAGTAGCGGGCCGTGTTGCGCACCGCCAGGGCGTGGAAGATCAGGTCGTAGTTGTCGTGCTCGAGGGCACTGGTGGGCGGCAGGATCACGTCGGCGTGCCGGGTCGTCTCGTTCAGATAGATGTCGATGGACACCATGAAGTCCAATGTGGGCAGCGCCCGCTCCAGGGCCGGGCCGTTCGGGGTGGACAGCACCGGATTCCCCGCCGACGTGAGTAGCGCCCGGATCTGACCGTTCCCCGGCGTCGCGATCTCCTCGGCCAGGGTCGCCACCGGAAGTTCGCCGCCGAACTCGGGCAGGCCGCGTACCCGGCTGCGCCACCTGCCGAAGTGTCCGCGTCCGGCGTGCCCACCACCGACGATGTCGACCGCTGGCCTGGTGGCCAGGGCACCCCCGACCCGATCCAGGTTGCCGGTGACGATGTTGAGCAACTGGATCGCCCACTGGCACAGCACGCCGAACCGCTGGGTGGAAACTCCCACCCGGCCGTAGCACACGGCCGCGGCGGCGTTCGCGTACTCCCGGGCGATCCGCCGGATGGTCTCGGCATCGACTCCGGAGACCTCGGCGGCGCGTTCCGGCGTGAACGGCTGGACGGCCTGCCGCACCCGGTCCAGCCCGTCCGCATACTCCAAGGGCGTGGCCAGGCTCTCCTCGAAGACCGTGTGCAGGAACGCGAACAGGACGGCGGCGTCCGCGCCGGGCCGGATGAAGTGATGCTCGTCGGCGAGGGCAGCGGTCTCCGTCCGCCGGGGGTCGAAGACCACCAGTTTGCCGCCGCGATTCCGCAGTTCCTGTAGCCGGCGCCGAACGTCCGGCACGGTCATCAGGCTGCCGTTGGAAGCCATCGGGTTGGCTCCGAAGACCAGGAAGTACGAGGTGTGGTCCAGGTCCGGGATCGGTAGCAGCAGTTGATGCCCATACATCAGGTGCGCCACCATCTGGTGCGGCAACTGGTCGACGGACGTGGCGGAGAAGCGGTTACGGGTGCCGAGTTCCCGCAGGAAGGTCACGCCGTGGGTGAGGCTGCCGTAGTTGTGCACGTTGGGATTACCGAGGTACGCGCCGAGCGCGTCGGCACCGTGCTCGGCGCGGATCCCGGCCAGGCGTGAGGCGACCAGGCCGAACGCCTCGTCCCAGCTGATCTGCTGCCACTGGTCCCCGACCCGGCGGATCGGGCGGCGCAGCCGGTCGGGGTCGGCCTGCACGTCGATCAGGGCCAGTGCCTTTGGGCAGATGTGTCCCCGGGAGAGCGGGTCGTGCTCGTCCCCCCGGATGTCGGTGACCCGACCGTCCTCCACGGTGAACCGGAGGCCGCAGATCGCCTCGCACAGGTTGCACGCGCCGTACCGGATGTCTGTCACCGCTGCTCCTCGGGAGGGCTTCCGTCCACGCTACCGGCCAGTAACCCACGCTGGGCAAGGGGCAGTCCAACGTACGGGAATCACTCGCAGACCTGGATGTCCCGGGTGTCCGCGTCGCGGGCCGCGAACCCGAGCAACTGTGCGCCCTGTTCCTCCAGCGCCGAGACGTCGGTGCCGGACAAAGACTCGAACGCCTCGATCCGCAGGATCACCGCCTTGCGGTGCCGGATCAGCTTCCATCTGCCTCGCACGAAACCGTCGACCAGGAAGGAGCCGTACGTGGCGATTCGTGCCAGGTACCCGTCGGGCATCACCCGGCTGCGGTCGGCGTGCGAGACCAGCAGGTTGTCGTATTCGGGCAGGAAACGGACCGGAGCCGGGGTGGCCGGGTCGGGGCGGGGGGCGTCGGGCAGGTCGTAGAGCGTCCGGTCCCGCTCGTCACGGAAACGGACCAGCGGCAGCCGTTCGACCACCTCCCGCAGTCGGGTCAGCCCGGACCAGGTCTGCACGTCCGCCACAGTCGCCGGCCCGAACGCCGCCAGGTAGCGCAACACGATCGGGCCGAGGGACGGCTCGGGGTCAACGCCGCGGCCGAGCCAGGACTCGACGGTGCTGAACCGGGGCTGGCCACTGGCCTGCCACAGGCCCCGCGGTGGCACGTGGACCAGCGGCAACAGCTGCCGTACGGCGTACGCGAGGGCGGCCGGATCCCGGTCCGGCCAGTGTGGCGCGAGCAGGTCGCGAAGCTCGGCGGCGGTACGCGGTCGCTGCTCGACGAGTCGCCGTCCGGCGGCGAGTACGGCTGCGATGTCCAGGCCCTCAAGTCTGTGTCGGCCGTACGTGGCGTTGGGATAGACGTCACGCTCCAGCGCCGGGACGATCAGCGGCCACAGCGCGAGGCAGTCCTCGGCGATCACCAGGT
>DASUSI010000156.1:0-34262 GCA_036375165.1 Micromonosporaceae bacterium | reverse complement strand
GCCAGCCACGGACCCCCGGGTCCTCCGCATCAGAGGGTTTGTGGTTGGGTGCGGTACGTGTCTTCGTAGTACCGGCCGACCTGCTCCCGGCAGTCGGGCTTGCCGAAAGTCTCCGGGTCGTACTCCGGAGATTCCTTGATCTGCTCCTTCGTACGGTCCACGTACACCTTCCGCTCGTCGTGGTCGGCCCGCTGCACCGTGCCTACGGGCAGCAGCACCTTGCGGCCGAAGATCCACGGTCCGGTGTCGATAACCAGGCAGGCGGTCCAGCACCCGACGAGTGGCCTTGTCATCTGGAAGTGACACGCCTACGTCAACAACTGGAAAACTCGACCGCGATATCGGGAAGCACCGAATCGGGTTAGTGACGGCTGCCCGAGTCCCGCAAACTGCTTCAAGAATTTGGCTGCTTTATGACTGAAAGTCACGGCCAGTATGGCAGGGAACGACTCAGGCTGTCCTGCCGCCCCGGCGTGTACAAGCACCTATGGTGAGGCACTGGGAGATCTGGCCGGATCCAATGCGCTGTCGCGCATCAGAGAGTACTTATCTCCGTGGCAAGGCTCAAGCTGGTGGCCCAACGAATCAAATCCGACCCAACAAACAAATTGGATCTTGGTACGTGTCAAAGTCGGGGTGGCGGGATTTGAACCCACGACCTCTTCGTCCCGAAGCATTCCGGACGACCCTCTGACCCCTGTCGGGCTACGCAGGTCACGGAGGTCCCGCCGGGTGCAGCTCTGTTCGTTGGCTGGCGTTCGATCATCGTCCCGGTACTGGGGGTTAGCGGTGCCGGCGATACTGCAGCTCGACGATTCCGTTGCTGGAGGCGGTGCTGGAGACCAGGTCGAGCTGGTAGGACTTGGGGAAGCCGTCGAACAGCCGGGTGCCCTCGCCCGCAACGTAGGGGAACAAGCTCACCCGGAGCTCGTCGATCAGGTCGAGCCGTATGAGCGACCGCCAGAGGCTGACACCGCCCCAGACCACGATGTGGCCGTCGCCGCCTTGCCTGAGCTTGTCGATCTCTTCGGCCGTGTCACCAGCGGCGATGGTGGTGTTGGCCCACTCGGCTGTCTTCAGGGTCCGGGAGAAGACGACCTTGCGCCCGGCGTTCAGGATGCCGGCGAACGGATGGTCGGTGGCCGTTGTCATGGACCTGGCGATGCCTTCGTAGGCGGTGCGGCCCATGATGTGCGCGTACGCGCTCTGGAGAAAGTCGAGTTGCGTCGGGTCGTCGGGCTCACGGTTTTCGGGCAGGTCGAAGCAGAACTTCCAAAACTCGGTGTCCTTGTCGGCGAGAAGGCCGTCGAGCGAGTAGTTGAACACCGTCGCTATCAGCTTCCGCATGATCAGAACTCCCATGGTGTCGGGTCGTCTGGGGACCGTGCCTTGCCAGGGGAACGTGTTTGTCCCGGGCCACAGTGCTCGCGTGGCCGCGCGGGTTGGGCATGTGAGTGCCTCCCAAGCAGGATAAGTAGCCTCGGACGATCGCAGAAACCGCCGCGCGAGCTGTGGCACAGCTTTGTGTAGCTCATGTCGGCGCAAGGCGTATCGCTGGAAGAGATCGCAAGACTTGCGGGGTGTAGCCAGTACGACCATGACAGAGCTGGTCTACCGGGAGGGGCTGCGACCAGTCGCCCCGCGAAGCGCTGAGGTTATGAGCAACCCCTTCGAAGTCGAATCAAAACTGACCGACTCTCTGTTTGGCTCCTGAAACACCCCGGCTCAACCTGTGAGCCGGGGTGTCTCCGCTGGTCGGGGTGGCGGGATTTGAACCCACGACCTCTTCGTCCCGAACGAAGCACGCTGCCAAGCTGCGCCACACCCCGGTACCGCTGGCCAATACTAGCCGACCTGCTCCCAGGCTGTCGCACGGGTATCAGTCCGGCGGAACCCCGGGAGCCGGGGTCACGCCCGGGGGATCAGGCTGAGCACGCTGGCCTCCGGGCGGCAGGCGAACCGTACCGGCGCGTACGGGCTGGTGCCGAGCCCCGCCGAGACGTGCACCCAGGCGTCCGTGCCGTACCGGTGCAGGCCCTTGGCCATGTGCCGGGGCAGGTCACAGTTGGTCACCAGCGCCCCGTACCCGGGAAGACACACCTGACCACCGTGGGTGTGCCCGGCGAGCAGCAGCGAAAACCCGTCGGCCGCCATCCGGTCCAGCACCCGGGGTTCGGGGGAGTGGGTGACCCCGATGTGCAGCTCGGCGTCGGCTGACACCGGGCCGGCCACGGAACCGTAGTCGTCGAGGTCGTGGTGCGGGTCGTCCACGCCCACCAGTTCGATCAGCCGGCCGGCGGTCTTGACCGTGGTACGGGCGTTGTTGAGGTCCGCCCACCCAGCGGTGATCAGTACGTCCCGCAACGGTTCCCACGGCAGTTCCGGCCCGTGTCGGCGCTCGCGGTTCGGGTTGAAGTACGTGAACGGGTTCTTCAGCATTGGGCCGTAGTAGTCGTTGGAGCCGAACACGAAGGCCCCCGGGTACTCCAGCAGCGGCTGAAGCGCCCCCACCACGGCGGGTACGGCGTCCGGATGGGCGAGGTTGTCGCCGGTGACCACCACCAGGTCGGGGTCCAGTGCGGCCAGGGACGCCACCCACTCCTGTTTGCCCCGCTGCCCGGGGGTCATGTGCAGGTCGGAGATGTGCAGCAGCCGCAGCGGCTCAGTGTCCTCCGCCAGCACCGGAACGTCGAAACGCCGCAGGGTGTAGCGCACCCGCTCCACCAGTGAGGCGTACCCGAGGATCCCGACACCGAGGGCGAGAGCGCCCGCCAGCCCGAATTTCGTACGGTTCCGCATGCCTGCCAGGGTAGTTTTTGCCGCATGAGTCAACCCACCCGGCCACTGAAGCAACAACTGGAACTTGATCTCCGGCAGGCCATGAAGGCCCGTCAGGACGTGCTGGTCTCGACCCTTCGGATGGCGTTGACCTCGGTCCGTAACGTCGAGGTGGCCGGTAAGCAGGCGCGTGAGTTGTCTGACGATGAGGTTCTGATGGTTCTGACCCGGGAGGCCAAGCGGCGTCGGGAAGCCGCCGAGGCGTTCGAGGCCGCGGGCCGGGAGGACCTGGCGAGCAAGGAGCGCGCCGAGGAGCAGGCGCTGTCTGCGTACCTGCCGCAGCCGCTCTCCGACCAGGAACTGGCCGAGCTGGTCCGTACCGCTCTTGCCGAGCACGGGCTGTCCGGTCCACAGCGGATAGGCCCCGCGATGCGGGCGGTGCAGGCCAGGGCCGCCGGTCGGGCCGACGGCCGCAGGCTCGCCGCGGAGGTACGCCGCCAGTTGGCGACCTGACCGCTAGATCGGATCGACGCCAGGCAGGATTTCGCCTCCACCACCGTCCTGACCATCACCGGGTGGCAATGTCGGGCCGTCCCCGCCGCCCGGCAGGGTCGGATCCCCATCGCCCGGCTTCTTGGGTTTCTGCTCCCGCTTCGGCTGGGGGGCCTGGCCGTTGCTGATGAAGATGGTCACGAGTCCGCCCTTGGGGGCCTCTCCCACGGGGCGGGTGAAGGCCACGGTGCCCTGGGGGCATCGGGACGGCACCTGGTCGGGGTACTCGCGGACCTTGAAGTCGGCGTCCCGCAGGGTTTCCTTCGCGGCTGCGACGCTACGACACGTGACGTCCGGCAGCCGCACCATCTGACCCTTGGCGAGGCCAGGTGGTGGTGCCGGGAAGTTCTTCATGGACTGCCCGCGGAAGTAGTCGCGGATCGTCTCGGTGAACACCTGGCTGGAGTCCGCGGTGCTGTAGACCGTGCGTTTCCGGTAGTCCGGGTCGGCCTGGAAGACCGCACCCGCCAGCTTCGGCGTGTACCCGACGAACCATGCTGCCTGGTTGTTGTCCGTGGTACCGGTCTTGCCGGCGACCGGCTGGCGGATCGTGCCGCCGACGGCGGGCGCGGTGGACCACCCGCCGCAGGAACCGCTCGCGCCCTGCGGCTGGTCGCCGACCGGGCAGCGGGCGGCGTCCGTGGCGGCCCTCGCCACGTCCGGGGAGATCCGCTGCTGGCAGTCGGGTTTCCCGCCGGGCAGTTCCTTCCCGGCACGGTTGAGGATCTTGTTGACCGGTAGCGGTGCGCAGTACTTCCCGTCGGCCGCGAGGGTGGCGTACGCGTTCGCCATCTCCAGCGGGGTGGTCTCGGCGACACCGATGGTGAACGCGCCCCAGTACTTCGGGTTGTGCCGGCCGCCGGGCGAGGCGAGATCGGCGTCGGACGGGTTGTGCCAGGTCAGGCCGAGCTTCTCGGCCATCTTGACGGCGTTCTCCGCGCCGACGGCTTCTTCCAGCTGTACGAAGTACGTGTTGACCGACATCCCGAAGCCGGACCACATGTTTCGCAGGCCCGCCATGCTCTTGTTGGCGTTCCTGGGGCACCAGTGGTATTCGCCGTTCACCATGCAGGCTGACTTGTCGTCCGCTGTGCCGCCGACGTACTGGGACCGGTACTGGTCGGGTGACTGGAATGCGGTGGACAGGGGCATGCCCTCTTCGAGCGCGGCCAGGACGGTGAACATCTTGAACGTGGAGCCTGCCTGGTACCCGAGGTTGCCGCCGCCGAGCACCGGGTTGGTGGTGTTCGGGTACGTACCCTTGCGGCCCCGCAGGGCCGGGTCAGAGTGCCGACCGTTCGTCCGGTTGTCGTTGCTGTAGTTGCGGTTGACGGCCATCGCTTTGATCCGGCCGGTGCCGGGTTCGATGAACACCCCGCCGAGCGCGTAGTTGTTCCGCACGCCCTTGCGCTCCAGGATGCTCTCCATCGCGGCGTCCTGTAGGTCCAGATCCAGGGACGTGACGATTCGGTAGCCGCCGCTCTTCAGGTTCGCCTCCCGTTCGACCGGGTTGGCGCCGAACTCCTTCTGCTGCTTCCACCAGTCCACGAAGTAGGCGCAGAAGAAGCCCCAGTCCTTGTGCTTGGGCGGTACGTCGACGCAGCTGTTCGGAGGCGTCTTCGTCTTCAGAGTGATCGGCCTCTGCTGGGCGGCCGTCGCGGTGGCGGCGTCGACGAACTCCTCTTCCACCATTCGGGTGAGCGCCCAGTTCCGCCGTTTGAGGATCGCTTCCCGCTCTTTCGGGTTGCTGGAGTTGGGGTCGTACACGCTGGGTGCCCGGACCGTGGCGGCCAGCATCGCGGCCTCGTCCAGCGAGAGGTTCTTCGGGTGCTTGTTGAAGTACGCGTAGCTCGCCGCGTAGATGCCGTACGCCTTGTGTCCGAAGTACGCGATGTTGAGGTAGTTCTCGAGGATCTGGTCCTTGGAGAGGCGCTTCTCCAGCGCTATCGCGAACCTGATCTCCTTGAGCTTGCGGGCCGGCGTGTCGGCGATGACCTCCCGGCGTTCCTCCGGGGTCCGCGCGGAGTACGTGAGCGCTTGGCGTATGTACTGCATGGTGAGCGTCGAGGCGCCCTGCTTCACCTCGCCCGCGTTGCTGTTCGCGACGAGGGCGCGGACCACGCCCTTCAGGTCGACGCCATGGTGGTCGTAGAACCGGGTGTCCTCGGCGGCCACGATCGCCTGGCGCATCAGCGGCGAGATGTCGTTGAGCGAGACGTTCTGCCGGTTCTCCTCGTAGAAGCCGGTTATCCGGGTCTTCCCGTCCGCCGCGTACAGGTAGCTCGTCTCCGGAGGCGGCAGTACCTCAAGGTCGTCCGGTAGCTCCTGGAAGGAGTCCACGCTGACCTTCGCCGCCAGGCCGGTGACCGCCAGTGCCGGGAACGCGGCTGCGGCGACCACCAAGCCCACCAGCAGGCCGCATATCACGAGGGACGCGGCGTTATTGACCAGGTGTCGGTTTCGTAAACGAACCACCGCACCAGGGTACGCGACAGCCGCGCTTCGACCTGTGATGTGTCTTGACTGGCATGGCCCACTGCGATAACGGGCCAACCCTGGGAATCTCGGCCATAACAGTAGCCGATCCGACCTCAACGTCCGCGAATCCGTTTCGTCCGCGACAGGGGTGGGTATGCCCCTGGCGCTTTCTGGGCAGCCTCCGGGGCGCGCCCGGGAGCCTGCGGGTCATCTGTCCAGGCCAGGGGGGGTTTCAGATTTTCGACGGCGACGTTGCGTAGTTGGGTGGCTACTACCCACAATGATGTGGGAGCGTACACGCACGAAGCGTGTTCGCTCGAGCGGGATACCGGCCGAACGGTCGGTGTCCGCTCACCTAACCGGTTCGTAATCTACGAACTGGGGCAGTCCGGGGCCGGGGGGCCGTTTCGGGCTGTCGGGGGGACAGCAGAGGGGGGTCAGTACAGATGGGGATGATCGCGGACTGGGCAAGCCAAGCGGCCTGCCGGGACGGCGACCCGGACGCACTGTTCGTTCAGGGCGCGGAACAGAACGTTGCTAAGCGTGTTTGCCGAGGGTGCCCCGTACGGTACGAGTGCCTGGCGGACGCGCTGGACAACCGGATCGAGTTCGGCGTCTGGGGCGGAATGACCGAACGGGAACGTCGTGCGCTGTTGCGCCGGCACCCGGCTGTGCCGAGTTGGAGGGCCCTCTTCGTGGCGGCCCTGGAGACCGGGCAGCAGCAGGAGACTCTGGCGAGGGCGGGGTAGCGGTAACCGGTGCCGCCGACACCATCGGTGCGGTGTCGGCGGCACTGCCTGCCCAGAGAACGGTAGGTGGCTGTCGGTTACTCGGCGTCACCCCGGGACCAGGGCGGCCCCGATCGCCCGCAGGCCGTCAAGGTCGTGTACGTCCTCGGGCAGCGCCGGCACCTCGGCAACCGGTACGCCCGGGTGGGCGCGCCGGAACCGGTCGGCGATCCGGCGTTCCCGCCTGACCTGGCGGACCAGTTCCGCGTGCAGCAGCAGCACCTCGGCGGTGACCGCCGCGTTGCCGGCCTGCTTTCCAGCCCCGGTCTGGGCCAGCGCCTCGGCGGCGGCCAGGCAGCGCTCGGCGGACAGCCCTGGTGCCGCTGCGTGCACCCGGTTGAGCACCAGGCCGGCCAGCGGCATCCGGTCCTCGGCCAGCCTTCCCGCGAAGTACCCGGCTTCCCGGATCGCGTCCGGCTCCGGCGTGGCCACCACCAGAAACGCCGTCTGCTTGGCCTGTAACACCTGGTACGTCCGGGCTGCCCGGTCGGCGAACCCCCCGAACATCGAATCCAGCGACGCGACGAAGGTCGACAGGTCGGTGAGCAGTTGCGCGCCGAGGATCCGGTGCATGGCCCGGCCGAACAGGTTCAGCGAGGCACCGAACATCCGTAACATGCTCGCGCCGCCGACCCGGGCCGGTGCCAGCAGGATCCGCAGCATCCGACTGTCCAAGAACGTCGCGAGCCGCTTCGGCGCGTCGAGGAAGTCCAGCGCCGAGCGGGACGGCGGAGTGTCCACCACGATCAGTTCCCAGCCGCCCCGGTCCTCGTCGATCTCGCTGAGCTGCGACAGTTTCTCCATCGCCATGTACTCCTGGGTCCCGGCGAAGGTGGAGCTCATGGCCTGGTAGAACGGGTTCGCGAAGATCTCCTCCGCCTGCTCGCGGCTGGTGTGGGTGAGCACGACGTCGTCGAAGGTCCGCTTCATGTCCAGCATCATGGCGTCCAGGCCGCCGCCACTCGCGGTGTCGACTCCGCTGACTGGCCGTGGTGTGTTGTCCAGCTCGGTGAGCCCCATCGACTGGGCCAGCCGGCGTGCCGGGTCGATGGTCAGCACCACGGTCCGCCGGCCGTGCCGCTCCGCGGCGCGCAACGCGAGTGCCGCCGCGGTCGTGGTCTTGCCGACACCTCCCGCGCCGCAGCACACCACGATGCGGATCCCCGGGTCGGCGAGCGTGGCGTCCAGGTCCAACCCCGGGGTCGGCTGATCGTGTGACACGTCAGCGAGCCTATCCGCCGATGCCCGCTTCCTTGGTCAGTGACCGTGCAACCCCTGCTCAGAGAGGGCTTCAGCCAGTGTGAACAGTCCGGACAGGTCAATACCGTCGGACAGGAACGGGAGTTCGAGCACTGGCCGGGCACCGGACCACAACTCGTCGCGCAGCCGGGTCTCCTGCCGCAACTGTGCCTGATGTTCGGTGACCTCGCGGAGCAGGCCGCCGACCGTACCCTGGTCGGTCGGGAGTCCGGCCGTGGCGAGCCCCCGGCTCAGGCTCTCCCGGGTCACTTTCGCGTCGGCGAGCAACTCCGGCCGGGTCATGTTCACGATCAGGGTGCCGAGACTGAACCGCAGCCGGCGAAGGTCCTCGACCGCGTCGAGTGTCTCCTGGACCGGCATCTCCTCCAGGGTGGTCACGATGTGGACCGCCGCCATCGGGGAGCGCAGCAGCGCGGCCACCCCTTCGGCCTGTGATTTGATCGGCCCCACCTTCGCCAGCCCCGCGACCTCGGCGGTGACGTTCAGGAACCGACTGATCCGTCCGGTGGGCGGCGCGTCGAGCACCACCGCGTGGTAGGCCCGGCGACCCTTTTCGACCCGGGTCGTGGCCTCCTTCACCTTCCCGGTGAGCAGCACGTCCCGTACCCCGGGCGCGATCGTGGTGGCGAAGTCGATCGCCCCGAACCGCTTCAGCATCCGGCCCGCCCGACCGAGGCGGTAGAACATGTCCAGGTACTCCAGCAGCGCCTCTTCGGCGTCCACGGCCAGCGCGTACACCTCGCCACCCCCCGGCGGTACGGCGATCTTGCGGTCCCCGTACGGCAGCGGTGGCACGTCGAACAGCTGCGCCAGTCCCTGCCGGCCCTCCACCTCGACCAGCAGGGTGCGCTGTCCTCCTGAGGCCAGGGCGAGCGCCATCGCGGCGGCCACCGTGGTCTTTCCGGTGCCACCCTTGCCGGTGACGATGTGCAGCCTGGCGTCCTGCCAGCCCTGGCTTGGTCCGTTCTGGCTCATCTCGGCATCACTCCGTCCTGACACCAGCCTGCCTCCGCTCACGCCGCTCGGCACAGCCCGGTCAGGCCAGGTCGGTGTCGCAGACCCGCCAGCCGGCCTCGAAGACCAGGTCGAAGGCCGCCGGGGTCTTCTGGACCCGCTTCCCCACGGTGACCGTCAGGGTCGACGTCACCTTGGCCTGCTCATCGTCCATGGTCACCTCGGCCGGTTCCGACCAGCTCACCTTCATGGTGAGCCTGGCGACCCTGGCGTCCCGCTCGGCCTTCCTGACTGACCTGATCGCGTCGTCCACCAGGGCACGGTCAGCTTCCCGCTTGCAGGTGTACCGGAGCATCTCCTCCGGGTCTTTCTTGATGAACATCGCGGTCAGCCACCGGTCCACCACTCTGGTCGGGTGGGCGAGGTCCGGGGGGACCGACGGGTCGCCCGCGTGCGAGCCACCCCGGTTGACCAACAGCAGGCCCGCTGCCACCACCAACACCACTCCGCCGATCACGCCGACCAGCAGGGCCGCCCGCTTGCGCGTACCGGGCTTGCGCGGCGGCCGCTGACCGTTGGGGTACCCGTGGGCCGACACCGTCGGAAGGCGCGTCGTGGGCTGTTCGGACAACGGCGTACCGGCGCTCGGACGAGCCGGGTCGGGCCAGCGTTCGTCACGGTGCCCGCCGTGGCCGTACCCGCCGGGGGCGTCACGGTACCCATCGACGGGTACCGCGTACCGGTCCTGCCGGTCCGGGTACGCCGCAGTGCGATCCACCTGTCGGTCGGAACCACCGGGGTACCACCGCTGGTGACCAGAAGTGTTCCTACCCTGGTCATGCTCCAGATACCTGTCCCAACGCCGATCCAACGTGTCGGCGGGGTAGCCGTACCCGTCGGCGTAGCCGTCCCCGGAGTGCCCGGCCGGACTCGCGGGGTCGTTGTCCTGGTAGGGCTCGCCGTAGCCGGGATGGTCCGGGTAGCCGGGTGGACGCGTCATCGGACTACTCCTGCTTGGACGCCGGGTGCCACGGTCAACGGCGGGAAGTCGCCACCGCGGAGCGTAGTCCCCTTCCCGGTCCTGGGCGGGCAGACGGCGGTCCGGCCGCGCACCCTAGCCGCCGTTGCCGTCCCCGGTGTCGATGTCGCACACCTTCCAGCCGGACTCGTTCACCAGTTTGAACACCCAGGTTCTCTTGACCTCGGTGCTCTGCCCGTTCACCGCCGCCTTCACCGTCATGGCGACCGCCACTTCGGCGTTGGCGCCGTCGTTCGAGGTCTCCCGCACGTTCGACCAGCTCACGGAGATCTCGGTCTGGCCCGGGTAGGTGAAGTCGCGCTTCATGGCGTCGACTTCCTTGGCGCACACATACTGCTTGGCGGCCTCCAGATCCCGGTCCTTGAGGGCGGACTCCAGGAACCCCTCCACCGTGGCGGTGGTGCTGCCGCCGCCCACCAGGTAGAAGAGCGCTCCGCCACCACAGAGCAGCAACACGAGTACCCCTGCGACGAT
The DNA here is from genome assembly GCA_036375165.1 of Micromonosporaceae bacterium. Lineage (GTDB taxonomy): Bacteria > Actinomycetota > Actinomycetes > Mycobacteriales > Micromonosporaceae > WHSM01. The sequence continues at coordinate 23,939 of DASUSI010000156.1, read as the reverse complement.
GCCGATGATCAGGCCGGTACGGCTCTTCCGGGGTACCGGTGGCTGCGGGAATGCCGGTGGTGGCATACCGGCCGGCGGGTAGCCGGGGGTCCCGTAGCCGGCGGGGGCGCCGCCGTAACCGCCCGCCGGTGGTCCGCTCGGCTGGCCGTACGGGTCCGGGGACTGGCCGTAGGGGTCCCCGTAGCTTCCCCCTGGCTGGCCGTAGTGGCCGGGTGGTTGAGTCATCTGCTCCCCCGTGGAGGGTGGTCCGGGCCCGGTGACGGGCGCGAAGGGCGGTAGGTGGGACGTCGGCCGGCAGCCGTGTCGGCGTCACGGTAGCCGTGGTGCGCCACATCCCCCGGATGTCCCGATCACCGGGGAGTTAGGGTGCCGGAATGCAGAAATGGGAGTACGCGACGGTGCCGTTGCTGGTGCATGCCACAAAGCAGATCCTGGACACCTGGGGTGAGGACGGCTGGGAGTTGGTGACCGTCATCCCGGGTCCCAACTCGGAGCAGCTCGTGGCCTACCTGAAGCGGGCGAAGAATGACTGAGCCCCGGGCCAGGTTGCGAGAGCTGGGTCTGGAGCTTCCCGAGGTGGTGGCACCGGTCGCGGCGTACCTGCCAGCGGTCCAGACCGGAAACTACGTGTACGTATCCGGCCAGGTGCCCATGGTGGACGGTCAGCTCGCCGCCACCGGGAAGGTCGGTGACGGGGTCTCGCCCGAGAACGCCAGGCAACTTGCCCGGACCTGTGCTCTGAACGCGTTGGCCGCTATCGACGCTCTGGTGGGCCTGGAGCGGGTGGTGAAAGTGGTGAAGCTGGTGGGGTTCGTCGCGTCGGCACCCGGATTCAACGGTCAGCCGGCCGTGGTCAACGGCGCGAGTGAGCTGTTCGGTGCGGTGTTCGGGGAGGCGGGACACCACGCCCGGAGCGCGGTCGGGGTCGCGGAACTCCCGCTGGGCGCTCCGGTGGAGGTGGAGGTCATCGTCGAGGTCTCGTGAAACGGCAGGGCCCGGCGGATCCGATGACACGGTGGGGACCCGCCACCCCCGGTGAGCCGGCTCAGAAGTAGTCGAGCAGGTAGGGGTTCCCACCGAAGACCGTGTCCAGTACGGCGTCGGTGTCCGGATCCCCGCCGGAGGCGAGACCCGCCACCCGCAGCGTGGCCAGTGGCGTACCGGAGTAGAGCGCGGCGATGCCACGCGGGCCCACCTGGAGCGAGGCCGCCGGCCGGCTGGTCACCGGTTCCACCCGTCCAGTGCCCTTGGTCACGGTCAACCGCCAGGCCGCGGTGTTGCCGGGTCGCTGCGGGTCGTCCACTTCGAGGCTGACCTCGACGTCCAGGCCGGCGGGGTAGCCCCGGCCGGCGAGCGCCGCTGGTACGTCGACCAGACGCAACATCCAGCGCTTCTCCTCCGCCGGGCGTACCACGGCCTCCCGGGTCAGCCAGCGCAACGGGTCCATCGGTCCGATGCATGCCTTCACGGTGGTGGCGACCGGCGAGCCGCTGCCGACCAGTGACCACAGGGCCCGCGCGGTGCTGATGGACCCGGCAACCAGTTCATCCACCTCGAGGTCCTGGTCCTCCCAGTGATATACCAGGAACCCGTCCTCGGCGAGGTAGCTGAACGGCTGGTCCTCCGCGAGCCAGGTGCGGACCTCCGACTCGTCCCAGTCGATCGGGCCGCTGCTGCGCGCGGCGGCGTGGAGTCGCCGTACCACGGAAAGGATCTCGGGGGCGTCGTCCGGTCCGACCCGGCGCAGTGGAATCGGCGCGGTGGCGAGCCCGCGCAGCGCTTCGGCCGGCGCGCTGACCAGGTACTGGGCACCGCCGAATTCCCAGCCCAGACCACGGTAGGGCGGCACGGTCGCCGGGTAGAGCACGGAGATCGGGTAGCCCAGCTCGGCGGCGCGGTCCAGGGTCGCGAGCATGAGTCGGGTACCGATTCCCCGCCCCCGGTGTTCCGGGGCCACCACCACACCGCCGACGCCGGCCATCGGCAGGGTCCGGCCGTGCCACCACTGCCGGAACCGGTTGATCCGGGCCATGGCGACGATTCGGGGCCCGTCGTAGCAGCCCAGCAACCGCCGCTCGGCGATGGCGCGAAGCATCATCCGGCGCCAGTTCTCCCGGCGGGACTCGCCCAGCGGGCCGAAGGACCGGGTGCGAATGTCGAATGCGGCGTCGAGGTGGTCGGGGTCGAGGTCGCGGGTCTCCACTCGCCCACCGTAGAGGCGGCCCTGCGGACGGCCCATTGATATTGCCGGGTCACCGGTCCTGCCGTGGTACCGGTCCGCGGTCGGGTGGTGCGGTCCGGGCGGTCCGGGGCGAAGTGGCTGGAGCCGGGCACGGTTCCGACTGGAAGGGCCTTCGGTACTGAGCGTTACCCGCCGTACGATCGCAGCATGATGCTGAGCGGGCGCCACGTGACGGCACCGGCCACCGGCCTGGCGGCCGGGCCGCCGTCGTGGGCGACGCTTGCGCTCGCGCCCAATCCGGGCCCTATGACCTTGGACGGCACAAACAGCTGGGTATTGCGTGCGGCGGGCCACGCCGGCTGCGTCGTGGTGGATCCCGGCCCGCTCGACGCGGGTCATTTGGAACGTCTCGCCGGGCGTCCGGTGGATCTTGTCTTGATTACTCACGGTCACATTGACCATACGGAATCAGTGGACCGGTTCCGGGAACTCACCGGGGCCCCCGTCCGGGCCGCCGACCCCCGCTGGTGTCGCGCGGCGGACCCACTCCTGCCCGACGAGCGGATCCAGGCGTCGGGTCTGAGCCTGCGGGTGATCGCCGCCCCCGGCCATACCGCCGATTCAGTTGCGTTCGCCGTGAACCTGGACGAACCCGACGGGGAACCCGCGGTGCTCACCGGGGACACCGTGCTCGGCCGGGGCACCACGGTGGTCACCTGGCCGGACGGCGACCTCGGCGACTACCTGACGAGCCTGCGGCGGCTCGGCGGGCTGGGCCCGATCCCCGTGCTCCCCGGGCACGGCCCGATGCTCGCGGACTGCGTCGGGGCCACCCAGTTCTACCTGGCCCACCGCGCCGACCGCCTGGACCAGGTACGCCGTGCCCTCGCCAGCGGCGCCGGCACCGCTCCCGAGGTGGTGGCCACCGTGTACGCCGACGTGGACCGCGAGCTGTGGCCGGCCGCCGAGATGTCGGTACGCGCCCAACTGAAGTACCTGCACGCACTCGGTGAGTTCCCACACCCGCCCGACGAAGGCTCACCATGATCTGCGTGGTCTGCGGCACTGTCCCGGTCCCCGGCGCCCGGTTCTGCCACCACTGCGGGGTGGCGCTCCCGGCCGCCGCCGCGGAACCCACCACCGAGCGGCGGGTGGTCACCGTGCTGTTCGGCGACCTGTCCGACTTCACCGCCTGGGCCGAGGACCTGGACCCGGAGCGGGTCGGCGCGGTCACCGACCGGGTGCTGGCCGCGCTCGCGCGGGCGGTCACCATGTTCGGCGGCCACGTCGACAAGCTGACCGGTGACGGCATCATGGCGGTGTTCGGCGCTCCGGTCGCACATGAGGACGACCCGGAACGGGCGGTACGCGCGGCGCTGGCGATGCAGCGGGCGGTCCGCCGGGTGCTGGACGTGGAGCAGGGCGGCGGGGTGCCGCTCGGGCTGCGGGTCGGTCTGAACACCGGTGTGGTGGTCGCCGGGGTACAGGCGGCGTTGGAGTACACGGTGATCGGGGACACCGTCAACACCGCCGCCCGGCTGGCCGACGCCGCCGCTATCGGCGCGGTGTACGCCGGGGGTCGTACCGCCACCACGACCCGCCACCTCGCCGCGTGGCGGCAGTTGCCACCGTTGCGACTGAAGGGCAAGCGGGCTCCGGTCGCCACGTACGAGCTGCTCGGGCTGCGCGACGCGCCCGGAACCCGTTCCGGTCTCGGCGACGAGGCGCCGTTCGTAGGGCGGGAACCCGAGCTGGGACGGTTCGCCAGCCGGCTCGCCGAGGTGGCGGACCGCAGCCAGCCACAGGTCATGGTGCTCACCGCCGAGGCGGGTGTCGGCAAGACCCGGTTCGCCGCGGAGGCCACCCGGTACGCCTCCGAGCACGGTGCCCGGGTGCTGTCGGTGCGGTGCGCCGCGTACGGGGAGAACCGCCGGCTGGCCCCACTGGCGGACCTGGTACGGGTCGCGGCGGGCCTGTCCGCGGACGACAGTGACGTTGCCGGGGAGGATGCCGCCACGGCGGCAGCCCGGCTGATCCGGATCGCCAACCGGATCGACCGGGCCCGCCAGGAGCCCGGAAGGGACACCGCCCCGGAGCGGCACCTTGCCAACCCGGCGTTGCAGGTGCCGCTGCTGCTCGCGATGCTCGGCCACGGCGAGTACGCCGGGCAGCGGGGAGAACTGCGTAGCCCGCTGGAGCCGGCGGCGGTCGCGACCGCCGTGGCGCAGATGCTGTCCGGCCTGGCCTCGGAAAGCCCGTTGCTGGTGGTGGTCGACGACATCCACGACGCCACCGGCGAGGCCGTCGACGCGCTCGGCACCATGCTCGCCGCGCTGACCGGGCCGGCACTCGTGGTGTTGATCGGCCGTCCCGAACTGGTCCGCAAGACCGGCAACCTGACCCGGCTCTCCGAGGCCGAGGTACACACCCTGGCACCGCTGCGCGGGGCGGACGCCGCGCGGCTGCTCTCGGCGTACCTGAACGGCGGCAAGCTGCCCCCTGGCGAGGAGAACCAGCTTCTCGCCACCTCCCAGGGCAACCCGTTCTACCTCGCTGAACTGGTCACGCTGCTGGTCGAGCGGGGAATGCTGACCGGAGGACCGGACGGCTGGCGACTGGCACCCGGGTCGCTGGGCGGCAGGTTGCTGTCCCGGGACCTCGCGGCGGTACTCGCCGCCCGGATCGACGCGCTTCCGCCTGACACCCGGGCGGTGCTGCGGGACGCCGCCGTGGTGGGTGACGCCGTACCGGCGGGTGCCCTGGAAGCGTTACGGGGCGGCGGGCGTACCGGCGTGGCCGCGATGGAGCGGGACCGGGCGATCGACGAGCTGTTGGCCCGCCGGATGCTGCGTCGTCGTACGTCCGGCGGGTACGCCTTCGTCACCCCGCTGATGCGGGAGGCCGCGTACGCCGGGGTGGGCCGTGCGGTGCTGGCGGCCCGCCACGCCGAGCTGGCCCGTTGGGGAGCCGCCCAGTACCAGGCCGCGTACCGGCACGAGCAAGCCCACCAGCGCCAGCAGGAGCACCAGCGCGACCCGGATCTCGTGATGTCCACCGAGCAGGCCGACGCGTTCACCGCCCGGCACGCCGAGCGGACGATCGCGGTCGCCGACTGGGTCGGGTTGCGTACCGACGCGGAACCCCGCAAGGTCGCCGACCTGGGGGTCGCGGCGCTGGCCCGGATGGCGCGGTGGGCGCTGGCGGCGGGGGGACCGGCGGAGGCCGCGCGGCTGGACGAACGTGCCATGGCACTGGCCGGCGGTGGCCTGCCAGCCGCCGACCGGCTGGTGCACGCTCGGGCGTTGCTGCAACTGGGTCGGGCCGCCGACGCTCGGGCGGTCGCTGAGAAGGTGGTGGCGAACGCGGTCAACCGAGGCGACCGGGTGAGCGGGTTGCTGCTGCTCGGCGAGGCGCACCGGGCGGCCGGCGAGGCGGGCCAGGCGGCCGGTGCGTGGCGGGAGGCGCTGGCCGCCGCGGAACTGCCGGAGGAGCGGGTCGAGGCGACGTACCGGCTCGGGATGGCCGACTATCTGGCGGGACGGCTGGCGGACGCGCAGTCCCAGTTCGAGGCGGCGTACGAGATCGCCGCCGAGGCGGGGGACCAGCGGGGCCAGGCATGGGCGCTGCTGTACCTGGCGTGGGCCGCCGCCACCCGGGGCGACTTCGGGCTCGCCGATGCGGCACTCGGACAGTCGGCGCGGCTGTTCGCCCGGCTGCGCGACCCGGTGGGGCGTGCCTGGATCCGTGGCGCCACCGCGTTCACCAGGCTGTTCGCGGGCCGGTTCGGCGACGCGAGGCGGCTCGCGTACGCGTTCCTGCCGTTCGGGGAACGGGTCGGGGAGACCTGGGCGGTGGCCACGCTGCGGGCGGTCGCCGGGTTCGCTGAGGCGGAACTGGGCAACCTGTCGGTGGCCGAGGAGCAGGCTCGGCTGGCGTTCCGTGGTTTCGACTCCAGTGCCGATGACTGGGGTCGCGGTCTGGCCCTGGTGGTACGGGCAGTCGCGGCGCGGGGCCGGGGTGAGCCGCACAAGGCGACCCGGTTCCTGGACCGGGCGGAACGGTACGCCAGGCACGCCGGCCACTCGTTCCTCGCCGGAATGGTCTGCACCGTCCGGGGCTGGTGTCTACTCGACATGGACGACGCTTCGGCCGCCGAAGCCGACGCCCGGCGCACTCTCCAGTTGGTGGACGCACATGACCTGCGGGACGCGGCACGGGTCGGCCCCCGGGTGCTACTGGCCGAGGCGCTCCGGTCGCGGGGCGACCTGGCCGGCGCGATCCGGCTTCTGGCGGACGTGGCCGGCACCCCGTGCCAGGAGTCTCTGATCTTCCCGCGCCGCCAGGCGGCGGCGGCGTACGCGTCGGCGTTGCTGGCGGCGGGCCAGGTTTCCGAGGCGTTAATCGAGGCGGGTCGGGCACTTCAGGTCCAGGCCGAGGACATCCGCAGCGGGGTGTACGGCCGCCTGGTGTACGCGCGGGCGCTTGCCGCCGCGGGCGAACCCGAGCGGGCCCGCACGGCAGCCGCCGAGGCCGTCGAGTTGGCGTACGCGACCGAGCACGTCAGCGAGCGGGCCGCCGCCGACGCGTTGCTGGCCCGGTTCTCAGGACCGGATGGCGGCTCCGCGTCCGTGGGCCGCTAGTCGCGCACAGGGTCACCGGAGGGTCGGACCGAACGTGGGTATCGTCGCCAGCTTCCGGGCATCCGCGTCCCGCAGCCGCGCGGCGTGCTGCCGCGCGAGGTCGGTCCGGTCCACGGCCCGCCGCTGGAACGTCCACGGTGGCCGGCGCTGGCCGCGGATCCGGGCCCGCGCCCAGCCGATCATCGGCTGCTCGACCCACCGGTACGACAGTTCGGCGGCGGTGTACCCGATCGCGAGGCAGGTCAGGGTGCCGGCCAGACCTGGTCGCTCACCGGAGAAGATCTGCCAGGCCTGGAACGGCAGCAGGTTCCACAGGTACAACCCGTACGAGAGGACTCCCAGGCGTACCAGGGCAGGCTGGGACAGGACCCGGGCCAGCCGGCCGGTGGGCTCCCGCACCACGGCGAGGACCAGTACGGCGGTGGCCAGCGCCGCCGATGGCAGGCCGAGGGTGAAGGTTTCCGGAAGATCCGAGTGGTACGTCAGGTAGGCGTATCCCAGCCAGCCTGCCGCGAGCCATCCGGCGCCTCGGAACCAGGGCAGTGCCACCCGCCACCGGGCCAGCGCGGCGAGGCAGCCGATGGCCAGTGCGTCGAACCGGGTGACCGTGGAGTAGTAGAGCCAGCCCCGCCACGCCCCGTGGTCGGCGAGCACCATCCGGATGGCGGCTGCGGCGAGTACCGCGATCAGGCACACCGCAACCGGCAGCAGCAGTGACCGGCCGCGTTTCAGGGCCCGCTTCAGCAGCGGCGGCCACCCCAGGTAGAACTGCTCCTCGATCGCCAGGGACCAGCCGAACGTGGTGCCAGCCATGACCATCACGTCGTGTGCCCGTACCAGGTTCGTGACGTAGAGCAGCATCGGAACCATCGCGGCGAGCACGACGCCGAAAGACGCCTCGTACGTCCACACCAGAGCGTGGAACGGCAGCAGTACCAGCAGCGCCGGGAGCAGCCGGGCGACCCGGCGCAGGTAGAAGTGCCGCAGGTTGATGGTGTCGTGCCGGTGGTGCTCCTCCAGGAGCAGCGTGGTGATCAGGAATCCGGAGAGTACGAAGAAGACAGTGACGCCGAGATGCGCGCCGGGAGCGAAGTGGCCGAACGCCCCGAATGCCTGGGCGTGCATCGCCAGTACGCCGAGGATCGCGATTCCGCGTACCCCGTCCAGACTCGGGCGGTGGCCCAGCCGTGGCGGTGGTGCCGGGCGTCGCGGCGGCGTGAGGCGGGGTGAAGCCGCGATGCGTGCTCGACGTATCCGGAGTCGCGGGTTGCGCACGGCCCGGCGGAGGCGATGCGGGGGCCGGGCTGCGGTGGGTCGAACCGGTGCCGACTGCCGTGGTGGAGCAGACATTGCCCGGGAGGATAGGCATATCTACCCGAGCCCCCGCACATCAAGACGGGCTACGAGTGAGCTTCCTCTCCCGGGCGTAACGGACTGCGGGGACAGGACGCTGTCAGCGGGCGCGGCGGGCGAGTCGCTCCGGGTCCAGGATGATGACGCTCTTGCCGTCCAGTCGCAGCCAGCCCCGGGATGCGAAGTCGGCGAGCGCCTTGTTCACGGTCTCCCGGGACGCGCCGACCAGTTGCGCCAGCTCCTCCTGGGTCAGGTCGTGGGTCACCCGCAGCACCCCGCCGTCGCGGGTGCCGAACCGGCTGGCCATCTGCAGCAGGCTCTTGGCGACCCGACCGGGTACGTCCGTGAAGATGAGGTCGGCGAGCGCGTCGTTGGTCCGTCGCAGCCGCCGGGCGAGCACCCGCAGCAACTGTTCGGCGATCTCGGGCCGGTTCGTCAGCCAGGGCCGCAACGCTGACTTGCGTAGCCGGGCGACCCGCGAGTCGGTGATCGCCGTGGCGGTCGCGGTACGCGGCCCGGGGTCGAACAGGGACAGTTCGCCGACCATGTCGCTGGGACCCATCACCGCGATCAGGTTCTGGCGACCGTCCGCCGCCCGCCGGCCCACTTTGATCTTGCCGGAGATGACGATGTACAGACTGTCGCCCGGCTCCCCCTCGGTGAACACCACGTCGCCCTTGCGGACCTCGAAGTACTCAAGCTCTTTGGTAAGGGACTCGGCAGCCTCGGGGTCCACCCCTTGGAACAGACCACACCGAGCCAGAACTTCATCCATCGTGTGCACCTCCAGGACCCGCTGACGCGACCCCGAGTCTATGCGCTTCCAGGGAAAACATCCGCAGCGGTGTCCGGTAACGCATCGGCAACCCCGGCTTGATCCGCTGGTCACGGGGGTGCCATGCCGGCCGGTGACCACCTACTGTCGGGCTTGTGTACGCGCCGGGTGAACTGCGGATCGTCGGCAGGCTGCACCAGGATTCGGTGGCCGCCTGCGACGCCGCCCATGATCCGGAAGGCCAGCCGGTGCTACTGGTCACCGGCCTGGTTCCGGCACCGGACGCCGAACTGATCGCGTATACGCACTGGGCACAGCGGCTGGCGCACTGCTCGCGGCACCCCTACATCGCCGACGTGGTGTGCCACGGGGTCGCCGACCGGCGTCCGTACCTCGGGGTGCGGACCGGGCAACGCCGTACCCTCGCCGAGTTGCTGGCCCAGCGCCACCGGTTGCCGTACCAGGAGGTGCGGCTGCTCGGCAGTGCGCTCGCCGAGGCGCTCGCCACGGCCCACGGGGTCGGGCTGTGCCACCTCGCGGTGCGGCCTGAGGCGATCTACCTGGACGAGGCGGCCGGCCCGGTGCTCGCCGGTTTCGACTCCGGCGCTCCGGTTCTGGTACGGCCGATGGCGACCGGCCCGCTGTCCGCCCCGGAGTTCCGCATCCCACGTGGTGAGATCGGTGCCGGCGGCCCGGTGGTGGGTCCCCCGGCCGACGTGTACGCGCTGTGCGCCACCCTCTACCGGGCACTCGGCGGAGGGCTGGCGGTGGCCGGCCGGGACCCGGCATGGCTGGATCCGGCCCGCCCCGCGGTCGAGCTACCGAACCTTCCCGGAGTGCCCGGCGCGTTGCTCGACGTGCTGCGGCGCGGCCTGGCTGGACACCCGGCACACCGCCCCACCGCGGCACGGTTGCGCGACGCCCTGCTGGCACCGTGGGGGACAGCCCGGGGAAGGCCGGCATCCGGCACGGAGGACGTGCTGGCTGCCCTCGGCGGCCCGGTGACGCCGCTGATGCCGCCCGGTGGCGTGGCGCGGGGCGACCTGGACTCCGGGCCGGCACCCCCGGCGTCCGGTGCCGGGTCGAGCGACCCGGAGGACACGGCGGGGATCCGGCCCCTGGTCGGTGCCTGGCGCGTCGAGACCGACACCGGCGGCCAGGAACTGCTCATGGTCACCGAGCCGGGGACTGTGATCTGGACCGGCAGCGACGACACCGGTCCGTTCGTCGCCACCGGGGAGGTGCTCCCGCTGGGCGGCGGCGACTTCCGGTTGCTGCTCAACGAGCCGGCCGGTAGCGCCGCCGGTTTCTACGTCGACCTGCGGCTCAACGTCGATGGCTGGTCGTTCCTGATGGACCAAGGGCCGGCCGACGGGCTGGTGGGCAGAGCCGACCAGTGACGCGGCGGCCCGGTTCAGCCGAGGACGTAGGCTGCAACGGTGACCACGCCACCGCACCGCCAGGGTCCGAAATGAGCCAGTCCACGAAGACTTCGGGGAAAGCCGCCCGCACCTCCCGGGCGGCCAGTCGTACCCCGGATGTGGAGACCCCGCTCGGACTGAAGCGACGGGCCAGGCGGATGCACCGGGTGCTGGCGGACACCCACCCGGATGCGCATTGCGAACTCGACTTCTCCAACCCGCTGGAACTCGCGGTGGCGACCATCCTGTCCGCCCAGTGCACCGACAAGCGGGTCAACGAGGTGACCCCCAAGGTGTTCTCGCGGTATCTCACCGCCGCTGATTACGCCGCCGCGGACCGGACCGAACTGGAGGAGTTGATCAGGCCGACCGGGTTCTTCCGGAACAAGACCGACTCCCTGATCAAGCTCGGCCAGGCGCTGGTCGACCGACACGGCGGCGAGTTGCCGCGTCGGCTGGAACAACTCGTCAAACTGCCCGGGATCGGCCGCAAGACCGCCAACGTGATCCTCGGCAACGCCTTCGGGGTCCCCGGCATCACGGTCGACACCCACTTCTCCCGCCTGGTACGCCGGTTCGGCTGGACCGGTGAGCAGGACCCCGTGAAGGTGGAGTTCGCGGTCGCCGAACTGATCGAGAAGCCCGACTGGACAATGCTCAGCCACCGGCTGATCTTCCATGGCCGGCGGGTGTGTCATTCCCGCAAGCCGGCCTGCGGCGCCTGCACCCTGGCGACCCTGTGCCCTTCGTACGGCACCGGACCGACCGAACCGGAAGCGGCGGTGAAACTGCTGAAAGGTCCCCGGGTGGCCGAGCTGGCCCGGGCCGCCGGCCTGGCCGGGTTGGTCCAGGTCGCGGGCTCGGAGGAGGTTGGCGGCTCAGAGGACGCCGTGGCCCCGGGGGGACCGGTGTCGGGGAGCGAAGTCTGACCATGCGCGGCATGCGCACCACCAGGCTGCTGGCCGCCCTGTTCGCGGTATGTGCCGGGTACGGCGTACTCGCCGGTTGCGGTGGTGACGCCAAACCCGCCACACCGGACCGGGCGGCGTGGTTCCAGCCCTGCCCAGCTCCGGCCGAGCCCGGGACCAGGTCGGATGCCCCCGCGAAGGCCCGAACACGCAGCCCGATGCCCTCCGAACCACTGCCCTGCATCGAGGGCGGCGACCCGGTCGATCTGGCCGCCCCGTCCGGCGTACCCACTGTCGTCACGGTCTGGGCCTCCTGGTGCGCGCCGTGCCGTGAGGAACTTCCGGGGTTCCAGCGGTACGCCGAGCGCGCCGGAACCCGGCTGCGGGTGCTCGGTGTGGTGTCCGGGGACACCCGACGAGCGGCCACCGCACTCGCCCGCGAACTCGGGGTCAGGTTCCCCACGCTGTACGACGAGTCGGGCCGGCTGATGAAACGACTGGGCCGTACCGCGCTACCGGTGACCCTGTTCATCGACCCGGACGGTCGCCTCGCCCACCTCTACAACAGCACCCCGCTGACCGAACCGGCACTGTCCACACTGACCAGAACCCACCTCGGCGTGGTGGTCGACGGATGACCAGAATCCCCGACTGGCTGAGCCCGCTCGCGGAACGGGCCGACGGCGTACCCGTCGAATCCATCAGCCGGCTCCGACCGCCTCCCGACGGCGGCCGACCGAGCGCGGTGCTGGTGCTGTTCGGTGAGGACGCACCCACCGCCGACGGGTCCGGAGTGGTATCCGGACCGGACATCCTGGTGTTGCAGCGCGCGGCTTCGCTGCGTACCCACGCGAGCCAACCGGCGTTCCCGGGCGGCGCGTCCGACCCCGGGGACACCGGCCCGGCGGACACCGCGCTGCGGGAGGCCCGCGAGGAGGTCGGTCTCGACCCGGACACCGTGCAGGTTGTCGCGAGCCTGCCACAGCTGTGGATTCCGGTCACCGGGTTCGTGGTGACACCGGTCCTGGCCTGGTGGCGGGAGCCGCACCCGGTCCGTCCCGTGGCACGGGAGGAGGTCGCCCGGGTGGAGCGGCTTCCGGTGACGGAACTGGTTGATCCCGCGAACCGGATCCGGGTACGCCATCCCAGCGGCTACCTCGGTCCGGCGTTCAAGGTGCGGGACATGGTGGTGTGGGGTTTCACCGCCGGAGTGTTGAACGCGGTCCTGGAACTGGCCGGTTGGGACCGTGCCTGGGACCGGAACCGGGTGGAGGAACTACCGCCGGAACAACTGGACGTGGCCTCCGCCGACCGACAGGGTCGCGGCGGGATGTCCAGACCCGCGGGCGGCGGTGCGGGTCACGCACCGTGAGGTTTCGGCTCCGACATCACCGGGCACCGGGTAGCACCCCCGCGGGGTCGACCCGGTGTCCCCCCGGCTGTGCGGGCGGCGAGGCGACGCGGCCCCGTACTCTCAGGACATTCCCGGCGACGTTCCCGGCGAAAGGAGACCGGTGTCCGGCAGCCTGATCGACGTCGTGATCGTCCTGCTGATCCTGACCTTCGGGATCAACGGGTACCGCCAGGGATTCGTGGTCGGCGTACTGTCCTTCGCCGGGTTCTTCGGAGGGGCCCTGCTCGGGTTGCAGATAGCTCCATTCGTCGCGGCGCGGTTCGTGGACCCGGCGATCCGGGTGGTCGCCGCGCTCGGGGTGGTGTTCACGGTGGCTGTGGTCGGCCAGACCCTGGCTGGTCTGCTGGCCACGCGGATCCGCCGACTGTACGAGCGGCAGTCCGCCCGGGTCGCCGACGACATCGGCGGCGCGGTGGTGTCGGTCCTCGCGGTGCTGCTGGTCTGCTGGATGGTCGCGGTTCCGATGGCGTCCGCCGGGGTACCGGGCCTTGCCAAGCAGGTACGCAACAGCGCGATCGTCCGGGCGGTCGACGGCGCGATGCCGGACGCGGTCCGTGGCGTGTACGACTCGTTGCGGGACACCGTCGACCCGGACGAGTTCCCGGAGGTGTTCGGCGGTCTCGGACCGACCCGGTCCCGCCAGGTCGCGCCACCCGATCCGGAACTGGCCCGCTCGCCCGTGGTCCGGCAGGCGCACGAGTCGGTGGTGAAGGTGCTCGGCGTGGCCCCCAGTTGCGCCCGCCGGATCGAGGGCACCGGTTTCGTGTACGCCCGGGAACGAGTGATGACCAACGCCCACGTGGTGGCCGGCACCGAGGATCTGGTGGTGGACACCAAGGACGGTCGGTACCGGGCGCGGGTGGTGGCCTACCACCCGGACAAGGACCTGGCCGTGCTGCACGTCCCGGGATTCGAAGCCCCGGTGATGCGCTGGGCGCCGTCCCCGGCCCCGCAGGACCGGAACGCCATCGTGCTGGGGTATCCGTTGGACGGCCCGTACACGGCGACCCCGGCCCGGGTACGGGACCGCGGCGAGGTACGCGGCCCGGACATCTACGAGTCGAAGACCGTGGTCCGTGAGGTGTATTCGTTGCGCTCCCAGGTGCGCAGCGGAAACTCCGGCGGGCCGCTGGTGGCCTCGGACGGCACTGTGTACGGGGTGATCTTCGCCGCCGCCGCGGACGATCCGGACACCGGGTACGCGCTCACGGTCGCGGAATCGCGGCCGGTGGCTGACACCGGCCGGCGTGCCACCAGGGCGGTCTCCACAGGGGACTGTGTCTGATCCGACCGGTCACCGGCTCAGGGCGGGGAGTTCCACAGCTGGGGCGGGAGGTCCGGTAGCCGGGTGCCGCGCCGCCGCCGCGCCACCACCAGTCCGATGGTCACCGCGAACCCGCCGGCACCGAGCACTCCGAAGGCCACCCACCACCAGGGTCCGCCGTCCCCGGGATCCGGCGCTGCCGCGCGTGTGGCCGGCGAGATCGCCCAAGACGAGGGGCCGGGACTGCGCGGCGTGGTGTCCAGCGGGTTCTCCCGTACGGACGCGACCGGGTTGGTGAGTGCCGCCACCGGGTCGACCACCCCGTATCCGTACCTGTCGTCGCGGCCTGCCGGTCCCCGGTCCCGGGCGGTACGGATCAGCCGGTTCACCACGTTGGCGGCGGTCATGTCCGGCCAGTGGGAGCGGATCAGCGCCGCGGTCGCGCTCACCAGCGCGGCGGCGAAGCTGGTGCCGCGTACCGTCTGGTAGCCGGTGGGTCCGAGCCCGACGATCCCGGTCGCCGGAGCGCTCAACGAGCTGTCCGGCCCGGCCAGCGACCCGCTCCAGTAGACCCCGTTCCGGTCCAGCCCGGTCACCGCGACCACCCCGGGTTCCCGTGCCGGGTACCACATCTGCTTGTCGTGCCCTTTGTTGCCGCCGCAGGCCACCACGACCACGTCATGGTCGTACGCGTACTGGATCGCCTCGGCGAGGTCGGCGCTGCGCAGCGATCCGCCGAGCGACAGGTTCACCACCCTGGCGCCGTGGTCGACGGCCCAGCGCAGGCCCTTCGCCACGATGCCGGCGTCCCGGTAGCGGTTCTTCCGGTCGAGTACCCGTACCGGGAGGATCCTGGCGTGGTGCGCGATGCCGACCACTCCGGTGGGGTCGCCCTGACCGGCGATCAGGGCGGCCACGGTGGTGCCGTGGCCGACCGTGTCGGTGCGTCCGTCGCCGCCGCTGTCGACGAAGTCGGCTCCGGACAGCACCTGGCCGGACAGGTCCGGGTGGTCGGCGTCCACCCCGGAGTCCAGTACGGCGACGACCACGTTCTGGCCGTTGGCGTACTGCCACGCGTCGCGGACCCGGAGCATGTCGAGTGGCCACTGGCGGGCGCGTACCGCGTCGACCGGCACCGTGTCAGTACGTAGCGTGTTGACCTGGGTACCGTGCGCGCTGCTGGCGGCGGCCACCGGATGCGCCAGCGTGGTCAGCGACATCACCACCAGTAGCACTGCCAGTGCCGAGGCGGGCACCAGGCACCGCGACAGTGGCGGGGTCGGCACGGTGTGCCGCCCGCGGTCGCGGCCGGGTTGGAGGCGGTGTTGGTACACAGCATCGCCATTCCAGCACACGGCCACACCATCCGACCTGACAGGCGCGCCGGGGGCGGCCGGGCCGGCAGGTTCCCGCGGCTCAGAAGCCGATCGCCGGCCCGGGGGTGTGTCGCTTCGGGGGAGCCGGCGGGGCGAGCGGGGTGAGCGGCGGCAGCCCCGCGACGTTGTGGAACTCCTCCAGGTAACGCCTGGTCAACGGGTCCTTGAGGCGTTCCTGCTGGCGTCGTCCGTCCCGCTGCAAGGGGGACAGCTCGGCGTTGGGGTCCTTGTCGGAGGGTCGGATCACGCCCCGGGGGTCCGCCTTGACCTTGCCACGCTTCGGGGGCGGAGTCAGCGACGGCGGCACCCCGGTCCCGCGTGGTCCCAGCGATCCGGGAGCCGGCACCGCGCTCTTGTTGCTGAGCACCGGACGACTGCCACCCGGCCTGGTCACCCGGGGGGCTCCCGGCGTGCCGGGGATGCCGTCCGGCGGCCCGAACTTGCCGTACCCGGACTGCTTCGGCTGCTTGCCACCGCGCGGTGCGCCGATGTGCGGCGGCGGCTGGAACTGGCCGCGAGCGCTCCCGGTGGCCGGCTTGCCCGGCTTTCCGCCGTACCCCTGACCGGTGGGCCTGCCGGAGGTGTCGGGGCGGCCCGGTTGCTGTGTCTTGCGGCCCCCGCTTCCGGCGGCCGGCGGCGGGGGCATCCGGCCCGATCCGCTGGTCTTGCCCGACGACGTGGAGGACGGCCCGAGCGGCGTGCCGGGACGGTTGGGGCGTGCCGGTACCGCACCCTTCTTGGCCGACTTCGGTCCGATGGCCGACGGCGGGGGCGCCATTCTGCCCGGAGCACCCGGCTTGCCGGGAGTGGCGGACGGCCCGATCGGGGTGCCGGGACGGTTGGGGCGTACCGGTACGCCGCCTTTCTTCGCGCCCTTGGGCCCTATGGCCGACGGTGGCGGGGCCATCCTGCCCGGAGCACCCGGCTTTCCGGGGGCAGCCGGTGCCCCGGGAGCGGTCGGTGCCGTCGGGGTCACCGGCCGGCTGACCGCAGCCGGTCGGACACCCGGCCTGCCCGATGTGCCAGGGGCCACCGGTGTGCCGGGCGCGGTGACCGCGGGCGGAATCCCGGGGGCCCCGGGGACGCCTGGAGCCGCGGGTGCGCCCGGAGCGTTCGGCACGGCCGGTGCCGCCGGAGCGTTCGGTGCGGTGGGCACGTTCGGCGCCGTGGGCGGTTGCACGGTCATCGCGTGGAACCGCGGCGGCACCGCCGGCATCGTCGGCGCACCTGGCATGCCGGGCGCACCGGGCATGCCGGGCGCGCCCGGCATCCCGGGAGCCGCGATGCTGGGCGGCAACGGCATCCCCATCCGTTCGGACTTCACCGCGTCCTTCGGGCCCTGGTACGCCTCCGGGTACTGGAACTCCTCGTACAGGTTGTTCATCTGCTCCGAGAGCCGGTCCATGACCTCTTTGCCACGGGTGTTGTACCCCGACGACTCCAGGACGTCCTGCCGTTTCGGCGGCTCCGGATCACCACCCCAGTCGGTGACGCCTTCGATCCCCAGGAAACCGCTCGAGTGAGTCTTGTCGTGCTCGTCAGCCCGGAACTCGTTCCAGGCGGTGGTGAGCGCGCCGTCCTCGAACTCCTGGATCAGGCTCTCCAGGGTGCCCTGGCCCCCGCTGATCGCGGCGCGGGCACTGTCCAGCTTGTACGCGTTGTTCTCGAACGTCGTGGAGGCGGCCTGCAGCGAGGCCATCACCTGGTCCAGCTTGGCCAGGTACGCCACCCCGCCCGGCGAGGACCACTTGGCCGCCAAGCCCTCCCGGTACGCCTTCAGCTTGTCGTACTGCTCGGTGAACAGTTCGGAGAGCGCCTTCCAGCCACGGACCTGCGTCTCCACCGATGCCAGGTCCTCCCGCATCAGCATCCGGTACATGTCGTCGAGGTCTTTGTCCCGCCACAGCGCCACCGCAGCTTCCCCCTGCTGCTAGCCGTTCTCGTTGTCACGTTGCTGGTTCAGGGTCTGCTCCGGGTTGCCCTGCTCGTCGAAGCGCAGCGCGTTGCCGTCGTCGGCGTCCACCGGCTCCGGCGGCACGAACCGATCCGGTGTCTCCGCCACGTCGACCGGCACTGTGTAGTACTGGTTGGGAGGCTCGGCCTCCGGCGTGGTCGGGTTGTCCCCGAGCGGCGGCTGGCCCTGGTCGGGCAGCAGCGGGTTCTGCTCGCTCGCGATGATGTAGTCCTCACCTTCGGTGAGGCCGGACATGTTGTAGAGCCTCACGTCGGACGGGTCGACGACCGGCAGGTCACGTCGCCGGTCCCGTTCCCGCTGGGCGGCGTCCTGTACCGCGCGGTCCGCGCCGAGGGTGTTCTGTGCGCCGGGTGGCGGGTTGAACGCGTCGGTGACGGCGTCCGCGGTCCGTACCGCGTTGAAGCCGTCGGTGCCGCCGTACCGCTCCGACATCACCAGCGCGACCTCGGACAGTGCCTTGTTGCCGAAGACCAGGTCTGTGGTGAGGGTCTCGGAGTTCCCCGCCGACAGCGACGCGCGTAGCGCCAGCCAGCGGGCTTCCTGGAACGCCTGGTCCTTGCCGATGGAGCCCTCACCCCAGCCCTGGTTGGCGTCCGCCGTCATGAAGGCGAGCGGACCGGCCGCGTTCACCTCGAACGCGAGGACGTTGCGCAGCAGTGACTGGCTGAACTCCAGCAGCGAGTCAGTGTCGACCTCGACCTGCTCTCCCATCACGTGGAAGTCGCCTGGCGTCAGGTCTCTCGCCGGAGGTTCGTATGGAATTCCCATGGCCCTGTGCCTCCCGTACGGCCGAGGGGTCGTCCCCGTTACGTGGTGCCGGCCGTGACGTCCCTACCAGCGACATCACGGCTGTTGGCTTGTCAGCGTAGCTAGTCCGGGCAAGTGTCGGATACCCCGTTCGCAACGGCATGTCCGTTTCGTTGCGCGACCCCGCCTCATCCCCGCCGCGATCTTGGAAACGTACCCCGAAATGATCGCGGTAGGTTTCCAAGATCTCGCGGAGGACACGCGACGGGAAGCGGGTCAGAGCGGGGGCGGCTGCCATGCGATCTGGACCAGCCTCGCGCCTTCCCGGCGGGTGATCAGCCAGCCCCGACCGGGCGGAAGCTGCTGCGGCTTCATGTTCCCGAGCAGGACCCCCTCGGCCTTGTCCCCGGACATCATGATGCCCGGCGAGGCCACGTCCCGGATCCGGGAGATCAACGGGTCGTACATGGCGCGGCCCGCACCGCCCATCCGCCGGGTGATGATCACATGCAGCCCGATGTCCCGTCCCATCGGAATGAAGTCCTGCAACGGCAGCAGCGGGTTGCCGCTGGAACTCGCCACCATGTCGTAGTCGTCGACCAGCAGGTACAGGTCCGGTCCGGACCACCAGTTGCGGGCCCGCAACTGCTCCGGGGTCACGTCCGGCCCCGGGATCCGTTCCTTCATCACGGTCACCACCTGCGGGATGATCTCCGAGGTGACCTGAGTGGAGGTTCCGTACCCGAGCCGGTGCTGCCCGCTGATCGCACCCAGCAGGCTGCGCCGGTAGTCGATCGCCATGATCTTCGCCTGCTTCGGGCTGTACCGGTCCGCGATGCCCTGCGCCAGCATCCGCAGGAACGCGCTCTTGCCGCACTCCACGTCCCCGAACAGGATCAGGTGCGGGTCGCTGGCGAAGTCCAGGTACACCGGTTGCAGGTCGTGCTCGGCGATCCCGATCGGCACCCCCGGCCGGGTGTGCGCCGCCAGGGCGGGCAGGTCCTGGTAGGACAGTTGTGCCGGGAGCAGCCGCACCTTCGGGGCGCGCGGGCCGGACCACGCGTTGATCATTGTCTGCACCAGCTTGGCCATGCCCTCGGCCACGTCGTCGGCGCGCTGCTGCCCGTCGATCCGGGGTACGCCGGCCAGGAAGTGCAGCCCGTCGGGGGTCAGGCCCCGGCCCGGAGCGCCGTCCGGAACGTTCATCGCCGCCTTGCGGTTGACGGCCGAGTCGGTGGGGTCGCCCAGCCGCAATTCCAGTCGGGTGCCGAACAGGTCCCGGATCGCGGGCCGGACGTCCATCCACCGGGTCGCGGTCCCGAGCAGGTGGACACCGAATCCGAGGCCGGTGTTGGCGATCTTGTTGATCATCGGTTCCAGGTCCTCGAACTCCTGGCGCAGCGTGAGCCAGCCGTCGACCACCAGGAACACGTCCCCGAACGGGTCCTCGGCGAACCGCCCGTCCCGCTTCAGCTTCCGGTAGCTCGCCATCCCGTCGATCGCGTGCTCGGCGAACTGCCGTTCCCGGCTCTCCAGCAGCGAATTGACCTCGGCGACGGTACGGCGTACCGCGTTCACGTCCAGCCGGGTCGCCACCCCGCCCACGTGCGGCAGATCCCGCAGCCCCAGCAGGGCACCGCCGCCGAAGTCCAAGCAGTAGAACTGCGCCTCGCGTGGGGTGTGGGACAGCGCCAGGCTGGCGAGCAACGTACGGAGCAGGTTGCTCTTTCCGCTCTGCGGGCCACCCACCATCATGGTGTGCCCGCCCGCGCCGGCCAGGTCCAGCCACAGCAGGTCACGCCGCTGCTCGAAGGGCCGGTCCACCACGCCGCCGACCGCGTGCAGCGCCCCGTGCAGGTCCGGGTTGCTGACCGTGACCCCCCGGGTCGGGTCGGACGCCAACGGCGGCAGCAACTGGTCCAGCGTGGGCGGTTCGGCCAGCGGCGGCAGCCACACCTGGTGCGCCGGCACGCCCTTGCCTTCCAGCCGGGACACCATCACATCGAGCAGCGTCTCCTTGAGCACGTCCGAGTCGTCCTCCACCGGAGCCTGCGGGGTGGCCTTCTCCTCGGTCAGCTTCGGAGCGTGGTAGTGGGTGGAGTAGTCCAGCACCAGGTCGCTGTCGTCGGATCCGACGTGCCGTTCGGCCTGTGCGGAGCGACGGTACGCGCCGGACACGTACGCCGCCTTGAATCTGACCAGCGGCTCGGTGCCGAACTTCAGGTAACCGTGGCCGGGAGAGCGGGGCAATTCGTACGCGTCCGGGACCCCGAGCACCACCCGGCTCTCCATGGCCGAGAAGGTCCGCAACCCGATCCGGTACGACAGGTGGGTGTCCAGCCCGCGCAGCCGCCCCTCCTCCAGGCGTTGCGAGGCCAGCAGCAGGTGTACGCCCAGCGATCGGCCGACCCGTCCGATCTGGACGAACATGTCGATGAAGTCGGGCTTGGCGGTGAGCAGTTCACTGAACTCGTCGCAGATGATCAGCAGGCTGGGTAGCGGCGCCAGCGGGGCCCCGGCGGCCCGCGCCTTCTCGTAGTCCCGTTGCGATGCGTAGTTGCCGGCCCTGCGGAGCAGTTCCTGGCGGCGGATCAGCTCACCCTGGATCGCGTCGAGCATCCGGTCCACCAGGGCCAGCTCGTCTTCCAGGTTGGTGATCACCGCGCTGGTGTGCGGCAACCGGTCCAGTTTGGTGAACGTGGCACCCCCCTTGAAGTCCACCAGTACGAAGTTGAGCACCTCTGAGTTGTGGGACACCGCGAGCGCCAGCACCAGGGTGCGGAGCAGCTCCGACTTGCCGGAACCGGTGGCACCGATCAGCAGCCCGTGCGGACCCATACCGTCCTGTGCGGACTCCTTGATGTCCAGTTCCACCGGAAGCCCGTCCGGTCCGACCCCGACCGGCACCCGCAGTTTGTCCCGGTTCGGCCGAGCCACCCAGGTCTGCGTGGTGTCCAACTCGTACGGGTCGCCCAGGTCCAGCAGTTCGGCCAGGCCCAGTTCGGCGGACATCGGCTGGTCGCCCCGGGAAGCCATCGACAGCCGCAGCGGGGCCAGTTCCCGGGCCAGCGCCTCCGCTTCGGACAGGCTCATCGCGTCCGGCCGGCCCACCTCGTCGCGACCGTCCATGGTGGCGCTGTGCAGCTTTCCTTGCGCGTCGATCTCCAGTACGAGGGTGTTGCGGTCCAGGGCCCGGGGCGGCCGGTTCGTCATGTCGATCACCGTGACGCCCTCCACGCCGCCCTCGGTCATCAGGTGGTCGGAGCCCGCGGTGTCGCCGTCGTCCAGGATCACCGTGACGTGCGGCCCGTCCACCGGGGGAGCGGTCGGACTGAACCGGGGCCGGTTCGCGATCACGTCGTCGAGCATCGCTTCCAGCGCCGTCACCTGCGGCGCGACCAGCCGCAACTGGCCCAGCGCGTCGGTGCGCTCCGGGTGCAGAGAGTGCGGCAGCCACTTGGTCCACTCCCACTCTGAGCGCCGGTCCGGGGCGCAGCACACCCCGATCAGCATGTCGTCGGGGGCGTGGAACACGGCGGTCTGGGCCAGCAGGCAGCGCAGCATCGCCCGGATCGCCTCGCGGTTCTCGCCCACCACGTACACCCGGCTGAACCCACGCAACGCCATCGCCACCGGAAGCTCCGGCACCAGGGAGTACGTGGTGACGAACCGACGCAGCGCCTGCGCGCTGACCGGCTCCAGGTCCTCCACCGGGCGTACGTCCGGGGGCACCAGCGGGGTGGCGACCTCCTGCGGGCCGAGCCCGATCCGTACCACCCCGAAGTCGCCGTCCGAGGAACGACGTTCCCACAGCCGGATGCTCGCTGCGGTGGACCACAGCGCGTCCGGGTCCGGGTGCCGGTAGAACATCGCCTGGCGCTGCTCCGCGATGTTGTTGCGGATCATGCGCCGGGTCTGGGCCAGCCGGCGCATGTAGTCCCGCCGGGCTTCGATCATCTCCTTCTTGTTGGGCTGCCCGCCCTGGGTGAGGATCTGGGTCGCGAGCATGCCCAGCATCGAGACCCCGAACAGGCCACCCACCACGTACGCGAGCGGGCCGGTGGTGCGGAAGCCGAACATCAACGCCATCGCCGCCGCGCCCGCGATCATGGGCAGGATCGTGATGGTGCGCATCCACGCCTGGCTGGTGCTGGGTGGCGGGTTCTCCGGTGGCGGGTCGAGCAGGATCTCGCCGGCAGGCAGATCCGGGCCGTTGCGGCGGGTCGGCCGCTTCACCACCACCGTGCTCAACGGAAGTCCCCCTCTGGTCGGCTGATCCGGTGCGGCACACGCAGGTCGAGCCGCCGACCGCGCCCGCCCCATGGTAGGGAGTCGCCTGCTACTTTGGGCGCCGCGGGCGGTGGCCCCACCGGGGCCTGGCGGGTGTTCGGAGGTGAACAGAACCGGTGAGCACGCATGCGGGGACGGGGCTCGCCCGGGTCACGATCGCGGCACCGAAACGCCGGATCGACGTGGCGCTCCCGGAAAACGTACCGCTCGCGGAACTGCTGCCGAGCGTGCTGCGGCACGCTGGCGAGCACATCGCCGACGAGGGTGAGCAGCACGGCGGCTGGATGCTGCGCCGGACGGACGGCGCGGCTCTGGAGTCGGCCCGCACCCTCGGGGTGCAGACCGTCCGTGACGGCGAGGTGCTGCACCTGGTGCCGCGCCGCACCGAATGGCCGGAACTCGACTACGACGACATCGCGGAAGCCATCGCGGGCGGTGCCCGCAAGTACGGCCGGGCCTGGTCCGGTCGGGCCACCCGGTACGCCGCACTGTCCGTGGCGAGCCTGATCTTCGTACTGGCGTTGCTGGTCGCGGTGATGTCCGGGCCGCCGTGGCTGATGGCGGGCCTGGTGCCGCTGGTGCTGAGTTTCGTGCTGGTGGTGGTCGGGATCCTGCTGTCCCGGGCGATCGCGGACTCGGTCGCGGGGGCCGTGGTCGGCGGCCTCGGCCTGTTGTACGGGTTTGTCGGCGGGTTCCTGGTGCTCGGTTTGGACGGCGCTCAGGTGTCCGACTTCGGCGCTGCGCACCTGCTGGTCGGGTCCACGGTGCTGCTCGTGGTGAGCGTGATCGGGTACATCGGCGTCGCGGAGTTCACCCGGATCTTCGGGGCGGGTGTGTTCTCCGGTCTGATGGGGATCGTGGCGGGACTGCTCGCCTTCATCCCGGACGTGACGCCGCACGGGGCCGCCGCCGTGGTGGTCTCCGTCGTGGTGGCTTTCGTCCCGGCGTTTCCGCTGCTCGCGATGCGGCTCGGCAAGATGCCGGTACCGCCGCTGCCGGACAAGCCCGAGGACCTGATCGCCGACGAGCCGATGCCGGACCGCGACACCGTGTACGCCGCCGTGATCCGCTCCGACGAGATGCTGTCCGGGCTGCTGCTCGGGGCGGCGGTGGTCACGGTCGCCTGCCAACTGGTGCTGATCAGTTCCTCGACTGTGGACGGCCCGCTGCTCGCTGGTCTGGTGGCGTTGGCGTTCGTGTTCCGCTCCCGGTTGTTCCCGAGCGGCCGGCACCGGATCCCGATGCTGGTGTCCGGGCTGCTGGGACTCAGTCTGCTGGTGCTCGGCCTGGCGGCCGAGTTGCCGGTGACGTCGCGGCTGTACGGCGTGGTGGCGGCCTTGGTGGTGATCGGCGGCCTGGTGATCAGCGCGGGTCTGACCTACAGCCGCCGGCCACCTTCGCCGTACCTGGGCCGGTTCGCCGACATCCTGGACGTATTGCTGGTGCTTGCGGTGGTGCCGGTCGCCTGCGCGGTGCTCGACCTGTACGGCTGGGCCCGCGGCCTCGGCGGCTGACCCTCTGCGCGGACGCCTCACCCACTCATCCCCGCCCCCGCCTACACCCCTTTCACGATCTTGTGAGTTTTGGGGGGGCC
>DASUSI010000155.1:0-142025 GCA_036375165.1 Micromonosporaceae bacterium | reverse complement strand
GACGGCATGCTCTACGCGGTGAACGACATGCTGCCCGCCCGGCCCGGGGAGCAACCGTTCCACGAAACGGTGCGCTATCGCACCGTCGGCGATGCCACCTGCACCGCTGCGGTGCGATCCGACTCCGACACCATCGACAAGGTGGTGACGGAGGTGGCCGCCACCCGGATCACCGAGCGCGGCGCCACCCGGGGCGACGACAAGGTCAGCGAGGCCGCGATGGAGGACCGGAAGAAAGAGGGCTACTTCTGATGGCTGCCACAGCTGCTGAGTCCCGAGCCGACCTGCTCCGATTCGCCACCGCCGGCAGCGTCGACGACGGCAAGAGCACCCTGATCGGTCGCCTGTTGTACGACTCGAAGGCGATCTTTGAGGACCAGTTGGCCGCCGTGGCGGCGACCAGCGCGGCACGCGGCGACGAGTACACCAACCTGGCCCTGCTCACCGACGGTCTGCGCGCGGAGCGGGAGCAGGGGATCACCATCGACGTGGCGTACCGGTACTTCGCGACGCCCCGGCGCAAGTTCATCATCGCGGACACCCCCGGGCACATCCAGTACACCCGCAACATGGTCACCGGATCGTCCACAGCCGACCTCGCACTGATCCTGGTGGATGCCCGCAAAGGGCTGGTGGAGCAGTCGCGGCGGCACGCGTTCCTGTGTTCGTTGCTGCGGGTGCCGCACATGGTGCTGTGCATCAACAAGATGGACCTGGTGGACTGGTCCGAAGAGGTCTACGACCGGATCCACGCCGAATTCACGGCGTTCGCCACGAAGCTCGACGCACCGGATCTCAGTGTGATCCCGATTTCCGCGTTGCACGGTGACAACGTGGTGATCCGGTCGGAGAACATGCCTTGGTACGACGGCTCTTCTCTGCTGCACCACTTGGAGAACGTGCACATCGCCTCGGACCGCAACCTGGTGGACGTGCGGTTCCCGGTGCAGTACGTGATCCGGCCGCAGCAGTCCCGGGGTCTGGACTACCGTGCGTACGCGGGTCAGGTGGCCAGCGGGGTGCTCAAGCCTGGTGACGAGGTGATGGTGCTGCCGAGCGGTTTCACCACCCGGATCGCCGGCATCGACCTCAACGGCCGTGAGGTGGACCAGGCGTACCCGCCGATGGCGGTGGCGATCCGGCTCGCCGACGAGCTGGACGTGTCCCGAGGGGACCTGATCTGCCGGCCCCACAACCAGCCGAACGCCTCACAGGACATCGAGGCGATGATCTGCTGGATGGACGAGCAGCGGCCGCTGCGGCCGGGGATCAAGTACACGGTCAAGCACACCACCCGTTCGGTGCGCGCCATGGTGAAGAGCCTGCAGTACCGGCTTGACGTGAACACCCTGCACCGTGACGAGGTGGCGGCGTCGTTGGGACTGAACGAGATTGGACGGGTGCGGCTGCGTACCACCGCGCCGTTGCTCTGCGACGACTACCGGCGTAACCGGTCCACCGGCGGCTTCATCGTGATCGACGAGGTGAGCAACCGCACGGTCGGCGCGGGGATTGTCCTCGAGTCGGGCTAGAGCTAGAGGCCACGTCCCAAACCAGCTACGCTCCGCCGCAACAAGGTTTCAGGCGGTGGTGTTATGGCCGATCCGGTCGCGTTGAACGGCACCACCCGCCGGGCCGCCGCATTGGTGGACGAGGCGGCCTGGGCGGCGGCTCGGGAGTATGCCGTGGCCCCGCACACCGCGGTTGAGGAGACCAGCCGGGTGCGGTGGTTGATCACCGGCGCGCCGTACGAGGGCCTGAACGGGGTCTACTGGGCGGCGGCCGACACCGAGGTGCGTCAGGCGCTTCGACCGTTCCAGGAGGCCGAGGTCCCGATGCTGTGGCACGTCGGCCCGACCAGTGCGCGGCACCTGCCGGCCGCGTTGCCGGCCGCCGGACTGAGCCACTACGGCAACGAGCCGGGCATGTTGCTCGACCTGGACCAGCCCTCGTCCCGCTGGCAGTCGCCGGAGCACCTGGAGATCCGCTGGGTGGGCACCGAGGCGCAGCTTCGGGCGTGGGTACGGGTCTGGGCCGGCCCGGCCAACCGGCTGATCGTGGAGCGGCTGGTCGCGTTGCGGGCCCCGGCGGCGTTCGGGGTGGGTGCGCGTACCCCTCATCTGCTCGGCGTGCTGCATGGCGAGCCGGTGGCCTGTGCGGCGGTGTGGGTGGGACGGATGTCAGGGCTGTCGCCACGGCCGACGGCCTGGCTGGAGCACGTGGCGGTCCGGATCGCGGCGCGTCGCCGGGGGTTCGGCACCGCGATGACCCTGGCCTGCCTGGACATTGCCCGCCGCCGTGGCGCGAGCCACGCCGCGCTGACCGCCTCACCGGTCGCCGGCAGCCTCTACCGCGCACTCGGGTTCCGTCAGGTGTGTACGGTGAGGCGCTACCTGTGGACCCCCGGCGGCTAGAACTGGAAGCCGCCAGGGCGACCATTGCGGTGCGCGATCAGGCCAGCCAGGACGGCGATCGCGATCTCGGCGGGGGAGTGAGCCCCGATGTTCAGGCCGACCGGACGGTGTACCCGGGAAATCTGTTCCTCCGGTACGCCGAGCGCGGCGAGCGCGGCCACATGCGGGGCGGTGTGACGCACGCCGCCGATCACACCGATCCACCGGGCCGGGGTGTCGAGTACGTCGCGGAGTACCTCACCGAGTTCGGGTCGGTCGTGGTCGGTGACCACCACGTCGGTGTCGGCGTCGACTCGTGACAGGTCCACGGCACCACCCGCCGGGTCCGCGACACTCACCCGCCAGCCGAGATCCGTGGCGAAGTGGCGCAGGTGGCCGGCCATCGGGGAGTCGAACACGGTGAGCAACGCCGCTGCGGTTTCCGGTGCCGGAAGGTCACCGTTGGCCATGGCGCAGGCCGGGTCCACGTCCATAGGTCCACCCTACGCAGCGGCGGATCTCATCCGCTGGCGACCGTACCCGGGTCAGCCCCGGCCCGCGGAGAGTCTCTGACCTGTCGGCAGTACGGGACCGAGGAAGCCGTCGAGTTCCAGCCAGCCGCCGGCGGCGAGGTGGTCCAGCACCGTGTTGACCGCGTCGGCGACGGTGGTCGAGGACGTGTCGATCACCAGGTCGGCGTCGGTCGGTTCCTCGTACGGGTCGGAGACTCCGGTGAATGCCGGAATCTGGCCGGCGCGGGCCTTCGCGTACAGGCCCTTGCGGTCGCGCCGCTCACACACCTCCAGCGGGGTCGCGACGTGGACCAGCACGAAGTCGCCGCCCACCTCTTCGACCATCCGGCGGATCTCTGCCCGGGTCGCGGCGTACGGCGCGATCGGACAGCACAGCGCCATGCCGCCATGCCGTGCCACCTCGGCGGCGACGAACCCGATCCGTCGGATGTTGAGGTCCCGGTCCCCCCGGGAGAACTTCAGTTCCGAGGAGAGCAGCCGCCGGATCACGTCCCCGTCCAGCAGCGTCACGGTGCGTTCCCCGTCCTCCAGCAGCACGTCGTGCAGGCTGCGGGCGATGGTGGACTTCCCGGAGCCGGACAGCCCGGTGAAGAACACCACCAGGCCGCGCCGGTCGCGTGGCGGTCGGGCACGCCGCAGTTCGTCGGCCACCGCGGGTGGGGTGTGCCACTCCGGGAGGTTGGTGCCCCGGTCCAACAGCTCGTGGACGGCGGCCCCGGTCAGTGGGGTGCGCCGCTGGTGCGGTGGTACGTCGTCGGCGGTCCGCCACTGGCCGTCACGCACGTCGTAGGCGAGTTCCCGGGGCACCACCACCCGTACCGCTGCCCCGCTCACCGAGGTGCCGGTGGCCAGCAGGTGGGTGGCTCCGTACGCGGCGGCCACCCGGCTGCGCAGCAGGGCGTCGCGGACCTCGTCGCCGCGTGAGGCCAGCGGCACCGCGACGATCGTCGTCGAGGGAAGCCGGTCGGCGGCGGCGAGGACGGTGCGTACCAGAACCTCCGGGGGCAGGCCGTCGGTGGTGTGTTGCGCCACCGGCACCATCACCAGCACGTGCGCGGCCAGGGTACGGGCGGCGTGCACGATCTGGGCCAGTTGCGGCCGGTGCAGCGGCCCGGTCGGGATCACCGCGAGCACCCGTCCGGGTGGGAGTTTCTCGCGCACCCGTGCCGGTGTGGCGCGAAGCCGGCGGAACACCCCATGGGCTGGTTCGGCGAGCCGGCGTACCGGACCGGCGAGGCCGTTCCAGCCGGGGGCGGACTGCCAGGTCTCGGCGGCCTCCACGGCGGCGACCGGAGCACCCTCGGGGTCGGTGAGTACCAGCACCCGCAGCAACGGGTTGGACAGGTCCAGTCGTTCGACCACCTCGACCGGCGCTTCGAGGGTGATGGGGACCGGCCAGCGGGTACCGTCCGCGAGGGTGCCGCGCCGGCTGAGTGCTTCCAGGTCGGCGGGACCGCAGAATCCGGTGAGCGGGGCGTACGCCCCTGAGAGCAGCAGCTCCAGGTCGGCCAGTTCGTGTGGCCGCGGCGTGTATGTCGGCGCTTCCCGAAGCACGTCGTCGGGCAACAGCCAGTCGCTCATCGCACCCCCTTCTCAGGCCACCGCCAGTGTCCCAGCAGACACGGGCCGAGTGCGAGTCAGGGCGCGGACTCCACGCCGGAGAACTCAGCCGCTCCGAAGGAGACCGAGAACCGCTTGCACCAGATGGTCACGCTGCGATACTGGCTCAGGTCAGCGGACCCTGGGATGGCGTACACCTGGTTGCCCTTGTTGCCCTTCAGCCGTCCCAGACCCAGGTACTCCCCGTCGTCGAAGATGTGCCAGCCGTCCCGGCCGGGGGTCACTTTCCGATCGGTCAGCCAGACCCGCAGGTCCGGTCCGTTGCTGGTGTCGAGGTTCTTCAGGGCCAGTACGTGGCGACCGTCGGGAAGGCGTACCAGTTGGGCGGTGCCGCTGGTGTCGTGTTCGTGCGTGACGAACTTTCCTTCCGCCAGTACCACCGGCCGGGCGGGTGATCCGCTGCTGCTCGGGCTGGCCGTGGCGGTCGGGGCGGTCGGGGCGTCGGCGGTGGCGGCCGCGTCGGGGAGCGCCTCGTCAACGGTCTGGTCCACGAACGCCTTCCACGGTTGGAACAACCACAGGCCAACCACGGCACCGACAATGAGTACGCCCAGCAGCAGCCAGGTCATCGGTTTGCGCAACAGGTTTCGCATGGCCTGATTCTGGCCGGTGGCCGTACGGATCACGGTTACAGAGCGCTTACCGCCAACGGTCATCCGTCGAGGATTCGCAGGTCGGGTTGGCTGAGCTCGGCCTCGCTGGGGGAGCCGAGTGACCGCCCGCAGCTGAGCGCGGTGTGCCTCGAACCGGTCCGCCAGCCAGTCAGCGTCGTCTACCGTTACGTTCCTCCGTCGCCGTCCGTCATCGGAGGAGTCAGATCGAGCCGAGGTAACACAACGAGTGTGAGGAGACGGCATGACATCGGGTATCAGAACGGTGATTTGTCCGGTGAAGGACCTGGATCGGGCCAAGGCTCTGTACGGCGCGCTTCTCGGGGTGGCACCTTACGCGGATGAGCCTTACTACGTGGGATTCCGGGTCGGGGAGCAGGAACTCGGGCTGGATCCGCGCGGCCACAGCCGGGGCATGACCGGCCCGACCGGGTACTGGGAGGTGGACGACATCGAGGAGAGACTGCGTTCCCTCCGCGACGCCGGCGCCGAGGTACGGCAACCGGTGACCGATGTCGGAGGCGGCAAGCTGATCGCGACTGTCGCCGACCCGGACGGCAACATCACCGGTCTCGTCCAGTCCCCCTGACCGGTTGTTTCCGCCAGGCTGAGAACCGAGAGCCAGGGAGCCGCGATGATGGTGCCGTCGTACCAGATCAGAGCCGTGGGTCACGTCGAGTCACCGCTGGTCGGTCGTCACGGCACCGAAGTGAAGCCGGTGCTCGCGGGTGGGTAGGTGACCGATGAGCCGCCAGCCACCCCGGACCCGGCCGCAACGCATCCGGGACACGCTTGCCCGGCTCGAACGTGATGTCGACGCGTGGGTGGCCACAGCGGATCCGGAGGGTGGCACGCCGTACCTGGTTCCGCTGTCCTTCATGTGGGATGGCGTCGCCGTGTTGGTGGCCACCCGGCAGTCCAACCCGACGGGGCGAAACCTGCGGGCCACCGGCCAGGTCCACCTCGGCATCGGGCACACCCGGGACGTGGTCGTGATCCAGGGGACCGTACGGGAACTGCCGGCCGATCAGGTCCCGCAGCAGGTCGGTGACGCTTTCGCGGCCAGGACCGGCTTCGAACCGAGGAGTCTTGGCGGTGGCTACAGCTACTTCCAGATCGTGCCCCGCCGGATCCAGGCCTGGCGGGAGGCCAACGAGTTGGAGGGTCGCGACCTGATGCTGGACGGGCGCTGGCTGGAAGCGGACTGAGTCAGCCGGTGTTGCGCATCCCGGCCGCGATCCCGTTCACCGTGGTGAGCAGCGCCCGCTCCAGTTGCGGATCCCGGGCCCCGGCGCGGTACCGGGACAGCAGCGAGATCTGCAAGTGGTGCAGCGGTTCCAGATACTTGTCCCGTACCGCGAGGGTCCGGGCGAGCACCGGCTGGTCCTCCAGCAGGCGGGACGCCCCGGTGACCGCGAGCACTTCGGCCACGGTCCGCTCGTACTCGGACACGATTCCTTCGAACAACGGTCGCAGTGGCTCCGGCACGAGTTCCGACACGTAACGCCTCGCGATTCCCAGGTCGGTTTTGGACAGCATCATCTCCACATTGGAGACAAACGTCCGGAAGAACTCCCAGCGCCGGTACATCTGCGCCAGGGTCGGGGTGAGCCCGGCGGCGTGCGCCGCCGCGAGGCCGGAGCCGACCCCGAACCAGCCTGGAACGATCTGCCGGCTCTGGGTCCAGCCGAACACCCACGGGATCGCGCGCAGCCCATCCAGACCGGAACCCGCATCCGGGCGCTTCGCCGGTCGTGAGCCGATGTTCAGCGCGCCGAGCAACTCGGTCGGGGTGGCGGCCCAGAAGTACGCCGGCAGGTCCGGATGCTCCACCAGGGACCGGTACGCCGCGGCGGCGGCATCGGACACCACGTCCATGGAGACGTTCCACTCGGTGATGTCGGAAAGTGGCGCCCGGGGCGCGGCGTGCAACAGCGTCGCCTGCAACGTGGCGGCGACGGTGAGCTCCAGGTTCTCGCGGGCCAGCGCGGGCAGGGTGTACTTGTCAGAGATCACCTCACCCTGCTCGGTGACCTTGATAGCCCCGTCCAGGGTGCCGTACGGCTGGGCGAGGATCGCCTCGTGGGTGGGGCCGCCGCCGCGACCGATGGTGCCGCCCCGGCCGTGGAACAGCCGCAGCCGTACCCCGTGCTTGGCGGCGACGTCCCGTAGTGCCCGTTGCGCCCGGTGGATCGACCACTGGCTGGTGGTGATGCCGGCCTGCTTGTTGGAGTCGGAGTAGCCGAGCATCACCTCCTGCACGTCGCCCCGGGCCGCCACCACGGCCCGGTACGCCGGGACGGACAGCAGCCGGTCGACCAACTCGTCGGCGGCGCCCAGTTCCTCGATGGTCTCCAGCAGCGGCACGAACCCGATCCGGGCGCGGGTCCGCGTTGGCCCGTGCGGGTCCACCAGCCCGGCTTCCCGGGCCAGCACCACCGCGGCCAGCACATCGTCGATCCCCTGGGTCATCGAGATGATGTAGCTCTCCACCACCTCCCGGCCGAACCGGTCCTGGGCCTCGCGAATGGTGAAGAACACGTTGTAGGTGCGTCGGGTGCGGTCGTCCAGCGGCACGTCCACCCCGCACAGCGGCCGGCGTCCAGCCAGTTCCCGGGACAGCAGCGAGGTCCGCTCCTCCCGGCTCAGCTCCGAGTACGCCTGGTCCAGCTCCCCGACCCGCTGGTACATCCGTGCCAGCACCGCGTGGTGTGCCGCGGCGTGCTCCCGGACATCCAGGGTGGCGAGCCCCAGACCGAACGCGGCGGCGGTGCGGATCGTCGTGGTCAGTTCCCCGGCGGCGATCAGCCGGCCGCCGTGTGAGGCGAGCGAGGCGCGCATCAGTTCCAGGTCGGTGATCAGGTCTGCCGTCCCGAGATAGTCCCGGCCGGGCTGGTGTGGCCGGTCGGCGGCGAGCCGGGCCCGGGTGTTGGCGAGCTTCACCTTGATGCAGCGGGCCTTGAGCCGGTACGGCTCCTCGGCGTTCACCCGCCGGAAGCGTTCCCCGAGTTCGGGCAGCAGCTCCAGGTCCTGCGCCAAGCTCGCGGCGAGCCCGATGGAGACTCGGCGCAACCGCTGCGACACCGACAGGTCGTTGATCAGCGCGTCCATCGCCGCCTCGGTGGCCCGCAGGCCGTGCTCGTGTTGGATCAGCAGCACGTCGGCGGTCACCTTCGGGGTGACGTACGGGTTGCCGTCCCGGTCCCCACCGATCCAGCTTCCGAAGCTGAGTGGCTGGGCTGTGGTGGGCAGCACCACGCCGAGCCGGGCGAACGTCCCGGCGAGATCGTCGAGCACCTGAGGTGCCGCACTCGCGTAGAGCTCGGCGAGGTAGTAGACCGCGTTGCGGGCCTCGTCGGTGGGGTCGGGCCTGGAGAGCCGCAGTTCGTCGGTCTGCCAGATCAGGTCGACCAGTTCCGCCAGCCTACGGTCGGTGGCGGCGGTGTCGACATCGTGGACCAGCGCCTGTTCGGCCGCCTCGGCGTCGAGCAGGTCGGCGATCCCGCGCAGTTTCGTGAGCAGGGAGCGGCGGGCCGCCTCGGTGGGGTGCGCGGTGAAGACCGGGCGTACCGCGAGCCGGCGGGCCGCCGCCGCGATCTCCTCGGTGGCCACGCCCTGCTCCCGGATCAGGGTCGCGGCGCGTTGCAGCCAGCCGCCGTGACGGGCCCGCAGCCGACGCAGGGTGCGTGCCCGGTGCGCCTGCTCGGTGATGTTCGCCAGATGGAAGTACGTGGCGAAGGCCCGCGCCAGCAGGGTGGCGGTGGGCACGTCCAGTCCGGCCAGCCGCTGCGCGGTCTCCACCGGGTCGGTACGTACTCCGGAGCGCACCTCTTCGACCAGACCGAGCAGCGGCCCGCCCTCCTGCCGTACCAGGGATTCGCCGAGCAGGCCGGCGAGTCGCCGGATGTCCGCGCGCAGCGCCACGTCGGCGTCCTCACCCGGTGCCCCTGGCGGACCAGGTATGGCCGTGGTGTCGGCGTCACGGGAGGTGTCACCGGCAGTTGCCATCGAAGCGCTCCTGACTCGGGAATCGGGTTTTGCCCAGGGGTGAAACCACTGGCTTTTCACGCTAGCCCGGGGTCGGCGACGCGGCACCGGGGCGGTCCTGGAGGTCCAGATGCTGAGGACGGGGTCGATCTCCGGATATCCGGTGGCCGCTGCGGTCACGCGCTGTGATGATGACGGGCTATGGAGACCGTCATGGTGGACCCGTTTGACGACGTGGGTTTGGCGGCCTGGTACCGGGCGTTCCAGGAAGGCATCGACGCCGGGCGGCACTGTCCAGCGACCTGGAAGCTGCCGGAGCTGACGGTGTGGCTGCGTCAGGGCAGCCGGGCGTACCGGTGGCAGGCGTACGCGGCGGTCGACGGGAAACGTGTGGTGGGTGGGGCGTTGGTGACCCTGCCGCTGCTGGACAACCTGAAGTTGGTGATGTTCGACCTGGCGGTGCCTCCGGTCGAGCGGCGGCACGGGGTCGGCTCGGCGCTGTACCAGCGGGTGCTTGAGGTGGCTCGGGGAGAGGGCCGGCGGAGCCTGCTGACCGAGGTGGTCGAGCCGTACCAGGAGAAGGGCCCGGATGCCGGGATCGGTTTCGCGGAGCACCGGGGTTTCACGTGTCGCTCCCGGGAACTGCACCGGGTGCTTGACCTGCCCGTCGAGCCCGCGACCCTGGACCGGCTCGCCCGCCAGGCCGCCGAGCACCACGGCGACTACCGGTTCCGTGCCTGGTCGGGGCCCTGCCCGGACGATCTCCTGATCGGGTACGTGACCCTGTGCGGCCGGATGATGCACGAGGTCCCGCTCGGTGACCTGGACTACGAACCGGAGCACTGGGACGCGGCCCGGGTGCGTGACGGGGAACGCTGGCAGCAGGCGCAGGGCCGTGCCCGCTGGATCACGGTCGCGGTCAGCCCCGACGGCACGCTGGCCGGCTACACCGTGCTGACCGTGCCCGGCCACGACCCCGAGGTGGTGTACCAGGACAACACTCTGGTGCTGCCCGAGCACCGGGGACACCGCCTGGGGGTGGCGCTCAAGGTTGCCAACCTCCGGGCGGTGGTCGCGGCGCACCCACAGCGTCGCCTGGTGCATACCTGGAACGCCGAGGACAACGACCCGATGGTGGCGGTCAACGACGCCATGGGGTTCCGCCCGGTGGAGCGGATCGGGGAGTGGCAGCGGGACCTCTAGCGCCCTCGTGGCTACTCGAAAGTCTGGTGTTCCTCGTGTGGGTCCTCCACCCAGTCCCCGCGCAGCGGGATCAGGTCGGCACGGGTGGGGTCGGCTTCGTACAGGGTTCCTTCCGCGACCGCCTCCAGTAGCGAGGCCATGATCACGTACGCGGTGCGTACCAGCATGCCGGAGCTCTTCTGGCCGATTCCGCCGCGCAGTTCGACCAGCACGCTGCCGGCGCCGAGCAGCCCGTACGCGTTGCGTGCGATGCCCCGGGGCAGGGTGCCCGGATACTGGCTCACCTCGGCGTACCCGTAGTGGCTCAGGGTGTCGGAGATCGTGACGCAGGCCTGCTTGGACAGGGTGATCGCGTCCGCCGGCACGCCGCTGGTGTTCGGCCAGAAGATCGACGTGGTGATCAGCTCACCGGTGTCTGTGACGTACGACCCCTGGTGGTGGTAGTCGACGACCAGGCTGGGGGAGTAACGCTGGAAGACCCGCTGCACCGCGGCGGCTTCCGGTACCGGGTTGGCGGCCGGGTCCACTGCGGGATCGTGCCAGCGGTTGATGTCGAAGCCGCGCCCTGGAGTGCAGTACGCGCCGGAGCAGCCGGGGTCGTAGTTCTGCCGCCAGAAGAGTTCCCCGCCGTCCGGGTTGACTCTCGGCACGACCAGCAGGGTGACCCGGTCCAGGATCGCCTGCCACGGTGCGCCCGGGTTGCCGAGCCGTTGCAACAGTTGCAGCGCCGCCTCGGTGCCGAGCGGCTCGTCGCCGTGCTGCTGGGTGATGTAGAGGACCGTGGTCGGCCCGTGGCCGACTTTCGCGAGGTACAGGTCCCGCCCCTGGTTCGACCTGCCGATCGTCTCCAGTGACACCCGGCCGTCGCTCTGCCGGCTGATCTGGTGCAGCGCGTCCACCAGTTGTTGGTACGAGTGCAGCCGTTCCAGGCTGACCTGCTGCTGCTCCTGGACCCAGGGTCCATTGGGGACGGTCTGCGGTCCGGCCGAGGCGGCGGATCCGGTCAGCAGGAGGGCCGTGGTGGTGGCTGCTGCGATCACTCCAATACGGAACATGGCTCCAGCCTGGTTGGTTTTGCCGTCGTGCGCCAGCGGTGTGACACTGAGCTACAACTCTGCTACAACCCTCCGCCGACTGTGCCTGGCCGGTGCCACGGGACCGGGCGCGCCGCGATCCCGTGGTCGCACGCGTCGCCTACCGTGAGCGTGTCCTGGTACGACGTCCATAGTGGAGTGACGAGATGGTGATGGGACCGACCCATGCGTTGTCCGGGGCCGTCGCCTGGCTCGCCGGTGCCGGGCTGACCGCGTCGATGCTGGACCGGCCACAGTCGAGCAAAGAGCTCGCGGTGTACACGGCGGTGTGCGCGGGGTCGGCGCTGCTGCCCGACCTGGACTGCTCCGGGAGGGTGACCGCGAACCGGGGCGGTGCCACAGTGGCCCGTACCTTCGGTGTGGTCTCGCTGTTCCTCGCGGAGTGCGTGGAGAAGTTCTCGCTCGGCGTCTACCTGATGACCCGTACCCGCAAGGACGGCAAACGGAAGAACGGTCACCGCACGTTCACGCACACCTGGGTGTTCGCGGGCCTGCTGGGCTACGGGGCGACGCTGCTGGTGGCGCGGTACGGCAGGCCGGCGATGATCGCCGTGCTGTTCCTGACGGTGGGCCTGGCGGTGCGGGGCCTGATGGCGGACTGGGCGCGCCGCAGCGGTTGGCTGCTGACCACCCTGGTGTCGGTGTCGGCGACGTTCCTGGCGTTGCAGGTGTTGCCGGCGGGGCTGGACTACTCGCTGCTCGGGATCGCGGTCGGGGTCGGGTGCCTGGTGCACACCATCGGTGACATGATCACGAAGGCTGGGTGTCCGGTGCTGTGGCCGGTTCCGATCGGCCGCCGGCTGTGGTTCGAGTTCTCGCTTCCAGACCCGATCGCGGTACGTGCCGGAGGCGCTTTCGAGCGTGGTGCCCTGATGCCGCTACTCGGCGTCGGTGCTGTGGCGGCCGCTGTCTACCAGATCCCGGAGTTTCGCACGGTCCTCCTTGCGGTGCTTGGCGGCACTTAGGCCATTATCTGGTCATGGACCCGGAGCCGGCCGCGTTCCTCCCGCCCGCTGGGCGGCCATCCGCCCGTTCCGGTGGGTTCTCCGAACAGTCCGGGTCGCCGGAGTGGCGGCTTGTGCCCCCGGGGAGCGGGCGCGCGGAGGCCGTCGGACGCTGCGGATAGGCTGGGTGGCGTTGCACGTGCCCCCCGTCTTCTGACGCTTGGGGGCGATTCGCGTGTGCGCGAAGGAGACCGCATGAGACTCGCCGGCTTGCTGTCCGCCACCCTGGAAGATGCCGCGATCGCCAGTGCCCGTGATCTTGCCCGCGACGGCGGCCCAGCCGCCGAACATGTGGAGTTGACCGCGCCACCGGCGCTGCGGCCGTTCCTGGCCGCCGCCCTTGCCGCCACGCCGGAAACCGGGGGCGCCGGCAGGCCGGTTCTGGTGGTGACCGCGACCAGCCGGGAAGCCGACGACCTTGCCGACTCACTGCGCTGCCTGCTGCCACCGGAGCAGGTGGTGGTGTTCCCGGCCTGGGAGACGCTGCCCCACGAGCGGCTCTCGCCGCGTAGTGACACGGTGGGTCGCCGGCTCGGCGTGCTGCGTCGGTTGGCCCACCCCGACCCGGTCGACCCCAGCAGGGGCCAGGTACGTGTAGTGGTGGCACCGGTACGTAGTGTGCTGCAACCGATGCTGAAGGGGCTCGGTGACCTGGCGCCGCTGGAGCTGTCCCCGGACAGCCGCGCTGACCTGGAGCAGACCGCGCGGCGGCTGACCGACATCGCGTACGCCCGGGTGGACCTGGTCACCAAGCGGGGTGAGTTCGCGGTACGCGGCGGCATCCTGGACGTGTTCCCACCCACCGAGGAACACCCGGTACGGGTGGAGTTCTGGGGCGACCAGGTCGAGGAACTGCGCTACTTCGCGGTGGCCGACCAGCGCACCCTGGAACCCACCGAGCGGCTCTGGGCGCCGGCCTGTCGGGAACTGCTCCTGACCGCTCCGGTCCGGGACCGCGCGCGCGAGCTCGCCAAGCAGCACCCGGAGCTGTCCGAGATGCTGGACAAACTGGCCGAGGGCATCCCGGTGGAGGGCATGGAGTCGCTCGCACCGGCACTCCTTGACGGATCCAATGCCATGGAACTGCTGGTCGACGTGATGCCGCCGGGCAGCCACGTGGTGCTGTGCGACCCAGAGCGGATCCGGACCCGCTCGCATGACCTGGTCCGTACCTCCGAAGAATTCCTGCAGGCCAGCTGGGCTGCGGCGGCAGCCGGCGGGACCGCCCCGATCGACCTTGGCGCGGCGGCGTTCCGGAGCCTGGTCCAGGTCCGGGAGGCCGCCCGGGAACTCCGCATGCCCTGGTGGTCGATCAGCCCGTTCGGCGGGGATGCCGAGTCGCGGCCCAGGACGGTCGAGGACGAGGTGGCCGAACTGCTCGCCGAGCGACCCGCCGAAAACGTCACCGTGGAGCGGGCCCTCACGGTCTCGGCCCAGCCCGCGCCGCTTTACCACGGGGACACCGCCAAGGTGCTCGACGACCTGCGGCAGTGGATCCGGGACGGCTGGCGGGTGGCGCTGGTCTTCGAAGGTCACGGCCCGGCCGAGCGGGCCGCCGAGGTGCTACGCGACGCCGAGCTGGGGGTGGCCCTCACCGACGGCATCCCGGACCAGCCGGCGCCAAGGGTGGTCACGGTCAGCACCGGTGCCCTGGAGCGCGGGTTCGTCGCCGGGGACGTCAGGTTCGCGATCCTCACCGGTAACGACATCACCGGAGGTCGCGGCGCGTCCACTCGGGACATGCGCAAACTTCCGAGCCGCCGCCGTAACACCATCGACCCGTTGGAACTGCGGCCGGGCGACTACGTGGTACACGAGCAGCACGGCATCGGCCGGTACGTCGAGATGACCACCCGCACCATCGCCGGGGCCGACCGGGAGTACCTGGTCATCGAGTATGCCCCCAGCAAGCGCAACCAACCCGGCGACCTGCTGTACGTGCCCACCGATCAGCTCGACCAGCTCACCCGGTACGTGGGCGGGGAACAGCCCACGGTGCACCGGCTCGGCGGCTCCGACTGGGCGAAGACCAAGAGCCGGGCCCGCAAGGCGGTACGCGAGATCGCCGGAGAACTGGTCCGCCTGTACGCGGCGCGGCAGTCCGCCAAGGGCCACAGCTTCGGCGCGGACACCCCGTGGCAGCGGGAGCTGGAGGACGCGTTCCCGTACACCGAGACCCCGGACCAGCTCGCCGCGATCGACGAGGTGAAGCTGGACATGCAGAAGGCGGTCCCGATGGACCGGCTGATCTGCGGCGACGTCGGCTACGGCAAGACCGAGATCGCGGTACGCGCGGCGTTCAAGGCGGTGCAGGACGGCAAACAGGTCGCCATTCTGGTGCCGACCACGCTGCTGGCACAGCAGCACCTGGCGACCTTCTCGGAGCGGATGATCCAGTTCCCGGTGAACATCCGGATGCTGTCCCGGTTCGTCACCGCGGTGGCGGCGGAAAGGACCCTGACCAGGGTCGCGGACGGCAGCGTGGACATCGTGATCGGCACCCACCGGCTGCTCCAGTCCACCACCCGGTTCAAGCGGCTGGGACTGGTCATCGTGGACGAGGAGCAGCGGTTCGGCGTGGAGCACAAGGAGTACCTGAAGCAGTTGCGCGCCAACGTGGACGTGCTCGCGATGTCCGCCACCCCGATCCCGCGCACCCTGGAGATGGCGGTCACCGGGATCCGGGAGATGTCCACCATCGCCACCCCGCCCGAGGAGCGCCACCCGGTGCTGACCTACGTCGGGGCGTACGACGACCGGCAGATCGCCGCCGCGGTCCGCCGCGAGTTGCTCCGCGACGGACAGGTGTTCTACCTGCACAACCGGGTGGAGTCGATCGAGAAGGCGGCCCGGCGGCTGCGCGAGCTGGTGCCCGAGGCGAGGATCGCCACCGCGCACGGCCGGATGGGGGAGGATCGGCTGGAGAAGGTGATGGTCGGCTTCTGGGAACGGGAGCACGACATCCTGGTCTGCACCACCATTGTGGAGTCCGGACTGGACATCCCGAATGCGAACACACTGATCGTGGAACGCGCCGACCTGCTGGGCCTGTCCCAGTTGCACCAGATCCGGGGCCGGGTCGGGCGGGGCCGGGAGCGGGCGTACGCGTACTTCCTCTACCCGGGGGAACGACCGCTCACCGAACAGGCGCACGAGCGGCTCGCCACCATCGCACAGCACTCCGAGTTGGGCGCCGGGATGTACGTGGCGATGAAGGACCTGGAGATCCGGGGGGCGGGCAACCTGCTCGGCGGGGAACAGTCCGGCCACATCGCCGGGGTCGGTTTCGACCTGTACGTGCGGCTGGTCGGTGACGCGGTGCGGGCGTTCAAGGTGGCTCAGGCCGGCGGCACGGTGGAGGAGGCCGGGGTGGCGGAGGTGAAGGTGGACCTGCCGGTGGACGCGCATTTGCCGGTGGACTACATCGCCTCGGAGCGATTGCGGCTGGAGATGTACCGCAAGCTCGCCGAGGTTCGGGACGAGGCCGGCGTCGAGGAGGTACGCGCCGAGCTTCAGGACCGGTACGGTCAGCTTCCCGAGCCGGTTGCCAACCTGCTCCAGGTGGCCCGATTCCGATTCGCCGCCCGCCGCCACGGGGTCAGCGACGTGTCGTTGCAGGGCCGGCACGTGCGGTTCAGCCCGGTGAGCCTGCCGGAGTCCAAGCAGGTGCGGCTCAAGCGGTTGTACCCGGACGCGGTGTACAAGCAGGCCACGGACACGATCAGCCTGCCCCGTCCGACGACGCTGCGCCGGTCCGCCACTCGCCCGGACGGTGGCGAGCCGCTGCGGGACGTACCACTGCTGGACTGGTGCCGGGAACTCATCGAGGGCGTGGTTGACGAGCCCGCCATGGTCGGAGGTTGAGCGATGCCTGAACGAATCGTGCTGCTGGTCACCTCACCCCGACTACCCGCCGGCCTGCTCACCGCGCAGGCGTGGGACCTGGTCCGCGCCGCTCCGGTGTACGCGGCGGCGGACTCTCCGCAGGCCGACGCGCTGCGTACCACCGGGGTCGAGGTGAAGCTGATCGGCGGTGATCCGGCGACGGTGGCCGGGGTGCTGCTCGCCGTGGCCGACCAGACCGTGGTGTGGCTGGCCGGACCGGACGGTGACGCCCCGATCGCCCGCCAGGTGGGGATGCGCCTGGCACGGGAGCCCGGCACCGCCGAGTTGGAGCTGGTGTACGGGTCCTGGGACCCGCCCGGCGCCAGACTGCTCGACGTGGTGGCGGTGATGGACCGGCTGCGCTCGCCGGGTGGCTGCCCGTGGGATGCCGCCCAGACCCACCAGTCCCTGGCCCGTTACCTGTTGGAAGAGGCGTACGAAGCGTACGACGAGCTGGTCCGGGGAGACCTCGCAGCGTTGCGTGAGGAGTTGGGCGACGTCCTGCTGCAGGTGGTCTTCCACGCCCGGCTGGCCGAGGAACTGCCGGAGGACGAGCGGTGGTCGATCGACGAGGTCTCCGGGGACCTGGTCGAGAAGCTGGTACGCCGACACCCGCACGTGTTCGCCGGTGAAAGCGTCGAGGGTGCCGAGCACGTGGCGGCCAACTGGGAGGAGATCAAGAAAGCGGAGAAGTCTCGGGAGTCCGCTATGGACGGTGTCGCGCTGTCGCAGCCGGCGCTCGCGTTGGCGACGAAGTTGCTGTCCCGGGCGAGGCGGGCGGGTGTCGAGGCTCCGGTGCCGCCGGCCCCGGCCGAAGCCACTGGGGACGAAACCGCCCTCGGTCAGGCACTGCTCGCCGCGGTGTCCGACGCAGTGGCGGCCGGCCTGGACGCCGAAGGGGCGCTGCGCCAGGCGGCTCTCCGGTACGCCGATCAGGTCCGGGCGATCGAAACGCAGGCTCGGTAGCCAACCTTCGGATCGGAACCGGATCGGAACCTGGAAAGGTACCGCGAATCGTCGCGGTACCTTTCCAGGTCCTTGCCCATGGTCTTGTCCATGGTCTTGCCGTGGTACGGGGTTACTTGGCGACCAGCGGGTTGGTGTCCGGGTCACCGTAGTGGGCGGTGTCGAAGCTGCCGTCGAAGTCGGTGTCGCTGACCGTCTTGTCCCACGCGCCGTCCTCGTCGGGGTCGGTGGCGTAGGTGTCCACGTAGCCGTCGTAGTTGTCGTCGCGGACGTGAGTGTCGGGCTTGCCGTTGTAGTTGTCGTCCAGCGTGGCCACGTCCATCGCGCCGTCTTCGTTGCGGTCCCGGCCGACGCCGTCCACGGCACCGTCTTCGTTGCGGTCCATGGTCACCGCCGTGAGGTACCCGTCGCCGTCCTCGTCGGCCCAGTGCTCGTCGGCCTTGCCGTCGTGGTCGGTGTCGTAGTAGGCGTCCTCGACGATCCCGTCCCCGTCCTTGTCGCGCCCCTCGAAGTCGGCGACCCCGTCGCTGTTCATGTCGGCGGTGATGGTGTAGCCACCGTGGCCGTCCGATTCGGTGTGGACGTCGTCCCAGGTGCCGTCGCCGTCAACGTCGACATTCGGGTCGTAGCCGTCGCTCATCTGTGTCGCCCTCCCTGCGAGGTGTTGCTGGTCCGCTTCTCCGGTGCCGGCCACTGCGTTCGACGGATGGCCGCCGGTCCCGCACTGCCGGGATCCACGTTATGGCGTGCGGGGCGCGGTTCACTCCCCGATCCGTGCCACCGTACGGGATCGGGGTCGCGACCGCGGCGGCCAGCGCCACCTGTACGCGAAGGGTCCCCGGTGGAGCCGGATCCGACCGCCCGTGTCACCGAACGTGACGCCTCAGCGGGGGAGGAACTCGCGGTCGCGTACCGCGCGGACGAAGGTGAGCCATTCGGCCCGGGTGATCCGCAACCGGGTTCCGGCGGGGTCCTTGGAGTCACGTACCAGCACCCAGTCACCAGCGAGCGTGAACTCCACGCAGGCCGTCTGGCCGGTACTACGACTGGTCTTGCGCCACCGCGCCGCCGACTTGTGCGGCATCGTCACGCTGCCCCCTCGTGTGCCGCGGCGTATCCGCCGTCCGCCAATACACGGACGGTGACTAACTTCCCACTGTACGCATACAGCCGTGCAAAGATGAACACGGCGGGAAATCTCCGGCTGGTGCGCCCAGGGCTCGCGGAGTCTCTTCCACACCGGATACGAGTCCTGGCCGGAACGGCACCGCGCCGACGGCGACGACCCCTGGCGAACCGTGCGCGCTGAGGCCGTCGCCGCAAAGCCGCAAGCGCTCTGCAAGCCAGTGGTCGGCTGTTACTTCAGGTCTTCGATGAGTCGGGTCAACAGCGCCGAGGTCTCTTCAGGGCTGAGCGCGAGTACCTCCAGACGGTTGAACGCGGACTTGTACTCGGAGACCAGTTCGGCGTTGTCCCGTTCGATGATGTCGTTCATTATCCCGTCGAGGCAGAGCACGTCGTCATCGACTGGATCTGGGAATCCCAGGATCGTGAAGGCTCCGGCCAGCCCGGGATGCGCACCGGAACCGAAGGGCACCACGCGAAGGGTGAGGCCCGCCTGGTCGCTGTCCCGGAGGAACCCGAGCTGCTCCCGCATTGCCTGTGGGTCACCGACCAACTGCCGCACTGCCGCTTCACCGAGCAGCACCGTCACCTGGCACTGGGGGTTTCCGAACAGTTCCCGTTGCCGGATCATCCGGAATTCGACGAGCTTTTCGATGTCCTCATCGGAGAGTTCGCTGGGGCCGCCTGACGTGACGATCGCGTGGGCGTACTCGCGGGTCTGCAGTGGACCGAACACCAGCAGCGGATTGAAGACCTGAATGACCGAGGCCGCTCCCTCCAGTTCGGCGTACTTGCGGTACGCCTCTGAAAGCAGGTCGCGGTAGGCGCTCCACCACGCCGGCTTGCGCCTCGACGCGCGAGCCATATCCGTGAGTTCCCGGACCCGTTCCGGGTCGGTGATTCCATAGAGTTGGAGCAGTGCCCGCAGGTCCGTGGTGGACACTCCGACCGCGCCGGTCTCGATCCGGATCAGTTTGGACAGCGACCAGTCCAGTTCCCGGACCACCTGGTCCTGTGTCAGGTTCGCCGCCTCGCGTGCCCGCCGAAGTTCGATGCGCAGCCGCCGCCGGCCGATCGCTGGACTCTGCTCCGTTGCCATCGTCACAGTCCGGCACCTATCCATGTATTCCAGCACAGCCATCTGCATGGTAGCCATGCGCCAGGTTTCAGGTTTCCACACGTCAATCCGCTGTATGGCGGCCACGTGGCAGTGCAGGAACACTACACCTTCGGTGCGACCAGCGCACTACACGGCCTGACGGCCGGAATGGTGGCTATTCTGGGACAGACCCGCCGGAATACCTCCGGATCTCCGGGGCTGACCTGACGATTCCCGGGCCCTCAGCACCGCTCGGGTGACCTGTCCGAAAACCCGCGGGTCCCGGCTCCAGAACACGGGTGCGGCGGGTACCCCCTGGTAGTCCGCGTGCAGTACGAGGTGGGGCACCTCCGTGGCGCGCAACCACACCGCGACGCCCAGAACCAGTCCGGTGCCAAGGACGACGGCGATCCATGCGGCCAGCGTTCCGACCCGCGTGGCTGCCGCCACCGCCGGAATCAAGGCCGCTGCCACCGCCAGTCCGGCCGGCACCCGGCTTGGCCGTGGCTGGGCGACCTGCGGGTTGCGTAGCTGTTGGATCAGCATCCGCCGTCGGCCCACCACCAGCCACGTGTCGGTGACGATCACGTCGTCTGTCGCGTAGAAGGTCCTGGCGCGCGGTTCGCTGGGAGACCTCTGAATCATCGACCGCTCCCTCCCCCATATGCCTCGCGATGCGAGGTGGGTATTTGCCATTGTGCATGAGGCCATGTCTAGATCAGAGGTGGTCGGAATGAATACAACCTGTCTGCCAGGTAGCAGAATGCCGGTGTGTGACGGGTGTCGAGAGGAGAGCGGCGTCCCAGGGGTCCCGGCCGCTGGTCCGCCGGGGGTGGCCGAATGACCGCGACCGCAGGCTGCTCGCTAGTCTCGCGGAACGAGGCAGTTGGGGGACAGCGCCGTCCGGGTACCGCCGCCACATGGGGCATCAAGCGGAGGAGCGATCACGTGGCCAGCATCGAGGGCATCGTCGGCAGGGAGATCCTGGACTCGCGGGGCAACCCGACGGTCGAGGTGGAGGTCGTCCTCAGCGACGGCACGGTGGGCCGGGCCGCGGTCCCCTCCGGCGCCTCCACCG
Organism: Micromonosporaceae bacterium; assembly: GCA_036375165.1. GTDB lineage: Bacteria > Actinomycetota > Actinomycetes > Mycobacteriales > Micromonosporaceae > WHSM01. The sequence continues at coordinate 121,427 of DASUSI010000155.1, read as the reverse complement.
GGCAGTTCGAGGCGCTCGAGCTGCGGGACGACGACGAGCGGCGCTACGGCGGCAAGGGCGTGGCGACGGCGGTCGGCAACATCGCCGCCCTAGCCGAGAAGCTGCACGACCTGGAGGCCAGCGAGCAGCGCACGATCGACCAGGCCATGCTGGACCTCGACGGCACCCCCGACAAGAGCCAGCTCGGCGCGAACGCCATCCTGGGGGTCTCGCTCGCGGTGGCCAAGGCCGCCGCCGAGTCGGCGCAACTTCCGCTGTTCCGCTACCTCGGCGGCCCCAACGCCCACCTGCTGCCGGTCCCGATGCTGAACATCCTGAACGGCGGAGCGCACGCCGACAGCAACATCGACGTCCAGGAGTTCATGATCGCCCCGATCGGGGCACCGACCTTCGGCGAAGCGCTGCGCTGGGGCGCTGAGACCTACCACGCCCTCAAGAAGGTGCTGAAGAGCAAAGGACTGTCCACCGGTCTCGGCGACGAGGGTGGTTTCGCACCCAATCTCGGTGCCAACGCGGATGCCCTGGACCTGATCGCGACCGCGATCGCACAAGCCGGATACGACCTCGGCAGCGACATCGTGCTCGCGCTGGACGTGGCCGCCACCGAGTTCCACCACAACGGCTCCTACACCTTCGAGGGCCGGCGCAAGGACGCCCAGGAGATGATCGGCTACTACGCCGACCTGCTCGACGCGTACCCGATCGTGTCCATCGAGGACCCGCTGGGCGAGGAGGACTGGGACGGCTGGGCCGCTCTGACCGGTGAGCTGGGCGACCGGGTGCAACTGGTCGGCGACGACCTGTTCGTCACCAACCCGGAACGGATCGCCCGCGGCATCAACGGCGTGGTCGCCAACGCCGTGCTGGTGAAGGTCAACCAGATCGGTTCGCTCACCGAGACCCTCGACGCCGTGGATCTCGCGCATCGAAACGGCTACCGGTGCATGATGAGCCACCGTTCCGGTGAGACCGAGGACACGACGATCGCGGACCTCGCGGTCGCCACCGGGTGCGGGCAGATCAAGACTGGTGCTCCGGCGCGTTCGGAACGCGTCGCCAAGTACAACCAGTTGTTGCGGATCGAGGAGGAACTCGGCGACGCGGCGCGGTACGCGGGCATCGGTGCGTTTCCCCGATATGTTGCCGATCAGGACTCTGTCGAGGAGTAGGGCTGGTGGCACCACGGCGTACCCCGAGCGGCCAAAGGCCCGGCCGAGCCCGGCCCCGGCGGCCGGCCGGTGCCGCCACACGCTCCCACGGCCGGTCCGACGACCGGCCGGCGGCCCGGCGGACCCGGGTCAGCCACGGCACGGCGAAGCGGATCCGGGCGCCCCGGCCCCGGGGCCGGTTCACCGGCCGGGCCGCCATCCTCGCCCTGGTGCTCTCCGCCCTGGTGCTGGCGTACGCCTACCCGGTGCGTACCTACCTCACCCAGCGGGCCCAGATCGAGCGGCTCACCGAGTCGCAGCGTGACCAGGTGAAGCGGATCGAGGCGCTGGAGGAGGAGCTGGACAAGTGGCAGGACCCGGAATACGTCCGGGCCCAGGCGCGCAGCCGGCTGTACTACATCCGCCCGGACGAGGTGCCGTACGTGGTGGTGGACCTTGGACCTGACCGGGCCAGCGAGGACCCCGCCGCCCGGCACGGCGGGAAGGGCGGCGCGTGGCACGAGCGGATGTGGGGCAGCATTGCCGCCGCTGACCGGGCGGGCCGGTGAACCGTGTCGACCCGGCGGGACCACCCCGACCCGGCGGGTGGAACTCGTGACGGTTGACGAGTGGGACCGGGAGGTCGTGGCGGCGCAACTGGGCCGGCCGCCCCGGGGGATCGAGGCGGTCACGCACCGTTGCCCGTGCGGGCTTCCCGACGTGGTACGGACCGCGCCCCGGCTCCCGGACGGCACGCCGTTTCCGACCCTGTTCTATCTGACCTGCCCCCGAGCGGCGAGCGCGGTCGGCCGGCTGGAGGCATCGGGCCTGATGCGGGCGATGACCGAGCGGCTCACCAGCGACCCGGAACTGGCGACCCGGTACCGGAGGGCCCACCAGGACTACCTGACCCGGCGTTCCGAGATCGCCGACGTGCCGGAGATCGCCGGAGTGTCCGCCGGTGGTATGCCGGATCGGGTGAAGTGCCTGCACGTGCACCTGGCCCACGCGCTCGCGGTGGGGCCGGGGATCAATCCGTTCGGCGACGAGACCCGGGAGCTGGTCGGTGACTGGTGGCGGGACGGGCAGTGTGTGTCGCTGTCCGAACCGGCCCTTACCGACGGCGAGAAAGGCGACGGATGACCCGGGTGGCGGCGATCGACTGCGGCACCAACTCCGTCCGACTGCTGGTCGCGGACCTCGATGCGGGACGACTCACCGACGTGGTGCGTCGGATGGAGATCGTCCGGCTCGGCCAGGGCGTGGACCGTACCGGGCGGCTGGCGGCCGACGCCCTGGCACGTACCGGGAAAGCACTGGCGGACTACGCCGCGCAGATCCGGGAGTTGGACGCCGAACGGGTCCGGACGGTCGCCACCAGCGCCACCCGGGACGCCTCGAACGCGGCGGAGTTCCGGGAGATGGTCACCGGGACACTCGGCGTCGAACCCGAAGTGATCACCGGGGCGCAGGAGGCGCACCTGTCGTTCACCGGCGCGGTTCGCGGGCTGCCCGACCGCGCCGAGCCGCCGTACCTGGTGGTCGACATCGGTGGCGGCTCCACTGAGTTCGTGCTGGGGGCCACCGACGCCGAGGCCGCGGTGAGTGTGGACATCGGGTGTGTTCGGATGACCGAGCGGCACCTGCGGCACGATCCGCCGACCCCGGACCAGGTCGTCGCCGCCGAAGTGGACATCACCGCTGGCGTCGACCGGGCACTGGAGACGGTGCCGGGGCGGCGGGCCCGCACCCTGGTCGGCCTGGCCGGTTCGGTCACCACCGTTGCCGGCATCGCGCTGAACCTTCCCCGGTACGACCCGCAGGCCATCCACCATGCCCGGGTCGGCTACCAGGCGGTGGCCCGGGTGACCGCCGACCTGCTCGCCAGCACCCGGGAACAGCGGCTCGCGATCCCGGTGATGCACCCGGGAAGAGCCGACGTGATCGGTGCCGGTGCCTTGGTGCTGCGGATCGTCATGGAACGGGTCGGGGCTGATTCCGTGATCGCCAGTGAGCACGACATCCTGGACGGCATCGCGCTTTCCCTCGCCTGAAGAATGCCAGCCTCGTCTACCCGCTGTGATCGTCTCCGATTCGTGCCTCGCGCTTTCGGTCCTTGTGCGGACGGGACAAACACGGGAAACGGAGTCTTACGCCGCCGTACCCACAGCGACGGCTACAGCACTCTGGACCAGGAGGAGCCGATCGACGTGTTCGAGCCCCGGAAGGCTGACCCTGCGGCAGGGTGATGGCGGCGCAGAGCCGGAGGTGCGATACGCCGCTAAGTCCGCGTCAAGAACGCCAGGGTTCCCGTTAAGAAAATGTCAAGATTATCTCAGCCCGATCCGCCGGGGAGTTCGCTTCAGGTGTGTTCAGGTGGACCAAGCGCGTGCTGGTCGGGCGCCCACTTCGCAGTGAGCGGCTGGGCGACACACTGCTACCGAAAAAGCTCGCGCTTCCGGTGTTCTGTTCGGACCCTCTGTCATCGAACGCCTACGCGACGGAGGAGATCCTGCGGGCGTTCAGTCTAGGCGGGCTGGCACTGTTCTTCCTGACTCCCTGGGTCGCTGGAGCCGTGATCGCGCTTCTGGCGATCGTGGTCATCTCGTATCGCAAGACGTGCTACGCATACCCCAGTGGGGGTGGCGCCTATGCCGTGAGCCGCGCCAATCTGGGTACCAACGCCGCTCTCGTAGCGGCCAGCGCACTACTGGTGGACTATGTGCTGACCGTCGCGGTGTCGGTGGCCGCCGGGGTGGACGCGATCACGTCCGCGTTTCTCGCCACCGAGCCGTACGCCGTGGTGATCTCACTCGGGCTCGTGGTGGTCCTCGCCGTGATGAACCTGCGCGGTGTGAAGGAGTCCGGCACCGTCTTCGCGGTCCCCACGTACGGTTTCATCGCCGTGATTTTCGTGATGATCGGGTGGGGTGCGGTGCGGTTCGCGGCCGGCGACGCTCCTACAGCTGAGTCGGCCGGTTTCGAGATCACCCCCCAGGTACAGGCCGCGGGCGCACTGACGGTGTTCCTGGCACTGCGGGCGTTCGCGCAGGGCTGTACCGCGCTGACCGGTGTTGAGGCGGTGAGCAACGGCGTACCCCACTTCAAGCCGCCGAAGGACCGCAACGCCGCGGACACCCTCACCGTCATGGGTGCGATCACGATCGCGATGTTTGCCGGAATCACCATCCTGGCGATCGCTACCCGGGTCCGGTTCGCCGAGCACCCAGAGCATTTGGTGGGCGTGCCAGCCGGCTACCAGCAGCGCACCGCCATTGCGCAGGTGGCCGGTGCGGTCTTCGGGTACGACGGGGGCTTTTTCTTCCTGGTGCAGGGTTTCACCGCGGCCATTCTGATTCTCGCCGCGAACACGGCGTTCAACGGCTTCCCGATCCTGGCCTCGATCCTCGGCAACGACGGCTACCTGCCGAGGCAGTTCGGCCGCCGCGGCGACCGCCTGGCGTTCAGTAACGGCATCGTGATTCTGGCCCTGCTCGCGGGTGGGCTGATCTGGGCCTTCGACGCGTCGACCAGTCGCCTGATCCAGCTCTACATCATCGGTGTGTTTGTCTCGTTCACTCTGAGTCAGGCCGGCATGGTGGTGCACTGGACCCGGGTGCTGCACGTCGAGCAGGATCCGAGGGCGAGGCGTGGCCTGCATGGAAATCGGGTGGTCAACGCCGTGGGAGCCGGTGTCACGGGCGTGGTGCTGGTCATCGTGCTGGTCACCAAGTTTCTGAACGGCGCGTACCTCGTGGTGATCGCGATGCCTCTGGTGTTCTTCCTGATGAAGGCGATCGGTCGGCATTACCGCCGCGTCGCCGAAGAACTCGAGCCGGAACCCGGCGGGGTACTGCTGCCGTCCCGGGTGCACACCGTGGTGTTGGTGTCCAAATTGCACAAACCGACGCTGCGGGCCCTGGCGTATGCCCGCGCCACCCGCCCGGACACCCTCACCGCGCTCACCGTCGCGACCAGCCCGGAGGAGGTGCCGGGACTGCAGGCTGAATGGGCGGAGCGCGGCATCCCGGTGTCGTTGACCGTTTTGGAGTCCCCGTACCGGGACGTGACGGCACCGGTGTTGGAATACATCGCCTCGGTACGCCGTGCCAGCCCTCGGGATCTCGTAGTGGTCTACATCCCTGAGTACGTGGTGGGCCGCTGGTGGGAGCAGTTGCTGCACAACCAGTCCGCCCTGCGGCTCAAGGCCCGGCTGCTGTTCGAGCGCGGCGTCATGGTGACCAACGTTCCCTGGCAGCTCGCGTCCAGTCGGGCCGCGGAGTACCGGGCGCGGCCCGCGGCGACAGCGGCGCAGCCGGTTGCGACGGAGGCGGCCGAAGCGGGCCGTATAACTGGAGAGTGAGCAAAGGGCGGATCTGGGCTGGTGTCGCCATCGCGGTAGCGGGCGTCGCGCTGCTCACTGGACTGCTGGTCGGCACCCGCGACTCCGTATCCCTGGCCAGTGTGGTGCTGCTGTTCCTGGTTCCGGTGGTGGCTGCGGCGGTGGTCGGTGGGATGTGGCCGGCACTGGGTGCCGTGATGACGGCGGACCTCGCGGTGAACTTTTTTTTCGTGCCGCCGTATCACACCTTCGTGGTGGAAAGCGGCAACCACGTCATCGTGCTGGTGGTGTACGTCCTTGTAGCCGGTGCGGTCAGTGTCGCCGTTGACGTCGCCGCCCGGCAGCGCGCCACTGCCACACGCCGGGAAGTCGAGGCCGCGCTGCTCGCGAATGCCACCGCCGAACCCGTCGCTGAGCAGTCGTTGACCCGCCTGCTGAGTCAGGTGCGTGCCACCTTCGGCATGAACGCCGTCGCGCTGCTGGAACGGGAAGGCGCCGCGGAGCGCGTCGTCGCTGCGGTCGGCGCGGCACCGGAGGCAGAACCAGTGATGTCCGCCCGTGCCGGCGACGGGTTGCGTCTGGCCGCATGGGGCGACCGAGTCTTCGCGGAGGACCGCCGCACCCTGGCACGGATGGCCACCGCGGCCGCCCGCACGCTGGAAGCCCAACGGCTCGCCGACGAAGCGGCACACGCCCGCGACCTTGCCGAGATCGACCGGGTACGGGCCTCACTGCTCGCGGCAGTGGGACACGACCTGCGTACCCCGCTCGCGGGGATCAAGGCGGCGGTCGGCACGCTGCGTCAACCCGAGCTGATTCTGCCCCCTGAGGACCGGGCGGAGCTGTTGGCCGGGGTGGAGGAGGCCACCGACCGGCTGGACGCGCTGGTGGAGAACCTGCTGTCGATGAGCCGGCTGCAGGCCGGAGTGTTGAGCGTGCACTCCCGTCCGGTGGCGTTGGACGGAGTGGTCGCCGAGGCGCTGTTACACATCCGGATTCACGACGCCACCGTGGACGTACCGGACGACCTGCCCCTCGGGTACGCCGATCCAGGTCTACTGGAACGGGTTGTCGCCAACCTGCTTGCCAACGCTGAGGCGGCGAGCCCGTTCGGGTGCCCGGTCGAGGTGCGTGGCCGGACTGAGGACGATCGGGTGTTTCTCGACGTGATCGATCATGGCTCAGGGGTACCGCCAGCCGACCGGGAGCGGATCTTCGAGCCGTTCCAGCGGCTGCACGACCGTACCACGACGGCCGGACTCGGTCTGGGTCTTGCGATCGCCCGTGGCTTCACCACAGCGATGGGGGGCAGCCTCTCGCCGTCCGAAACCCCGAACGGAGGGCTCACCATGACCGTCGAGCTTCCGGTGGCCGCGCCGTGACCGATGTGCTCGTCGTTGACGACGACCGGCAGTTGCTGCGGGCGTTCCGGATCAACCTGTCCGCTCGCGGCTACCGGGTCGTTACCGCGGCCGACGGCGCCACCGCACTCGCGGTTGCCAGTCGCCACCCGCCGGAACTGGTGGTCCTCGATCTGGGTCTGCCCGATATGCACGGCGTGACGGTTGTGGAGGGTCTGCGTGGCTGGTCCAGCGCGCCGATCATCGTGCTGTCGGCCCGGCACACCGAGGCGGACAAAGTGGACGCGTTGGATGCCGGCGCGGACGACTACGTCACCAAGCCGTTCGGTATGGACGAACTGCTCGCCCGGATGCGGGCCGCGTTGCGGCGGAGTGCCCCCGCACCGGACAGACCGGTGGTGACCACGGACGCGTTTACGGTCGACCTGGCCGCGAAACGGGTGACCACACCGGCCGGGACGGTCCGGCTCACCCCGACCGAGTGGCAACTGTTGGAGGTGCTCGTACGACAGCCCGACCGGCTGGTTCCGCACAGGAACCTGCTGCGGGAGGTCTGGGGCCCCGCATATGAAACCGAGACGAACTACTTGCGGGTGCACCTGGCCAACCTCCGCCGCAAGCTGGAGCGTGACCCGGCCCGACCCCGACACCTGGTCACCGAGCCTGGCATCGGCTACCGCTTCATGCCTTGACCGTGGCTATCCGACGTGGATTCTTGGGCGGCGTTCGGGGTTCCTCTCGCTCTTGCGGATGATCTCCCGGACTACCGGGGCGGTGTCGCCGCGGCCGAGGATGAGATAACGGAACAGGTGCATGAGCGGGTCACCCTCGGCCCACTCGAAGTGAGCGTGAGGGCGTACTCCGGTGGCGTCGCGAAGCGCGAGCAGGATCGCGGCGATGGCGTTGGGCGCGGCGGGGCTCTCTGCCCGCAGGATCCGGTGTCCGTCCACTTCGACGCCTCGGATCCGTAGTACGTCGCTGAAGGCTGATGGGTCGATCACGTCGATCTCCAGGAAGATGACATCTGCGAGACCGGGAACCGGGTTCAGCTCCCGCTGGGAGTTCTCCTTTTCGGCGTATTCCGCTGCATCCCCGGTCTGTCGTCGGTTCGCGATCAGGTTCAGCGCGTGGTCGTGGTTCAGCGACTCCGTGATGAGGCGGCGTGCCGTTTCGTCGAACTCGATCCGGTCGGCGCGTAACTCGGTGGTACGGGACACCCGCGAGACCAGCGAGACTGCGATGATGCCCGCGATGAACAGCGCGGAAATCGCAATGCCGTCGGGCTTCTCGATGATGTTGTCGATGACCGCGTACAGCAGCACCAGCGTCAACAAGGTGAAGCCGACGGTGGCGAGGCGCTCCCGGCGGCGTGCCGCCGAGATGGTGACCGCCACGGCGGCTGACACCATCATCGCGAGGATCCCGGTGGCGTACGCGCCGGCCTGTGCGTTCACGTCGGCGTCGAACCCGATCGTGATGGCGACGCTGAGCACGGTGTAGACGATAACCACCGGGCGGACCGCGCGGCCCCACTCCGGTGCCATCCCGTACGAGGGCAGGTACCGGGGAACGATGTTGATCAGACCCGCCATCGCCGAGGCACCGGCGAACCACAGGATGAGGATGGTGCTGATGTCGTAGGCGGTGCCGAAGTCCTCACCGAAATGTTTGTGGGCCAGATAGGCAAGGGCACGTCCGTTTGCCTCGCCACCTTCGGCGAACGCCTCCGCCGGGATCAGGACGGTGGTCACGAAACTGGTGCCGATCAGGTACATCGACATGATGACCGCCGCGCCGGTGAGCAACCTGCGGGTGTTGCGGATCCGGGAACGAAGCCGTTGCGACGCGGTGGGGCCCTGCGCGGCCACCAACGGCATCATGCTGACTCCGGTCTCGAAACCCGACAGGCCCAGAACCAGCAGCGGAAACGCGAGGATCGCGGGCCACACCACACCCGTGAAACCACCGCCGCCCGAGGTCAACGTATCGAGCCATCCGGACAACTCTGGGTGCGGAGTGGAGAGTGTCTCGGTCAGCCCGGCAATCACCACGGCGGCGTTGAGTCCGAGGAACAGCGCCACCACCGGGATCGCGATCCCGACCGCTTCAGTGAAGCCCAGGAGGAACACCCCACCAAGCACGATCAACAACACCACGGTGATCGCTACCTGGTGTCCGTGCAGGAGGCCCGGCAGGTACGGGTTCTCCAGAATGTGGACCGAAGCGTCCGCGGCCGAGAGCGTGATCGTGATGATCCACGAGGTGGCGACGAATCCGAGCAGGGCGAGCACGAACAGCTTCCCGCGCCAGAACGGGAGCAGGTCCTCCAGCATCGCGACCGACCCCTGCCCGTGCGGACTCTCCTTGGCCACCCGCCGGTACATCGGGAGCACTCCCAGCAGAGTCAGTGCCACGATCAGCAGCGTCGCCAGGGGCGACAGGGCACCGGTGGCCAGAATCGCGATGCCGGGGAGATATGCCAAGGTGGAGAAATAGTCCACCCCCGTCAGGCACATCACCTTCCACCAGGACTGCGGTGTCGCGTGCTCCTCGTCGGCTTCCGGACCCGCCGGGGTCTGCACCCGATGTTCGAGAAGCCAGCACCCCAATTTGCCCTCGGGGGGCTGCTGACTTCCGGGGCTGTCCACGCGCGGGGGAATCGCGAGTTCGGACGTGGTGGTCATTTTCTCTTTCCTGTCGGGGCGGCACGGCTCAACCCGTCCTCTCGACAGCGCCCATTCAGGTTCTCATGTCACGGCGGCGAACCGTTCCACCTGCTTGGTCGGTCCGGACACGATCAGCAGGTCACCGGCTTCCACCATGGTCTCTGGGAGGGCGTACGTGAAGTCCTGGCCGGGCCGCTTCACCCCGACCACGGTCACGCCGTACCTGCTGCGCAGTGCGGACTCCGCGAGGCTGCGGCCGGCGGCGTCCCGAGGTGCCCGGGTCTTCACGATGGCGTACCCGTCATCGAACTCGATGAAGTCGATCATCTTTCCGGTGACCAGGTGCGCGACCCGTTCACCCATCGCGGCCTCCGGGTAGACCACGTGATGCGCCCCGATCCGCTGCAGGATCCGGCCATGCTTGGCGGTGATCGCCTTCGCCCAGATCTCCTTGACGGCCAGGTCGACCAGGTTGATCACAGTCAGCACACTGGCCTCCATTCCAGTGCCGATGCCGACCACGGCGCGGGGGAAGTCAGCGATTCCGAGCTGGCGCAACGCGTCCTCGTCCGTAGCGTCAGCCTCCACCACATAGGTGAGGCGATCTGCCCATTTCTGCACCAGAGCCGAATCCAGGTCGATGGCGAGCACCTCGTGTCCCAGCCGTTCCAGGGAGGCGGCGACCTGACCGCCGAATCGTCCAAGTCCCAACACGGCGACAGCCTCGCCGCGCGCAACGCCCCTGTCAGCCAATGATCGGCCGCCCTTCCGGGAGTCGGTAAAGCAGACGTCTAGAACGTAGCGCGAGCGCCGCCGCGGCGACGGCTGGTCCCACCCGGCCCACGAACATCAGGATGATCAGAAGCACTCGCCCGGCCGCTGGCAGCTCGGGGGTGATGCCTGTGGAAAGGCCGGTCGTGGTGGCTGCGGATGTCACCTCGAACAGTGCCCGGTCCAGCGGTTGTCCGGTGAGCGAGAGCATCAGCAGAGTGCCGAAGCCAATGACGCCGACGCCAAGCAGCGCGATCGACAGTGCCTGCCGTTGCGCCGGTGCCGGGGCCCGGCGGTCGAACACCGCCACGTCCTGGTCTCCGCGGACCTCCGCCAGGATCACGAATCCCAGCAGGAAGAACGTTGTCACCTTGATACCGCCGGCGGTGCTCGCACTGCCGCCGCCGATGAACATCAGGGCCGTGGTCACCGCCCAGGTTTCCACGGTCATCCCGGCGTAGTCCACGGTGTGGAATCCGGCGGACCTCGGCGTCATGCCCTGGAAGAAGCCGGCGAGCAGCTTGTCCGGCACCGACAGTGGGCCCAGGGTCCGCGGGTTGGACCACTCCAGGCCGAGCACCAGTGAGGTCCCGGCCACCAGCAGAACGGCGGTGCCGAAGACGATCAGTTTGGTGTGCATCGACCATCGCGCGACTCTGCCCCGCTGCCGGATCAGTTCCAGCAGCACCGGAAACCCCAGCCCGCCCGCGATCACCCCGAACCCGACGGCCAGGCAGATCCACACGTCGTTGACGAACCGCATGAGACTGTCCGGGTAGAGCGAGAAGCCGGCGTTGTTGAACGCGGAGACCGCGTGGAACGTGCCGTGCCAGACCGCCTTGCCCGGTGGGTAGTCGTATCCCAGCGCGAACCTCGCGGCCAGGACCACGGCGAGGGCCAGTTCGAAGCTGACCATGATGACGGCCACCCGAATCAGGATCCGACGTACCTCACCCAGTTCCAGGACCTTGGTCTCAGCCTGGGCGAGCAGCCTGGTGGACAGGCCGAGGCGTCTGGTGACGAACAGTCCGATCAGGGTTGCAAGGCTCATGATCCCGAACCCGCCGACCTGAAACAGCGCCAGTATCACCGCCTTACCGAACGGCGACCAGTAGGTCGCGGTGTCCACCACGGTCAGCCCGGTGATGCAGGTTGCCGACGTGGCCGTGAAAAGCGCTGTCAGGAGCGGAGCCCCGGCGTCACCCGGCCGTGCCGCGGGGAGCATCAGCAGCCCGGTCCCGAGCATGATGATCGCCAGTACGGCCAGCGGCAGCAGCCGGGCCGGGTGACGGAGAGAACGAGTCGCGGGCATCGCGCTCAATGATGCGGGAACCGGCTTGGTCACGGTGCGGCGACACAGAACCCGATCTGTGGTTGGCTACGGCGTACCCGACAGTAGGTACGCCGAGACCATGAGCGAGGAGGATCCGGCATGGGGCAGATGGTCAGCTTCCCGAGCAACGGCGGAACCAGCGAGGGTTACCTGTCCGTGCCGTCGACCCACTCGGCCCCGTGGACTCCCGTGATCGTGATCCAGGAATGGTGGGGCCTGGTGTCGCATATCAGGTCAGTAGCCGACCGGATGGCGTCCGAGGGATTCGTGGCGTTGGCACCGGACCTCTACCACGGAGTGAGCGCCTCGGAGCCGGACGAGGCCGGAAAGCTGCTGATGGGCCTGGCCATGGACCAGGCGGCCCGGGACATCGCGGGTGCCGCCGCGTACCTGGTGAGCCGGGACGACTGCACAGAGCGGGTCGCAGCGCTGGGCTTTTGCATGGGTGGCAGCCTGGCGCTGTGGTCGGCCACGCTGTCCGGGCACATCACCGCGACGGTCGCGTTCTATCCGGCCGTCCCGTGGGAACGGATGTCCCCGAAGTGGTCGGACTACCGGGACAAGTGGGCGGTGGTCCACTGTTCCGAGGAGGACGGTACGTCGGTGGCGCCGGGGATCCAGCAAGCCCGTACCGTGATCGAGCGGGCCGGTGGTCACTGCGCCGTGTACGACTACCCCGGCACCCGGCACGCGTTCTTCAACGACGACCGGCCCGAAACGTTCGACAGCGAAGCCTCCGCACTGGCCTGGGCGCGCAGCCTGGAGCTGTTCCGCGACCATCTCGGCTGAGGCCACGCCCGGGTGGCCACTCCGGACCAGGCTGGCACAATCGCCGGGTGACCATCACTGACCGCAGTTGCGTGGCACCTGGCGTCTGGCCGCACGATCCGGCCTCGCCCGCCACGCCTGTCGCCGTCACACCGCAGGATGTGACCGGGCTCGCCGCCGCCAGCGGCGGCCTGCGGGAACTGGACGGACGCAGCACGGTGTGCCGCGCCTGTCCCCGGTTGGTGACGTGGCGGGAAGGGGTTGCCGCTGCCAGGCGCGCCGCCTTCGCCGACCAGGAGTACTGGGGTCGCCCGGTCTCCGGGTTCGGCCCGCCGGACGCCCGGATCGGGGTGCTCGGGTTGGCCCCCGCGGCGCACGGCGGGAACCGTACCGGCCGGGTCTTCACCGGTGACCGCTCCGGCGACGTGCTCTACGCCGCGCTGTACCGGGCCGGTCTGGCGAACCAGCCACACAGTGTGAACGCCGACGACGGACTCGAGTTGCACCAGACCCGGATCGTGGCGGCGGTACGCTGCGCGCCGCCGGCCAACAAGCCGACGCCTGCCGAGCGGCAGACCTGCTCGGGCTGGCTGCGGCGGGAGTTCGAGCTGTTGCGGCCACATCTGAGGGTCGTGGTCGCGTTGGGAGCGTTCGCCTGGAACGCGTTCTGGCCGGTGGCCGACGCGATCGGGGTGGCCGGGGTCCGGCCCAGGCCGCGGTTCGGCCACGGTGCGGAGTACCACCCCGATTCCGGACCCGCGCTCCTCGGCTGCTACCACGTCAGCCAGCAGAACACCTTCACCGGAAGGCTCACCCCCGACATGCTCGATGCCGTGCTGGTGCGGGCGAAGCGACTGGCCGGCCTGGAGGAGGCAACTTAGCCGCCGCGCTGGCGGAACGGGACAAACCCGTGCGGGTCGCGGTGCGCCGGATGGCAGGCGTGACCGGCCGTGGAGGACACTGAGGGTCATGAACTGGCTGCGGTTTCGGAGCCTGCACCTGGTGTTGGTGGTGCTGCTGTTCGGTGTCGTGGCCGGGATCGCCGCGGTGACCGACCCGAAAATCGCGCGGGTTCCGCCGCCGTCGATTGAGGTGGATGAGGAAATCGGCAGTGCGTCGCCGCCAAGTCGGCCGAACTCGCAACGCCCTACCGCGGTGGCCGAACCCGAGGGTGGAGCCGGGGGCGGGATCTCACGGTACGTCACCGTGGCGGTGGCCATCGTGCTGTTCCTGGCGTTGCTCGGGGTGCTGCTGGTACTGCTGTGGCAGGTGGTCCAGGACCGGGTGACGGTACGGCGTACCGGATCCGCGGATCCGAACGGCAGTGGGTCCGAAGCCGCCATCGAGCCGGTCCGGGCCGCTGTCGCGGCCGGGCTGGAGGAGTTGAACCTCGACGGGGCCGACCCGCGTGCCGCGGTGATCGCCTGCTGGTTGCGGCTGGAGCGAGCGGCTGCCGCCGTCGGCACCCCGAGGCAGCCGTCCGACGTCCCCGCCGACCTGGTCGCCAGGACGCTCGCCGAGCATGATGTCAGCGAGCCGGTGTTGGACCGCCTGGCACGCGTCTACCGGCAGGCCAGATACGCCCCCGGGGAGGTCGGCGAGACGATGCGGGATGAGGCGCGGGACGCGTTGCGCCAGTTGGACGCCGAGTTGGCCGGGACACGTCGGCGGCAGCCGGCCGGGGCTGGTGACCGATGAGCCTGGATGACCTGCTGCACGCCGCGCCGGAACATCGGGAACGCCCGGATCCGGCGGAGATCAGCGCTCGGATCCTGGTCAGGATCCTTGCCGCCTCGGCCGTGGCCGGGTTCGCGGCGTACCAGCTTCTGCTGCTGGCGGGCTACCGGGTGCCGTACCCGCTGCTACTCGCCGTGCCCGCCGCCGGCCTGTTGGCGCGCCGGATCACCGTCCGGGCGCACGGCCAGCGGGTGACACCAGAGCCGACACCGGACGATGTGGACGACGAGCCGCCACGAGATGCCGCATACGGTGGGATCTGGCGTTGGGTCAGTCGACTGTCCGAGCCGGACCGGGCGGGTTTTCGCCGGGCGGCGCACCCGATGATCGTCGGGGTGGTTGACGAGCGACTGTGGTTGCGGCACGGCGTCGACCGGCGAAGCGACCCAGGACGGGCGCGGGCACTCGTGCCGGACGAGCTGTGGCGGTTCGTCACCAGTCCGCCCAGGCGGATGCCGCGTCCGGCGCGGTTGACCCGTCTGGTGCGACAGATCGAGCGGCTCTGAGACGTTGCCAGTGGTTGGACGAGATTACGGGAGGGGCCTTGACACACAGTGCGGAGCCCGGCATGGTGCGCCCCGGCCTCGGGGAGGGCTTGCTCTCCGCGCATCAGGTCGGCGAGCTGTCCCACCGAGTGCTGGACGCCGTCGGCACGGTGGTGGTCGGTAAGCGGGAACCGTTGGCGATGGTGCTGGCGGGCATCCTGGCAGGTGGCCACGTTCTGCTGGAGGACCTGCCGGGCCTGGGGAAGACGTTGACCGCCCGCTCACTCGCCCAGGTGCTGGGGATCGAGTTCCGCCGGCTGCAGTTCACCCCCGATCTGCTGCCCGCCGATGTCACCGGCTCGTTCCTGTACGACCAGCGCAACCACGACTTCGCGTTCCGGCCCGGACCGGTGTTCACCAACGTGCTGCTGGCCGACGAGATCAACCGCACCCCGCCGAAGACCCAGGCGGCGCTGCTGGAGGCGATGCAGGAGAAGCAGGTCAGCGTGGAAGGCACCACGTACCGCCTGGAAGCGCCGTTCTGCGTGCTCGCCACCGCCAACCCGATCGAGTACGAGGGCACGTACCCGTTGCCGGAGGCGCAGTTGGACCGGTTCCTGCTGCGGGTCTCGTTCGGGTACCCGGACCGGGAGGAGGAGTGGGAGGTGCTGCGACGGCGGATGGCCCGCCGCCGCGAGGAGGCATACCTGGATCCAGTGGTGGACCGGCAGACCCTGTTGGCGATGCAACAGTCCCTTGAGGACGTCGTCGTGGAGGACTCGATCGGGCGGTACGTGGTGGACCTGGTCGCGGGCACTCGGGAACATTCGCAACTGCTGGTCGGCGCGTCGCCGCGCGGCTCGTTGGCGGTGCTGCTGCTGGCCCGGGCGTACGCGGTGATCGCGGGCCGGGATTTCGTGGTGCCGGAGGACGTCAAGGCGGTCGCGGTGCCGGCGCTGGCGCACCGGGTGTCGCTGCGCCCGGAGCTGTGGCTGCGGCGGGTGGACCCGGCGGGAATCATCCGGGACCTGCTCGCCAACACGCCCGCCCCGGCGAGTGCCGCGCTGCCCAGCTACACCGCCAGCCGGGGCTGAGAGGCGATGCCCGGCTGGCGGCCCACCCGGGCGTTGCGCCGTGTCGTGGGGCTGGTGTGCCTGTTGCTGATCGCCGCGGTCGCGCTGGGGCGCACCGACCTCGTGGTGCTCGCGGTTCCTCTGCTGACCGGAACGCTCTGGGCGCTTCGTCGTACCCCGGAGGTGTCCGCCGAGGTCACCGTCGATGTGGCGGACACGCAGGTCGGCGAGGGGCAGCAGTTCGACGCGACGGTCAGCGTCGCCAATCCTGGTCGGGTCCGGTTCGTGCCGGTCTCGGTCGACGTCCGGGTCGGCGGCTGGCTGGCGACCACTGAGGAGTTCCGACCGATCGTCACCGCTCTGCCGGCGGAGCGGGCCATCGACGTGGCGGTGCGGCTTCAGGCGCGGCGGTGGGGACGTCACCGGTTCGGCTCGGTCGAGGTCGTGGCCGCCGCCTGCGATGGGCTGCTGGTGAACCGACCGGAGCCGCCGCAGCCGCTGGAGGTCAGGGTGCATCCGGTGAACGAGCATTTCGAGGCGGACGACGCGATGCCCCGAGCCGCCGAGCTCGCCGGCACGCACCGCTCCCGCCGCCCGGGGGAGGGCGGCGAGTTGGTGGGGGTACGACGGTTCGTACCCGGCGACCGGCTGCGCCGGATCGACTGGCGGGTGTCGCTGCGTACCCGGGAACTGCACGTGGTGGCGACCCTTTCGGACCGGGACGCCGAGGTGGTGCTGCTGCTCGACACGCTGCACGAGGCCGGGGTCTCCGGCGGCGTCAACGGCGCGGCGAGCGTGCTGGACGTGACGGTGCGCGGCGCGGCCAGCGTGGCCGAACACTACCTGCACCGGGGGGACCGGGTTTCGCTGCTGGAGTTCGGGCCCCGCCACCGGCAGTTGCGGGCGGCCGGGGGCCGGTTGCACTACCAGGTGATCCGGGACTGGTTGTTGGACACCCGGGTGGTGCCCGGGGCGCTGGAGCCGCAGGACTGGCTCGCCCGGCCGCACCAGTTGCCGCCGAACGCGCTGATCGTGGCGTTCACTCCGCTGCTCGACGAACGCAGCGCGGAACTGCTGGCCAGGATGGCATGGGCGGGTCGGTTCCTGATCGCGGTGGACACCCTGCCGCCGCGTGCCCGACCGGCGATCAAGAGCGTGTGGCGGGAGCCGGCTACCCGGCTGTGGCTGCTGGAACGCCAGAACACCATCGACGAGTTGCGCGAGCACGGCGTTCCCGTGGTGGCCTGGCGTGGTTCCGGCAGCCTGGACGAGGTGTTGCGGGACGTGTCCCGGATGGCGCTGACGTCAAGGCCGGTGTCACGGTGAGGACGCGGTCCGTTCCGGTGCCGACGGGTGCTGTGAATCGGCTGCTGGCCTGGATCGCGGTCGGGCCGCTGATGGTACGGGGAGTGGCCTTTGGTGCCGGGCAGGCGGCGTTGCTGCTGTCCGTACCGTCGGAGCTGCTCAACCCTCAGATCGGGCTCGCCATGCTGGTGCTGGCGGCGGTGACAGCTGTCGCCCCGGGGAGCCAGTGGGTGTCGGTGTTGGAGTACCTGGCGGTTGGCGCGTGGCTGGTCACCACCACCGTGCAGCTGTACGAGATCACCCCGGCCCGGATCCTGGGTCTCGCCGTGGCGACGTACCTGCACCACAGTGCGTGTGCGCTGGCCGCCGGGATGCCGGCGGACGCGGTGGTGGCCCCCCGGGTGTTGCTCGACTGGGCGCTTCGTAACGCGGTCGTGGTGGCGGTGTCGGTGCCGGTGGGGCTGCTGGTGCTGAATCTGCCGGCGCTGTTGGGACGGTCCGGCCAGGTGGCCGTACCGGTCGCGGGGCTGGCCGCCCTGGTGCTCGCCGGCCTCGGCCTGGTGCGGCTGGCCCGCGGGGGACACCGGAGCTAGCGTGGCCGGGTGAGACCGAAGCGGATTCTCCTGGTCGGCGCGGGTCACGTCGGGCTGTACGTGGCCTTGCGGCTGGCCCGGAAACTCACCGCGCGGCATGCCGAGATCGTGGTGGTCGACCCGCAGCCGCACATGACGTACCAGCCGTTCCTGCCGGAGGCGGCGGCCGGCTCGATCGAGCCACGGCACTGCGTGGCACCGCTTCGCCGGGTGCTGAAAGGTGTCGAGGTGCTGTCCGGCCGGGTGGTGCGGGTCGACCACGCCCGGCGTACCGCAACGGTACGGCCGATCACCGGACCGGACCGGGAGCTGCGGTACGACGAGATCGTGGTCGCTCCGGGATCGGTGTCCCGGACCCTGCCGATCCCGGGTCTGAAGGAGTACGCGGTCGGGTTCAAGACCATCGGCGAGGCGATCTGGTTGCGTAACCACGTGTTGTCCCGCCTCGACGTGGCGGCCACCACGACGGATCCGGCGACCCGCGCCCGTGCGCTGACGTTCGTCCTGGTCGGCGGCGGGTATGCCGGCATCGAGGCGATCGCCGAGTTGGAGGACATGGCCCGGGACGCCATCGCCTACTACCCGGTGCCCGGCCCCGACGAGATGCGCTGGGTGCTGGTGGAGGCGACCCAGCGGATCCTGCCCGAGGTGGACCCGGACATGGGCGCGTACGCCGTACGGCAACTGCTGGAGCGCGGGTTCGACATCCGGTTGAACACCCGCCTGGAGTCCTGCGTGGACGGTCACGTGGTGCTCTCGGACGGTGCGGAGTTCGACGCGGACACCGTGGTGTGGACCGCTGGCGTCAAGCCGCACCCGATGCTGGAGGCCACCGACCTGCCTCGGGACGAGCGGGGCAGGGTCACCTGCCGGGCGACGCTGCAGGTGGTGGACGTGGCCGGTGACGTGGTCCCGGGCGCGTGGAGTGCCGGGGACTGCGCCGCGGTCCCGGATCTCGCCTCGGACCAGCCCGGCGCGCTGTGCTCGCCGAGCGCCCAGCACGCGGTCCGGCAGGCCCGCCGGCTCGCCGACAACATCGTCGCGGTGCTGAAGGGCCGCCAGCCGGTGCCGTACCGGCACAAGCACGCCGGCAGCGTCGCGAGTCTGGGCCTGTACCAGGGGGTGGCTCAGGTGTACGGGGTCAAGCTGCGGGGCTTTCCGGCGTGGTTTTTGCACCGCACGTACCACATGACCCGGATACCCACCCTGAACCGGAAGATCCGGGTCCTGGCGGACTGGACTCTGGCCCTGTTCCTGAGGCGGGAGGCGGTCTCCATGGGACAGTTGCACGAGCCGCGTGAGTCTTTCTCCGAGTACGCGGTGCCAGCGAAGCGACGGTGAAGGGACGTCTCACTGGTGAAGGGCTCCGTGCGTGGCGACCAGCCGGGGGGTTGCGTTATCTGTCCACAGTGGTCAGATAACGGGATCGGCCGGCAGTGCTGGCCAGGTCCATGATCGGCGCACCGGAGCCGCCCGGTGACGGCTCGTCAGAGCGCTGGGCGGCGGCGAAATTGATAACGCTGTGTATGCGTCAACCGGGACGTCCTCCGGCTAACGTGTAGGCGGGCGTGGTGCCCCCGACCTGTCGCCCGGGTGGTGGAACAGGCATACACGGCCGCCTTAAAAGCGGCTGCCGAGAGGCATGCGGGTTCGAGCCCCGCCCCGGGCACAAGGGCATCGACGCGCCGTACGGCGCGCACAGCGGGCGACCCCAGGGCCGGGTGTCGATCACCATGCTGCGGGGTGGACCTGCCCAGCTACCCTGGACGTGCGGCGTGTACCGCACGCCGTGAGAAACGATGGCCGAGGAGGCAGCGTTGAAGAGCTCGAATTTCGTGCTCGGCGGCTTGACCCAGACCGCGGCCCAGCAACGGACGGCCCCGGCGCCGTACGGTCCGCCGGGCCAGCAAGGGTACGACTACTCGATGTCCGGAGCGTATCCGTCGGTAGCGCCACCGCAGGTCGGCGGTGCGATGACGATCGACGACGTGGTGGTCCGGACCGTCGGCCTGCTCACCCTGACCGGCGTGGTCGGCGCGGTGTCGTGGCTGTTACTGCCGCCCGCGACCCTCGGGGTCGCACTGTTCGGTTCCATGATCGTCGGACTGGTCCTGGTGCTCGCGATCTCGTTCATGCGGATCACGAACCCGTACCTGATCGGTGCCTACGCGGTGGTCGAGGGCGTGTTCGTCGGCGTGGTCAGCAAGTTCTACGAGACACTGTTCAGCGGGATCGTGTTGCAGGCCGCTGTCGGGACCTTCGCGGTGTTCGCCGGCATGGCGCTGGTCTACAAGTCGCGAGTGATCCGGGTGACATCCGGCTTCACCAAGGTGATGATCGGGATCGGGTTCGGGATCATGGGCCTGTTCCTGTTGAACCTGGTGCTCGGACTGTTCGGTACCGACCTCGGTATCTTCGGCGACCCGACGGACGGCAAGGTCGAGATGCTGCCGATCCTGCTCACGCTGGGCATCACGGTGTGGGGTGCGCTGAGCTTCCTGCTCGACTTCAAGCTGGTCGAGGAAGGGGTACGGCTGGGAGCGCCCCGCAAGTTCGCCTGGTACGCGTCGTTCGGGATCCTGGTCGGCCTGATCTTCATGTACCTCCAGCTGCTGCGCCTGCTCAGCCTGCTGCGTGAGTGAGCGGATGGCCGACGGTGCCGACGAGTTGCGCACCGCCGTCGACCGGCTGATCGGTCAGGTGATGTACTGGACGCCGCCCCGGTGGAGGGCGGCGTCCGGCGTCTTCGGACGCACCCGGGCGGATCTGGTACACGATCTGGTACAGCGGATCGCCGACCTGGCGGCGGACGCCGAGGGGCAGCCCCGGCGTACCGTACCCCGGCTGGAGAACGACCTGGCACTGCCCGATCAGCTCGTGGTGGTGACCCGCGACCTGCTGCGAGCCTCGCCGAAACAGCAGACCATGACCGTTGCCCGTGGCTGGGTGGCTCGCACCCGGGAAGCGTTCACCGGCAACCCGGCCCTGGTGCACCGGGAATCGCGGGACGGATGACCCGCACCGCACCGCACCGCACCGCGCCCGGCGCGGCCGGTCAGGTCAGGCGTTCGATGATCATCGCCATGCCCTGACCACCGCCGACACACATCGTCTCCAGGCCGATCGTCTTGTCGTGCCACTGCAGCGCGTTGATCAGAGTGCCGGTGATCCTGGCGCCGGTCATCCCGTACGGGTGCCCCACCGCGATCGCTCCGCCCATCACGTTGAGCTTCTCGATCGGGATCCCAAGCTGCTGGTACGACGGGATCACCTGGGCGGCGAACGCCTCGTTGATCTCCACCAGGTCGATGTCGTCGATGGTCATCCCGGCGCGTGCCAGGGCCTGTTTTGACGCCTCCACCGGGCCGAGCCCCATGATTTCGGGGGACAGCGCGCAGACCCCGGTGGAAACTACCCGGGCAAGCGGCCGGATCCCCAATTCGCCCGCCTTGCGGGCGCTCATCAGCACCACCGCGGCGGCACCGTCGTTCAGCGGACAACAGTTACCCGCGGTCACCCGGCCGTCGGGGCGGAACACCGGCTGCAACTGGGAGACCTTCTCGTACGTGACACCTGGTCGGGGGCCGTCGTCAGCGTCCACCACCGTGCCATCGGGCAGCGTGACCGGCGTGATCTCCCGGGACCAGAACCCGTCCTTGACAGCCAACTCGGCCAGGTTCTGGCTGCGTACCCCGAACTCGTCCATCTCCTGGCGGGTCACGCCGTGGACCTGGGCGAGGTTCTCCGCGGTCTGGCCCATGGCGATGTAGACGTCGGGCACCGCTGTGGACTCGCGGGGGTCGTTCCAGGTCTCGGCACCGCCCCCGGCCCGGGTCGCGGTGCGCTTCCTCGCCTCCCCAAAGACCGGGTTCTGCCAGCCACCGCCGACAAGTTCCTGCGCGTCGTCGGGCAGCCGGTCGGAGCTGCCGCGGACGTGCCGGGAGACGCACTCCACGCCCGCCGAGATGAACACTTCGCCTTCCCCGGCCCGGATCGCGTGCGCCGCCATCCGGGTGGTCTGCAGGCTGGAGGCGCAGTAGCGGGTGACCGTCGCGCCCGGCAGGGTGTCGTAGCCGAGCAGTACCGCCACCACCCGGGCCATGTTGAAGCCCTGCTCGCCGCCGGGTAACCCGCACCCCAGGTGGAGATCGTCGATGTCGGCCGGGTCCAGTGCCGGGATCTTGTCCAGGGCGGCCCGGATCACCGACGCGGTGAGGTCGTCGGGTCGCATGTCCCGCAGCGATCCCTTGTACGCGCGTCCGATCGGGGAACGCGCCGTGGCCACGATGACAGCCTCAGACATGTGGCCACGTTACCCGCTGGTCAGTCCCGATGTCAGAGTCAGCGACCGGTGTCCGGTGTCAGCGCGTGCGGCCATTCGGCCGCGCTGGCCGCGCCAACCGCTCGCAGCGGCTTGTTCCGTCGCGCTGTCAGCCGGAGCGAACAGAGCGGATCGCGTCACGCACCGCCGGGTAGAGCGCGTGCGCCCAGACCCGGTAACCGTCCGCCGAAGGATGGAAACCGTCCACACAGATCGTGCCGGGATCAGCCCGGAACACCGGTCCGGTACGCCGGGCGAGGTCGACCGCCACGCCACCGGCCTCCACTACGGCGGGTTCCTGGGTACGGGCGATCCGGCGTCCCAACCAGCCGACGATCTGGCGCAGCGGAGGGCCGATCGCTCTGGACGCGGCCAGGTCCGGGCAGGTTCCCACCACCACCGCCACCCCGGCGTCCAGCAGCCGGCGTACCGCGGCTCCAAGGTGGAACGCCGCCTCCGAGGGGTTGACCAGGGGGGTCGCGTCGTTCAGTCCGACCAGGATCACGGCGACATCGGGTGGCCTTCCGAGCAGTGCCCGGGACACCTGGGTGTCCAGGTGGTGCGACCGGGTGCCCGGGACGGCCACGCTCGACAGCTCGATCCGGTGCCCATCACCGGCGAGCAGGGTGGCCAGGTGCCCACCCACCGAGTCATCGACGCTGGTGACACCGACCCCGGCGGCGAAGGAGTCGCCCACCATCACCATCCGTACCGTGGCCAGGTCCGGCTCGCCGATGCTGGCCCGGATGCCCGGCCCGATGGCGGGTCTCACGTGGCGACGCAGCCGTGCGGCGAGTAGTTCGGCTGCCAGCAGGCCCGTCGCGCCCCCCGTCGCGAACACCAGCCCGTAACCCAGGGTCCGTACCGTACGTCGTACCGTTGGCATCTCATGACCCTCCGAAGGCGTGGCTTGCCGCCTGCCGGACGGCGGTCGGTTCTGGGTCGAAGGTACGGCCGAGCACCCACTGGCGCAGCTGCGCCCAGCGTCCGGCCGGTCCCCGTTCGGCCCCGGCCACCTCGGCGCCGCTGACCTCCGTACCGGCATGGTTCGCCGCCTCCACGGCCGCCCGGGGCAGCGAGCCGACACCGGACCGGCGTACCGGCAGCCGGGTGCCGGAGGAGTCGGTTACCTCAGGCGGTTCGAGGTCGTCGGGGGTCAGCGCGGCTACCACGGTGGGCAGCACCGCCGCGGCGACGGCGGCGTAGCCCGCAGCCGATGGGTGGAACCGGTCGGCGCTGAACAGCCGGTCGGGCGCCCGGGCGAACTCTGGCCCGAGCAGGTCACCAAGCGACACGGTGCGCCCTCCGGCCTCCACGACGGCAATTGTCTGCGCCGCTGCCAGTTCCCGGCTCCAGCGCCGGGCGACCCATCGCAGCGGCGGCTGGATCGGCTGTACCGTACCCAGGTCGGGGCAGGTCCCGACGATTACCTCACCACCGGTGTTCCGAAGCGCACGCACCGCCTGCACCAGGTGACGTACCGCGTTACTGGGCCAGATCCGGTGAGTCACGTCGTTGGCCCCAATCATGATCAGGGTGAGGTCCGGCGGTACCCGCAGCGCCAAGTCCACCTGCCGGTGCAGGTCAGCGGACCGGGCACCGACGACTCCGAAGCACGACAGGTCGACCGGGCGTCCGATCAGTCGCGCCAGATTGGTCGCCAGGACCGCGCCCGGAGTCTGTTCCGGACCATGAACGCCCAGTCCCACCGCTGACGAGTCCCCGAGCAGCACCAGTTTCAACGGCTCGCCGGGCAACGGACCGCCGTAGCGGCCGTCGCACGGCGGTGCCGGGTGTTCGGGAGGTTTGATGGTCCGCCACGCGTAGTTGATCTGGCCCACGATCAGCCCGGCGGTGAGCGCTCCTGCCACGCCGAGACCGCCGCCGCCGTAGAGCGCCGCTGTGGCGATTCTCCTTGCGCGCGAGACCCGGCCCATTGGTCCTCCCCGCCTTGCGCCGATGCCTGCTTGCGACCGGTTGCTGCCAACCGTCAATCGAGGCTAACGCTTGCCACCGCGAACGGCGGGTATGAAACGTTGTATCCGCCGCTGGTGTCCGTTACCCCCGAGGTGGTTGTCGTTGCCAGTTGGGGCGATTCCGGGTCTGCTGGGCGTTGGCGGGCGTGAGGCGCATCGTTGATGAGAGACGCCTCAGCGGCAAAGAAAGGCGTGAGAGGCGAAGGTTGACGAGTCGGAAAGCCGGGCGAGACGCGGAAGGTGGGACGGTATGGCGAAGGTCGTGGCTGGACGTCGTGGACGGCGTGCTGCCTTTGTGGCGTTGTGGCGGGCGGTCCGGGCCGGCAGGCGGCCCGGTGCACCGGGGGTCGGCGAGCGGCTGCGGGCACTGCCCCGGTTGCTGGGTGCCCGGGTCCGGGGTCGCTACACCGATCTGGGCTGGGGTCGGCTGGCGCTGCTGGTCGCGGCGGCCGGGTACGTCGTGTCTCCGGTGGACGTCGTACCGGAGTTGGTGCTCGCGATTCCAGGGCTGCTGGACGACACCGTGATCGCGGCATGGATGGCTGGCGCGTTACTGGACGAGACGGAACGGTTCATCGATTGGGAACGGCGCGGTGGTAGCCACGCCGTCAAGGAGCCGCCGTCCCACCCGGCGCCCAGGGTGAGACCGTAGGCTCTGGCTGTCCCGGTCAACGGTGACCGGCGCGGATGTGAAAGGGCACGGGCGTGAAGTACTACGAGTCGATCACAGACCTGATCGGGGACACTCCGCTGGTCAGGCTACGTAGCGTCACCAAAGGTATCGATGCCACCGTGCTGGCCAAGGTGGAGTACTTCAACCCTGGCGGCAGCGTGAAGGACCGCATCGCGTTGCGGATGATCGAGGACGCCGAGCTGCAGGGCCTGCTCCAGCCGGGCGGCACGATTGTGGAACCCACCAGCGGTAACACTGGGATCGGCCTGGCGATTCTGGCGCAGCAGCGGGGCTACCGGTGCGTGTTCGTCTGCCCGGACAAGGTCAGTGACGACAAGATCAACGTGCTCAAGGCGTACGGCGCTGAGGTGGTGGTGTGCCCGACCGCGGTCGCTCCGGAGGACCCGCGCTCGTACTACAACGTTTCGGACCGGCTGGCCCGGGAGATCCCTGGCGCCTGGAAGCCGAACCAGTACGCCAACCCGAACAACACCCGCTCCCACTACGAGACCACCGGTCCGGAAATCTGGCAGCAGACCGAGGGCCGGGTCACGCACTTCGTCGCCGGGGTCGGCACCGGCGGCACCATTTCGGGCATCGGCCGCTACCTGCGGGAGGCGTCCGGCGGGTCGGTGAAGATCATCGGTGCTGACCCGGAGGGCTCGGTGTACTCCGGCGGCGGCGGCCGGCCGTACCTGGTCGAGGGGGTCGGTGAGGACTTCTGGCCGGACACCTACGACCGGGACATCTGCGACGAGGTGATCGCGGTCTCGGACCGCGACTCCTTCGACCTGACCCGGCGGTTGGCCAGGGAGGAGGGACTGCTGGTCGGTGGTTCCTGCGGGATGGCGGTGGTGGCCGCGCTGGAGGTGGCACGCCGTGGCGGCCCCGAGGACGTGGTGGTGGTGCTGCTCCCGGACGGCGGCCGGGGCTACCTGTCGAAGATCTTCAACGACGACTGGATGGCGCGGTACGGCTTCCTGCGCACCGGCGACGACGCGATGACCGTGCTCGACGTGCTGACCCGGAAGAGCGGCAGGATGCCGGAGATGGTGCACGTCCATCCGACGGAGACGATCCGCGACGCGATCGACATCATGCGCGAGTACGGCGTCTCCCAGATGCCGGTGCTGAAAGCCGAGCCCCCGGTGGTCACCGGTGAGATCGCCGGATCGATTGTGGAGCGTGACCTGCTGGACGCGCTGTTCAGCGGCTCGGCGAACCTGCACGACTCGATCGAGGGCCACATGTCCCCGCCGTTGCCGGTGATCGGTGGTGGCCAGCCGGTCTCCGAGGTGGTGGCGCTGTTGGAGAAGTCCGACGCCGCGATGGTGCTGGTGGACGGCAAGCCGGCGGGCTTGGTGACCCGCCAGGACCTGCTCACGCACCTGGAGGCGACGCACTGACGGGCTAGCGGCTTGCCAGTTCCTCCGGTACGGCGACCACGTCCACGTACGCTCCGCGGCGCAGCAGCGTAATCGACAGGCGGCTGCCGATCGCCCGCCCCAGCATCAGTCGTTGCAGGTCCTGGACTCCGCTGACCTGCCGGTCACCGGCGGAGACGATCACGTCTCCGAGGTAGATCCCGGCCGTCCCGGCCGGGCTGGCCGGGACCACCTCGACGACCCGAAGCCCGGTGCGTTGACCCCGGCGCTCCGCGATGGCGGCTGGCAGCGGGACCGGCATCCCGGCCACGCCGAGCCAGGCGCGGCGGACCCGACCGGTGGAGAGCAGTTCGGTGATGATGTGCCGGGTGGTCGAGTTCACCGGTACCGCGAGCCCGAGGCCGTAGCCGGCGACGGCGGTGTTGATTCCCACCACCTCACCATCGGCGCCGGCCAGCGCGCCCCCGGAGTTGCCCGGGTTGAGTGCGGCGTCGGTCTGGATGACATCGTCGATCAGCCGGATGTGCCGGCCGTGCCGTGCCGGCAGTGACCGTCCGAGCGCGCTGACCACCCCGGCGGTTACCGAGCCGGCCAGTCCCATCGGGTTGCCGACCGCGACCACGAGCTGTCCGATCCGGAGCTTGTCGGCGTCTCCCAGGGTCGCGGGCTCCGCCAGGCCGCCGCGGGTGCGTAGCACCGCGAGATCGGAGAGCGGGTCGGCACCGACCACCTCGAAGGCCGCCTCGGCGCCGTCCGCGAACACCGCCGTACCGCTGGCGGACCGTTCCACCACGTGCGCGCTGGTGAGCAGGAAGCCGTCCGGGGTGAAGACGACGGCCGAGCCGGCACCGCCGTGCCGGGAGTCGATCCGGACGCTGAGCACCGAAGGCAGCAGCCGGGCCGCCACCCGGGAGACCACTCTGCTGTACGCGTCCAGCGCGTCCGCGTCTCCGGTGGGGTCGCCGGTGAAGTTGCCCGCGGTGTCGCCGGTGGGCAGATACTCGTCAACCATGTCCCGGGTAACGCCGTAATCACGGTACGGATGCCCGGCACGTGTTCGCTCACAGCGAACATACCCGCGTGATCTCAGGAACGCGGGTCTGAGACCTCCAACCGGCTTGTTGGTGCCGTCGCTTCAGACGTCCCCGTCCCACGCGCCAGCGGTGTCGCCCTGGATCGTGGCCATCGGACCCGCGGTGCTTGCAGCTACGAAGGAGATTTTTTTCGACAGTGTTGACTACATGACAATTTATCGCCAATATGTGGTCTTACCTGATTCAGGTGGTTCGTCGGTTGGTGACGAACCTTCCTGGAGGGGCGAATGGCGACGAACGGCTGTCCCGCCGTCCAGGCACCAGCCGCCAGTCGCCGTTTCCCACCGGTTGTGATCGGCGGGTCCCCGGGAGACCGCCGATGAAATGCTCGGCGCCCACCGGACGGGCGCCGTTGGCGCACCGCCCAACGGTCCGCCGACACCTGCGGCGTAGCTGTACCCACTCTCCGCCACAAAGCCGTGGGCGTCGCGTGCCCGCACCGGCCGGTCGCGCAGCCCCGCACTACCCAGAGGGAGGCCCGGATGTCAGGTTTCAGATGCGAAGTGACATGGTTCTGTTGCGGTAACGCCTGGGGGCCATGTGGTGGCACCGGGCGTGGTGCCTGCGGTACCTGCAACTCGGGTTCCCGACAGCACGCCTGGCCGAACGCGTCCGACGCCTGTTTGAGCATCACCCGCCCGGACCGCTGCGGTCGCAGTGTGAGCCGCCGCGGCTGCGGGTTCCAGCACCGCACCCGCAACCTGTGCAACGGCGTTTCCGTCGTCACCTCGATCGCCGACTGCGGCCCGCAGACCGACCTGTTCTGCGGTGAGCAGGCGTGCTGCGGCTCAACCTGCGCGAGGGACCGGTTGATGGACCTTACCGCCGGCGCGTACAGCGTGATCGCCAGCCTGTCCACCGGCAAGCGGCCCGCTGAGGTCACGCTGCCCTGACGCTCGATTTCCCTGAAGGAGGTGTATCGACATGAGCATTGACCGCAGACGACTCCTGACCACAGCGGTGCTGGGCGGTGCCGGCATCGTCGGCGCGAGTGGGCTCGGATCGCTGGCCCCTGAGGCCGCCTTCGCGGCCCCGAGCGTCTCGGACGACGCCCTCAAGGCGCTCGCCGGGTTGCCGGACCCGAACTTCGTCGAAGGCGTGGTCACCGAGATCAGCGGTACCCAGTTGATCGTCGGCCCGTCTTCCGGTGGCACGGACCGGATCTACGTGACCCACGGCACCAGCATCTGGAAGCTTCACCCCGCCAGCTTCGACAAGATCGAAGTCGGTGACGGGCTGTACTCCCGTGGGCTGCGGATGCCCGACGGGGCCCTCGCCGCCGACGCGGTGTGGGTGAACATCGTCAACATCCAGGCGCACGTGGTGTCGTTGTCCCGCAACGCCATCCAGCTGGAGCACTCCGGCGACCGGATCGTCGGGCACGTGATCCCGGGCACCAGCGCGGTGTCCTACAACAGCACGCCCGCTGTGTCCGACATGTCGATGCTGCAGGTCGGTCAGCATGTTCAGGTACTCGGCGCCTGGCGTCCGGGCACCAATGAGATCGACATCGCGACCGTCTACGCCCACGTACACGTTCACTGAACCTCGGCACCCGGGCGGGCCCGCACACCGGGCCCGCCCGGGTCGAGGCGCCAGATAGGGGAGCCGTCATGATCCAGTGGATCGCATCGATTCAGCCCTTCCTGGTCGGCGCGCTGCTGCTGTGGGCGGGCGCTGTCAAGCTTCGAGGGCTACGCGCCGAGCACGTGTCACGCAACGCCCTGAGCCGGATCGTCGGAGAGCGGTATGCCTCACCGGCCTGGCGGCTCATCGGAACGGCCGAGCTGGTGATCGCCGCGGCGCTGCTGCTGCCGCCCGTGTATCCAGTCGAGGCCGCGGCCGGTGTGGTGCTCACGACCGGCTTCCTCGGCTATCTCAGCTACGCCCGACTCGCGTCTCCGGATGCGGCATGCGGTTGTCTGTCGTCCCGGTTGGAGCGGATCTCCGCCCGGAGCTTCCTCCGCGCCGGCCTGTTGTTGGCCATGGTTGGGTACGCGTACGGATTCGCTGGCACCTGGTGGCCCGAGGCGGTCGCCGAGGCTCCCCTGGGTGCGGCTTCGCTGGTCCTCGCCGAGGTGGCGTTGTTGCTGGGCCTGTCGAGTGAGCTCGACCGGTACTGGCTGGTGCCACTGCGCAAGTTGAAGGTGCGGCTCAGTCACCCCTTGGCCAACTGGTCCGAGCACGTGCCGATCGAGCAGACCGTCAACCAGCTTCAGCTCTCCGAGGCGTACCGGATGCTCGGTGCCTCCATCTCCTCGGACGTGCAGGACAGCTGGGACGAAGGCGACTGGCGGATCATCTGCTACCGGATCCGGCGAGATGACGACCAGCCGGCGACCGCGGTGTTCGCGGTGCCGTTGCACCGGGACGATCCGGACGCCGTGCGGGTGGCGGTGGTCGACGAGACCAGTGGCGTACCGGCCGGGGCATAGGTTACGGCGACTCCGGGCGCGACCTGAGGCGGTGCCGCAGCAGGGGTTCCACGACCCGCGCCAGCAGCGGCCCGGTGACGGCGAGTATCAGCACGTACCCCGCTGCCAGCGCCCCTACCCGGCCGTCCACCCCCGCCGCCACGGCCAGGCCCGCGATCACGATGCTGAACTCGCCCCGCGCCAGCAGAGCGACACCGGCCCTGGCGCGCCCCAGCCGGCCGACCCCGGCCCGGCGGGCCGCCAGGTAGCCGGTGACCAGCTTGGAGACCGCACCGGTCACGGCGAGCAGTACGGCGGCACCTGCCATCGGCCACAGCGATGCGGGATCGATCTGGAGGCCGAAGAAGACGAAGAACACCGCCGCGAACAGGTCGCGGAGCGGGCTCAGCAGGGCTCGGGCGCTTTCCGCGAGCGGGCCGGACAGCGCGATGCCGACCAGGAACGCCCCCACCGCGGCGGAGATCTGGAGTTGCTGGGCGAGCCCCGCGACCAGCAGGATCAGCCCCAGCACCTTGAGCACCAGCACTTCGTCGTTGGGGCTGGTCACAAACGACTCCACCGCTCGTCCGTAGCGCAGTGCGACGAACAGCACCAGTGCCACTGCGGTCACCGCGACCACCAAGGTGACCGCACCGGTGGCGATCGCGACCCCGGCCAGCACCGTGGTCAGGATCGGCAGGTAGAGCGCCATCGCCAGGTCTTCGAAGACCAACAGCGACAGCACCACGGGGGTTTCCCGGTTACCCAGCCAGCCCAGGTCTCCGAGCAGCTTCGCGATGATCCCTGACGAGCTGATGTACGTGACGCCGCCGAGTACCAGTGCCCCGACCGGACCCCAGCCGAGCAGCAGTCCGGCGATGATCCCAGGCGTGGCGTTCAGCGCCAGGTCCAGCATCCCGGCTGGACCTGAGGTGCGCAGGTTACTCACCAGTTCCCCGGCGGTGTACTCAAGGCCGAGTGTGAACAACAGCAGCACCACGCCGATCTCGGCCCCGACCCCGATGAACTCAGCGCTGGCGCCAAGCGGCAGCACGCCGCCTTGGCCGAACGCGAGCCCGGCGAGCAGGTAGAGCGGCACCGGGGAGATGCCGGCGCGTACCGCGAGCGCCCCGAGCAGGCCGAGGCCCAGGATCACCGCGCCGAGTTCGATCAGCAAGTCGGGTGCCTAGCCGTTCGCCAGGATGTCGGCCACCCCGGTGGTGCCGTCTCCGGTGCCGACCACGACCACCACATCGCCGCGCCGGAACTGGAAGTCCGGTCGCGGGCTGGCGTGTACGTCACCCTCCCGGACCACGGCCACGATCGAGGCTCCGGTACGGGTACGTGCCCGGGTGTCGCCCAGGGTCCGGTCCTCGTACGGTGATCCGCCCGTGATCGGGATCTGCTCGGTGACCAGGCCCTGGATCTGATTCTCCAGCTCGGCGAGCCGCTCCACGATCCGGTACGCCGCGAGCAGTTCCGCCAGTGCCTCGGCCTCCTCCCCGTTGAGTACCACGGTCTCGGTACAGGTGTCCGGATCCTCCCGGTCGTAGATCACCAGGTCCCGCCGTCCGGTACGGTGCGAGACCACACCCACCTGCCGGCCGCGTTCGGTGGTGATGGTGTGCCGCAGCCCGATACCTGGCAGCGCGGTGCGTTCGACCTCTACCACGTTCGCCTCCCATCCGGTTCAGGGTTGATTGTGGCGTTCCCGAGCTGGCCTGAGGCGGTGCCGTCAGCCGTCTGTCCGGAGGTTGTCAGACCCTGGACCTAGCCTGGGACCTCCTACCCGCGCGGTCCGAGATCACGTCCGCCCAGGGCCGGTCCTGACTCCGGAGGACGCCGTGACGACCCAGCCACGCCCCGCTGTGCTGCCGGAACCGCCGTACCACCTGGTGGTTTTCGCGTCGCTGCGGACCGACAACGAGGAAGGTTACGCCGAGACGCTGCGCCGGATGCTCGAGCTGGTCGCGGAGCAGCCGGGGTTCCTCGGGGTGGACTCCGCGCGGAGCCCCGACGGACTCGGGATCACCGTGGCGTACTTCCGGGACGAGGAGTCGGCCGTGGGCTGGCGGCACCAGGCCGAGCACCGGCTGGCGCAGCATACCGGCCGACAGCGGTGGTACGAGTCGTACGCGGTGCACGTGGCGAAGGTGGAGCGGGCGTACCGGTTCGACCGCTGACCGGCCGGTGTGGGGCCTTCCGACCCGAGGCTCGGGGTCGGGCTGCTCTGGCGGCCGTTCGGTCACCGAGCCCAGGCTCGGAGACGTACGACCGAGGAGGTGGCAGATGCCCCCACACTGCGATTCCCTGGACGGACCGGTGGTCGGCGCGGCACGTGACGCGCTGCGACACGGGGACGTGGACCTGATCCTGCCGTATGTGCCTGCTGGGGCGGAATCGGAGGTTCGACAGGCCTTCGACCTGACGATCAAGGTACGGGCGTTGGGGTCGGAGGCCCGCGATGTGGCGGACCGCTGGTTCTTCGAAACCGTGGTACGGG
Source organism: Micromonosporaceae bacterium (assembly GCA_036375165.1). Taxonomy (GTDB): domain Bacteria; phylum Actinomycetota; class Actinomycetes; order Mycobacteriales; family Micromonosporaceae; genus WHSM01. The sequence continues at coordinate 89,479 of DASUSI010000155.1, read as the reverse complement.
TGCACCGGGCCGGGGAGGGCGCCGCGTTCACCGGGTTGAAACCGGCCGGGCTCGACGTCGGTCCGGCGATCCCCGCAGCGGAGCAGGCGCTTGAGTCTGGTTCACCGGACCCACTCAGCGAGGTGCTCTGCGGTCTGATCCGGGAGCAGGTGGCGCGCCGGTACGCGCATGTGGTCCGGCTCCGGTCGCATGCTGCCGACGGCGTGCCCGCCGCCCGGGAGTACGTCGAGGCCATGCTCGGGTTGCAGGTCTGGGCGCACGGGGTCTACCGGCAGGCGATCGGTGACCCGCACGCACACCATCACGACTGACGCGGTCCGCCGGGTGGCGGGCAGCTGGACCCGCCAGATCTGGTAGCGGCTCCCGATCCACTTGAGCAGGTCGCGGCGTCCACATTGCTGAAGAACACCGCGGCCGGGATCCACGCTGCCCAGGCCAGACCGAAGGTCAGTCCGAAGTAGGCCGACAGCATCCCGAGGTCACCGGGCGCGGCCGGTCGATCCGGCGGACGCCGGTGCCTCGGACGTCATGTCATACGACTACCCGGGTCGGCATGACCTCAGTCTGCGGAACGCGCCACCCCGATCGGGCAGCTCATGCCGTTGGGACCGTGGTTGCAGTAGCCGTTCGGGTTCTTGCTGGGTGCGAGGTACTGCTGGTGGTAGTCCTCGGCGTAGTAGAACTGGTCCAGCGGCGCGATCCCGGTGGTGATGTTGCCGTAGCCGGCCCGGTACACCACGGGCTGGAACGTCCGAAGGCTGGTCTGCGCCACCTCGGCCTGTTCCGGGGTGGTGGTGTGGATCGTGGAACGGTACTGGGTCCCCACGTCGTTGCCCTGTCGCATCCCCTGGGAGGGATCGTGGTTCTCCCAGAACACCTTCAACAACTGCTCGTACGAGATCGTGGCCGGGTCGTACACCACCTGGACCACCTCGGCGTGGCCGGTGAAGCCCGAGCACACCTCCTCGTACGTTGGATTGGGCGTCATGCCTCCCGCGTAACCGGCCGCGGTGGAGTAGACCCCCGGCAGGGTCCAGAACAACCGTTCTGCTCCCCAGAAGCAGCCCATTCCGAATACCGCGATCCGGTGCCCTTCCGGCCACGGCCCGCGTAGCGGGGTGCCGAGCACCGCGTGCCGGTCGGAAACGCGCACCGGCTCTGCTCGGCCGGTCAACGCCTCGTCGGCGGTGGGCAGGGTCAGTTTGTGACGGCGTACGAACACCACTGCCGGCTCCTTCTCCCCGCTCCTTGTTTTGTTTCCATCATCCTGCCGTGGCTGTAGGTTCCTTTCACGACCGGATGGCCTTAGTACTGCAAGCATGACGCGGTGGCTGTCGGGCGTCATCACCGGGCGGCGATGGCGAGCACGCCGCCATCGCCGCCCGATGCCAGGGCACATCGCCATTGCGCATCGATGGCCCATGGAAGGGTTGACGGGGATGCTCAGAACGGCGTAGAAACAGGCAGTTACGCGCACAACTGCGCACGTGCGCGCAACCCGGAGGATCGAAAGAGGTGGGTACGACGTGAAACCACGGATCTTCGCAACCGCTGCGGTGGCCCTGGCCACCATGTTGGCCGTGGCGGGCTGCGGCACCGATCCCGGCACCGGCGACGGTGACGGTGAGACCGCTGGCCGCATCAAGTTCATTGCCGCGTCCTACAGTGACAACACCACCAAGTACTGGAAGGATCTGGTCGCCGCGTTCGAGAAGGCGAATTCGGGGATCAAGGTCGATCTCCAGGTCCTGGACTGGAACACCCTGCTGCAGCAGGCCCCAACCATGATCCAGACCAAGTCGTACCCGGACATTCTGAACTACAACGACTTCAGCGCGTACGCCAAGGAAGGTCTGCTGCACCCGGTGTCCGACGTGCTGGGTCAGGAGTTGCAGTCACAGTTCGCCACCACCTTCACCGACAAGGCGAAGCTGGACGGCACGCAGTACGGCATCCCGTTCATCGCCAGCGTCCGTTCGCTCGCGTACAACAAGAAGATCTTCTCCGAGATCGGCGAAACCGAACCCCCCCAGACCTGGGACGACCTGGTCCGGATCGCCAAGAAGGCCAAGGCCAAGGGCTACACCGGGTACGGCCTGCCGCTCGGTGCCGAGGAGGCACAGGCCGAGTTCTCGATGTGGATCTGGAACAACGGCGGCGACTGGAAATCCGGCGACCAGTGGGCGATCAACAGCGACAAGAACCTGGAGACCGTGAACTTCCTGCGTGACCTGGCGAACAAGGACAAGGTCACCCAGCCCAACCCGGGCAAGACCGACCGCTCCGACGGGGTCTGGAAGTCGTTCTCACAGGGCAAGGTCGCGATGTGCGCGATCATGCCGCACGGCACCTTCACCAACAAGTACATGGCGGACGCCCCGTTCGAGTGGGACTCCGGACCGTTCCCCACCAACGGCGGTGGCGAGTCGGTGACGCTCGGGGTGCAGGACTTCCTGATGGCGTTCAAGAAGCCGGGCAACAAGGAACCCGTCAAGAAGTTCCTGGAGTTCTTCTACCAGCAGGACAACTACGTCACGTTCAACCAGGCCGAGGGCTTCCTGCCGGTGACCACTTCCGCCGCCGAGGTGATGAAGTCCGACCCGATCGTCGCCTCCGGCATCGAGCTGCTGCCGAAGGCGAGGTTCGCCCCGGTGGAGGACGCCAAGTGGACCGACGTCGCCGCTGAGGCGCGGCAGACGCTGGGCACCGCGATGGACCCGGACGCCGACCCGAAGAAGGTCCTTGACGACCTGCAGAAGGTTGCCGCCGGCTGAGCCGGCCGCCGTTGTCACAAGATCGCCATTTCGGGTTCGAAGCCACGGGCTGACCCGACTTCCGACCCGGAATGGCGATCTTGGGAGCCGAACCCCTCGGGGAAGTTGGGGAGGAACGTCTGATGCGGAACGTGCGGCGGGTCGAGCCGTTGCTCTGGCTCGGCCCAACGCTGCTGCTGATCGCGGCGGTGATCGTCTATCCCGGGTACGAGATGGTGCGCACGTCGTTTCTGGACGTGTCCAGCATCGGGTTCGCGCACGGCTACAAGGGCCTGGACAACTACCGGGACCTGTTCGCCGAGGACGCGCTGCTGCCGGTGTTCGGAAACACCGTGCTCTGGGTGGTGACCGTGGTCGGGGTGACGATCGTGATCTCCCTGGCGATGGCGCAGTTCCTGAACAAGCGGTTCGCCGGCCGCCGGTTCGTACGCTGGGCGCTGATCGTGCCGTGGGCCGCCTCGCTCGTGATGACCTCCACGGTGTGGCGTTACATCTACGAACTCGACTACGGACCGTTGAACCGGCTGCTGATGGACCTTGGCGTGATCGACGGTCCGGTCGACTGGTACAAGGACTCGGGCACCGCGTTCTGGTGCCTGGTGTTCGTCGGCATCGTGGTGTCCATTCCGTTCACCACGTACGTGTTCCTGGCCGGGCTGCAGACCGTACCGACGGACGTGTACGAGGCGGCGGCGATCGACGGCGCGGGGCCGGTGCAGACGTACTGGCGGGTGACGTTCCCGATACTGCGGCCGCAACTCGTGGTCGCGATCGTGCTCAACACGATCTACGTCTTCAATTCGTTTCCGATCATCTGGGTGATCACCGGCAAGATCCCGGGCAACGAGACCGACACCGCGACCACGTACATGTACAAGCTGGCATTCCGGTCCTCGGCCGGGGCGGACGAGGCCGCGGCGCTCGGCGTGATCAACGTGATCTTCCTGATGGCCGTGGTGCTGTTCTACGTACGGCGTACCGAATTCGGGGAAGCCGCCGAGGCGAGGGTGCGGGAGGGCGGCGGGTCCGCCCGTGTGGCCCGCGCGCTCGGGAACGCCCTGGCACCGGTCGGCCGGGCCGTGGAGACGACACTGACGCCGGTCGGGCGAGGGCTCGCCGCCCTCTGGCGTCCGGTGCGCCGGGTCGGACTGCCTCTGATCGGGCTGGCCGCGGCGGTGTTCTTCCTGACCCCGTACGCCGTGATGCTGCTCGGCTCGTTGAAGTCCACCCGGGAGCTCGCGGCCAGCCCGGCGACCTACCTGCCGAGCCGCCCGGCGTGGACCAACTTCGTCGAGGTCTGGTCGAAGATCCCACTCTGGGACTACCTCGTTGCCAGTGTGGTGATCGCGCTGGTCGCCACCGCCGTGGTGCTGCTGGTGGCCACGCCCGCCGCGTACTTCACCTCGCGTCACCAGTTCCGGGGCCGCCGGCTGTTCCTCACGGTGGTGCTGGTCACCCAGATGTTCGCCCCGGTCGCCCTGGTGGTGGGGCTGTACCGGGAGTTCGTGGTGGCCGACGCGGTGCTCAAGCAGGTCAACCCGGAATGGGGTGCGATCAACACGTACTGGTCGATCATCCTGATCAACTCGGCATTCAACCTGGCGTTCGCGATCTGGATCCTGAACGGGTACTTCGCCTCGATCCCGAAGGACATCGAGGAAGCCGCGATGATCGACGGCCTGAGCCGGCTCCGGGCCATGCTCACCGTGGTGCTGCCGCTGGCCAAGCCGGGCATCGTGACCGCCGTGATCTTCACGTTCATCCAGGTGTGGAACGAGTTCGTGGTGGCGCTGACGCTGTTCAACGACCCGACCCGGAACCGGATGACGCTCACCGTCGGGATCAACCAGTTCGTGGGCCAGTACGACGTCAACTACCAGTACCTGTTCATCGTGTCGCTGATCGGCATCCTGCCGGTGGTGGTGCTGTTCGCCGTGATCGAGCGGTACCTGGTGGCCGGTCTGACCGCCGGTTCGGTGAAATGACCAGCCGCCGAGGCGGCACCGCACAGGTCCCCCGACCGGGCTAGCCTTCCTGGCATGACGCACGGCAACCGCGGCGACGACGCCGCCGAGACTCCCGCGCAGCGGTCATCGACCGCCGGCCAACGCTTCGCCACCCTGGCCATCCACGCGGGTCAGGAGCCCGACCCGGTCACCGGAGCGGTTGTGCCACCCATCTACCAGACGTCCACGTACCACCAGGACGCCGTGGGTGAGCTGCGCGACGGCTACGAGTACAGCCGTACCCGCAACCCCACCCGGCTGGCGCTGGAGGAATGCCTGGCGTCCCTGGAGGGCGGCGCCCGAGGCCTGGCGTTCGCGTCCGGCATGGCGGCCGAGGACACCCTGCTGCGCACCGTCTGCCGGCCCGGTGATCACGTGGTGATCCCCGACGACGCGTACGGCGGCACGTACCGGCTGTTCTCCAAGGTGCTGGAACCATGGGGCGTCTCCTGGACCGCCGCGCGGATCTCCGACGTGGACAGCGTGCGCGCGGCAGTGACCGATGCGACCAGGGTGATCTGGGTGGAGACCCCGACCAATCCGCTGCTCGGGATCGCGGACATCGCGGGGCTCGCCGACGTGGCACACAACGCCGGGGCGATGCTCGTCGTGGACAACACGTTCGCGTCGCCGTACCTGCAACGGCCGATCCCACTCGGTGCCGACGCCGTGGTGCATTCCACCACCAAGTACCTCGGTGGTCACTCAGACGTGGTGGGCGGCGCGGTCATCACGGCCGATCCCGAACTGGGCGAGCGGGTGGCGTTCCACCAGAACTCGATGGGTGGGATCGCGGGGCCGTTCGACGCCTGGCTCACCCTGCGGGGCGTGAAGACCCTGGGGATACGGATGGACCGGCACTGTGACAACGCCGAACGTGTCGCCGAGTACCTCAGCTCCCACCCCCGGGTCAGCGCCGTGCTCTACCCGGGGTTGGCCGAACACCCTGGACACGACGTGGCCGGCAAGCAGATGCGCCGGTACGGAGGTATGGTCAGCTTCCGGTTGGCCGGTGGCGAGGAGGCTGCGGTACGCGCCTGTAACCAGGCGCGACTGTTCACTTTGGGTGAGTCACTCGGTGGGGTCGAGTCGCTGATCGAGCATCCTGGTCGGATGACCCACGCGTCGGCCGCCGGGTCGCCGCTGGAGGTCCCCGCTGACCTGGTCCGGTTGTCGGTGGGTATCGAGGACGCCGACGATCTGCTGGCCGACCTGGACCAAGCGCTGCACACCTGGTAGCGGATCCCCCGGTCGGGCCCTCGCGGGCGGTGCCGGCTCTGGACACGAGGAGGTCGTGATGGTCTGGGTCGGCGCGACCGCGGCGTCGATCGCGCGGGCGGTACGGCGCGGTGACGCCTCTGCCACGGAGGTGGTCGACCAGCATCTGGGCCGGATCGCGACGGTGGACCGGGAGGTTGGCGCGTTCCGTGCGGTACGTACCGTGAACGCGCTTGCCGAGGCCGAGATCGTCGACGAACTCCCGGACCTCGCCGGGCTGCCGCTGGCCGGGGTCCCGATCGCGGTCAAGGAGAACGTGCCGGTGGCCGGGGAGCGGCCCTGCCTGGGCTCCGCGGCGACGTTACGTGACCCGGCGGAAGCCGACCACGAGGCGGTACGGCGACTGCGCGGGGCTGGTGCGCTCGTGGTCGGGCTGACCCGGATGCCGGAACTCGGCCTGTTCGCCACCACCGACGACGAGGACGTGGTGACCCGCAACCCGTGGCGGCTGGACCGTACCCCCGGAGGCTCCTCCGGTGGCTCGGCCGCCGCTGTGGCGTCCGGTGCGGTGCCGGTGGCGCTGGGCAACGACGGCCTCGGCTCGATCCGGATCCCAGCGGCGTGCTGCGGCCTGGTCGGGCTCAAGCCGGGACGGGGCGTGGTGCCGGCCGGGTTGTCCGAGCACGACTGGTTCGGCCTGGTGGAGAACGGCGTACTGACCCGCACCGTCGCGGACGCGGCGATCGGCTTCGCGGTGCTCGCCGGCCGGACCCCCCGCAAGCCGCCGGAGCCCGGCCGGCTCCGGCTCGCGGTGTCGCTGCGCAGCCCGGTGCTGGGCGTGTTCGCCGACCCGGACTCCCGGCAGGCCGTGGCACGGGCGGCCCAAACGTTGGTGACCGTCGGCCACTCCGTGCACCGGGCCGAGCTGTACTACCCGCAGTCGCTTGGCGTCTCGACCATCGCGACGTGGTTCGCCTGCGCTCATCTGGACGCCCAGCCGTTCGACCTGGCCGAACTCCAGCCCCGTACCCGGCGGCACGCCACGTTGGGTCAGCGGGTACGGGGGTGGGTGCGGGAGTCCGCTCACGAGCGCTGGCGGGACCGGGTGCTTGGTTGGTTGTCCGACGGCCGGTACGACCTGCTGCTGACCCCGGTCCTGGCAAGCGCGCCGCCGCGTGCCGAGAGTTGGTCCCGCCGCAGCTGGCGGGCCAACTTCTTCGGGTCGCTGCGGTACGCCCCGTACGCCGCGCCGTGGAATGTCGCCGGGCTTCCGGCGATCGCGGTGCCGTCCGGCACCCGGCGTGACGGCATGCCGGTGGCGGTGCAGGTCGTGGGCCCGCCGGGTAGTGAGGAACTGCTGCTCGCCGTGGCGGCTCAACTGGAGGAGGTGGCGCCGTGGCGGCAGCTCGCCCCGGGACTGCCGGCGTCCGACCCCGCCGGGCGTACCGGGGCTGCCGGGCTTGCCGCCGACCCGAACCCGGCGGCGGTTCCCGATCCAGCCGGCTCCGGGGATCGGGCCAGCACCCCGGATTCCGCTGTTGGTCAGGGTTGACCTGGTCGGATCATTCCCCGTTGGGCATCAGGATCCACAGCACGATGTAGGCCAGGAACTGCGGTCCCGGCAATATCGTGGACAGCACGAAGATCAGCCGTACCACGTTCGGGGAGATCCCGAACCGGCGGCCGAGCCCGGAGCACACCCCGGCGATCCATCGGTCGTCACGCGGTCTGACCAGCCGATTCGACGGTACGTGTGTGGCCATGTCGTTCCCCTCCGTAGTGCCGTAGTGCCGCCGTACCTCAGCGGCCCCTGATTCGACGGTACGACGACAACGCGTCACGGCAATCCCGCTCACAACGGAGTCGACCCTGGAATTCGGATCGGGACAAACCCCGAGGGACGACGGTGCCAGGACAGCAGCGGTCAGCTGCTGAATGGCTCGATGGAGACGATCTTGACCTTGATCTCGGCACCGCTGGGCGCGGTGTAGCTCACTGTCTCTCCCGGGTGCCGGCCGAGGATCGCGGCACCGAGCGCCGACTCCGGACTGTAGACGGTCAGGTCCGTGGTGGAGGCGATCTCCCGGGAGCCGAGCAGGAAGATGTCCGTGTCGTCCGGGTCGTCATCGAAGTGGACCGTGACCACTGTGCCGGGTGCCACCGTGTCGCTCGCCGGGGCTGCTCCGACCCGTGCGGAGCGCAGCAGGTCGGTGAGGTAGCGGATCCGGGCCTCGGCCTTGCCCTGCTCCTCCTTTGCGGCGTGGTAACCGCCGTTCTCCCTCAGGTCGCCCTCTTCCCGGCGCTCGTTGATCTCGGCGGCGATTGCCGGGCGGTTCGCGATCAACTCGTCGAGCTCAGCCTTGAGTCGGTCGTGCGCTTCCTGGGACAGCCAGGGCCCTGATCCGGAGCGCTCTGTCGTGGACACAGGAAGACCCTCCAAGAGGATGACGGGGATTCGGGCACCAGATTACCAGGGGTGACCGGAAGACCCCGGATTCGGTCATAACGGATAGCCTAGGCCCCGGCCGGCGCGCAGCCGACCACCTCACCGGTCACGGGTTCCCGACTGGTGGCGAGAGTGTACGTGACCGTGACGCTGTCACCGTCCGGGTTCCCGCCCGGAATGTCCACCTCCGCCCGGCCGACCTCCTCACCGTTGGTGGCTCGCGCCCGGACGATGCAGGTGGCGGGCTCGCCACCCGGCTTGAACACCTGGAACCGGATCGTCACCGTACCTTCAGCGGCGCCCTCGCCGATCTGAAAGGCGAGTACCGCCGGCCGGTACTCGGGGTCCCCGTACTGACGGTAGAGCTGTACCGAGATCGCCAACCCCACCGCGATCACCCCTGCCATGAGCAGTGCCACCAGCCACCGCGGGGTACTGCGCGGCTCCCGTCGGCGTCCGTACCGCCCCTGGGGGAACCGGGGGGTCAGCTCGCTGATTGCCATGTCGGTCCTCGTGGTGGTCCATACGGATCTGCTCAGACTGTCATGCCGGTATCCGATTCCCGGTGCCGCACCCCGGAATCCGGACTGCCGGCATATCGCGAGCCGTCGCTAGGTTGGGCAGGTAAGACTGACGTCCGAACGCTACCCGGAGTCTGAAGGAGTTCTTGAGTGGCGGACAAGTTGCGCTTGATGGCGGTGCACGCCCACCCGGACGACGAATCGAGCAAGGGTGCGGCCACGATGGCGCGGTACGTCGCGGAAGGTGTCGATGTCCTGGTGGTCACCTGTACCGGCGGAGAGCGCGGCGACGTGCTGAACCCGAAGATGGATCGGCCGGAGGTGTGGCGCGAACTCCCGGAGATCCGGCGTCGGGAGATGGAACAGGCACGCGAGATCCTCGGGGTCCGGCAGGCCTGGCTCGGTTTCACCGATTCCGGGTACGTGGAGGGATACAACGAGGGCGACCACATCGACAAACTGCCGGAGGACGCCTTCGCCCGGGAACCGATCGAGGTGGCGGCGGCACCGCTGGTCCGGCTGATGCGCGAGTACCGGCCCCACGTGGTGACCACGTACGACGAGAACGGCGGCTACCCACACCCGGACCACATCATGTGTCACCGGGTGAGTGTGGAGGCCTTCGATGCGGCTGGCGCCCCGGACCGGTACCGGGAGTTCGGCGAGCCGTGGCAGCCACTGAAGCTCTACTACCAGATTTCCTTCTCCCGGGTCCGGATCCTGGCGCTGCACGAGGCGATGCTGGCCGCCGGGCTGGAGTCGCCGTACCTGGAGTGGCTGGACCGGATGGAGGGCTCCTGGGACAACAGTGACCGGATCACCACCCGCGTGCCGTGCGGCGACTATTTCCACCTCCGGAACGCGGCGCTGCGCGCCCACGCCACGCAGGTGGACCCGGACGGCAGTTGGTTCGCGGTGCCGTTGGAGGTGCAACGTCGCGCTTGGCCGACGGAGGACTACCAACTGGTGAAGTCCCTGGTGGAAACGATTCCCGAAGAGGATGACCTGTTCGCTGGCGTGCCGGGGAGGGTGTCTGACTGAGGGTCCGGCCAGGTCCGCTGTCCGCGTCGGTGTGCTCGTACCCGTACCGATGGCGCGTCGCGCTCCGATTGCGCGTACCGTGTAGGCAGTTCGCGCGGAGTGGGGCGGCCTCGGGAGAGTGATCGGGTGGTGCTCGACGTAGCGACGCTGCTGGTCGGGGCATCAGTGCTGGCCGATCCGGTGGTGGTCGCGGATGAGCCAAACAATTTCGGTGACACCCGGTCCGGCGGGTTGGCCGGTCCACTCGGGTTGTTCATCATCCTGCTGCTCGCAATCGCGACCGTACTGCTGATCCGCAATATGAACAGCCGGCTGCGCCGGCTGCCGGACCGCTTCCCGTCCGAGGGCGCGGACGACGGGGATGACCGGGATCCCGGCGGGCGGTCGGCAACCACTCCGGAAGGGCCCTAGTCCCCCGTGAGGGTCACCGTGGTGTGCCGGGTTCGCGCGTCCGGCGGGACGCCACGACGGCCACGGAGTCTTTGGCGGCATCGGGTATCCGTCCGGCGACTTGGTGTGACTTCCGACCCTGTGCCCACTGGCCCTGAAACCATGTCCCTGGTGCGGCTGGTGGGAGCCCTCTGGTCTCCGGGTCGATTTCCCGGCATTCTGAACACCCGTGTTTCCACGTGCTGTGAAGCGTGCCCTCCCTCCGATCGGGAGAGAGGGGGTGCTGACCGATGCGCGACAACCACTGGGGCTGATGGAGTGCCTGACCCGGGAAAGACGATGAGGGGGCCTCGGCGCGGGTCGTCCATGCGTCCGCCGGGGCGTCTCCCGGCCGGGCCGTCATGCGGCGGTCCCGGCGTTGCCGAGGCGGCACCCGATGTCGGCACGGGGGTGGCGGGTTGAGAACGTTCCGGAATCCTCTGGTCCCACTCCCGGCACGGTTGCGGCGCTGGGTCGTCTGGGTGGTGGTGGCGGGGACGATGGTGGTTGCCGGCTCCGCCGCGTTGGCCGCTCCGTTTCCGAACCCGCTCCGGCTGTTCACCGCCGTGGGACTGGTCGTCGTCGCCAAAACGGTGACACTGCGACTACGCATCGGCAGCGAGCGTTTCATGTTCGCCTGGGGTGAGGCGGCCCTGGTAGTCATCTTCGGGTTGGTGCAACCTGCCTGGATCCCGGCTACGGTCATGGTCGGCGTTCTGGTCAGTCAACTTCTCACCAGGGCATCCTCTGTCAAGGCTGTCTACAACTCGGCCGGACACGGGCTCGCCGCGGCGGTCGCGGCCACGGTGGCGGTGGTTGGTGGCCTGGGCAGGCTCACCCCACTCACCCCCCGGATCGCCGCGACTGTCTGCCTCGCCGTGGTCGGGTACGTCGCGCTGACCACCGTGTTGGCGTCCGGCGCGGTGGCCGCGGCGAGCGGCAGCCGGTTCTCCGCGGTGGTGACCCGCGGTGTCGGGGTCACCACGTTGATGCTGGTCGGAAACGTGGCGGTGGGCCTGCTGGTGGTCTCGCTGGGGATCACCGACATCAGGTGGCTGGTGGCCGTACCGCCCTTGCTGTGGCTGCTCAACGAGACCTACAAGGCTCGGCTGCGGGCCGTCGAGGAACGCCGGGCGTGGCAGGAACTGGCGGCTGCCACTCACCGGGTGAACCTGCTCGACCGGCGTGAGGTGCTGGCGGCGGCGTTGCGCAGCGCCTCCCGGCTGTTCTCGCCTGACGCGGTGGAGATCACGTGCCTGCGGCCCGCCTGTACCGTCATCGGCACCCCGGGTGGCGAGCTGGTGGAGAGCGGCGGCACGGCGGTGCCGGAGAGCTGTCGCAACGGCCATCTGGTGACCCGCGCCCTGTCAGGTGCCGGGGAGCCGGTGGGCGAGCTGCGGCTGCGATTCCAGCATCCGGTCCGGCTCAGGCAGCGGGAACATCTGGCGTTGTCGACGTTCGCCGACGTGTTGGGTGCCGCACTGCAGAACGCCGCCGCCCACGCCGAGCTGCGTGACATGGTGGAACGCAAGGCGTACGAGGCGGCGCATGATCCGTTGACCGGTCTTGCCAACCGGATCCGGCTGCTGGAGTACGGGGAGTCGGCGTTGCGTTCTCTGGCCGGCCCCGAACCCGCCAGCCACGTCGCGTTGCTGCTGATGGATCTCAACCGCTTCAAGGACGTCAACGACGCGCTCGGTCACGCCGCCGGTGACCAGGTGCTGCAGCGCACCGCGCAGCGGCTGGCCGAGGCTGTGGAACCGGGCGAACTACTCGCCCGGCTCGGCGGGGACGAGTTCGCGGTGGTGATCCCGGCGCTGCCGGCGGAGGGTGCCTCCCCGGTGGAGCAGGCCGCGGCCCGCGGCCGGGCACTGGCGAGCACCCTGGCCAGTCCGACGGAGGTGGCGGGCGTGGCGCTGTCCATGGAGGCCTCCGTCGGGGTGGTCACCGTTCCGGCCGGTACCTGCGACATGACCGAGCTGCTGCGCCGCGCCGACGTGGCGATGTACCAGGCGAAGCGCAGCGGCCAGGTGGTCGCCGGGTACGACGCCAGCCGTGACGCGGCGAGCACCGACCGGCTGGCGCTCGCCGCAGAACTGCGCGAGGCGCTCCAGGTCGACGACCAGTTGGTGCTCGAACTGCAGCCCGCGGTCGACCTGGCCACCGGAGCACCGGTGGGTGCTGAGGTGCTGGTGCGCTGGCATCACCCACGGCGTGGTCTGCTGCTGCCGGCGGACTTCATCGGAGTGGTCGAGCAGAGCGAGCTGGTGGCGCCGTTCACCCGGTACGTGGTGGACCGTGCTCTGCGGCTCGCCGCCTCCTGGTCGGAGGAAGGGCTGGACGTGCCGGTGGCCGTGAACCTGTCAGCGCGCAGCCTGCTGGACCGGCGACTGCCCGTAGACATCGCGGAACTGCTCGGGCGGCACAAGGTGGCGCCGGAACGCCTGGTGCTGGAGATCACCGAGACCGTGATGATGACCGAACTGGACGTCATTGACGACGTGCTCGCCGCGCTCCGCGAGATCGGGACCCAGATCGCGGTGGACGACTTCGGCACCGGCTACTCGTCTCTCACGTTCCTCGCCCGGTTCCCGGTGCACGAGGTGAAGGTGGACCGGGCGTTCGTCGCCAAGATGGTGGACTCACCGGAGGCGCGGGCCATCGTGCGTTCCACCGTGGAGCTGGCCCGCTCGCTGAACCTGCGCACCGTCGCCGAGGGCGTGGAGACCGCCGAACAGCGGCTGGCGCTCGTCGAGATGGGGTGCGACGCCGCCCAGGGCTACCACTTCTTCGCCCCCATGCCGGCGGAGAAGACCAGCCGCGTGCTGTGGACCCTGGTGAACGCCGCACAGGCCCGCGGCGCTCAGGTGATCCGGCTCGCCCGGGGGGCACACGGCGACTGACCCCGGGCCGGTCAGATCCAGCCGGCCACCGGTGCGCCTCGTGCCCGGCGGGTTGACTGTGTGACGATGGCGGGATGAACCGCCTGGCCGACGCCATGTCGCCGTATCTCAGGCAGCACGCGGACAACCCGGTCGACTGGTGGCAGTGGGGGCCGGACGCCTTCGCCGAGGCGCGGCGCCGGGACGTACCTCTGCTGATCTCCGTCGGCTACGCCGCCTGTCACTGGTGCCACGTGATGGCACACGAGTCGTTCGAGGACGACGAGGTGGCGCGGTTGCTCAACGAGCACACCGTGCCTGTGAAGGTCGACCGGGAGGAGCGTCCCGACGTTGACGCGGTCTACATGGCCGCCACTCAGGCGATGACCGGGCAGGGCGGCTGGCCGATGACGGTGTTCGCCACCCCGGACGGCGAGCCGTTCTTCTGCGGCACGTACTTCCCGAAGTCGAACTTCAGCCGGCTGGTGACCGCGATCGGCCAGGCCTGGCGGGAACAGCGGGACGCGGTGCTGCGACAGGGACAGGCGGTCAGCGCGGCCCTGGAGAAGCTGCGACCGGCCGCCACCGCCACGCCGCTGGCCGCGGACCTGCTCGATGCCGCCGCGGCGACACTGCATTCCGAGTACGACCCGGTACACGGGGGATTCGGCGTGGCGCCGAAGTTCCCGCCCAGCATGTGCCTGGAGTTCCTGTTACGCCACCACGCCCGTACCGGTTCGGAACGAAGCCTTCAGGTGGTGCGCCACACCTGCGGGCGGATGGCCCGGGGCGGCATGTACGACCAGCTCGCCGGGGGCTTCGCGCGGTACAGCGTCGACTCCCGCTGGGTGGTGCCGCACTTCGAGAAGATGTTGTACGACAACGCTCTGCTGCTGCGGGTCTACACCGACCTGTGGCGGGCCACCGGGGACTCCCTGGCCCGTCGGGTAGCCGAGGAGACGGCCGGATTCCTGCTTCGTGACCTCGCCACCCCGGAGGGTGGGTTCGCCTCGGCGCTCGACGCCGACACCGAGGGAGCGGAGGGTGCCACATACGTGTGGACCCCGGCGCAGCTCCGTGAGGCGCTGGGTGAGGCCGACGGGGCCTGGGCGGCGACCCTGCTGGCTGTCACCCCCAAGGGGACCTTCGAGCATGGCACGAGCGTTTTGCAGCTCCCCGCCGACCCGGACGAGCCGGTGCGCTGGGCGAGCCTGCGGGAGCGGCTGCTCGGCCTCCGTGACGCTCGGCCCCAACCGGCGCGGGACGACAAGGTGGTGGCGGCCTGGAACGGGCTCGCGATCACCGCTCTGGTGGAGTTCTCTCAGGTGCTGACGCCCCACCCGGAGGCATCCGTGGCCGCGGTGCGGGCCGCCGAGCTGCTGGCGGACCTGCACCTGCAAGGCGGGCGGCTGCGCCGGATCTCCCGGGACGGCCGGGTCGGGGAGCCGGCCGGGGTCCTGGAGGACTACGGCGCGGTGGCCGAGGCGTTCTGTGCGGTCCACCAGCTCACCGCCGACGGGCGTTGGCTGCGGCTGGCCGGGGAGTTGCTGGACACCGCGCTACAGCGGTTCACCGCTCCCGAGGGCGGTTTCTACGACACGGCTGACGACGCCGAACGGCTGCTGACCAGGCCGGCTGATCCTGCGGACAATGCCACCCCGTCGGGGGTGACCGCGCTCGCGGGCGCACTGACCAGCTACGCGGCCCTGGCTGGTTCCGGGCGGCATCGGCAGGCGGCGGAACAGGCGCTCGCCGGGGTGGGCAACCTGCTGCCGCGCCATATCCGGTTCGCCGGCTGGGCGGCCGGGGTCGGCGAGGCGCTGCTCGCCGGACCGTTGGAGATCGCGGTCGTCACCCCGGACCCGCAGGACGACCCTCTGGTACGGAACGCCTGGCAGGGCACCTCGCCGGGCACCGTGGTGGTGGCTGGGGAACCAGACGCTCCGGGCGTGCCGTTGCTGGCGCACCGACGCTACCTGGACGGCGCCCCGGCGGCGTACGTGTGTCGCGACTTCGCGTGCGACCGGCCCACAGCCGACTCCGAGGACCTGGCACGGCGGGTTGGGGTCCGGGTCAGTCCCTGACGTCTCTCGGCCGGTCAGCCCCTCTCGAACCCCCGCCGCGGGCGACTGGAGTGTCGTCCGCCGATCGGCGCGGGTCCGTCTGCCCATGGATCAGTGGTCGCTGTCCAAGACGGCGTGTAATGCTGTAATCAGGATGACGACCTAACACTGGAGGAACGATGCGAGGACGGCGTGGACCCGGCCCGTGGGCCGGTGGCTGGCGGGCGCGGGGTGGCGGCTGGATGCAGGCGGACCTGCCACCGGCTGAGGACGCCAAGGCATGGCTGCTGGGCCGACTTCCCGAGGACTGGTACGTGGAACCCCCGACGGTGACAGTGGACCGTGACGAGGTCCTGGTGATTGGGCGGTTGCCCGAGCCCGATGTCTCGGACGACGCGAGCGAGGCGGAGCGGTCCGCCGCCGAGCAGGGGCGGATCGCGCGGTTCCGTGAGGAGACCCGTGGCAAGCGGATCGAGATCGCCCAGCAGGCCGAGCACAGGTTCGGCCGGCAGGTGAGCTGGGGCGCGGAGTCCGGAAACAGCCGCGAACTGTTCACCAACCAGTCGGTGCCGGTGATGACCCGACTCCGGCAACCGGAGCGCCAGGTGCTGGACACCCTGGTGGATGCCGGGGTGGCACGGTCCCGGTCAGACGCGCTGGCCTGGTGCGTCCGGCTGGTCGGCCAGCACACCGAGAGCTGGTTGCGCGATCTGCGGGAGGCCATGGCGTCCGTTGACGAGTTGCGCCGACGCGGTCCGCAGGGCCAGTAGAGCCGGGATGGCGCGGCGGCGGTGCCCGCTGCGGCGGGCACCGCTCGACTGCAAGATATTGCGTGGAACTGGGTCCGGATGCGCGCTACTACCTGGTACTACGCACCGATACGCAAAGTCTTCCGGCTTGTGCATTTCTTCACAAGGGTGCGAGGTGCTGCGTATCTCGTGCAGGTTTACGCTGAGGCCACCCCCCGGTATTCCCGTGGTGTGGGACACCCGCTGCGCACTCAGGGGTGCCACCGTGCCTGGCGCGCACCCCGGTGCGTGCGGATCTCAGCCGGTCGTCCAGGCCGGCCGGCGTTGACCTTCAAGGAGATGCGACATGAGTGCTCCGGCCACCGTCCCAGGATTGGACGCAGCCCCGACCAGGCACCCCCGGCTGCTTGCCTGGGTACGTGAAGTAGCCGAGCTCACCACTCCGGACCGGGTGGTCTGGTGCGACGGATCTGACGCGGAATGGACTCGCCTCACCGACGAGCTGGTCGAGGCCGGCACGCTGGTCCGGCTCAACGACGACAGGAAGCCCAACTCGTTCTGGGCCCGTACCGACCCCAGCGACGTGGCACGGGTCGAGGAGCGTACCTTCATCTGTTCGGTGGACCCCGAAGACGCCGGCCCCACCAACAACTGGATGGCGCCCGCGGAGATGAAGCAGACCCTGACCGAGCTCTACCGGGGCTGCATGCGGGGACGCACCATGTATGTGATCCCGTTCTGCATGGGCCCGCTCACCGCGGAACAGCCGATGTTCGGCGTGGAGATCACCGACTCGGCGTACGTGGTCGCCAGCATGCGGATCATGACCCGGATGGGTATCGCGGTGCTGGAGAGGATGGGCACGGACGCGGACTTCGTTCCCTGCCTGCACTCGGTCGGCGCGCCATTGCCGGACGGCGCGGGGCCTGGTTCCGATGTTCCCTGGCCGTGCAATCAGACGAAGTTCATCTCGCATTTTCCGGAGACCCGCGAAATCTGGAGCTTCGGGTCCGGGTACGGCGGCAACTCGCTGCTCGGCAAGAAGTGCTACTCGTTGCGGATCGCCAGCGTGATGGGACGCGACGAGGGCTGGATGGCCGAGCACATGCTCATCCTGAAGCTGACCTCTCCGCAGCAGCGCGTCTACTACGTCGCCGCGGCGTTCCCGTCGGCGTGCGGCAAGACCAACCTCGCGATGGTGGAGCCCACCATCCCGGGCTGGAAGGTGGAGACCCTCGGGGACGACATCGCCTGGATGCGGTTCGGTGAGGACGGTCGGCTGTACGCCGTGAACCCGGAGTACGGGCTGTTCGGGGTGGCGCCCGGCACCGACTACACCACCAACCCGAACGCGATGCGTACCATCGCCCGGGGTAATTCGATCTTCACCAACGTGGCGCTGGCCGACGACGGTGACATCTGGTGGGAGGGTATGGGGGAACCACCCGCGCACCTCACCGACTGGAAGGGTCGGGACTGGACCCCGGACTCCGATGAGGTGTCCAGCCACCCCAACAGTCGGTTCTGCACCCCGATCAAGCAGTGCCCGATCCTGGCCGACGAGTACGAGGATCCCAGGGGCGTCCCGATCTCGGCGATCCTGTTCGGTGGTCGCCGCAAGACCACGGTGCCGTTGGTGACCGAGGCCCGCGACTGGACGCACGGCGTCTACCTGGGGGCCACTCTGTCGTCAGAGACCACCGCGGCGGCGGTCGGGCAGGTCGGCGTGGTACGCCGGGACCCGATGGCGATGCTGCCGTTCATCGGCTACCACGCCGGGGACTACTTCCGGCACTGGATCGAGATGGGCAAGGCCGCCAAGGCCGGCGCGGACAAACTGCCGCGGATCTTCTACGTCAACTGGTTCCGTCGCGACTCCGACGGCCGTTTCCTGTGGCCGGGCTTTGGTGAGAACTCCCGGGTGCTCAAGTGGGTTATCGAGCGGATCGAGGGCCGTGCCGAGGCGGTGGACACCCCGATCGGCCGGGTGCCCACACCGGACAGCCTGGACATCGAGGGCCTTGACCTTGGCCGGGAGCAGGTGGAGGCGGTGCTCGCGGTGGACCCGGAGGAGTGGCAGGCCGAGGTGCCGCAGATCCAGGAGTGGTTCGAGAAGTTCGGGGACAAGCTGCCCACCGTGCTCTGGGCTGAGCTGGACACCCTCAAGAACCGTCTCGGGATGCACTGATCCGAGGCCCGGCCGGATAGGCTTCCGCGGGTGAGTCTCCGGGACTTTGTCTACTCGGTGTACGAGCGGCGGCTGCAACGCCAGCTCGTCGGTAAGCTGACGCCGCGTCACGTCGGCGTGATGCTCGACGGGAACCGCCGTTGGGCACGGTCCGTGGGGTTGGACGACCCCAGGGAGGGTTACCGGGCCGGGGCGGCGAAGGTCGAGCAGTTGCTGAGCTGGTGCGACGACGCCGGGGTGGAACTGGTCACGTTGTGGCTGCTGTCCACAGACAACCTGGACCGCCCGGCCGGCGAGCTGGAACCGCTGCTGCGGATCATCGAGGGGTTGGCCACCGAACTGGCCGTGGACGGCAACCCGTGGCGGCTGAGAACCGTCGGCAACCAGGACATGTTGCCGACTCAGACCGCGGAGACGCTGAAGGCGGCTGAGGAGGCCACCCTGGACCGCGCCGGCGGCGCGCAGGTGAACATCGCTGTCGGGTACGGGGGCCGGCAGGAGATCGCCGACGCGGTCCGCTCGCTGTTGCATCAGCACGCCAAGGCCGGCACGTCCATCGAGGAGCTTGCCGAGGTGCTCGACGTGGACCACATCGCCGAGCACCTGTACACCCGGGGCCAGCCGGATCCGGATCTGATCATCCGGACCAGTGGTGAGCAACGGTTGTCGGGTTTCCTTCTGTGGCAGAGCGCTTACTCCGAGTTCTACTTCTGTGAGGCGTACTGGCCGGACTTCCGGCGGGTGGACTTCCTGCGAGCGCTGCGCTCGTACGCGTCCCGGCACCGCCGTTACGGCAACTGAGCCGAGACACCCGCTGGTCAGCGCGCTGTGGAACGTGCCATGGGCAGGACACTGGCCCTCCTCGCGTCTGGCGGCTAGCGTCAGGGCGTGGCGCGGGGTTCACCCGCGCACCCGGGAGGCCCGGTGGTCGATACGCCAGGGGCCGGCACCCGGGCCCTGCGGGCCGGATGCCGGAAGCGAGCGTCCTTCAGGCCGTACCCGTCGGCCGGATTGTCGCCGGCTTGGTCGCGGCTGTCGGAGGACCCGACCGACACAGGTGGTTGGGTGGTCGCCTGTCGGGGAGCAGCCCGTGAGCACTGAGTCCTCGCGTCGCCGCACGAGCGGTCCAGGCCGCGACGGCGGTCCGGCGCAGAAGTCCAGGCGGACGTCCGGTACCGGGCGGGACAGGGCCAGCGGTGCGGCGGCGCGCCGTATCTATGTGATCGACACGTCCGTGCTGCTGTCGGATCCGGCGGCGTTCGGGAAGTTCGACGAGCACGACGTGGTGCTGCCGCTGGTGGTGATCGGCGAACTCGAGGCGAAGCGGCACCATCCGGAACTCGGCTGGTTCGCCCGCCAGTCGCTTCGGCTGCTCGACGAACTGCGGGTGGCGAATCACCGGCTGGACGGTCCGATCCCGGTGAACGACGTCGGTGGCACGGTGCGTGTCGAGCTCAACCATGCCGAGCCGGAACTGCTGCCGCCTGGGTTCCGGGTGGACAGCAACGACGCGCGGATCCTGACCGTGGCGCTGGGGCTGGCCGCGGAGGGGCGTGACGTCACGCTGGTCACCAAGGACATGCCGCTGCGCGTGAAGGCCGCCGCGATGGGACTGGCAGCCGACGAGTACCGGCACGGTCAGGCCAGCGATCCGACGTGGACGGGCACCGCCGAACTGGAGGTGTCCGCCGAGGAGGTCAGCCAGTTGTACGCGGGGGAGCGGCTGGATCTGTCGGTGGCGCGGGACCTGCCGTGTCACACCGGACTGGTGTTGCTCTCGGCGCGGGGCTCGGCGCTTGGCCGTACTCTGCCGGACAAGACCGTGAGGCTGGTACGGGGTGACCGCGAGGCGTTCGGGCTGCGGGGCCGGTCCGCGGAGCAACGGATCGCACTGGACCTGCTCCTCGACGAGAGTGTGGGGATCGTCTCGCTGGGCGGTCGGGCCGGCACCGGAAAGTCCGCCCTGGCATTGTGCGCCGGCCTGGAGGCGGTGATGGAACGCCGGCAGCACAAGAAGGTCGTGGTGTTCCGGCCGCTGTACGCGGTGGGTGGTCAGGAGTTGGGCTATCTTCCGGGCACCGAGTCGGACAAGATGGCGCCTTGGGCGCAGGCGGTTTACGACACGCTGGGCGCGGTGGTGGCCGATCCGGTGGTGGAGGAGGTCGTCGACCGAGGCATGATCGAAGTTTTGCCGCTGACCCACATCCGTGGCCGATCCCTGCACGACGCGTTCGTGATTGTGGACGAAGCGCAGTCACTCGAACGCAATGTGTTGCTCACCGTTCTGTCCAGAATCGGCACTGGTTCCCGGGTGGTTCTCACCCATGATGTGGCGCAACGGGACAATCTGCGGGTCGGGCGCTACGACGGAATCACCGCCGTGATCGAGACCCTCAAGGGCCATCCGCTGTTCGGTCACGTCACGTTGACCCGGTCTGAACGCTCCGCGATAGCGGAAGTGGTTACTGAGTTACTCGAAGATATCGAGCACTAGCGTGATATAACGGTCCAGCGTGGTCCGTACGGCATCCGGTCGGTTCCGCCGGTATGTCGCGTGAGGAGCGCCACCTTTGTCGCCTGTGGGCTGCGGATGCCGCGGCGAAGTTGAGAGGGTGGCCCGCTGTAGCTCGCATGTCTCTGTCCCCGACGAAGGGTAAGCGCGTGAGTCGGAGTTGGATCCGAGTCAGCCTTCGCGTCTTCGCAGTCTTCCTTCTCGTGGCCGGTATGGTCGCGGGCGTCTACGCCGGAGTCACCCGCCAGGCGGCTGAGGACGCCGCCAAGCGGGCGGCGAGTGAGTCGTCTTCCGACACCGCCGACCGGGCCTTGGACGATATCGGCCGGGTCTCCCGGGATGCCAGCCGTACCGCGCGTGGCTACAAGGCCCACGTGGACGCGGTGGCTCGGGCGAAGGCAAAGGCCGATGCGGCCAGCCGGGACGCGGTGGCGCGCGCCGCCGAGGCCGATTCGGCCCTGACGGACGCCAAGAAGCCCGGCTCCTCCGCACCGTCGGTCGGTCCGGTGCCCGAGTCCTGTAAGGAGTACAGCGGCAACAAGGAAATCGGCTGCACCCTGCTCCTGGAGTGGGGATTCGACATCGACCACATGCCCTGCCTGGAGAAGCTCTGGGACCGGGAGAGCGGTTGGAACGAGCACGCGACCAACTCCTCTTCCGGCGCGTACGGCATCCCGCAGGCATTGCCTGGCGACAAGATGGCCGTGTACGGCGACGACTGGCGGGACAACCCGGCGACCCAGATCAAGTGGGGTCTTGACTACATCAAGGGCCGGTACGACACGCCGTGCGGTGCCTGGACGTTCTTCCAGAACAACGGCTGGTACTGAGGCCGGCCGGCGCAACCCGATCGTGGAAACCCACCGCGACGATGGTCGGGGTGGGTTCCCACTGTCGGCGGAGCCCGCTTGATGGAATCCGGATCACCCCGCGGTTTCATGATCACCGGATGTCGCTACGGTGGTGGCCCGCACCGTCCGGGGCGCTACCGTGAAATACGAACCGGTACGGGCGGGGTGACGGGTACTTCCCGCGAAGGGACGGCGGTTGCCATGGCAGACGGCTCCGGAAGCGCTCGGGTCGAGGTGGACATCGCGATCGTGGGCACCGGCCCGGCCGGGCTGTTCGCGGCGTACTACGCGGGGTTCCGCGGCCTGTCCACCGCGTTGATCGACGCGCTGCCGGAACCCGGCGGCCAGGTCACCGCGATGTACCCGGAGAAGATGATCTACGACGTGGCGGGCTTCCCGGCCATCAAGGGTCGTGACCTGGTCGTGAATCTGGTCGAGCAGGCTGCCCCGTACCAGCCCAGATACCTACTCGGGCAACGTGCCGAAGCGCTGGAGTACGGGTCCGACGACCAGCCGATCCTCAAGCTCGACAGCGGGACGTCGGTCCACTGCGGCGCGATCCTGGTGACCGGTGGGCTCGGCAGTTTCACCCCACGGCCACTCCCAGCCGCCGACGAGTACGACGGTGAGGGCGTGGTCTTCTTCGTACCC
Organism: Micromonosporaceae bacterium; assembly: GCA_036375165.1. GTDB lineage: Bacteria > Actinomycetota > Actinomycetes > Mycobacteriales > Micromonosporaceae > WHSM01. The sequence continues at coordinate 67,148 of DASUSI010000155.1, read as the reverse complement.
AGCCTGGAGGCGCACCGGGATCAGAACGTCGTGGTGGTGGGTGGCGGGGACTCCGCGTTCGACTGGGCGCTGGCGCTGCACCCGGTGGCGCGGCAGGTGACCCTGGTCCACCGGCGCGACAAGTTCCGGGCGCATGCCTCCACGGTGGAGCGCGTCAAGGCGCTCGGCGTCCCGGTCATCGTCAACGCGCAGGTCACGAAGATCATCGGTGATGGCAAGGTGGAAGCCGCCGAAATCTCAGTACGTGGTGAGGACCCCAAGGTGGTCCCGGCGGACGCCATCGTCGCGGCACTGGGCTTCACCGCGAACCTCGGCCCGCTCGAGGACTGGGGTTTCGAACTGGACAAGCGACACATCAAGGTGGACACCACGATGGCGACCAACCTGCCCCGGGTGTTCGCCGCCGGGGACATCTCCGATTACCCCGGCAAGGTGCGGCTGATCGCGGTCGGTTTCGGTGAGGCCGCGACCGCGGTCAACAACGCGGCCGTGGTGCTCGACCCGAGTGCCCACCTGTTCCCCGGCCACTCCTCCGACTCGGGCTGAGCGGCGGGGTTACCGCGAAGCGGCTCCAGCACGGGCGACAGTGGGGATCGCTCAGGCTTCGAGCGGTGCGCCGTCGAAGTCGACCATCGAGTAGTTGCGCAGCTTTTCCAGCCGGTGGTACGAGTCGATCACCCGGATCGTGCCGCTCTTGGAACGCATCACGATCGACTGCGTGGTGGCGCCACCAGACCGGTAGTGCACCCCGCGCACCAGGTTGCCGTCGGTGACCCCGGTGCAGCAGAAGAAGATGTTGTCCCCGGAGACCAGGTCGTCGGTGGTGAGCACCCGGTCCAGGTCGTGACCCGCGTCAATGGCCTTCTGCCGCTCCTGGTCGTCACGTGGCCACAGCCGGGCCTGGATCCCGCCCCCCATGCACTTCAGCGCGCTCGCCGCGATGATGCCCTCGGGTGTACCCCCGATACCCATCAGGACGTCGACGCCGCTGGACTCCCGGGCGGCACTGATCGCGCCGGCCACGTCGCCGTCGGAGATGAACGCGATTCGAGCCCCGGCGTCCCGTACGTCCCGTACGAGTTGTTCGTGTCGTGACCGGTCCAGGATGCACACGGTGACGTCGGAAACCGACGAGCGCTTGGCTTTCGCGATCCGACGCAGGTTCTCGCCGACCGGAGCGGCGATGTCGATCCGGTCCACACAGTCCGGGCCGACCGCGAGCTTGTCCATGTAGAAGACCGCCGACGGGTCGAACATGGAGCCGCGTTCGGACACCGCGAGCACGGCGAGTGCGTTCGGCATGCCCTTGCTCATCAGGGTGGTGCCGTCGATCGGGTCGACCGCCACGTCCACTTCGGCGCCGGTGCTGTCGCCGACCTGCTCGCCGTTGTAGAGCATCGGGGCGTTGTCCTTCTCGCCTTCCCCGATCACCACCACGCCCCGCATCGGTACGGAGTTGATCAACAGGCGCATCGCGTCCACGGCGGCCTGGTCGCCGCCTTCCTTGTCCCCTCGCCCGACCCACCGGCCCGCGGCCATGGCGGCCGCCTCGGTGACGCGTACCAAATCCAAGGCCAGGTTGCGGTCCAGGTCTTCGGTCTGGCGTAGCCGTGGCGGGGTGGCAGGTTGGATGGTCATCGCGAGCCTCCTTACTGGCGGGTGTGGCATGGACACGTACCGTCAGTGGCGGGACGGATACCTAGATCTTGACAGACCTGACCGGTCGTTCAACCTGAAGATGAGCGACGATGGTCACCGTGACCAGCCAAGGCGCTCCCCGAGCCAGTGACCGCCGCCCCCGGGACCTGGTGCTGTCGCTGGCCGTCCTGCTGGTTCCGATCCTGCTGGTGGTCCTACTCTTCCAGTACCTCGGGGCGGACGATGAGGTGACCGTCGTGGACCCCGGCCCAGCCTTCAGCCAGGCCCGCGACGCCGGGCTCGACGTGGTACGTCCCGGCGACCTTCCGGCTGGTTGGCGGCCTGTCAGCGCGGTGCTGCGGGAGGATGCCGGCGCGGTGACATTGCGGGTCGGGTACGTCACGTCCGGCGGGGGATTCCTGCAACTCGTGGAGAGCGACCGCGACGCCGAGCCCTTGCTGCGTCGCGAGTTGGGCGACGGCCGACCCGGCGGCACGGAACCGATTGGCGGGGTGCCGTGGCAGGCGTACCCCGGCCGGGACGGCGAACGGGCCTTGGTGTGGCTCGAACCGGAACGCACCGTGCTGGTGCTGGGCCGGGCCCCGGCATCCGAGATGCGCACCCTGGCGGCGTCCCTGCGCTGAGCCGGGGTCACCCTCTGGTCAGTCGATCAGGCGTCGACGCATCGCCCGGCAGCCGAGCAGCCACATCAGGCCGGCGAAGATCGAAAGCGCCGCGACGTGCCACAGGTCCAGTAGCGGCCGGAGCCCGAACACGGCGTGGCGCACCAGCTCCACGCAGTGGTACAGCGGGTTGAACTGGCTCGCCACGATCGCCCAGTCCGGCAGCGTGTCCAGCGGGAAGAACGTACCGGCGACCAGGAACAGCGGGGTCAGCAGTGCTGAGATCACGTAGTTGAACGAGTCGATGCCGGGAACGATCGCGCTCATCCAGATCCCGAACAGGCCGAAGCCGAAGCCGGTGAGGAAGCCGATCAGCGGAACCAGCAGCATGCCCGGACTCGGATCCAGCCCGAACCCGATCGCCACCAGCATCGGCGCGCAGCCGAACACCCCGGCCCGCAGACCGATCCACAGTGCCTCGCCGGTCACCAGTTCGTGCGTGTCCACGGGCGCGGCCAACATCGCGTCGTACGTCTTCTGGTAGACCCGCCGGATGAAGGTCTGGAACATCCCCGCGAACGCCGAACTGAACAGCACCGCCGTGGCGACAATGCCGGTGCCGAGGAAATCGATGTACGAGTATCCGGCGACCACCGCGACCAGGGAGCCGAACCCGAACCCGAAGGCGAGCAGGTAGATCGTCGGTTCCACCACGGATGAGAAGGTGGTCGACGCCCAGTAGCGTCGGAAGATCGTCAGGTCGTGGAACAGTACGCCGTCCAGTGCGCTCGGCTCGATCCACCGCAGTTTGCGGGTGCTGGGCACCGGGCGGCTGTCGGCGGCGGTCATTCCACGCTCTCCCCGGTGAGGGTCACGAACACGTCCTCCAGGTTCGCCGGCCGGCGGGCAGCACTGTCCTGGAGCCGTTCGAGCAGCGAGGGCGGCATCTGCTCGGCGCGTAGCACCGACACGCTGGGGCCGGCCCGCCGGGTCGCCATGCCGGCCTGCCGGGCCAGCCGTTCCACTTCCGCGAGCCGGTCCGGGGGCCCGAAGTACTCCATCACGGTCTCGCCGGCGTGTTCGCTGATCAGCTTGCCGGGGGCGTCCCGGGCGACCACGCTGCCGTGGCTCATCATCGCCACGTCGTCGGCGAGCCGTTCGGCTTCCTCGATGTAGTGGGTGGACATCAGCACCGTGACCCCCCGCGCCCGCAGCGCGTCGATCAGCGACCACAGTTCCTGCCGCACCTGCGGGTCCAGCCCCACCGTGGGCTCGTCCAGCAGCACCAGCCGGGGCTGGTGTACCAGGCCACGGCCGATCAGCAGCCGGCGTCGCATACCGCCGGAGAGCTTGTCGACCTGGGTGTCCGCGCGTCCGGCGAGTTGGGCGGCCCGCAATGCCCGTTCCACCACGGCTTCCCGTTCCCGTCGGGGCACCCGGTAGAGCCGGGCGAACACCTCCAGGTTGGCGCGTACCGTCAGCTCGGCGTCCAGGTTGTCCTGCTGCGGCACCACGCCCATCTGGGCTCGGGCCAGCTTGCTGTGGGTGGGGATCGGACACCCAAGCACCGTGATCTCCCCGGCGTCGGCGATGGCCTGCGCGGTGAGCAACCGCATGGTGGTGGACTTGCCCGCGCCGTTGGGACCCAACAGGCCCATACAGATCCCCGCCGGTACGTCGAGATCCAGCCCGTCCACGGCGGTGATGGCACCGAACCGTTTCGTCACCCCACGCAGACTGATCGCCAACTCCGCCGCCCCCTCCATTGAACGGACGTTACGGCGGGGGTATGACAACCTGCCACTGGTTTAGCCGTCCCGGCCCTCGGCTCGGGCCTGACGGGCGGCTCGGGCGGTGTCCAGTCGCTCCCGGGCGCCGTCGAGCTTCGCCTGGCACAGGTCGGCGAGCACCTCACCCCGTTCCCACAGGACCAGTGACTCCTCCAAGGCGACCCCGCCGGCCTCCAGCTTCTCCACCACCTCGGCCAGTTCGGTACGGGCCTGTTCGTAGCTGAGTGCGTCGGTGCTCATCAGGGCTTCTCCGATCCGGGTCGCTGCGACTGGGTCACGGTGGCGGTGAGTTCACCCTCGGCGACCCGTACCAGGATCGGATCACCGGCCGTCACCTCGTCCGGACGGCGTACCACGGTGCCGTCGGTGCGCCGGACGATGGCGTACCCCCGGCGCAGCGTCGACAGTGGGGACAGTGCCCGCAGTCGGGCCCGGGTGTGGGCGACCTCGTCGGCCGTGGCGTCCAACCGGTGCCGCAGGCAGCGGGCGGCGCGTTGCCGCAGCCCGGTCACCTCCGTGGCGGAGCGTTCCAGCACGATGTCCGGTCGGGCGAGTGCCGGGCGGGTACGCAACGCGTCCAGCCGGTGCCGTTCGCGTTCCAGCAGGTGCTCGACTGCCCGGTCCAGGCGGCGACGGGCGAGCGCCACCAGCCTGGTCTCCTCCGCCAGGTCCGGCACGATCCGCTTGCCCGCGTCGGTCGGCGTCGACGCCCGGACGTCCGCCACGTAATCCACCAGCGGAGTGTCTGATTCGTGCCCGATCGCGCTGACCACCGGGGTGCGGCCGGCATGAACCGCCCGGCACAGCGCCTCGTCGGAGAACGGCAGCAGGTCCTCCACGCTGCCGCCGCCCCGCGCGAGCACGATGACGTCCACCTCGGGGTCCCGGTCCAGCGCGGTGAGGGCTTCGATGATCTGCGGTACGGCGTTCGGCCCCTGTACCGGTGTGTTGACCACCCGGAACCGGACGGCGGGCCAGCGGGCACGGGCGTTGGTGACCACGTCCCGCTCCGCCGCGCTGGCCCGCCCGGTGATCAGCCCGACCAGGTGCGGCAGGAACGGCGGGGGACGCTTGCGAGCCGGGTCGAACAGTCCTTCGGCGGCGAGCAGCTTGCGTAGCCGTTCCAGACGGGCGAGCAGTTCCCCGAGGCCGACGTGGCGTAGTTCGTCGGCCCGCAGCGACAGGCTGCCCCGGGCCGGGTAGAACTCCGGTTTCGCGTGGATCAGCACCCGGGAGCCCTCCCGCAGCGGCGGGTCGCAGCCGTCGTACAGCTCCCGCCAGGTGGTCACCTGGATGCTGATGTCCGCCGACGGGTCACGCAATACCAGGAAGACGGTGTTGTTGCCGGGCCGCCGGGACACCTGCGCGACCTGGCCGTCCACCCACACCCAGCCCAGCCGGGCGATCCAGGCGCTGATCTTCTGGCTCACCACCCGGACCGGCCACGGCTCCTCGGGACTGGTACGCGGGACAGGCTCGGCCACCACACCGGCAGCCTACGGCGCGCCCCCGGCGTCAGGGCCGTAGCCGCACCGCGCGCAGCCGCCCGTAATGGGGTAGGCACGCCTGCGCGGTCCGGGCCGGCTCGCCATCCAGACGGGGGTTGCGCGGTCGGTACGGTTCGAACCCGGTGGAGCGCCGGACCGCTTCGTACCAGTACGGTGCCCAGACCCCGTCCGAGTCCCGGGGACCGGCGGGCCAGGACAGCATCCGGTCGGTGAACGGCACTTCGAACAGGTCGCAGAGCGCCCGCAGGTGGCCCTCGGGGTCGCGCAGGAAGTCGGCCGCGTCGATCACCGGGGGCGGACCGCCGACCGGGGCGAGCGCCTCGTACAGGGCGACCTGCTGGGGCAGGCCGATGTCCTTGGGGGTCACGGTGGCGCGCGATTTGACGTATGAGGCGACGACTTCACGCGGATCCCGGATCAGCAGCACGTTTCGCAGCCGGTGAATCCAGTCGTACGTGATGTGCGGCAGCAGGTGGTGCGTCATGTGTTTCTGGTAGCAGATCGCGGCGGTTGGATCAGCGCCGCCCGGCGTGCCTGTGGACAGCCACTCGGTGACCCGCCGCCAGTCGGTGTCACCGGCGGCGATCACCTGTTCAGCGGCGGGGTGGTCGAGTCCGGTGACGGCCAGGTAGTGCGCGTACAGCGGCTCGTCGACCACGACACAGTCGTCCCGGTTCTCGAAGGAGCGCATCAGCGCCGTGGAGATGTTCCGGGGCCCGGACCACATCGCGATCCGGATCATCGGGACGCCTTCGCGCGGGCGGCGACGTCCCGGTCGACCAGGTCGGCGTACCCGTCCTGGAGCCGGCGGGTCAGCGGACCGCACCCACCGTCGCCGATCCGGCGGCCGTCAATCTCGCTGACCGGCACCAGCCCGGCGAAGGTGCCGGTCACGAAGGCCTCGTCGGCGGCGTACACGTCGGTCAGGCTGAAGCTCTTCTGGGACGCCGGAACGCCGAGTTCCTCACACACCCGCAGCACGTTGCCTCGGGTGATGCCGCCGAGGCAGTACTGCCCTGAGGAGGTCCACACCTCGCCGCGTCGCACGATGAAGAAGTGGGTTGAGTTGCAGGTCGCGACGAAGCCGTGCGGGTCGAGCATCAATGCTTCGTCAGCACCGGCCGTGTACGCCTGGATGCACGCGGTGATGTCGTTGAGCTTGCTGTGTGAGTTCAGCTTCGGGTCCAGCACGTCCGGATAACCCCGGCGTACGTGCACCGTGAACAGCCGGATCCCGCCACTCGCGGTCCCGGGCGCGGGCGTCTTGTGTTCCGCGATGATCACCACGGTCGCCGGCCCGGTCGTCATGCGCGGGTCCTGGTACGGGGTCCGCTTCACGCCCCGGGTGACCATCAGCCGGACATGTACCCCGTCAGTCATACCGTTCGCGCGTAGTGTCCGGTAGATGGCGTCGGTCAGGTCGTCCCGGTTCATACCGATATCCAGCGCGATCGCCTTCGCGCCCTCGTACAGCCGGTCCAGGTGCGCGTCGAGGAACGCCGGGTGGCCTCGGCGGATCCGCAGGCCCTCCCAGACCCCGTCGCCGAGCACGAAACCCGAGTCGAACACCGAGACCACCGCCTCGGCGCGGTGCTTCAGCTCGCCGTTCACCCAGATCAGGATGTCGTCGTTGCGGGGATCATCCGGGTGATCGTGTACCCCGTGCCGGGATCGGGACATCGGTGACTGGGACATGACTGCCGCTCCTGCCGTGCGAAGCCCTGCGAAGGTTGGCCCGATGCTATGCGGGGTCCGGGGGCGGTGACCTCGTGCCCTTCCCGGTACGGCCGCCGGCGGATGGCCCGCCGGACCGACACGTACCATGGCTGGGTGACCGAATCTGCCGGATCTTCCGCATCGACCGCGACCCCGAACGGCCAGAAGCGGGTACTGCTCGCGAAGCCGCGCGGCTACTGCGCCGGGGTGGACCGTGCCGTCGAGGTCGTGGAGCGGGCGCTGGACCTGTACGGCGCGCCGGTGTACGTACGCAAGCAGATCGTGCACAACCGGCACGTGGTGGAAACCCTGGAGCAGCGCGGCGCGATCTTCGTGGAGGAGAACGACGAGGTCCCCGAGGGGGCGACCGTGGTGTTCTCCGCGCACGGCGTCGCCCCGGAGGTACACGAGCAGGCCCGGCAGCGCAACCTGCGGGCGATCGATGCCACCTGCCCGCTGGTGACCAAGGTTCACCAGGAGGCCCGCCGGTTCGCCGACGAGGGGTACGACATCGTGCTGATCGGCCACGAAGGGCACGAAGAGGTCGTCGGCACCATGGGTGAGGTCCCGGCCAGCATCCAGCTCGTGGACGGTCCGGACGAGGTCGACAAGGTCCAGGTGAAGGACCCGTCGAAGGTGATCTGGCTGTCGCAGACCACGCTGTCGGTGGACGAGACCATGCAGACCGTCGACCGGCTGAGGCAGAAGTTGCCGCTGTTGCAGGCCCCGCCGAGCGACGACATCTGCTACGCGACGCAGAACCGGCAGCAGGCGGTGAAACAGATCGCCCCCCAGTGCGACGTGGTGATCGTGGTCGGCTCGGTCAACTCGTCCAACTCGCAGCGGCTGCGCGAGGTGGCCGTGGACGCCGGGGCGCGCGCCGCGTACCTGGTCGACTTCGCCCACGAAATCTCCGAGGACTGGCTTGCCGATGCCACCACGGTCGGCCTCACCTCCGGCGCGTCGGTGCCGGACGAGCTGGTGCAGCAGGTGCTCGGCTGGCTGGCCGAACGAGGCTTCACCACCGTGGAGGAGATCGAGTCCGCTCGGGAACGGCTGATCTTCGCGTTGCCCCCGGAACTGCGCCGCGACATGAAGGCGGCAGCGGCCAAGGCCTGAACAGTCAGGGCCTGAACAGTCAGGGCCTGAGCCGCGCCACGTCGTCCAGCGCAACCAGGCTCTCCTGCTCGCTGGCCTGCAACTCCGGTGCCTGAAGCTGCCGGGCGGTGGTTTCCACCTGCGGCGGAACCGCCAGCGCCTCGGCGGCACGGGCGTCGCCCACACCCAGGTCCGCGAACTTGCGGGCGGTCACCAGGACCCGGCTCTCCAGCGACCCGACCGCCTTGTTGTACGAGGTGACCGCGGTTCCCAGCGCACCTCCCAGCTTCGAGATGTGCCCGCCCATGGTGGCCAGCCGTCCGTACAACTCCTTGCCCAGGGTGTGAACCTCGGCGGCGTTGCGGGCCAGCGCCTCCTGCCGCCACGCGTACGCCACGGTGCGCAGCAGGGCCACCAACGTGGCCGGGGTTGCCAGCACGACGTTGCGGCCGAAGGCGTGCTCCAGCAGGACGGCGTCCCGCTGCAACGCCGCGTCCAGGAACGGGTCGGCCGGTAGGAACAGCACCACGAACTCCGGTGCCGGGTCGAACGCCTCCCAGTACGACTTCGCGGCGAGCGCTTCGACGTGGGCGCGCAGGTGCCGGGCGTGCGCGTCCAGCCGGGCGTTGCGGGTGGGTTCGTCCCTGGCTTCCATCGCCTCCAGGTACGCCGAGAACGGCGCCTTCGCGTCGACCACCACGTGCTTGCCGCCGGCCAGGCGCACCACCAGGTCGGGACGTACCACCCGATCCTCGTACGAGCCCGTGGCCTGCTCGGTGAAGTCGCAGTGCCCCAGCATTCCGGCGGCCTCCACGATCCTGCGGAGTTGGTGCTCACCCCACCGGCCCCGGACCTGGGGCGCCCGCAACGCGGCGACCAGTTGCCGGGTCTCGGTGCGTAGCTGGTCGGAGGTCTCGCGCACCTGTCCGACCTGGGTGCGCAGCGCCGCGTACGCGTCGACCCGGTCCCGTTCCAACTCGGCGATCCGCTCCTCGTACCGCAGCAGGGACTGCTGCAACGGGGCGATCAACTGGTGCAGCGCCGTGTTCTGTTCCTGACCGGCCTGATGCGTGAGCATCCGCAGCGACCGGTGCAGATGTTCCTCGCCGGCCCGGTTGGCGTCCAGGGTGGCGGACAGCCGGGCGGTCTCGGTGGCGGTCCGGGACCGCGCCGCGAACCAGCCGAGCGCCGCACCCACCGCGAGGCAGATCAGGACCAGCAGGACGGTGGTCACGCGGCGGCTCCCCAGGTTTCACACGTCGGGTCCGGCACGCCCCTCACGATGACGAAGTGGTACGACGAAAGCACGTCACCGCGCCGGCCGGTCGGAAACCGGTGGCTCTCTCGACGTACCGTGGATGGCATGGATCCGGTGAGCGTTGTGCTTCTTGTGGTGCTGGTGCTCGGGCTGGTCGGCGGTGCCACGCTGTGGCAGCGCTCCAGTCAGGCTCGGGCCAGGCAACGGCTGGCGGATGCGCGGGCGGACGCCCAGCGGTGGTACGACCGGCTCGGCGGACAGGTGATGAACCTGTCGCCCAATGACGACCCGGCGGTGAAGCAGGCGTTGGTGGATGCGGGCGAGCGGTACAACGCCGCGGGCAGCCAGCTTGAGTCGGCGACCACGGCGCGGCAGTTCGAGCTGGCGGGTCAGACCGCGATCGAGGGCCTGTACTACGCCCGCGCCGGCCGGCAGGGGCTGGGACTGGACCCGGGTCCGGAGCTACCGCTCACCGAGGCGCAGCGGCGCAACGGCATGATCACTTCCGAGCGTGAGGTGACGGTGCAGGGTGAGCACCTGAAGGCCGGCCCGCAGTACGCGCAGGACACCCCGTACTACTACCCGGGTGGTCAGATGCGGGGCCGTCACGTGCCGGCGGGGTACTACTCGCAGCCGTGGTGGCGTTCGGCGCTGTCGACCGGGGTCGGGGTGCTCGGCGGGATGCTGCTGTTCGACGCGATGTTCGGCGGGATCAACGACTTCGGTGCCGGGTACGACTCCGGGTACGCCGAGGGCGCCGAGGCGTACGACGGTGACGGGGCCGGCGACGCCGGGGACGCGGGCGGCGGTTTCGACATGGGTGACTTCGGCGGTGGGGACTTCGGGGGTTTCTGAGCGACCCGCGTCGGCCGGTGTGCCGCGCTGGGTGCTGCACGTCGACCTGGACCAGTTCATCGCCGCGGTCGAGATGCTGCGACGTCCCGAGTTGCGGGGCCGTCCGGTCGTGGTCGGCGGCGACGGCGATCCCACCAAGCGCGGCGTGGTCAGCACGGCTTCGTACCAGGCCCGGGAGTACGGCGTCCACTCCGGACTACCGCTGCGCACGGCGGCGAGGCGATGCCCGGACGCGGTGTTCCTGCCCGTGGACCGGGAGGCTTACGAGGCGGCGTCCGCACGGGTGATGGCGACGTTGCGACGGTTCGACGCCGTGGTGGAGGTGCTCGGCTGGGACGAAGCGTTCCTCGGGGTCGACACCGTCGATCCGGAGCCGGTGGCCCGTTCGATCCAGTTCCGAATCTTGGAGTCGACCGGTCTTCAGTGCAGTGTCGGGATCGGACGGAACAAATTACAGGCCAAGCTGGCGACCGGGTTCGGCAAGCCCGCCGGGGTGTTCCGGCTGACCGATGAGAACTGGTACGACGTGCTCGGGGAGCGGCCGACCGACGCGCTGTGGGGGATCGGGGCGAAGACCGCGAAACGGCTCGCCATGGCTGGGATCACCACGGTTTCCGAACTCGCGGCGGCCGAGCCGTCGCTGCTCGCCGCGCGGTTCGGGCCGGCGACCGGGCCGTGGCTGCGTCAGCTCGCGCACGGCCGCAGTGATGCCCCGGTGACCGGCGTGCCGTACCTCGCGCGGTCGCGGAGCCGGGAGACCACGTACCAGCGGGACCTCACCGACTGGGACGAAGTGCGTCGGGAGGTGGTGAGAGTGGCCCGGCAGGTCGTCCAGGACGTCGACCGGGAACGCCGGACGGTCGCCCGGGTCGTGGTCAAGGTGCGCTATGCCCCATTCGTCACCCGTACCCACGGCCAGGCACTGGCGGTCCCGACCACCGACGGGGCCGCCATCGAGTGGGCCGCGCTCGTCGCCCTGGACCGGTTCCCGTCCCGGCGGCCGGTACGTCTGCTCGGGGTGCGCGCCGAGTTCACGCGCTGAATCGCAGCCATCATCATGACGAAATCCGGCACCTTGGCGGCCGACATCGGTTAGAAAGAAGTTTCAACCGTTATTCGGGCTGGGTGGCGAAATCTCGGGTTCGTGAACATGCGTTGGGGGCTGGTTTCTAGGGGGGAACGTGCGGGGGGACGCGCGATTGTCGCTTTATCGGGTGAAGCAGGTCGGCACTCGACTGGTCACCGACACAGGCGTCGATTTCGACGAGTCGGGCTACAGCCGATTCAAGCACGGCGATGGGGTCATGGCCGCGCGGTACGGACGGGCGTTGGCCGCGAGGCTGCTCGCGGCCGTGCCGGACTTCGCGAAGCCCGACGACCGGATTGTCATCGCCTCCGCCCCGTACAAGTACCTGCCCACCGCGTCCCACGCCTTGGCGCTGGGGGTACGCCGTGTGCTCAACGCCGCCTTAACCGGATCTGGGCGGCGACCGGCCGAGATCGGGGCGCTGCGGATGTCGCGGGTGGACAGCGCGAATTACGCCAGGCTGGGTACGGCGTCGCGCGGGGATTTGCTTTCCCGGGCGAACTTGCATGTCGACGCGGCGGAATTCACCGGCCGGCACGTGGTGCTGGTGGACGACGCGCGGATCACCGGGCTGGCGGAGGCGGCCGCCACCGAACTGGTGACGGCGGCCGGGGCCCGTTCGGTCACGGCTCTGTATGTCGTACGGATCGCCGGATCGTTCTGCCCTGACATCGAGGACCGGATGAACCACGCGTTCGTCCGGGACCTCCAATCCCTGCTGCGGGTCTACCGCTCGGGGCGGTTCGTACTCAACATCCGCACCGTGAAGTTCCTGCTGGGCTGGCCGGACCGTGACGAACTGGACAGATTCTTCCGCCGGCTCACCGCGGCCGAGTTGTCCGAGATCCACACCGCGGCCAGGAGGACCGGGCCGGACTTCACGCGGTGTTACGCCGAGTCTCTGCGGCGGCTGCGCGTGGCGTTGCTCCGAACCGCGGCAGAGGGTGGCGGACCGCCGGGATCTGTCCCTGGTCGGGGTGTCGTCCGTGGTGGTTCCTGTGCGTGAGCTTCGTTGGGTGTTGTTCGATCTGGACGACACGCTGGTGGACACCCGTGGTGCGTGCTTGCGGGCGAGTACCGCCGTGGCGCGGGAGTTGGGTCTCCCGGCCCCGACCCCGGAGGAGTTCCACCGGGTGTACGGGCGGCTCGGGTTCGCCGAGTGTGTGGCCGCCTGGTGCGGCCCAGGGCACTTCGTGGAATTCGACCGGCTGTACCTGCGACGGGTGCGCTACGCCGGCATCGGTGACATCGGTGGGTTGCTGGAACGGATCCGACGGCTGCGAATCCGGACCGGGTTGGTCACCAACAGCTCGGCCGCTGAGGTGAACCGCAAGCTGATTGACGCCGGCACGTCGCCGGGGCGTCTGGACTTTGTCGCCACTCCCGCCGACCTGCCGGCCGGCAAGCCGGACCAGGTGGCCTTCACGAGTGTCCTGGAGCGGCACGGTATTGATCCGGTCGAAGCGGTGTATGTCAGCGACCATCCCGCGGACGGGCAGGGTGCCCGCGCCGCTGGTTTGCACTTCCGGGGTGTACTCACCGGGATGTGGACGGTGGCCGACTTCCGGGCTGGCGGCACCAGCGATCAGTACGTGTTCGCCACTGTGCACCATGCTGTCGGCCCACTTTTCGACTGTGCCCAGTCGCCTGACAGCGCCGCATCGTGCTGACATGAGCCGTTCTCATCGCGGCTCCTACTGTCGCAGGGTCCCGTTACAGTGAGACCAGCCCGTAGGAAGGAAGCTCAGCCGTGTCCCAGCCGCATCCGTCCGCCGAGTACGAGCGGAGCCCCCAGCAGGCAGCCCGGGAGAACGCGCTCCGCGAGGTCTCCGAGACCCTGCTCAACATCGAGCAGGCGGCAAGGCGTGCCAAGCAGGCCCGCCAGCATGCGGCGATGACGGTCGATTGCGACGATCTGGCACGGATCCTGGGCACGGCCGAACAGAAACTGGAAGAGATCCGCAAGGATCTGTTCCAGGGCGCGTACTTCTCCGCTGACCGGCCCCGGCTGTTCTGACCGATGCGCAGCGGGGAAGAGATCCAGCGGGCGCTCCGCGACTTCGTCACTCGGTGGGAGGGTTACGCGGGCAGCGAGCGCGGCGAGGCTCAGACGTTCTTGAACGAGCTGTTCGCGTGCTTCGGAGGTGACCGCAGGACGCTCGGGGCGATCTTCGAGGACGCTCACACCTCGGCCGGGATCATGGATCTTCACTTGCCCGGTGTGGTGATCGTGGAGATGAAGGCCCCAAGCCAGGCCGGCAGGTTGGCCGCTCACCGCAGGCAGGCGTTCGACTACTGGCACAACTCGGCGGATGTCGCCACCGACCGGGCAGCACCGCAGTACGTGGTGCTCTGCGCGTTCCACGAGTTCGAGGTGTGGGAGCCGGGCAGGTTCCCGAACGCCCCGCGCGCCACGTTCACGCTCAAGCAGTTGCCGGACCGGTACGAGACCCTGTTGTTCCTCGCCGGTCCCGAGGAGGAGCCGCTTTTCGGGGCCGTCAACCGGGAGCTGACCACCGAGGCGGCCTTCGCGATGGCGAAGGTCTACCACGATCTGCTGGACCGGCAGGCGGCCGCGCCGGAGGCGATCCAGCGTTTTGTGCTCCAGATGGTGTGGCTGTTTTTCGCCGAGGACTACGGCATGGTCGGCGGCAAGCCGGTGGAGCACATCCTGGAGTTGCTCGCCAAGCAGTCGTTGTGGACCTCGTACATGATGTTCGGTGGCCTGTTCATGTCGCTGAACGACCCCGATGACCATGGGCGCCACGGTGTGCTGCGCGGCACCCGTTACGTGAACGGTGAGCTGTTCGCCCGCCCTGCGTTGGTGCATATCAACCAGGACGAGGCTCGGGCGTTCCTCGACCTCGCCCGGTACGACTGGCGGGCGGTCGACCCGACGATCTTCGGCTCTTTGATGGAGGGCTTTCTCGGCCAGGGACGCCGGGCACTGGGCGCTCACTACACCCACGAAGTGGACATCATGAAGATCGTCCGGCCCACGATCGTGCGGCCGTGGCGGGAGCGGATCGAGGCGACCTCGACGCCTGAGGCGGCCCGCCGACTCCTTGAGGAGTTGTGCCGGTTCCGGGTGCTGGACCCGGCCTGCGGCTGCGGTAACTTCCTCTACATCGCCTACCGGGAGCTTCGCAGTCTGGAAGCGGCGCTCAAGCAGCGGATCCAGGAGCTGAGCCGGCAGACCGGGCTGCCGGTGCCCGACGGCCCGTTGCCGTACTACCCGCTCAGCAACCTGCACGGCATCGATGTGGAACCGGTGGTGACGCAGATAGCCCGAGTGACCTTGTGGATGGGTCACCGTCAGATGGTGGACCAGTTCGGCGAGGCGGAGGCTCCGCTTCCGTTGGTCGACCTGTCCACAATCCGGGCGGTGGACGCACTCGCGGTGCCGTGGCCCGAGGTCGACTGCGTGATCGGAAACCCGCCGTTCCTGGGGTCGCAAAGCATCCGAGAGGCGCATGGCGATGACTACGTCAGGTGGCTCAAGGAGACCTACAAGATCGGGGTCAAGGACTACTGCGTCTACTGGTTCCGGCGCGCTCACGACCACCTGAAGCCGGGGCAGCGAGCCGGTCTGGTCGGCACCAACTCGATCTCCCAGAACCGGGCGCGTTCGGCCAGTTTGGAGTACGTGGTTGGCAACGGTGGTGTGATCACCGATGCCGTCTCGACCCAGAAGTGGCCGGGTGACGCCAAGGTCCACGTGAGCCTGGTCAACTGGACGAAGCAGCCCGACCCGCCACCGGCAGAGTTCCGGCTCGACGGCGTTCGGGTCCCCGGGATCACCGCCGAGTTGCGCACGCCTGCGGCGTCAACCGGGATCGTCGCGGCACTCGGCGGCAACAAAGGACGCTGCTTCCAGGGTCCGATCCCGGTGGGTGACGGCTTCATCATCTCGGCTGATGAGGCAGCGAGTCTCCTCGCCCGGACGGACGCCAACTACCGCGAGGTGGTGCGGCCGTATCTCGTGGGCGACGACATCACCGAGGACCAGCCCAACGCCCACGACGCTGGATCATCGACTTCGCCCAGCTTCCCTTGGAAGCCGCCGTGCGATACCCGGCAGCGCTAGGGATTGTCCGCGAGCGGGTCAAGCCGGTGCGTGAACGTAACAACCGCAAGTTGTACCGGGAGAGGTGGTGGCAATTCGGGGAAGGCAGACCCGGGATGCGGGCAGCCCTCGTCGGGCTTGACCGGTATATCGCCTCTGTTGCTCAGGGCAAGCGCATCCTGTTCACGTGGTGTGACGCTTGGACCTGCCCGAGCAACCTGACGAACGTCTTCGCGTTCGCCGATGACTATGCGATGGGGGTCCTGTCCTCCTTCGCGCATGGTGCGTGGGCTCGATCGCGTTCATCAACGCTTGAGGACAGGGTGCGATACACACCAACGTCAGTGTTCCAGCCGTTCCCGTGGCCGTACCTGGTGACGGACCAGCACCGGGAGCGGGTCGCGGATGCCAGTCGGCGGGTGATCGCCCGGCGGCAGGAGATCTGCGCTGCTGAGGGCTTTGGCCTGACCAAGCTCTACAACCTGGTGGACGACGGGGCATACCAGGACCTGAAGAAGCTGCACCGAGAGCTTGACGAGGCGGTCGCCACCGCGTACGGCTGGCCCCGTGAGGTCGCTCAGGACGGCGATGAGGTCGTTCGACGGCTCCTCGTTCTCAATCAGGAGATCGCCTCGGGCGTGCGTGCCTACGCACCCTTCGGGTCCGTGACGGCCGCGCAGCAGGTGATGGACCTCCGGTAACTGCTGTGTGTCAATGGCGGAGGGATCCGTCGATGTCAATCAGGGCGGCCCGGTCCAGCACGAACACCGCCCGGCGGTAGTGCCGACACGGCCAGTAGCCGCAGCGCTCGGCAAGGCAGATGTGGTACGCGACCCGGCTCGGGACGTGGCGCTGGTAGTCGTATCGTGCCTGGGTGATCTCCTCCGGGATCGGTGGTCCGTACGGCAACGGTCGTCGGGGAAACGCCTCGGTCACCCGCAGTGCGCCTTCCTCGGTCCCGGAACGCACAGCGGGCAGGTCAGGGTTTCGCCGCATTCCCGGCACCACCGCAGGGACCGCCTGAACGTCAGCAGCCCAGCCAGGAATCCGAGCAGCGCTGCCCCAACCATCGCTATCGCCTGTGACCACACTGGATCACTTCCTTCCCATGCCTCTCGGAATTCCGATGAGTCCTGAGATCTCAGGTCCAGGTGTAGCCTCTTCGACAATCCACTATGGTGCAATGCTATCTGCTGATGTCATGGTCACAACCCGTAGAAGGATGGAGTATTGCATGGTGAAAGGCAGGGATAGTTCAGGCTCGACGGTTCCTCGCCGGCAACTTGGCCGTGAACTGCGCAGACTTCGGGAGGAGGCAGGGCTCACAGTTGCCCAAGCCGCCGAGGCGGTCGGCCGGTCCGCACCTACTCTGTGGCGCATCGAGAAAGGTGGCTCACCGATGCGGCCCGGGGATGTGGCTGGAATGTGTCTGATATACGGCGCGTCGCGGGAGATGACTGAGGCGCTTGTCGCGCTCTCGAAGGAGACCGGTGACGCTGGGTGGTGGCGTAGTTACAACGGAGCAATTCCGGCATGGTTCGACACGTTCGTGGGCCTGGAACAGGCGGCGAACCGAATTCGGATCTTCAGCTCTGAGTTCATCCCGGGTTTGCTCCAGACCGAGCGGTATGCCGAAGCGACGCTTTCGGCATTCCGGCCGGCACTCGACGACGCCGAGATCGCCGACCGAGTTGCCGTGAGGATGCAACGACAGCGCATACTCACTCGAAGGACACCAAAACCGCCCCAACTCGAGGTCATCCTCGGTGAGGCTGCGCTGCTTAGGGCTCCAAAAGACAGGCCCGCGATGGCGCATCAGCTCCGTCGGCTGCGCGAGGCGACCGAGTCACGAAACATAACCATCCGTATCTTGCCTTTTGCTGTTGCACTGGAGTGCGTGTCTGAGGAGCGGTTCCACATCCTTGAATTCCAGCCGGAGCGAAATGGGCGGCATCGCGAGCCGTCGGTTGTGTACACCGACAACCTAACCGGCGCCCTGTACCTGGAGAAGCCGACCGAAGTGGCGGCGTACCTGGAGGTCTGGCAGAACATCGCAGACCACGCGCTGTCACACGCGGACTCCCTGGATCTGGTCACATCGACGATGAGGAGGTATGACGCGTGAAAGATGTCGTATGGCGGAAGTCCACACGGAGCGGACAGGGTGCTGACTGCGTTGAGGTGGCGGTACTGCCGGATCGGGTGCTGGTACGGGACAGCAAGGATCCGGACGGGACGGTGCTCAGTTTCGCGTACTCAGAGTGGCGTGTTTTCACCGGTGGCGTGACGGACGGTGAGTTTGATCTGTAGCCGTCTTCGGCCGTACGAGATCTTGGACAGTTACCGGCGAAAATCGCGGGGTAACTGTCCAAGATCCGTTGAGTTGGAAAGGTAGGTGCGCGGCATGAATGACGTGATGTGGCGCAAGTCGAGCCGGTCGACTGTTGGGGAGTGTGTCGAGGTGGCGGTGCTGCCGGATCGGGTGCTGGTACGGGACAGCAAGGATCCGGACGGGACGGTGCTCAGCTTCGCGTACTCACAGTGGCGTGCTTTCACCGGTGGCGTGACAGACGGGGAGTTCGACCTGTAGAGCCCTCGCCCCGGTACCGGACTTTGGGGAGCGACGCGAGTTATTCCGGTAGTTTCCAAGATCATTACGAGCCAGGAATTACATCTCGCCAAATTCGCATTACGAGATGCTACCGATCTTGACTCTCCGGGTGGCAGAATTGCGTCGCCCCCACACCGCAAGTCGCTCGAGCAAGGTATCCACGCCGCGGCATCCACTGCTCTCTTGAAGGGGCACACATGTCCTCAACGCACCACCATGCGCACCACCATGCGCACCACCATGCGCGCCTGCGTGCGCTCGCTCGGGCAGCAACCGCCTTTCTGGTTCTGGTCACCGCCGGAGTTCTGACGGCGATGCCGGCATCCGGGGAGGAGCCGCGTACCCAAGCTCTGCCTACCCCCCGTCAATTCACCGCCCACCTTGACCTGGAATGCTTCCGCACCGACCCCTACCAGCCGCCGACGGTCAGCATTCTCACCCGCCACATCAACCCGGTGTTGGCCGACCTGCCGGATGAGGTGGTGACCCTCGGCCCACGGCAGCAACTGTGTACCCCCGTGGCCAAGAACGGCATACTTCCGCCGCCCGAGGTACTCGACTTCATCCGGGCCGTCGACCTGTCCTGCTATCGGATCCAGGGCCAGCCGGTGGACCGCCCACTGAGACTGAGTCACCTGAACCCGCAGTTGTCGGGTCTGCCGGACAGAAGTGTCTACATCACATACCCGGAACAGTTGTGTGTCCCGGTCGTGAAGAACGGCATCTACCCGCCGGACTACATCCGCTATCTCGTGTCCCACATCGATGTGAAGTGCTATGCGGAAAAGCCGCAGGTGCCACTGGACAAGACCCTCACCTTGTCGCACCTGAACCCGGTGTTCTCCCACTTCCCACGGCACAACGCATACGTGTCGTACAACCGGCAGTTGTGCGTGCCGGTCTGGAAGAACAACGAACCGATCCCGCCCGATGTGTTCGAGATCGTCCGCTGGATCGACCTGGAGAAGTACGACATCCAGACCCCGGCACTGCCGCAGCCCTACAACCTTCGGATTGACCACATCAATCGGTCGTTGACGTGGCTGCCCACCGAGCCGGTCACGATCTATTACGGCAACCAGTTGATGCTCCCCGTGGCGAAGAACGGCCTGTTCCCGCCTGGCTAGCCAGTTCACCGCTCAGATCTTGGAAAGCTACCGCGATTATTTCGCGGTAGCTTTCCAAGATCGCTCAGTGGGCGGGTACGGCGGCAGGCGCGGGACCGGCCACTAGAAGGCGCAGGCGACGATCAGCTCGGACACCTCACCGGGCTTGATCTCCAAGGTGGTGATCCGGCCCGCGCCGGCCAGGTCACCGGCCGCCGCCGACAGCAACTCGGCCTCGTCGGACGGGGCGATCACCTCCACCAACCCGACCTCCGCGCGCATCGACAGTTTCCGGTCCGACTTGGCCCGCCGCACCTGCGACAACGCCAGACTCATCAGATCCAACAGTCGGTACGACACCCCGTCGGCGGCTGACAGCTCACCGGGAGCGGGCCACGTCGAGCGGTGCACCGACCCGTACCGCCACCAGGACCACACCTCCTCCGTGACGTACGGCAGGAACGGCGCGAACAGCCGCAACTGCACCGACAACGCCAGCGCCAGTGCGGCGTGGGCCGACACCGCACCGGTCTCGTCCCGGGCCCGGTACGCCCGTTCCTTCACCAGCTCCAGGTAGTCGTCGCAGAACGTCCAGAAGAACCGCTCCACAGACTCCAGCGCGGCGGTGTGGTCGTACCGCTCGAACGCCGCCGTCGCCTCCGACACCACAGTGGACAGCCGGGCCAGCATCGCCCGGTCCAGTGGCTCTGTGATCTCGCCGCCCAGCGCGGGCCAAAGGCCCAGCACGAACTTTGACGCGTTCAGCAGCTTGACCGCGAGCCGCCGGCCCACCCGCATCTGGTTCTCGTCGAAGGCGGTGTCCATCCCGGGCCGCCCGGAGGCCGCCCAGTACCGCACCGCGTCCGCGCCGTACCGGTCCAGCCAGTCGGCCGGAGTGACCACATTGCCCTTTGACTTGGACATCTTCTTGCGGTCCGGGTCCAGGATCCACCCCGAGATCACGGCCCGCCGCCACGGCAGCACCCCGTGCTCCAGATGGCTGCGGACCGTGGTGGCGAACAGCCAGGTACGGATGATCTCGTGGCTCTGCGGGCGGAGATCCATCGGGAACACCCGGCCGAACAGGTCCGGGTCGCGTTCCCAACCCCCGGCGATCTGTGGCGACAGCGACGAGGTGGCCCAGGTGTCCAGCACGTCGGGGTCCGCGACGAACCCGCCCGGCCTGCCGCGCTGTGACTCGTCGAACCCCGGCGGCGGCTGCGAGGACGGGTCCACCGGCAGGTCACTCTCGGACGGCAACAGCGGTGCGTCGTGGTCCGGCAGACCCACCTCGTCCAAGCGGTACCACACCGGAATCGGCACCCCGAAGTACCGCTGCCGGCTGAGCAGCCAGTCCCCGGTCAGCCCTGCCACCCAGTGCCGATAGCGGTGCCGCATGTGGTCGGGCACCCACTCCAGTTCCTCGCCGCGCTTGAGCAACTGTTCCCGCAACGCCACGTCGCGGCCACCGTTGCGCAAGTACCACTGCCGGGTGGTGACGATCTCCAGGGGTTGCTCGCCGCGTTCGTAGAACTTCACCGGGTGCGTGATCTCGCGTGGCTCGCCGTCCAAGGACCCGGTTTCGCGCAGCAGGTCCACGATCCGCCGCCGGGCCTGCTTCACGGTCAGCCCGGCCAGCTCGGAGTACGGGGCGTCCGGCACCCCGTCCGGGGGGTCGGCCACGATCCGGCCGTCCCGTCCCACGACCGCCCGGGTGTCCAGCCGCAGGTCCCGCCACCAGGTCACGTCGGTCAGGTCGCCGAAGGTACAGATCATCGCGATTCCGGTGCCCTTTTCCGGATCGGCCAGCGGATGCGCGTACACCTGGACCGGGACCTCGAACAGCGGAGTCCGCAACGTGCGTCCGACCAGCGAGCGGTAACGGTCGTCGTCGGGGTGGCAGACCGCCGCGACGCACGCCGGCAGCAGTTCCGGCCGGGTGGTCTCGACCGGCACCGCACTGCCGTCCTCCGCTCGGAAGACCAGCCGGTGATACGCCCCGGGCCGCTCCCGGTCCTCCAGCTCCGCCTGCGCGACCGCGGTGCCGAACGTGACATCCCACAGCGTCGGGGCATCCGCCGGGTACGCCTCGTCGCGGGCCAGGTTGCGCAGGAACGCCCGCTGGCTCGCGGCACGGGCGGCGTCGCCGATCGTCGTGTAGAGGTAGGACCAGTCGACGGACAACCCCAGCCGACGCCAGATCCGCTCGAACGCCTGCTCGTCGATCGCGGTGAGCCGGTGGCACAGCTCGATGAAGTTCCGCCGGGAGACCGGTCGCGGGGTCTTCCCGGGCTCGGCCGGCGGTTGGAAGTCAGGGTCATAGGGCAGGTGCGGGTCGCACCGCACCCCGAAGTGGTACTGCACCCGTCGTTCGGTGGGCAGGCCGTTGTCGTCCCAGCCCATCGGGTAGAACACGGCCCGGCCCCGCATCCGCTGGTAGCGGGCCACCAGGTCGGTGTGGGTGTACGAGAAGACGTGCCCGACGTGCAGTGACCCGGATACCGTCGGCGGGGGAGTGTCGATCGCGTACACCCCGGACCGCTGCCTGGAGCGGTCGAAGGCGTACGTCCCCTGCTTGTCCCAGCGGCGCCCCCACTGCTCCTCCAGGCCGTCCAGCGACGGCTTGTCGGGGAGGGATCGCCCGGCTCGCGGTTCCGGTGAGGTCATCCCTGGATCGTAGGAAGCCATCCTGCCGCTCGTCGCCTCGAAATTGTCCCGGGCCCTCGCGCGGGCGGTCCGCGTAGTCTCGAAGGCATGTCGGAGCCCTTCGATAAGGTCGGCACGCCCCGAGACCAAGGAGGTCCCCCGATGACCGCTGCGCTCCCGATCCCCGTGCGCAACGACTGGACCGCCGAGGATCTCGACAACCTGCCGGACGACTACCGGTACGAGATCGTCGACGGAGCTCTGATCATGACGCCATCCCCCACCACCGAGCATCAGGAGATCGCGCACGTTCTGACAGCCTTCCTGCGCCGCGTGGCGCCTCCTGGCTGGTCGGCGATTTCCGACGTTGACGTGGTGCTCACCGAAGACCGGCGCAACACTCGCCGTCCCGATGTCGTGGTGTACAACCGGAAGCACTCGCTCGGCAAGCTGCGTCCTGAGGACCTGTGCCTGGTGGTCGAGATCGTTTCGCCGAGTACGAAATCCCAGGATCGGGTGATGAAGCCGGTGCAGTACGCCGAGGCGGGGATTCCGTGCTACTGGCGGGTGGAGCAGAAACCCAGCCTGTCCGTGGTGGAGTACCAGTTGACCGAGCTGGGGAAGTACTACGAGCACAGTCCGCGCGCTGGGTTGTTCACAGTGGACAAGCCGTGGCCGATCGAGATCGACCTCGATGCGGTGGCGCGTGAGGCCGGGTTGGGATAGCGCTGGCCACGATCCGTCCGTACCGGCCCGATGACCGGGCCGCGCTGTACCGGATCTGCCTGGAGACCGGGGACAGCGGGCAGGACGCCACCCACCTGTACCAGGACCCGGACCTGCTCGGTCACCTCTACGTCGGGCCGTATCTGGAGTTGCACCCTGAGTCGGCGTTCGTGCTGGCTGACGACGCCGGCCCGGCCGGGTACGTGCTCGGCACACCGGACAGCCGGCAGTTCGAGGACCTGGCCGAACGGCACTGGTGGCCGACGCTGCGGCGGCGTTACCCAGCCCCGGAGCCCGGCCGACGCGCCGAGTGGACGCTTGACGAGTGGCGGGTCCACCTGTTCCACCATCCATGGATCGCACCCGCCGAGGTGGTCGGGCGACACCCGTCGCACCTGCACATCGACCTGCTGCCGCGGGGCCAGGGCAACGGGCACGGCCGGCGGCTGATCGAAACCCTGTTCGACGCGCTGCGGGAGCGTGGCTCACCGGGCGTACACCTCGGGGTGGGGCGACGCAACCAGCGCGCCATCGGTTTCTACCGGCACATCGGTTTCACCGAACTGGAGTCCGATGAGCACGCTCTGTGGTTGGGGATGCGCCTCTAGGCCAGGCTGTCCCGCCACTGCTGGTGCAGCCGGGCGTACTCACCATCGGCGTCCACCAGCGACGACGGCGTGCCGTCCTCTGCCACCCGCCCCCCGTCGAGTACCAGTACCCGATCCGCGATCTCCACGGTGGACAGCCGGTGCGCGATCACGATCGCGGTACGTTCCGCGAGGATGGTCCGCAGCGCCCGCTGCACCGCCCGCTCGCTGGGCAGGTCCAGCGACGAGGTCGCCTCGTCCAGGATCAGCACCGCCGGGTCGGCCAGGAACGCCCTCGCGAACGCCACCAGCTGCCGCTGCCCGGCCGACAGCCGGCCACCCCGCCTGCGCACCTCGGTGTCGTATCCGTCCGGCAACGCCCGGACGAAACCGTCCGCTCCGATCGCCCGAGCCGCGGCCTCCACATCCGCCCGT
Source organism: Micromonosporaceae bacterium (assembly GCA_036375165.1). Lineage (GTDB taxonomy): Bacteria > Actinomycetota > Actinomycetes > Mycobacteriales > Micromonosporaceae > WHSM01. Next base: position 43,398 of record DASUSI010000155.1, on the reverse strand, counting down.
GACGCGCCGGGCCGACCAAACTCGATGTTGTCCGCGACCGTCCCGGAGAACAGGAAATTCTCCTGGGTCACCATCACCACGGCACGCCGCAACTCGGCTTCCGCGAGTTTCCGCAAGTCCACCCCGTCCAGCAGCACGGCCCCGCTGGACGGGTCGTAGAACCGGGTCACCAGCTTGGCGATGGTGCTCTTACCGGCCCCGGTGGCGCCGACCAGCGCCACCGTCTGCCCTGCCGGGACCGTCAGGTCCAGGCGTGGCAGCACCGGCCGGCCCGCCCGGTAGTGGAACGACACGCCGCGCAACGCGAGCTCACCGCGTACCGGCTGAGGAAGCGGGACCGGCGGTGCCGGCTCGGCCACGTCCGGTTTCTCGTCCAGCACCCCTGCCAGTTTCTCCAGTGCGGCGGTGGCCGACTGCAGCGAGTTGTAGAACATCGACAGTTCCTGCATCGGCTCGAAGAACCAACGCAGGTACAGCAGGAACGCGGCCAGCACGCCGAGTTCGGTTTCGCCGCGCATCACCCGCCAGCCGCCGTACGTCAGCACCAGCGCCACCGTGATGTTGCCGATCAGGTTCACCCCGGGCGCGAACGTTGAGATCAGTCGGAACGCGCGGCGGTTCGCCATCCGGTAGTCGTGGTTCACCGCGTCGAAGATGTCCTGGTTGCGGGGTTCCCGGCGGTACGCCTGCACCGCCGCGATACCACCCAGCGACTCTACGAAGTGGACGATCACCAACGCGATCGTCTCCCGGGTACGCCGGTACGCCACCGCGGAGTTCCGCCGGAACCACGCTGACAGCCACAGCAGGAACGGGAAGCTGAGCAGCGTGACCAGCGCGAGTTCCAGGTCCAGCCAGAGCAGCATCCCGGTCACGCTGATCACCGACAGGCCGGCCAGCAGCAGGTCCTCCAAACCGCCGTCGGCGAGTTCGGAGATCGAGTCCATGTCGCTGGTCAACCGGGAGATCACCTTGCCCGAGGTGTACCGCTCGTGGAACGCCAGCGACAGCCGCTGGAAGTGCCGGTACACCCGACGCCGCAGGTCCAGCAGCACCGCCTGTCCGATCCGGCCGATGGCGACGATGAAACCCCGCTTGGTCGCGTATTCGGTGAGCGCGGCGACCGCGAACCCGAACGCCACCCAGCCGAGCACACCGCCGTCACCGTCCGCCAGGTTCGGCACCCCGGTGTCGATGCCGACCTTGACCAGGTACGGGCCGGTCATCGCCGCCGCGTTCTGCACCAGCAGCAACGACATCGCAAGCCCGATCAGCCGACGGTGCGGACGCAGCAGCGAACGCAGCAGCCTCCGGCTGCGACCGCGCAGCCGGATCAGGTCGCCGCCCTCGGCGGCGGTGCGCTCGGCGTCCTGCTCGGCCGCCTGCCCCCGCCACGCGTCAACGTCGACGCTCACGGCCCGGCCCTGCCGCCCGGTTGCGGCTGTCGTGGTTGTCTGCCCGCTCACCGGGCGCTCACCTCCTCGGCGGTCTGGGCCAGCACGGCCCGGTACGCCGGTACGGTTTCCAGCAGTTGCGAGTGCCGGCCCACGGCCGCGATCCGGCCGTCGGCCAGCAGCGCCACCCGGTCCGCCAACGCCACCGTGCTGGGGCGGTGCGCCACCACCAGCGCGGTCGTGCCGGCGAGGACCCGGCGCAGCGCCTCCTCGACCTGCTGTTCGGTGTGGACGTCGAGTGCGGACAGCGGGTCGTCGAGGACCAGCACCTTCGGTTTGACGATCACCGCGCGGGCCAGCGCCAGTCGCTGGCGTTGCCCTCCGGACAGCGACATCCCCTGCTCGCCGATCCGGGTGTCGAGACCCCAGGGCAGGTCGTAGACGAACTCGGCGCGGGTCACCCGTACCGCCTCGGCGACATCGTCGTCCGGGGCGTCCGGCCGCCCCAGCGTGAGGTTCTCCCGGACGCTCATCGAGAACAGCATCGGTTCCTCGAACGCGGTCGCCACGCTACGGCGCAGCGATTCCAGGGTGATGTCCCGCAGGTCGTGCCCGTCGAGGGTGACCCGGCCTCGGCTGGCGTCCTGGAGTCTCGGCACCAGCGACGTCAGGGTGGTTTTCCCGGAGCCGGTGACGCCGACGATCGCCAGGGTCTCGCCGGGTTCCACCTCCAGATCCACCTCGTGGAGCACCGGGAAGGACGCCTCCGGGTACGTGAATCCGACCCTCTCGAACCGCAGCCGCCCCCGAACCGTCGCCGGGTTCAGCGGCCGGGCAGCCGGCGAGTCCACCACGTCGGGCTCGGTGTCGAACACCTCGTACAGCCGGTCGGCGGCGGTCATCGCCTCCTGGCCGTTCGCGAGGATCCACCCCAGGGCCTCGATCGGCCAGGTCAGCATGAGGTACAGCGACGCGAACGCCACCAACCCGCCCAGCGTGAGGTCCCCCGTGTTCACGGCGAACGCTCCGACCACCAGGACCACGCCCAGGGTCGCCCCGGGCACCAGTTCCAGCAGCGCCCAGAACCGGGCGACCAACCGGGCCTTGCCGACCGCTGTGTCGTGAAGTCGGCGTGCCCTGGTATCGAACCGCCTGAACACCTCCCGGGACCGTCCGAACGCTTTGATGGTCCGCATCCCGTGCGCGGCTTCCTCCACTTCGGTGGTCACGTCGCCGACCTGGTCCTGCTGCTTGCGGGACACGGTCAGGTACTGGCGGCCGAAGTGCCTGGCGGTGAGGAACAGCGGTACGGCACTCCCCGCGACGACCACTCCGAGCGGCCAGTACAGCCGCAGCAGCAGCACGATGACAATGCCGAAGGTGACCGCGTTGACCAGCAGGAAGATCAGGCCGAACGACATGAACCGGCGGATCACGGCGAGATCCGTGGTGGCGCGGGACAGTAGTTGGCCCGACTGCCACCGGCTGTGGAAGCCGACCGACAGCCGCTGCAGGTGCGCGTACAGCGAGGACCGGATCTGGGCCTCCATGCCGAGGGCCGCGCTCGACTGGATCCAACGCCGTACGAAACTCAACGCCGCTTCCGCCACCCCCAGCGCCAGTGCGGCGGCACCGAGCAGCGGCAGCGCGGCCGCGTCACCGTGGCGTACCGGTCCGTCCACCACTCTCTGAATCACCAGGGGGATGACGATGTCGGCGCCCATCGCGGTGCCGGCGGCGAGCGTCATCACGACCATCTGCCAGGCGTACGGCCTCAGGTAGCCGCGCATTCGCCACAGGCTGGTCAGCGGGTGTCGTCGGGATGTGGGCGCTGGGTGAGGGTTTTGTGACGACACGTCGCGACGGTACCGATCTCGGCCGCCGATCTCCTCCGATTTTCTCGCCCCCCACCCCCAGCCCTCACCCCGCTCCCCGCCCCGCTCCCCGCCCCCGTGCGCCTTCTTCTGAGATCTTGGAAACCTACCGCGATTATTTAGCGGTAGGTTTCCAAGATCTCGATAGGGGTGGTCGCCAACCCGCGGCCGTGAGGGCGGCGACGATCTCTTCGGCAACTTCCTGCGGCCGGTGCCGCAATGCCCAGCTCGGAAATCGGAGCAGCCGGTCACCGGATACCCACAGTGCGTTCTGGCGCTGCATGTCTGCCCACCACTCCCGTACCTCCGTGTGGTGGCCGCCGTCGACCTCCACGTGCAACCGCCACTCCTCCCAGTACGCGTCGAGCCAGCGTCGCCGCCCGTTGCGGTCGGTCCGTGGTTTCTGGTGTGTGGGTACGGGAATCCGATACCGGCGGCAGAGCCGGGCAAGATCGATTTCCGCGAGGGAGTGCGCGCCTCCGGCCGAGTCGACAGCGGTTTGGAGCACGAGCCGGCGGCGTCGGGCACGGGGCATCCGGTGCAGGGTCGCGCTGATCTCCTCTAACCGGACCAGACGTTGCTGGAAGCCGGCCGCCACGATGGCGCGGGCCACGTTGTCGCTGGGCGCCCACTGCGCGGCGTCAACGAGAGACCGGGCGATGGAAGTGTGGGGCGGCCGGCGTCGCGCCTCGTCCGGGAGAAGAAGGCCACTGCGGTGGGTCACCACAGGCAGTCCCCGAAAGGTGTGCCGGTCGACCCGGCGGGCAGCCGGTACGAGAAGGTGAATGACGCTTGACTCGTACCCGCGTAGCCCGCGCCGCCGCGCGGCGGTCACTCCGGCCAGCGTGACGCCAGGGCCCGCTGCCAGCACAGCCGCCCACTCCCGCTGCTCCGTGGTCAGCGGTCCGTTGTGCGCGACGACCACGCCGTGACATGGACTCTGCCACCGTCCGCCGACCACCCGGTGACGGACCACAGCTTCCGTGAAGTGGGCACGAGCCTGTCGCCAGGTGAGCACATTGTCCTGGCACCGCAGCAGCCATTCGAGATCGTCTTGTGTGGACACGCGGCAGAGTCTGACCAACGATCCGCCGACCACGCGATCTGAACGATCCGTCCTGTGGATAACCGGACGGATCGTTCCACTGAGACTGTGGAAACGTACCCCCCGGGGTACGTTTCCAGCTCGCGTGAATAGCAGGCGGCGGTCAGGCCGACTCGTGGTCGAGCAGCCATCGCTTGACCGGCAGGCCCCACCGGAAGCCGCCGAGTGCGCCGCCGACCCGGATCACCCGGTGACATGGCACGTACAGCGCGGCGGCGTTGCGGGCACATGCCTGCGCCGCGGCCCGTACCGCGGCCGGGCGTCCGGCGAGTGCCGCATACCCGGTGTAGCTGACCGGCTCCCCGGGTGGCACCCCGCGCAGCACCTGCCAGGCGTGGCTCAGGAACTCGCCGCCCCGTTGCCGTACCGGGATCGCGGCCGGCGCGTCCAGGTCACCGTCCAGGTAGGCCGCCACCGCTTTGGTGACCGTTCCGAGGTCGGCGGTGGCGCGCGGTGTGTCCGGCCGAAGCGACGGGTGCACCAGCGGCAGGAGGTCGTCCACGTGGGACGTCCAGCCACTGGCGAGCACGTGGTCCTCATCGGTCAGTACGGTGAACGGCCCCGCCGGTGTGGCGACGGTCGCGTACCAGGTGGTCATGTCATCCTCCGGTTGTCGGTCGGGTTTCGCTGGCCCACCGCCACAGCCGGACCACGGCGTACGAACGCCAGGGTCCCCAGCGCCGGGAACGGGACTCCAGTTCGGTGGGTACGTCGGGGAGGCCCAGCCGGGCCGCGCCCCGGCGTACCGCCAGGTCGGTGGCGAGGAACGCGTCCGGGTCACCGAACCCTCGCATCGCGATGTAGGCCACGGTCCAGGGGCCGATGCCGGGCAGCGCCAGCAACGCCCGCCGGGTGGCGTCCCGGTCGGCGGACGGGTCCAGCACGACATCTCCGGCGGTGACGGCGTCCGCGAGCATGCGCAGGGTCTGTCGCCGGGCATTGGGCATGGGAAGCGCCTCGTCCGGCGCCTTCGCCACCGCCTCAGGCGACGGAAAGAGCCGTTCCACGGGTACGCCGTCCGGAGTCGCCACTGGCTCACCGAGTTCGGCCGCCATCCTGGACAGCACCCCGCGTGCCGAGGCCACCGAGACCTGCTGCCCGACCACTGCCCGGCACGCCATCTCGAAGCCGTCGACGCTGCGGGGTACCCGAACTCCGGGGGCGGCGTCGACGTCAGCGATGAGTGCCGGGTCGGCGGCCAGGGTCCGGTCGACCGCGACCGGGTCCGCGTCCAGGTCCAGCAGTCGCCGGCACCGGTTCGCTGCGGGTGCCAGGTCCCGCAGGTCCGCCAGCCGCAGGGTCGCGGCGACGTACCCGTCCTGCGGGGTGAGCGCCACGGTGCCGGTGCCGTGCGGCAGCCGGATTCCGCGTTGGTACGTGCCGTCGCTGACCGCTTCCACTCCGGGCAGGGCGCGTACCGCCAGGAAGTGCAGCAGGTCCGCCGCTGCGAGGGGTGGCCGGTACGCCAGCCGTAACGAGACCGGCACCGGCCCGGTGGCCTGGTCGGGTGTGGGTTGGCGGCGGGCCCGCTGGCGGAGTTGGGACGGGGATGCCGCGTAGATCGTGCGCACCGTGTCGTTGAACTGCCGGACCGATCCGAAGCCGGCGGCGAACGCGATCTCGGCAAACCCCAGGTTGGTGGTCTCGATCAGGATCCGCGCGGTCTGCGCCCGTTGGGCGCGGGCCAACGCGATCGGTGACGCCCCGACCTCCGCGATCAGCATCCGATTCAGGTGACGCTCGGTGTAGCCGACGCGGCCGGCCAGGCCGGTCACCCCGTCCCGGTCCACCACCCCGTCGGAGATCATCCGCATCGTCCGGCCCACCACGTCAGCTCGGACGTCCCAGTCCGGGGAGCCTGCGGCGGCGTCGGGGCGGCAGCGCATGCAGGCGCGGAACCCGGCTTGCTGGGCCGCTGCGGCGGACGGGTAGAACCGCACGTTGGAGCGTTTCGGAGTCAGTGCCGGGCAGCTGGGTCGGCAGTAGATCCCGGTGGAGGTGACGGCGGTGAAGAACCAGCCGTCGAACCGTCCGTCGCGGCTTTCGACGGCGCGGTAGCACTGCTCGAAGTCAGGGATCGGGGTCACGCTGTCGATCCTGACACCGGGATCTGGCTAAGGCTAGCGGAAATCAGACATCACGGGGTGTGAGACCGCCTCAGGTCCCAGCGGGCACTGCCACGGTCACTGGGTACGGGTGGTCCAGGTCCGCCGAGTCACCGGGCTTGAGCACCAGGGGCTCGCCGTACTCGTCGCCGGCCAGTCGGTAGATGTTGACGAGCCCGGTCCGTTCGATCCGCCAGTACGCCCCGATGCCCGCCGCCGCGTACGTCTCCAACTTGTCCACCCGGTCGACGGCCTTGGTGGACGGCGACTCCACCTCTACCACCAAGGCGGGAACCACCGGGTTGTAGTCGCGCTCCGCCCTGGGAGTGTCGGGTGAGAACACCACGAGATCAGGAATCAGGCTGTGGTTCGGATACCTCAGGCCGATGTTGGACTTCACCCGCCAGCCGGGTGGTGCGGCGGCGTGAAGCAGGAAACGCGCCCAGTCGCACCAGTCCTCGTGCGTCTCACTGGCTGGCGGTGTCACCAGCAGCCTCCCGTCGATGATCTCGTACCGGTTCTCGCGGGGAAGATGAGCCAGGTCCGCCTCGGTCCAGTGCCGCTCGGTCATGAACCGGATCACCGCAGTGCCGAACGCGTCCGCGACCTCCGGCGACATCGACCAGTCTGTCTGGTGTGCCGGCTGTGCCATTGATTCGAGCACCCCCTCACGACCGCCTCAGAGCCTGCACCACATCTCATCACATTCACCCGCCCCGCGTGCGTGGGGAGGACTTCGGCGGCAGGTCCGGTCGCAGGCCCGTAGACTGGCCGCCCGTGAGTCTCACCATTGGCATCGTCGGCCTGCCCAACGTCGGCAAGAGCACCCTGTTCAATGCCCTGACCCGCAACAGCGTGCTCGCGGCGAACTATCCGTTCGCCACGATCGACCCGAACGTCGGCGTGGTCGGGATGCCTGACGCCCGGCTCGACGTGTTGGGGGAGATGTTCGGCTCGGCGAAGATCGTCCCCGCCACGGTCACGTTCGTGGACATCGCCGGACTGGTACGCGGCGCGTCCAAGGGCCAGGGCCGTGGCAACGCGTTCTTGTCCAATATCCGTGAGGCCGCCGCGATCTGCCAGGTGATCCGGGCGTTCAAGGACCCGAATGTGATCCATGTGGACGGCAAGATCTCCCCCGCCGACGACATTGAGACCATCAACACCGAGCTGATCCTCGCCGACCTGCAGACTCTGGAGCGTGCCGTACCCCGGCTGGAGCGGGAGGCGAAGACTCGCAAGGACCGGCAGCCGGCGGCCGATGCGGCGGCGGCCGCTGCCGAGTTGCTGAACGACGGGGTCACGCTCTACGCCGGGGCCGCCGGCCGGGGGATCGACGTTGCCCCGCTCCGGGAATTTTCGCTGCTGACCACCAAGCCTTTCCTGTACGTGTTCAACGTCGATGAGTCGGAGTTGACCGACGAGCCGTACCTGGACGAGTTGCGGGCCTTGGTGGCCCCGGCCGAGGCGGTGTTCCTGGACGCGAAGACCGAGAGCGAGCTGATCGACCTTCCCGAGGACGAGGCCCGCGAGCTGCTGGAGTCCGTCGGTCAGGCCGAACCCGGACTTCACCAGCTGATCCGGGTCGGGTTCCGTACCCTCGGGTTGCAGACGTACCTGACAGCGGGGCCCAAGGAGGCGCGGGCCTGGACCATCTCGGTCGGCGCCACCGCCCCGGAGGCGGCGGGTGTGATCCACACGGATTTCCAGCGTGGCTTCATCAAGGCGGAAATCGTCTCGTACGACGCGCTGGTGGACGCCGGATCCATGGCAGAGGCGAAGTCCCGTGGCAAGGTCCGCATGGAGGGCAAGGATTACGTGATGCGTGATGGCGACGTGGTCGAGTTTCGCTTCAACGTTTAGCCCGCCAGGGCCCACCGCGATCGGCATTCGGTGGTAGCCGGCTCGAATTGGTCGAGCTTCGCATCCCCACAGTTCTCGTACGGTTTCGCGAGTCCCAGCGGCGGCCAACGGGATCGGGAGCACGGCACGGAACAGAAATGAGCGCATCGCCCAAGGGTCGGATTATCGACCCGAAGGCGGGCCGTGCCGGGCGGTCGAATCGTGGTCACCACCCGGCACAGACACCTACCCGGCGCGGCTCAACTGGATCTGACGGCCGGTCTCCGTACCCTGGTCACCTACTGTCAACCTCGCCGAGGCGAACGCCGGTCCGCCCCGGTATTCACCGGTGGTGGGAACGATCTCGGCGTACCAGGTGCCGGTCTGTCCTGGCTCGCAGGCGAGGTCGGAGAAGCCGTAGCCACTGACCGTGGCCACCCGGCCCACGTCCTGACCAAGGGTCACCTCGATGAGCCCGGATCCGGACAGGTCGCCGCAGGCGTAGGTCCCGGTGACGGTGGCGTTCCCGGTGAGGGCGTCGAACGCACCCGTCCGGTCGATGCCCAATCCCGGTGTGGTCTGGGCTTGCGCTGGGCCGGCGCTGATCAGGACCATTGCGAACAGTACGGACAGCAGAATTCCGATTCGCGAAAATTGTGCCGACATCGTGCGGCCCCCTCGTGTTGGGATCGAATGTTCCCCGCCGCTATGAATTACCCATAGGTCCCTTGTTCGACTCACAGTGGAAGTTCGGGCGGCTGAGGCTGGGGGCCAGTCAGCTTCGGCGTGCCGCGGGAGGCAGGGCGTCCCTGGGCGGGTGCGGGATCGCTACCGGGTGTCGGTGACCCTCCGGTACGCGTCCTCGATACGAGCCGCGAGCGCCACTTCGCGGGCGGTCAGACCGTTGCCCGGGTCGTAAATCCGGACCTGGGTGCATCCGCCCACCCGCCGAATATCAGCGCGGAGGCTGAGTGCGTCGGCAAAGACCTTGGCACGTTCGGTGAGGTCCGCGTGCTGTGACTCGTCGATCTCGAACGTGCGGCGGATCTCCTGGCCGTTGCCTGACCATCCCGTCAGCCGTGACAATGCGTCGCGCAGGAAATCCTGACCGAGCGCCGGCATGCGTCCTCCCCTGGCGTCGTTGCCATTGGCTCGTAACCGAATCGTCTCACGGTCGTTATCTTCCGTGATCTGAGTCTGCATGTTGACGGGCGAGGTGTCCACGCGTACAAATCTGGCGAGACGGACGATCGGGTAGACCGAGTACAGCTTCCCCACCCGATCTGGCACCCTTGATCGTCGTGCATACAGAGCCAACTGAGTCCAATCCAGCACCGGAAGGCCCAGCTACCCCGGTTCCGCTTCCGATAATCGTCGGGGCGGCGATCGTGTCCCAAGGGCGGGTGCTCGCATGTGAACGAGCTGAACCGGAAGAAATGAGAGGAATGTGGGAATTCCCAGGCGGGAAAGTCGATCCAGGGGAGACCGAGAAGGAGGCGCTCGTCCGAGAGTGCGAGGAGGAATTGGGAGTACGCATCAAGGTCGAGGGACGAGTGGGGGATGACGTTCCGCTGTCGCACGGTCGGGCGGTGCTGAAGGTCTACCTGGCGCGCCTGGTGGAGGGTGTGCCGCATCCGCACGAGCATTCAGATCTGCGTTGGCTGGACGCTGCCAGCCTGGATGCCGTTCCGTGGTTGCCGGCGGACGCACCGATCGTCGCTGTGCTGAAGCCGCTACTGGGCTGAAACGTCAGGCCGCACCGCCGCTGGACTCACGGCACCGCCCGGTGTGGACCGTGCCGGGTCCGCACCGGGCGGTACGTGGGATCAGGCCTCGGGAGGAGCTTCCGAGTCAGGCTCCCGAGCGCTTGAATATCTTGTTTCCCAGCCAAACCACCGGGTCGTACTTGCGGTCCACGGCGCGTTCCTTCATCGGAATGATCGCGTTGTCCGTGATCTTGATGTGTTCCGGACAGACCTCGGTGCAGCATTTGGTGATGTTGCAGTAGCCCATACCCTGCTGTTCCTGCGCGAAGTCCTTACGGTCGTCGCGCGCGTCCAGCGGGTGCATGTCCAGTTCGGCGGCCCGGATCATCAACCGGGGCCCGGCGAACGCCTCCTTGTTCTCCTCGTGGTCCCGGACCACATGGCAGGTGTTCTGGCACAGGAAACACTCGATGCACTTACGGAACTCCTGCGAACGTTCCACGTCCACCTGCTGCATCCGGTACTCGCCCGGCGCGAGATCTGCCGGGGGCGCGAACGCCGGCATCTCAAGTGCCTTCTGGTAGTTGAAGGACACGTCGGTCACCAGATCCCGGATCACCGGGAACGTCCGTAACGGGGTAACGGTGACGGTCTCACCGGGCTCGAAGGTGCTCATCCGGGTCATACACATCAGTCGCGGCCTACCGTTGATCTCCGCCGAGCACGAGCCGCACTTGCCCGCCTTGCAGTTCCACCGCACGGCCAGGTCGGGTGCCTGGGTGGCCTGCAGCCGGTGGATCACGTCGAGGATCACTTCGCCCTCGTTCACCGCCACCCGGAAGTCGGTGAGTTCGCCTCCGTCGTCGTCGCCGCGCCAGACGCGAAAATGGCGTTCCGTACCCATCACTGATCACCCTTCTCGGCGCTCCCGGCAACGGCACCGGCGGCGGCACCGGCGGCGGCGTACTCGGCCAGTTCCTCTTCGGTCATGTACTTCGCCAGCTCGGCCCGGTCGAACAGGGTCAGCAGTCCCGCCGGCATCACGGGCAGCGGCTTGCGCTCCAGCCGTACGGTGTCACCGTCGAGCGAGCAGACCAGGTTGACGCCGCGCCACTGCGGATCCATCCCCGGGAAGTCGTCCCGGGTGTGTCCGCCCCGGCTCTCCTCGCGTTCCAGGGCCGCCTTGGCGGTGCATTCCGAGACCACGAGCATGTTGCGCAGGTCCAGAGCCAGGTGCCAGGCGGGGTTGTAGCGCCGGCCGCCAGCCGCGGCCACCTTGGCGACCCGCTCCCGCAACGCGGCCAGCTTCTCCAACGCGGCCTCCAGTTCCTCGCGCCGCCGGATGATGCCCACCAGGTCCTGCATCACCTGCTGCAGCTCGTGCCAGACCGCGTACGGGTTCTCGCCGTCGCGGTCCAGTGGCGCCAGAGCGGCTTCCGCCGCGGCCGTCACCGAGTCCTCCGGGACCGCTGGTCGGGCCGCACCGAGTCCGTCCACGTACGACGCCGCTCCGGATCCCGCTCGGCGGCCGAAAACCAACAGGTCGGACAGCGAATTGCCGCCGAGCCGGTTCGACCCGTGCATGCCGCCGGACACCTCGCCGGCCGCGAACAGTCCCGACACCACCGACTGCGTGCTGTCCGGGTCCACTTCGATCCCGCCCATCACGTAATGGCAGGTGGGACCGACCTCCATCGGTTCCTTCGTGATGTCCACGTCGGCCAGTTCCTTGAACTGGTGGTGCATCGACGGCAGCTTCCTGATGATGGTCTCGGCGGGCAGCCGGCTGGACACATCGAGGTACACACCCCCGGCCTCGGTACCGCGACCGGCCTTCACCTCGGCGTTGATCGCGCGGGCCACCTCGTCACGGGGAAGCAACTCCGGGGGCCGCCGGTTGGTTTCCGGGTCGGTGTACCAGCCGTCGGCCTCCTGCTCGGTGTCGGCGTACTGCTGGCGGAACACGTCCGGCACGTAGTCGAACATGAACCGCTTGCCCTCGGTGTTGCGCAGTACCCCGCCGTCACCCCGGACGGACTCGGTGACCAGGATTCCCTTCACCGACGGTGGCCAGACCATGCCGGTCGGGTGGAACTGTAGGAATTCCATGTTGATCAGGGTCGCTCCGGCCCGCAGCGCCAAGGCGTGTCCGTCGCCGGTGTACTCCCAGGAGTTCGAGGTGACCTGGTACGACTTGCCGATCCCGCCGGTGGCCAGCACCACGGCGGGTGCCTCGAACAGCAGGAACTCGCCGGTCTCCCGGACGTACCCGAAGGCGCCCGCGATCCGGGGGGCGTCACCGGAGGAGTCCAGCAGCAGGTCGGTGATGGTGGTCTCGGCGAACACCTTCAGCCGGGCCTCGTAGTCGCCGTGCTCGGCGAGGTCCTCCTGCTGCAACGAGACGATCTTCTGCTGCAGGGTGCGGATCAGCTCCAGGCCGGTGCGGTCGCCCACGTGCGCCAGCCGGGGGTACTCGTGCCCCCCGAAGTTGCGCTGTGAGATCTTGCCGTCAGGGGTGCGGTCGAACAGCGCCCCGTACGTCTCGAGTTCCCAGATCCGATCCGGGGACTCCTTGGCGTGCAACTCGGCCATCCGGTAGTTGTTCAGGAACTTGCCGCCGCGCATCGTGTCGCGGAAGTGCACCCGCCAGGTGTCGTTGCTGTTGACATTGCCCATCGCCGCCGCGGCGCCGCCCTCGGCCATCACGGTGTGGGCCTTGCCGAACAGCGACTTGGAGATGATCGCGGTCTTCTTTCCGGCGAGCCGGGCCTCGATGGCGGCCCGTAGCCCGGCGCCTCCGGCGCCGATCACGACCACGTCGTACTGCTGTCGTTGGATGTGTGTCATCGCCTACCCCACGATCCGCAGGTCGGAGATCCAGCCGGCGGCCACCGCCATGATGTAGAAGTCCGTCACGGCGAGCGTGGCGAGCGTGGTCCAGGCCAGCTCCATGTGGCGGGCGTTGAGCCGGGAGACGAAGGTCCAGGCCCGGTACCGGATCGGGTGCTTGGAGAAGTGCTTCAGCCGGCCGCCGATGATGTGCCGGCAGGAGTGGCACGAGATGGTGTACGCCCAGAGCATCACCACGTTGCCCCACAGGACAATGTTGCCCAGGCCGAGTCCGAACCCACTGGGACTGCGCATCGCCAGCGCCGCGTCGTACGTGTTGATGATCGAGATGACGAACGCGGCGTAGAAGGCGTACCGGTGGGCGTTCTGGAAGATCAGCGGGAACCGGGTCTCGCCGGTGTAGCGCTTGTGACCGTCGGGCACCGCGCAGGCCGGTGGCGAGAGCCAGTACGAGCGGTAGTACGCCTTGCGGTAGTAGTAGCAGGTCAGCCGGAACAGCAGCAGGAAGGACAGGCTGAAGGCGGCCTCCGGGATGAGCCACCAGCCGGGGAGCCAGGTGCCGAAGTGGGCGGCCTCCGGGACACACCGGTCCGTGATGCACGGCGAGTAGAACGGGGTCAGATAGGAGTAGTCGTCAACCCAGTACCACTTGTGCATGAACGTCCGGAACACCGCGTACCCCACCCAGGCGGTGAGCCCGACCACGGTGAGTAACGGCGGAAGCCACCATCGGTCGGTACGCAAGGTTCTCGCCGTGATCGCGGCTCGCGGGCGTGCCCCCGGGGGGTGCGCCGGCTTCGTCGCCGTCGTCGTCATCTGTCTGCTCCCAACAGTGCCAACCTTGTTGCGAATCCTCACCGGCGGGGTGTGCCGGCTGCCGTGTCCGCCCGGAATGCGTGGCGCGCGACGGTGGCCCCCCGTAGCCGCTGCACAGGTTACGCCGCACCGTCACACCGGGTTTGCAGGGAGTCTGGCTTGTGACGAGACGGTTCTGGAAGCGTCGTGCTGGGTGACAGGCCCGGTTGTGGACAACCTCACTCGGGTCAGGAACAGCCGTGCTCGCCGGCCAACTCGTTGATCCGGCCGGCCAGGTCCAGATCCTTGGCGGTCACTCCGCCCGCGGAATGGGTGGACAGGCGGAACGTGACCTGCCGCCACCGGATATCGATGTCGGGGTGGTGGTCCGCGCGTTCGGCGGTCTCCGCGACAGCCTCCACCAGCCGGATTCCGGCGAGAAACTCCGGAGCCCGGCAGGTGCGGGTGATCCCCTCGATGTCCCCGGTCCAGCCGGGCAGCTGACGCAGCGCGGTTTCCAACTCCGAGGCGGTGAGCACGGTGACCATGTTCCTTACGCTGCCGCGAACGGCGTGCCCGCGCAACCTCCGGGCACGCCGTTCGATCCGGCGTACGGCGTTCCGCCGCCGGTCACTGGCGACGCCGGGCGCCCTCGCGCAGCCGTTCCGGGTCGATCTCCCGGCCCGGGAACCGGCGCAGGTACTCCGCCTCCAGCTCCGCGGTACGCCGGTCGTGTTCGGCCAGCGCCGAGTCGGAGCCGTGCCGAAGCGTGTCCTGCCGGGTACGGGCGAGACTCTCGATCTCCCGAAGCAGGTCCTCGTCGGACAGCTGCCCGGCGGCAACCCCGCGTGGCCCACCGGCCGCGCCAGGCGATTCCGGCTCGCGCGTCATGTCGGTGTCCTCACCACTGTTCCGACGTGCCACCGGGGCCGAATTCCCGGGGATTCGGCTGGTCACCGGGCCGGATCTCGCCGCGCCAGCCGCCGGTCTGCACGCCCCGCTCCTCGATGAACTCCTTGAACCTCCGGAGGTCACTGCGGACCCGGTTGCGCACGATGCCGGTGGCGTCGCCGATCTTTTCGGTGATGCCTTCGGGCTCGAAGTCCATCGCCATCCGGACAACGGTGTGGTCGACACCGTGCGGCAGGAACACCACCGTCCCGTCGTGCTTCGGCCCCTCGACGACCCGCCAGGACAACTGTTGGTCGGGCACCTGGTCGATGATCTGGGCGTCGAACTCGCGGCGCACCCCGGCGACCTTGGTCACCCAGTGTGTCAACGTGTCGCCACGCTGTTCGACCCGCTCCACGCCTTCCATGAACTCCGGGAAGCTCTCGAACTGGGTCCACTGGTCATAGGCGGTGCGCAGTGGCACGTCCACTTCGATCTGTTCTTCGATGACACTCATCGGTAACACTGTCTCCTTCGGGCTCGGCTTTCGAGCGGTCAGGAGTCCCGTTCCCCGAAACCCGGGCGGTGACACCTTCCCCGGACCACCATCAACCTGCGGAAAGGTCCGGCAGAGGCGGCTTCAGGGCCCGGTCTCGAGTCCCCGACGGACGAAGCGCAGCACGTCCTGGTCCGTTGCCGCCGGGACCAACCGATACGGCCGCCGGGCGGCGCGCAGCGCGTCGACCAGCCGGCGCGCCTGGCGGTCCCGGGGCGTGTCAGGAGGACTGATCAGTAGCAGTGGACGGACCAGTTCGCTGGCCACCGCCACCAGATCGTGCTGCGCGTACGCCTCCGGGTTGTCGTGGTACGACCCCAGGTAGCGTTCCGCGAAGCCGACCGGCTCCACCGTCCAGTCGGTGATCGGTGCCTCCGCCACGGCGACCCGGTAGACGTCCGGGTGGCGGATCGCCGCCGCGACCGCGATCGAGCCGCCCAGGCCGGAACCGCGGACCGCCACCCGGTCCAGGTCCAGGTCCGGGTGCTTGGCCGCCAGCGCCGCGAGCCCTTCGGTCTGGTCGGTGAGTGTCACGTCGAGAACCCGTCGGTAGATCGCCTTCTCGAAGCCGGGGGACACACCCGGGGTGCCGCGGCCGTCGATCACCACCACCGCGAAGCCCTGGTCGGCGTACCACTGGTGACGCCACCACCGGCTGCGTGCGGCCACCACGCCCTGGTTGTCGGTGACCGTCACCAGAACGGGCAGTTTCCGTCCGGTCACGTGCTCGGTGGGGTAGAGCACCGCGCACGGCAGTCGGCGGTCGGTCACCCGACTCAGTGTCGGCCGGGGTGGTGTGGACTGTGCCGTTCTCGGAGCGCGGGAATCGGACCGTGGGATCTCATGCTCGCCGGCCGGGCCGCGCACCACGGTGCGCACCCCGGAGTGGTCCAGTGACTCCGAGGCGATCACCAACGTGCTGCCCGCCCCGTACCCGGTGTGCCAGCCCGGCTCGGTGGTCAGCCGGGTGACTTCCGGGCTGCTCGACTTGGCAGCGAGTCGCAGCCGGTAGACGTGCCGCTCACTGGGCTCACCCTCGCTGGCCTCCACCAGCAGGTCGACCACGTGCTCGGCGGGGCCCGGCAGCCGGCCGAGCAGTCGGCGCACGTACAGCTGCGGCGGGGTGAGCAGGATGCCGTCGGCGAACAGGCAACGGGTCTCCACCGCGTCCAGGTTCAGTTCGCCACCGAGTACCACCCGGCCGTCGGGCAGGTATGCCGGGGTGCCGGGTGTCACCGAGACCCAGCGCGGATCGTCCACTTCGGCGTGTACCTGGGTTTCGCCGGTACGGGAGTCCACCGCGAGCACCAGGGCGTGGTGCTGGCTGCGCGGCAGCACTGTCGCCAGTGGTCCGCCGCGCTGTCCCCAGGTCACCGCGGCGAGGTGCGGGTATCCCTGGCGGTCCCACCTGACGTCGACCCAGAAGCCGTCCAGTTCCAGAAGATGCAGGCTGGTCACCGGCAGTCGCCAGGGGGCTCGTGGGTCGCCCCGGTCCAGCCGGGTGGCGAGCACCCGTTCTCCGTCGGGCGACCACCAGTAGCCGCGACGCCGGCCGAACACCTCGGTGCTCACCCGGTCGGTTCCGCCCCAGACCACCCCCGGTTCCCCGGCGAGCAACTCGTCCGCACCATGCTCGTCGATCACTCGCAGGGTGTTGCCGGTGCGGTATGCGAGGCGGCGTCCGGTCGGGTCCGGGCGGACGTCGTACGGCGTTCCCGCCGTCGGTATCCGCACCGGCTCGCGATCCCCGGGTCGTACCCGGTGCAATTCTTCTCCGGTGACGTACCCGACGACCCGGCATCCGGTGTCGGCGGCGTACTCCCGGACCGGGGCTTCGGTGACCAGCCGCTCCACTCCGGTGTTGACGTCGAACACCCAGAGCCGGTCGCTGGTGTCGTCCGGGCCGGCCGCGCGCAGGTACATCACCCGGGAGCCGTCATCGGAGACGGTCACGGCGTGCGGCTCGTACCGGGGGTGCCCGGTACGACTCGGCTCGACCTGCGCGGGGCCCACCTTCCGATGGTCGCGGCTTCCAGGGCGCTGGTCGAGCGTTCTCGCGGAAAGTTCGCCCCTTTCAGGACGATCTCGGTGTCCGGCGCGGGGAAACCCCCGCTGTCCTGGCCTGATGATCATCGTCGGTGCCCCCGGACAGGCCGGTGCGTACAGTGAACGGGTGTCTGAGCAGCCAAGATTGATCTTCGTGCACGCCCACCCAGACGACGAAGTCATCGGGACCGGCGCGACGATGGCCCGGTACGCCGCCGAGGGCGCCCACGTCACGCTGGTGACCTGCACCCTGGGTGAGGAAGGCGAGATCCACGTGCCGGAGCTGCACCAGCTTGCCGCAGGGCGGGCCGACCAACTGGGTGGCTACCGGATCGCGGAGTGGCATGCGGCGTGCGACGCGCTGGGGGTGACGGACCGCCGGTTTCTGGGCGGTACCGGCCGCTACCGGGACAGCGGAATGATGGACACCCCCAGCAACCACCATCCGCGGGCGTTCTGGGGTGCGGATCTGACGGATGCGGCTGGTCACCTGGTGGCGGTGCTCCGGGAGGTTCGCCCGCACGTGCTGGTCACGTACGACCCGAACGGCTTCTACGGGCACCCGGACCACATCCAGGCACACCGGGCGGCGACGCGGGCGGTGGAGCTGGCGGCCGATCCGTCGTTCGGTGACGGCGACGTGTGGCAGGTCCGCAAGGTGTACTGGACCGCGGTACCGAGGAGCACCCTGGCCGCCGGCATGGAGCATTTCGGCGCGTCGGCGGACAACCCGTTCGCCGGAGTGACCGATGTCTCGGAACTGCCCTTCGGGACCCCGGACGAGGAGGTCACGGCGCGGATCGACGCCACCGGGTACGCCGAGACGAAGACCGCCGCGTTGCGCGCCCACGCCACCCAGATTCCCTCGGACTCCTGGCTGTTCTCGCTGGCCCGCAACGCGGGGGTGGAAGCGATGGGGGTGGAGTACTACGTGCTGGCAGCGGGGGAGCGGGGGCCGGCCACCGGAGCGTACGGCTGGGAGGAGGACCTGCTCGCCGGGCTCGACGTGGCAGCTCCGCCGGCTCCCGCTACGCTCCGCGGGTGAGTTCGACCGCTGCGCCTGCCGCCCCCCGGCCCGCGGAGACCGTCGTCCGGATCGCGGGCGGCGCGCTGGTGGTCTGGTTGGCCGTACTGGCCGCGGTGTGCGAGGCGTTCCTGGTCCCGTTGCGGGTGGGGGGGGTACGGGCTCCCGTGGCTCTGTTGCTCGCGGTGGTGGGCAATCTGGGCCTGCCGTGGCTGGCCCGCTGGTTAGGTCGATCGCGCCCGGTGACGATGCTGCCCGCCTTGGCGTGGTTTCTGATCATCGTGGTGCTGGCCGGGGGGACCACGGAAGGCGACGTGGTGCTCGCTGGAAACGATTGGGTGGCACTCGGTCTGCCGTTGGTGGGCTCCGTGGCCGCCGCCGCGGGCGCTTATTTCGCCCTGGTTGGAAAGGGCCCGGAGTGGATTGCCGGGTCTGGCGGGTAGCAGCCAGGATGTCCCCTGCCATGTGCTGTCCGGGGCCTTCACGGCATGCCAGCACCACAGCACGCCCATTACGATTCGGAGCGGGCACCCCGGAGGTGCCTCGTTCGTTGCCGCGTAGTGCCTGTCGTGCTGCGCCTACCCGTAACCGAAAGCGTTGACAATCGTGAGTGCGTCACCCGATCCCGGCAGTGCACACCTTGCCCGACTGTCCGACGAGACAGCCGAGTTCCACCTGGCCCGGCCCCAGGCCGCGCCAGGCGGTCCGCCAACCACCGGCCGGGCCGGTGGGGCGGCATTTCGCCCGGCCGTTGGCCGAACCGTTCGTGAGGCAGAGGACGACGCGACGATGCCGGGTGTCGCCGGGCATGGGATCGGCCCGGTGGCCGACCATGCCGCGCAGCCGGTAGCCGCGCCGCCCCCCCTGCCCAGGCGACAGCCCGGCGCACCGCAGTCGGATCCGGGATCGGATGTCGAGACGTTCGGGTGGTTCCAACCCGAGCCGGAGGAGACGCCTGATCCGCCCGCCGCCGCTCCCGGAGGTGCTCCGGTTCCCGGCGGTCATCCGGCTGTCGGTGGTGCCCCGGTCCCCGGCGGCCCGGTCCCTGCCGGACACCACCCGCCGGTCCAGCCGACACAGCCACCGCAGGGCGCGTCCCAGACGTCGTACCTGCCGGTCTCTGGTCCCCGACCGGACATGCCACGGACGTCGGACGACCCACCGACCATCACCCTGCCGGTCAGCCCACCGGCCGCGGCTGCCATGCCGTACCCCCCAGGGATGCCACCGCCGGGTGCCGGTGCCTCAGAGTTCGCCTCGTCGGCTCCACCCGGAGTCCCACCGGCCCAACCCGGTTTTCCATCGGGACATCCGGGTCCGGGCGACTTCCCGCCCGGCCCGCCGGGGGTCCCACCGCCGCCGGGACACCAGGGCGGCGGTTTCGGCAGGCAGCCGGGCGGCCAGCGTCCGAAGTGGCTGGTGCCCGCGATTGCCGGTGCCGCGGCCGGGACGCTGCTGCTGACACTGACCGGTGGCGCGATGGTTTTCGCGGGTGAAGTGCCACGCGGCACCACGGTGCTCGGTGTGGACATCGGTGGCCGGAATCCGGCGGAGGCTGCCAGCACGCTGAAAACCGGACTTGGCAAGCGGGTGGACCAGCCGGTGCCGGTCCGGATCGGTGATGCCGACGCCACCATCAAGCCCAAGGACGTCGGTCTGGCGATCGACTATCAGGCCACCGCCAAGCAGGCGGTGCAACGCTGGCCGAATCCATTCACCGTGCTGTTCGGCGAGCGGGAGGTCGACCCGGTGGTACGGGTCGACGCCGCCAAGCTCGATGACGTACTCCAGAAGCTGGGGGCCGCGGCCACCGAGAAGCTGGCGCGACCCGCGATCCGGTATCAGGGCCTGACTCCGAAGCCCATCTATCCGGAGTCCGGCAAGGGGCTGGACCCGGACCGGTCGGCCGCCGCGTTGCGCGTCGGGTGGCTGCGTGGCGGGCCCGTCGTGGTGCCGATCGTGCAGATCGAGGCGGCGACCACCAAGGAGGAAGTCGACAAGCTGCTCACCGAGTTGGCGGGACCCGCGGTGGCCGCGCCCGTGGTGGTGTCCACTCCGCGAGGTGACTTCACCATCTCGCGGCAGGCGATCGCGAAGAGCCTCCTGATGGAGTCCGACCGGCGGGGTGAGATCGTTCCGAAAGTCGACCCGAGGAGACTGCGGGCCGCGGCGAAACCTGAGCTGGCCCGGGTGGAACTGGCTGCCAAGGATGCCGAACCCGCGATCCGGGCCGGCAAGCTCGTCGTGACCGATGAGGCCATCGGCAAGGTGGTCAACCTGAAGAAGCTCGCCAAGGTGATGCTGCCAGCGTTGCGTCAGCCCGCCCCCCGCAAGATTCCGGGCGACCTGGTCACCAAGAAACCCAAGGTAACCAAGGAGCGGATCTCCAAGCTCGGGATCAAGGAGCGGATCTCCACGTTCACCACGTATTTCGCCGGGGGTCAGGACCGCAACAAGAACATCCTGGTGATCGCCGACGAGGTGGACAACGCCCTGGTGCTGCCGGGCAAGAACTTCAGCCTGAACGGGTACACCGGGGAGCGTAGCTACGCCCAGGGGTACGTGGACGCCCCGGTGATCCTGAACGGGGAGATCAAGAACCACGTGGGGGGCGGCATCTCACAGTTCGCAACCACGTTGTACAACGCCAGCTTCTACGCGGGCATGGTGGACGTCTACCACCAGCCGCACGGTTACTACATCAGCCGTTATCCCTCGGTGATCGAGGCGACGGTGTTCTACCCGTCGCTGGACCTGAAGTTCAAAAACGATTCCAGGCACGGCGTGGTGATCGACACCTCGTACACCGACACGTCGATCACGGTGTCGATGTGGAGCACCAAGCGGTACACGATCAAGCCCAAGTGGGGGCCGAAGACCAACCCCACAGAGCCTGAGACGAAGCACCTCACGGGCAAGGACTGCATCCCGACCGAGGGCATTCCCGGGTTCTCCCAGGAGGCGTGGCGTTTGTTCTACGTGGATGGTAAGGAAATCAGGCGAGAGCGGTTCTTCTGGCGGTACAAGGCCGAGCCGAAGTTCATCTGTGACCCGCCAGAGTCCCCTGCCCCCGGGTAGGCCCCGGCTCGTCGCCGCGCTCCCGGGATGTCACCCGGGAGCGCGGAACCGGGTCTTGGTGTCAGCGCGGCAGGAAGGAGCGGGAGGCGATGCGGGAACGGTGGGTCGCGGTGGGTGTCGCGACGACCGCGATGTTCGGGTTCAACGGCGTCGCACGCCTGATCGTGTGGCAGGCCGGACTGGTGGACGACGCGCAGCAGATCCTGGCCGGGTTGCTCGCGTCGATCGCCGCTGCCTTGCTGGCCGCGGTGGCCGGAGCCCGATGGTCGTACCGGCATCCGATGCCGCGGGTGGTGGCCGACCTGGGTTCGGCGATCCTCGCGGCGTCCCTGCTCGCCGTGCTGGTCGGGCCCTTCCTGGGCGGATCCACACCGTTGGTGGAAGGTCTCGGGTTCGCGGTACGGCAGTTTCTGTTCTACGGCGGGGTGATGGCGTTCGGCGCGGCCCTCGGGGTGCTGGCGACCATGACCGTGGGCAAGGACTGGAAGAGTCGGGGCTGGCGGCTGCATGAGGAGCGGATCCGCCGCAGCCCGCGCCGGGTGCCCTGACCCGGACAGCGGAGTCCCCGGCCCGGACCAGTGTTCAGGTGGCCGGTGCGCTGCGGTTCAGGAAGCCGTGGTGGGTGCTGAACCCAAGGCCCGCGTAGAGCGCCAGCGCGGCCTCGTTGTCCTCCTCGACCTGAAGGTACGCCCGGCCCGCCCGGTGTTCGGCCCCCCAGTGCGCCAGGGCGGCGACCACGTGCCGCGCCAGACCGCGTCGCCGTGCTCCGGGGACCACCTCCATCAGCGAGAGCCCCAGCCATCCCTCGTCAACCACGCCCCGCCCGATGGCGAGAAGCTCACCGGACTCGGACACCGAGGCGAACGCCGGCAACCTGGCACCCGTCAGGACCCGCACCGCCACCTCGGGTGGCCCTCCCTTGCGGCTGTCAACCACCCGGAGCCAGTCCTGGTCAGGTCGCCGTGTGACCCGTACCGGCGGCAGGTCGTCGCGTGGCGGCACGGCCGCGAGCAGTTCAGGCAGCGATGCGGTCTGCACCAGCACCCGGTGGGTCGGCTGCCAGCCCCGGTCCGCGAGTTCCCGGTCCAGCGAACGGAACGCCGGCAGCGGCACGGCAAAGCGCGGCTTCAGGTCGCGGGCGGTGTACCAGGTGTGCACCCGATCGAGCGCCTGCCCCACTCCGACACCGGGATCACCGAGCGGCAGTACGGAATTCGCCCGGCTGGTCCAGCCGCCCGCGGCGCGCAGCACCCAGGCACCGAGCCGGTCGGTGTCGGGTGCCGGCCACCCGGCCGCGGCGACCCGCTCCAGCGCCACGATGTCGCGGTGCGAGGTAGGACGTGACGGAATCAGCTTCGCGGCCGCCACCAGGGTCCGGGGGATCCACTCGTCGTTACCGCGTTTGTCACGTACGGTCAGATGGTCCTCGTCGAAGCTCACCAACTCGCCGAGGATGTCGGAGAACACCGGCCGTCCGTCGCGTTCGCCGACAATTTTCCGTACCACGACCCGGCGTCCCAGGTCACGTCTTGTGATCAATAGTGCCCTCCCGCCGGGCCGCCAGGTGCGGTATGGATACTAGGCTTGCTGTAGTGGCACCGGACCGGCATGTCTGGCGAGGTGACACAGAGCTTCCCGCGGACCATGGTTGCGGAGAGGACCGACCCGTGACATACATCATCGCCGAGCCGTGCGTCGACGTACTCGACAAGGCATGTGTCGAGGAATGTCCCGTCGACTGCATCTACGAGGGCAACCGGATGCTCTACATCCACCCGGACGAATGCGTGGACTGTGGTGCCTGTGAGCCGGTGTGTCCGGTGGAGGCGATCTTCTACGAAGACGACGTGCCGGAGCAGTGGAAGGACTACTACACGGCGAACGTCGAGTTCTTCGAGGACCTCGGCTCCCCGGGCGGTGCCTCCAAGGTTGGCAAGATCGACAAGGATCACCCACTGGTGGCCGCGCTTCCGCCCCAGGGCGAGGACTGACCCTGGGCGGGGTCTTCCCGGTACCGGTCACCGGCCCCGGGCCGGTGACCGACCGGCTGCCCGCCTTCCCCTGGGATTCCCTGGCTCCGTACCGGCGGAAGGCCGAAGCGCACCCCGGCGGACCGGTGGACCTGTCGATGGGAACCCCTGTCGACCCGACGCCTCCGCTGGTCCGGGATGCCCTGGCCGCGGCCGCTGACGCCCCCGGTTACCCGCTCACCGCGGGATCCGCCGTGTTGCGGGCGGCGATCGTGGCCTGGCTGGAGGCGCGCTGTGGGGCGGTGGCGCTCCAGCCGGACGCGGTGTTGCCCACGATCGGCAGCAAGGAATTCGTCGCCTGGCTGCCCACACTGCTGGGACTGGGACCGGGCGACGTCGTGGTCCACCCTCGGCTGGCCTATCCCACGTACCAGGTCGGTGCCCGGCTGGCCCGAGCCCGCCCGGTCGCATCGGACTCGCTGACCGCGCTCGGCCCCGCGAGGGTACGGCTGGTCTGGCTGAACTCGCCGTCGAACCCGACCGGGCGGGTGCTACCCACGGCGCACATCCGCAAGGTGGTCGACTGGGCCCGGGAGCGCGGTGCGGTGGTCGCCAGCGACGAGTGTTACCTGGAGTTCGGCTTCGACACCTCGCCGGTCTCGGTGCTCTCGGTCTGCGAGGGTGACTTCACTGGCGTGTTGTCGGTGCATTCCCTGTCCAAGCGTTCCAATCTGGCTGGATACCGGGCTGGTTTCGTGGCGGGCGACCCGGCGCTGGTGACGGAGTTGCTGGCGGTCCGCAAGCAAGCCGGCATGATCGTGCCGGCACCGGTCCAACGGGCGATGACCGCCGCGCTGTCCGACTCCAGCCATGCCGAGGAGCAAAGGCAGCGGTACGCCGCCCGGCGCGCCCTGCTACGCCCGGCGCTTGAGGCGGCCGGATTCCGGATCGAGCATTCCGAGGCCGGGCTCTACCTGTGGGCCACCCGCGACGAGGACTGCTGGCAGACGGTGGACTGGTTCGCCGGCCACGGCATCCTGGTGGCACCCGGGATTTTCTACGGCGACGACGGTGCCCGGTACGTACGGGTCGCCCTCACGGCCACCGACGAGCGGGTCGCCGCCGCCGTGTCCCGCCTGTCCTGACCTCGCATGGCCATGGACCGGCATCGCGATCCGCCCGGCGTGTCTCATGAGACGGTCAATCGTGGCCGGAGCGGCGCCCTAGTTGTGGGCGTGCAGTTCGACGTTGAGTTCGGCGCCCATGCCGGTACGGGGGCGTGCCTCGATCGCGCCGGTGACGGAGTTGCGCAGGAACAGCAGTCCGGACCACCCGGACAGGTCACGGGCCTTGACCACCCGACCGTCCGGAAGGGTGACCTTGGTACCCGCGGTGACGTAACAGCCCGCCTCGACCACGCAGTCGTCCCCGAGTGAGATGCCGACACCGGAGTTGGCGCCCAGCAGGCAGCGCTCGCCGATCGAGATAACCTCCTTGCCGCCGCCCGACAGGGTCCCCATGATCGACGCGCCGCCACCGACGTCGGTGCCGTCGCCGATCACAACCCCGGCGCTGATCCGTCCCTCCACCATCGAGGTGCCGAGAGTGCCGGCGTTGAAGTTGACGAAGCCCTCGTGCATCACGGTGGTGCCGGATGCGAGGTGGGCACCGAGACGGACCCGGTCAGCGTCCGCGATCCGGACCCCGTTCGGCACCACGTAGTCGGTCATCCGGGGGAACTTGTCCACCCCGTACACCTGCACCGGACCGGTCGCCCGCAACCTCATCCTGGTCTGCTCGAAGTCGTCGACCGGGCACGGGCCGTGATCGGTCCACACCACGTTGTTGAGGATGCCGAAGACACCTTCCAGGTTCACGGCGTGCGGCCGGACCAGACGGTGGGACAGCAGGTGGAGCCGGAGGTAGGCGTCTCGGGCGTCCACCGGTGCCGACGCCAGGTCACTGATGGTGAGTACCACGTGGGTGCAGATCCCACGCCGGAGGTCGGTGCCCGCCATGGCCGCGAGATCGGGTGGCGCCTGCTTGTGTTTCGGTCCTTCGCCCAGTGCCGGGCTCGGGTACCAGGTGTCGAGCACCCTGCCGTCCAAAGTTTCGGTCGCCAGGCCGTAGCCCCAGGCTCCGCCTGTCAGAAAGCCGCTCACGGCGTACCACGGTACTGATGCGCTCCAGTGGCGGTGCCGGCGGCGTGAGTCAGACCACCGGTGGGAAATCGGTAGCGGCATCGTCGTACCCCCGCGGGAGGATGGACCGTCCCCACCCGCGAAAGGACCAGTCATGCCGATCACTCCGTACCGTCGCGTCCTGGCGCTGCCGGGCGTCCTGCCGCTGTTCGGGGTGTCGGTGCTGACCCGGATCCCGTCGCTGGCGGGCATCATGGTGCTGACCCTGTACGTGGTGGTCGAACTGGACCTGGGGTTCGGTGCGGCGGGGACGGTCTTCTCCGCGTCGATCTTCGGCAGCGCGATCGGCGCGCCGGTGCTCGGCCGGATGACCGACCGGTACGGGCTGCGCCCGGTGGTGGTGGTCGGCACGGTGGCGTCCGCGCTGTTCTGGGCGACGGTGGGCGGGATGAGCTACCCGGTGCTGCTGGTCGCCGGCTTCCTGTCCAGCCTGATCCAGGTTCCGGTGTTCACGATCTCCCGTCAGGCGCTCGCCGCCCTGGTACCAGAACCGCAACGGCGTCCGGCGTACTCCCTGGACTCGGTGACGGTGGAACTGTCGTACATGGCGGGTCCCGCACTCGGGGTGCTCCTGGCGACCCAGGCGTCCACTCAGGTCGCGGTGTGGACGGTGTTGGCTGGCGTGGGATTCAGCGGGGTGGCCCTGTATTTGCTCAACCCGCCGTTACGCAGCGAGGCCGAGCAGGCGGAGCACCAGCCGGTCGGCCGGATGCCGTTGCGTCGCTGGCTGCGTCCGGGGCTGCTCGCGATCCTGGTGGCGGTGGCCGGAGCCACCCTGGTGCTCGGCGCGACCGACGTGGTGATCGTGGCGGTCCTGAAACACGCGGGCGAGCTCACCTGGGCCAGCCTGGTGCTGCCCGTCTGGGGGGCGTACTCGATAGCCGGTGGCCTGGTGTACGGGGGGTTGCGACGGGCTCCCGGTCCGATCAGCCTGATCCTGTTGCTGGGCCTGTGCACGATCCCGTTGGCGCTGGCCGGGAACTGGCTGTGGCTGTGCGTCGCGTTGCTGCCAGCCGGGGTGATGTGTGCTCCGACCCTGGCCTCGGCTGCGGACGCGGTGAGCCGGCTGGCCCCCGCAACGGTACGTGGTGAGGCGATGGGCTACTACGGCTCCGCGATGAACCTGGGTATGGCGCTCGGCGCTCCGCTGGCCGGTGTGGTGGTCGATGCGGCCGGTCCACCGTGGGGCTTCGTGGTGGCGGGCGGTGTCGGGGCGCTGCTCTCCGGGCTGGCGTGGCTGGTGAACCGGGTCGGCGGTCACCAGGGCGAGATCGCCGGGCAGCAGGCTGCCGGAGTGGTACCGGCGTATGCGGCCGGTCAGTAGGGTCAATCCATGATCCTCACCCCTGACGTGCTGGCGGATCCGGTGGCACTGACCCGGGCCTTGGTCGACATCGAGTCGGTCTCCGGCAACGAGCGGGTGATCACCGACGTGGTGGAGGCGGCGCTGCGCACCAACCCGGCCCTGGAGGTACGGCGGGACGGCAACGTGGTGCTCGCCCGCACCAACCTTGGCCGACAGCGGCGGGTGGCGCTCGCCGGGCATCTGGACACCGTCCCGGTCACCGGCAACCTGCCGTCGCGGGTGGACGGTGACCTGATCCACGGCTGCGGCACCGCCGACATGAAGTCGGGCGTCGCGGTGGCGTTGCACCTGGCGATGACTCTGACCGACGCGTCGTACGAGGTGAGTTACCTGTTCTACGACTGCGAGGAGGTGGAGGCCGAGCGCAACGGCCTGAACCGGATCGCCAGACAGCGCCCGGAGTGGTTGCGCGCCGACTTCGCGCTGCTGCTCGAACCGACGTACGGCCTGGTGGAGGCCGGTTGTCAGGGCACGATCCGGGTGGCGGTGCGGGTCGAGGGGGTGCGGGCACACTCGGCCCGCAGTTGGTTGGGCGTCAACGCGATCCACGCCACCGCCGACGTGCTGGCCCGGCTGAGCCGCTACCGGGCACGCACCGTGGAGATCGACGACTGCGTCTACCGGGAGGGCGTGAACGCGGTGTACATCGCCGGTGGCATTGCTGGCAACGTGATTCCCGACGAGTGCGTGATCACGGTGAACTACCGGTTCGCTCCGGACCGCGACGAAGCCGCGGCTCTGGCGCACCTGCGGGAGGTATTCGACGGGTACGCCGTCGAAGCGCTCGACTCGGCACCCGGCGCGTTGCCCGGCCTGGCCGCTCCGGTGGCGCGGAAGTTCCTCGCGGCTGTCGGCCAACCACCCCGGGCGAAACAGGGCTGGACCGACGTGTCCCGGTTCGCGGCGCTCGGCGTACCGGCGCTGAACTTCGGACCCGGTGACCCGGACCTGGCGCACAAGCCCGAAGAGCGGGTGGAGATTCCCCGGATCCGGGACTGCGCCGAGGTGCTGCGTCACTGGCTGGCCAAGGACGCCGGTTTGGAACCTGGTTAGACGGTCCGGTACCGGACTCGCCGCTACGTTGATCCGGTCACCTCGTTACGGTGGGAGGCATGCGCAACCATCCGGGGGGTACGCCGTTCGGGAACGCCCGAGGGCATCGCCGCAGCCGTCACCCGGCACGTCGGAGTACCGACGACCAGCGATTGCTCGACTCCCGGGCCACCCAGGACTGGCTGCACACCGACCCCTGGCGGGTGTTGCGGATCATCTCGGAGTTCGTGGAGGGATTTGAGAGCCTCGCGGAGCTGGGTCCGGCGGTGAGCGTGTTCGGTTCGGCCCGCAGCAAGCCCGGCAGCGAGGAGTACCTGCTGGCCGAGGAACTGGGTTCGGCGCTGGCCCGCGCCGGATACGCGGTGATCACCGGTGGCGGGCCGGGTGTGATGGAAGCGGCGAACAAGGGCGCCCTGGAGGCCGGCGGCACGTCGGTCGGTCTCGGCATCGAGCTGCCCTTCGAGCAGGGCATCAACGACTGGGTCGACACCGCGATCAACTTCCGGTATTTCTTCGTCCGCAAGACCATGTTCGTGAAGTACGCTCGGGCGTTTTTCGTACTGCCTGGCGGCTTCGGCACCATGGACGAGATGTTCGAGGCGTTGACGCTGGTGCAGACCGGCAAGGTCACCCGGTTCCCGGTGGTCCTGCTCGGCACGTCGTACTGGCGGGGCCTGATCGACTGGCTGCGGGACTCGATGGTTCGGGAGGGGAAGATCAACCCGGCCGATCTGGAGCTGTTGTGCCTGACCGACGACGTGGGCGAGGCGGTCCGGCACGTGCTCGACGCCGACTCGGCGCGCCCTACGCCTCGCGAGGACACCGAGCGGGCCGCCGGCCAGCCGCCGGTGGAGAGCTGAATGGCGGGCTGACGTGGCGGCGATCGGGGTCTTCTGCGCGTCGTCGCGCACCATCGACGACGGTTACCTGGACCTGGCGTACGCGGTGGGCGCGGAACTGGCGCGTCGTGGGCACACCCTGGTTTCCGGGGGCGGCTGCGTGTCGATGATGGGGGCGGTCGCCGACGGTGCCCGCTCCGGTGGTGCCCACACCTTCGGTGTCATGCCGGAGAAGCTGGTCACACTCGAGATCGCGGACAGTGCGGCCGATGAACTGGTGGTCACCTCCGACATGGCGGAACGCAAGACCATCATGATGGCGAAGTCGGACGCGTTCCTCACCCTGCCCGGCGGCATCGGCACCCTGGACGAACTGTTCGAGGTGTGGACCACCGCCGCGCTCCGGTTGCACGCCAAACCCTGTGTGGTGCTCGACCACGACGGTTTCTACGCCGGGTTGTTCGAGTGGCTACGCGGCAGGGTGACGCAGGGCTTCGTTCGGGCTGACGCGCTCGACCTGCTGCGCACAGCAGGCTCCGTGCCGGGGGCGCTGGACGCGATCGAGACCGCGCTCGGGTAGCGGCGCCGGGCTGCGGGATCAGGCCAGGCCGCGGCGGGCGACCGCGGGTGGCCGGTCACCCCGGATCGAGCTGACCATGTCGAGCACCTGACGGGTGGCGCGGACGTCATGTGCCCGGAAGACTCGGGCACCGAGCCACGCGGACACCGCGGTGGTGGCGAGCGTGCCGGACAGTCGCTGGTCCACCGGAAGGTCCAGAGCCTCCCCGATGAAGTCCTTGTTGGACAGCGCCACCAACATCGGCCAGCCGGTGGCCACGAGTTCACCGAGCCGGCGGGTCACCTCCAGGGAGTGGTAGGTGTTCTTCCCGAAGTCGTGCGCCGGATCGATCAGGATGCCGTCCGGGCGTACCCCGGCGGCGACCGCCCGTTCCGCGAGCCCCGTCACGGTGTTCAGCACGTCGGCGACCACGTCGTCGAAACCGGGTCGGTGCGGCCGGGTACGTGGCGTGAGGCCTCCGGCGTGGGAGCAGACCAGCCCGACTCCAGCGGCTGCCGCCACTCGGCACAGGTCCGGGTCGGCACCCGCCCAGGTGTCGTTGACCAGATCCGCCCCGGCCGCGATGGCCGGTTCCGCCACTTCGGCGCGCCACGTGTCGATCGAGATCACCAGGTCCGGGTACCGAGCCCGTACCTTCCCGACGAATCCGACGGTGCGCCGGATCTCCTCGGCCGCGTCCACCTCGCTGCCCGGCCCGGCCTTCACCCCACCGATGTCCACGATGTCGGCACCGGCGGCCACGGCGTCAGCGACCGCCCGTAGCGCGGCTTCCTCGGCGAACGTCGCGCCCCGGTCGAAGAACGAGTCAGGAGTACGGTTCACGATCGCCATCACCAGGAGTTGTTCCGGACCGATGCTGTGCCGGCCGAGGCGCAGGGCACGTCCGGGTGTCCGTGCTGCCGGCACCTCCGGCGCTGTCTGTCGTGCCGGTTCGGTAGCGCCGGGCAACGAGGTGACCTCCTGTTGTGGGGGCGTGTCTCGGCGAGTGGCTGGGCACCTGCCAGGTGCGCACGTGCGCCGGGCGGTGCGCTCGACGCTACCGTCCCCGGAACCAGGCACGCCTCCCAGCCGTGACAGTCCACGCGCCCCGGCGCACCCGGCGGTTCTGTGCGCCCCGGCACACCCCGCGGTTCTGTGCGCCCCAGCACACCATGCCCGGCATTCTCGTGCCACGATCCCTACATGCCGGATTTCCTGCTGCTCGTGGTGATCGCGTTGGTCGTGGCGGCCTTGGTATTCGGAGTTGGTGCGCTGCTGACGGGCAGCGACCCGGGGCTGACGCCCGTGGAGCCGGAAGGCGCGTCCCGCGGCCTTCCCTCGCACCGTCCCCTGGTCGAGTCCGACGTCGCAGGCGCGCGCTTCGACACCGCGTTGCGCGGCTACCGGATGTCGCAGGTGGACGTCGCGATGGCACGTGCCGCGTACGACATCGGTTTCAAGCAGGAAATGATCGAGACGCTGCGCGCCGAGGTCTCGGCGCTGCGGGAGGGGCGTACCGAGGACGCGGAAATGCTCCGAAAGGCGCGGGAATCGGCGGTGGGTGGCTCCCCGGGTTCCTCGCCAGGGGACGCTGAGTCGTCGCCGGATGCCGTGGAGTTGCCGGCGCACCCGGCGGATTCCGCATCGCCGGGACCGGTCGCGCCGACGCATTCGGCGGAGGCGGCACAACCAGCCGAGACGGCACAACAAACGGAGGCGGCAGCGCCGGCCGAGTCGGTGAAACAGCCGGAATGAGCGGCGTCACACTCGGTCCGGACGGCCGGCCACGGTGTCCCTGGGGGGCGGGTTCGGAAATCTACACCGCGTACCACGACACCGAGTGGGGCCAACCGGTCGACGGTGACGACGCGCTGTTCGAGCGGCTGTCGCTGGAGGCGTTCCAGTCCGGTCTCTCCTGGCTGGTGATCCTGCGCAAGCGGGAGGCATTTCGGGCGGCGTTCGCCGGATTCGGGATCGAGCGGGTGGCGGCATTTGGCGATACGGACGTGGCGCGGCTGCTCGCAGACCCGGGCATAGTCCGGAACCGCGCCAAGATCGAAGCTGTTGTGCACAACGCCAGGGTGGCGTTGGATCTGCCGGACGGGCTGGCCAGCCTGCTCTGGTCGTACGCCCCGGAACCATGCCCAAGGCCCCGCACGGTGAGCGAGGTCCGGTCGGTGACACCGGAGTCCACGGCGATGAGTCGGGACCTGAAGCGGCGTGGGTTTCGGTTCGTCGGGCCGACCACGGCGTACGCCCTGATGCAGGCCACCGGCATGGTGGACGACCACCTGGCGGACTGTTGGGTGCCTCCCGCACGCTGACGTGGTGTGCCGGGTCCGGCGCACCGCAGCCGGGTGTGGCGGGCGTCCATGTTTGGATGGAAGCCATGGCGCACTGGCTGGTCGTAGTGCCGCGGGAGCGGCATGTCGCGGAGCGGCTTTATCACCACGACGCGCTGGAGTTGCCCGCCGAA
Source organism: Micromonosporaceae bacterium (assembly GCA_036375165.1). Lineage (GTDB taxonomy): Bacteria > Actinomycetota > Actinomycetes > Mycobacteriales > Micromonosporaceae > WHSM01. The sequence continues at coordinate 11,668 of DASUSI010000155.1, read as the reverse complement.
CACGGCAGCGACCTGGCCGACGGCGACGACGTGGTTGTGGCGGCAGGAGAGCCGCCGATGGTCTTCGGGCTGGGACGGGTCGAGGGTCGGGCGCACGGCGAGGAACAGGATCCGGACGACCCGGTGGCGTCCGGCGAGGAGGATCCGGACCTGGTTTCGGTGCGCTACACGCATCGGCTGCTGGACGATCCGATGGCGGTGAACGGCACCGGTTACGGCATGATCGGCCGGCCGCGACGACTCGATGACGTCGAGTTCGCGGCGCTCACGTCGGGCATCGGAGCGCAGCACTCCGTCACCGCCCCGAAACGGAACTGGCTGGTCGGCGTCGAGCTACCGGTCGAGGCCAGCTCGCCGGCCGAAGCGGTGCGGCTGTTCTGGTCGTACGTGCGGGAGTTCGGACCGAGGGAACTGCCGGCGTTCGTGTCACCGTCCGGCGACGAACTGGCGATGCAGGCGTACGTGCTGGGCGAGGAGGCCAACCTGGACCCCGAGGAAGAGGAGTGACCCGACAGCCGGACCCCGCACTGATGGGTCGGGCGCTGGACCGGGCCGCGCACCGCCGCCGGGATGTCGAGTGGCTGGCCGGGGCATGGACCCGCGGCCGGGTCGTCGCGGTCGACCGCAACCGCTCGCTCGTTGCGGGTGACCCACCCAGGTTGGTGCTGCTGCGGCCCGAGCAGGCACCCGACGGGGACCGGCTGTTCCTTGGGATGGACGGCGACGGCGTGCCGTACTTCGCGGTCGGCGGATCGTTGCCCGAGGTCGCGGATACGAAGTCCGCCACGTTGCGCGGAGTGGGGGACGGGTTGAGCCCGCGGGACCGGGACCTGTTCAGCGCGGCGGCGGGGCTCGTCAACTGGCACGCGCGGTACGGCTTCAGTCCGGTGACCGGGGAACCGACCGAGATCGGGGAGGCTGGCTGGATCCGGCGCACCCCGGACGGGCGGACGCTGCTGTTCCCGCGTACCGACCCGGCGATGATCGTGCTGGTCAGTGATGGCGAGCCGGGTGAGCGGGGCCGTTGCATGCTGGGCCGCGGTGCCGGGTGGCCGGAGGGTCGCTACTCGTGCCTGGCTGGCTTCGTGGAACCCGGCGAGTCCGCGGAGGCCACGGTGGTCCGGGAGGTTGCCGAGGAGTCCGGGCTCACGGTCCGGGAGGTGCGGTACGTGACCAGCCAGCCGTGGCCGTTCCCGGGTTCGCTGATGTTGGCCTTCACCGCATTGGGTGACCCTGAGCAACCACTTCGTCTTGATCCGGATGAACTGGAGGACGCCCGCTGGTTCACTCGCCGTGATGTGCGCACGATGTGGGCGGGCCGGTCACCGATCAGATCGTCGGTCGCCTATTATCTGATGTCGCGCTGGCTGGACAGCTGATTTCTGCTGGCCGAACGGGTGGAGCGGACCCCAGCGTAACGATCCAGTAACCACTTCTCCGGCGTGTTGTCCGGGACACGCCCGATAGGCGCCACGCAACGGACGGTGTCTTCCGAGAAGCCTTCAGTTATTGGGCGAGTTCGGCACCACAGGACCCGGATCATGTCGTACTGTAACGCCCTGGCGCACGTCTCCGATGAAGATATGTGCCTCGCCGGGGTCAGCCCGGCGGATTCTACGAGCGTGCGTCGCGCGGTGGCGACGCGCGCTTTCATACCCCCGGACCTTTTCATTGGAGCCTGGATGAACTCGCTGACGAGTCGCTGGACCCGTATGCCCAGAGGCGTGCGCACCCTCCAGCGCGCCGCTGCTGTCTCTGCCACGTCCGCGATCGCTGTGCTGGCCTTCGCCGGCCCGGCCATGGCAGACACCACAATCCCGCTACACGAAGACCACAAGGGCTCCACGGCCGCCGGCTTCCCCGACCATGAGTGCGAGGGCCAGCTTCCCGAGACGCCCGGTAAGGACGGCTGGCACTTCGTACTGCCGGCCTCGGGTGACCCGGACGCCGAGTTCGTCTCCCTGACGCTCACCTACACGGACGCTGCGGACCAGACCCAGACCGTGCAGGTGCCGCCCGGCGGAGTCATCGACGGCATGCACGCCTACGTCTTCACCCCCGCCGGTTGGATCCTCGAGGACGGCACCGCCACCATCACCAGCGCAGCCGGCGAGGGCCCGGACGACTTCGTGCTGTCGCACACCTGCCCCGCCGGGCCCTCCGAGAGCCCGAGCACGTCCCCATCTGAGACGCCGAGCCAAGGCCCGTCCGACTCCCCGTCTGAGACGCCGAGCCAGGGGCCGTCCGGCTCCATGACCCCGAGCCAGGGCCCGAGCGACACGCCCCCCGGCTCTGTCGCGCCGAGCACCAGCCCGACCACCCCGCCCGGCCAGCTTCCGGTGACCGGTCTCGCGATCGGTGGCATTGTGCTCACCGGCCTCGGCCTGGTGGGTGCGGGTGCCGCGATGCGTGCCCTGCGTCGTAGGGACCCCGCCGCCGCGGACACGCCCGAGACTGACAGCGACGGCGACGACAAGTCGACCGACGTCTGACCGCACAGCACCGGCAACTCCAGATAGATAACGGCGGGGCGCGGACCATATGGTCCGCGCCCCGTCCGCTGCTCGTGGGTGGCAGGTACGTCGCGGCTTCCGCGACCTCGTCCGTTGACCTGAGCCGGATCTTTGGTCGGTCCGCCATCGGCAAGCTCAGTGAGCTTCTGCCATCCCGGCCAGATGCTGCTTCACCTGCGCGATCGTCGGATTTGTCAGGACACTGCCGTCCGGGAACTGGACGGTGGGAACCGTCTGCATCCCGCCGTTGACGCTCATCACGTATTCGGCCGCCTCCGGGTCGTGTTCGATGTCCACTATCGTGAACTCGATGCCCGCGCGCTCCATGTGTGACTTGAGCAGGCGGCAGAAGCCGCACCAGCGTGTCGAGTACATCGTCAGGCTCATCGGCGGTGTCTCCTCAACGGGTAGGTAGCACAAAGCGCCCGCTGACTCGGGCACCAAGTACCAGAACGCTCTAGTTGCCTGGAGGATGCCCACTTGTGGCGAGCAACGCAAACGACCCGTTGGATGGGCTGGATGCCGAGCAGCTCCGGGCGGTGACCGCCCCGGCGGGTCCGGTGTGCATTCTCGCCGGCGCCGGCACCGGCAAGACCAGGGCGATCACCCATCGGATCGCGCATCGGGCAGGGACCGGGGAGACCGCCCCCCGGCACATCCTCGCCGTCACTTTCACCGCTCGGGCCGCCGGAGAAATGCGGGACCGGCTGCGTCGGCTCGGTGTTGCTGGGGTCTCAGCCCGCACTTTCCACGTCGCGGCACTGCGCCAGTTGCGCTACTTCGCGCCGCGACTCTTCGATGGCCGTCCATTGCCCGACCTCGTGGAGAGCAAGGCGCGGTTGCTGACACTCGCCGCGGCCAGGGCCGGTGTCCGCGCCGATCGCACCGGGGTGCGTGACCTCGCCAGCGAGATCGAATGGGCCAAGGCCAACCTCACCGGGCCGGACGAGTACCCGGTCGCCGCAGCGAAGGGGTTGCGCGAGCCGCCGTACCAGGCGGAGCTGGTCGCCAAGGTCTTCGCAGCGTACGAGCAGGTGAAACGGTCCGCCGGGGAGATGGACTTCGAGGATCTGCTACGGGCCGCCGCTTGGGGAATCGAGGAACACCCCGACGTCGCCGACCAGATCCGTGCGCAGTACCGGCATTTCGTGGTGGACGAATACCAGGACGTCAACCCACTGCAGCAGCGGCTGCTGGAAGCCTGGCTGGGGGATCGGGACGACCTGACAGTGGTCGGTGACGCCAGTCAGACCATCTACTCCTTCGCGGGTGCCTGTGCCGACCACCTTGTCGAGTTCCCCCGGCGTTACCCGGACTGTCTGCTGGTCCGGCTCACCCGGGACTACCGTTCCACGCCCCAGGTGGTGACACTGGCCAATGCGGTGATTCGGCAGGCCCGGGGCAGCCACGCCCGGCTCCGGCTCACCCTGACCGGGCAGCGGGAGCCTGGTCCCGAACCGGAGCTTCGGTCCTTTCCCGACGAGCCGACCGAAGCCGCCGCCGTGGCGACCCGATGCGTCGAACTCATCGGTTCCGGCACCCCGGCTCGGGAGATCGCCGTACTGTTCCGGACCAACGCCCAGTCGGAGACGTACGAGGAGGCCCTGGCGGGGGCCGGGGTGCCGTACCAGGTACGCGGCGGGCAACGGTTCTTCGAGCGTCCTGAGGTGCGGCAGGCGATGGTCGCGATCCGGGCCGCGGCCCGTGCCACGGAAGCCGACACCCCGCTGCCCGAGGCGGTGACCGAGGCGCTGACCGCCACCGGATGGCAGCCCGGTCAGCCCCCACCGGGCGGCGCTGCCCGGGAGCGCTGGGAGGCACTGACCGCGCTGGTCCGGTTGGCGGAGGAGTCCACGGTCACCGGCCTCACCGAGTTCCACGAGGACTTGGTACGCCGTGCCACCAGCCAGCACGTCCCGGAGATGGACGGGGTCACCTTGGCCTCGCTGCACGCCGCCAAGGGCTTGGAGTGGGACGCGGTGTTCATCGTGGGCCTGGTGGACGGTTCGGTTCCGATCAGCCACGCCCGCAGCGCCGAGCAGGTGGAGGAGGAACGCCGGCTGCTGTACGTGGGGATCACCCGGGCCCGCAGACTGCTCTGGCTCACCTGGGCGCTCGCCCGTTCGTCCGGCGGCAGGTCACGCCGGCCCAGTCGGTTCCTGCCACGCCACCCGGAAACCCGGACCGGCCCGGACGCGCCGCCCGCCACCGCCCGCCGCAGGACCACGATCGTGACCTGCCGAGTATGCGGTGCCACCCTCCTCGACGGTGCCGAGCGGAAGCTGGGCCGTTGCCTGGACTGCCCGTCGGACCTGGACCAGGATCTGTTCGACCGGCTGCGAGCGTGGCGACTGCGGGCCGCACAGGCCCGTGGCACCCCGGCGTACACCGTTTTCACCGACGCCACCCTCACGGCCCTGGCGGAACGCCGCCCGGAGACCTCCGAGGAACTCGTCGCGATCCGGGGTATCGGGCCACACAAGCTGTCCCTGTACGGCGACGCCGTGCTCGCCCTGGTGGGCGGTGCCGGCCCGGACGATGTGCCGGTCCCGTCATGAAGCCATGCTGCTCGGCACATGTGTCGGAAATCTTCCACACCAGTGCCACAACATCTCCGGAAATTCGATTGCCTGACCCTGTCGCGGCGGCATAGCCTGCGAAGACCGCTCACGGATCCGTACGGTTCCGTCCGCGGCACCGTTCGTACCAGAAGGACCAGGGAAGGCAGGAGGTGACGACGGTGGAGACAAACCAGCCATTCCAGGAGCGACCGTCGGCGCTGCCTGCCGCGGCCGTTCTCCGCGTGCCTGCGCTCGTGTCCGAGCCGGATCGGCATCTCGACCGCGCCTTCCCGGGCGTGCCGGGGACCGGCTGGTTCGTCGGCGGTGGCGCCACGGTAGCGGCTCGCAACGCTGTGAGGCTCTTGGCGGATAACCGGATCGCTGGCAAGGGGACCAGTGTGCTCACCGCGATCCCGGGTTCCACGGGAAGCGTCCAGCAGATGGACACCAAGCAGATCAACGTCGTGACGGCGTACCGCAAGAACGGCGTTGCCGGGGCACCACCTCGAGGGAGACCGAACTAGACGGCCACCAGGCCGGCCGGCTCACCTCGAGGCCGTGGAACCCCGCAACCGGGTTCCACGGCCTTTCTTATTGGCCACGTTGACAGCGCGGTGGGGATCCCACCGTGAGACGAGAGGAAGCGAGGTGACCGGGCGATGAGCCTGGCACTGGCCCCGTTCGAAGGGGCCGTCGAGGCAGGTCGGGAACTGCCCTGCCGGCAGTACGATGCCGATCTCTGGTTCTCCGACACCCCGGCCGAGCTGGAGGTCGCCAAGGCACTGTGCGGCGAGTGTCCACTCCGCGCGGAGTGTCTGGCCAGCGCGGTGGAACGGCGCGAACCGTGGGGTGTCTGGGGTGGCGAGATCTTCGAGCGGGGTGCCGTGGTGCCGCGCAAGCGGCCCCGTGGCCGGCCTCGCAAGGACGCTGTGGCAGCCGACGCCCAGGCACGCGCCCAGGCGCGGGCTCGGGCCGAGGAGTTGACCCGCGCGGCGCGCGGTACCGAGCCGGCCCGTCCCGTGTGCCGACTTGCCGCTTCGGTGCGAGCGGAGGACGCGGCCTGATGTCCCCCATCGTCAAGCGGGCTTTCCGCGTCCAGCGCGTCATGGCGCGGCGCACCGTCCGACCGATCCGGATGACCGAACCGATCCAGACCAGCAATCCGATTCACATGACCGGGATGACCCAGCGGACCTCCCGGTCCCGCAGCCACAGGAGTGACGCGATGTATCTGTTGAACGAAGCCATGGCTCGGGCGCGATGTGCCGAGCGGCCGCCCCGCCAGGCGAGCCGGCCGGCTCGCGAGGTTGCCATGGAGGCCCGGCGACGCCGCGGTTCGCGGTAGTCCGAGTCTCCATGGACGCGGGCAGACACCCCGTCGACCAGGCGGACACAGAAGCGGCCGGTGCCGATCAGGGCACCGGCCGCCCCCGTGCGATGCCCGAACCGCTGCCAGGCGCTCTGCCGCGGCCCGACCCCTCATGGGTTGAACGGCCCGCGTACCGTCGCTTCCCGGACACCGTTTCTGGGTAGGGGGCGATCGTGGAGACCCGTACTGGACAACCCCGGACCGGCCGGGACAGCCATGTGGTATGCGCGAGCTGTGGGCGTACCGCGGAGGAACCACCGTTGACCTGGAGCCGCCAGACGGCCGCGCAACCGGCCGGCGAACCGGACTGGCTGTGCGAGGCCTGCACCAGGGAGCACCTGTGGGTCATCGAGGGCAAGCTCGACAACCTCCGGTGAAGCGTCGTCCCGGCTAATCGAAGCCGGGTAGCCAGGTGGCGACCACCGAACGGTACGGTGCCGAGGCCCCGAGCTGACACAGCACGCCGATCGACCCGAGCGTGACCCGGTGGATCAGCAGGTACGACGGCGGCAGATTGAGTTGCCGGCCGAGTTGGTACGCCGGACTCCGCGGGTTGCTCAATCGGGTTGCCTCCTGGCGTAGCCAGGATCGGCTGAACTCGAACCGTTCCGCGTCCAGCGGTTCCAGCATGGGGCGCAGGAACCCCAGCACCGCCTCGGCGTCGACGTCCAGCGTTCCCGGCACGAAACCCTCCAGCCGCAACCCGTCGAGCACCTTGTCGGCCTCGCCGTCCAGGGCAAGCCGGGTGATCCTGCCGATCGGCTCGGGCAGCCCTTTCGGCAGCCGTGCCACGGCACCGAAGTCGAGTACCCCCAGTCGGCCGTCGTCGAGCAGCGTGAAGTTACCTGGGTGCGGGTCCGCGTGCAGCAGCCCAGCGCGTGCCGGTCCCGAGAAGTGCAGCGTCGCGAGCCGCATCCCGGCGAGGTCGCGCTGTTCCTGAGCGCCGGACTCGATGATCTTCGACAGCGGCGTACCGCCGATCCATTCGGTCACCAGAACTCGATCGGTGGCCGTCACCACCGGTGGCACCAGGATATCCGGGTCATCCGCGTACGCCTTGGCGAAGGCACGCTGGGAGCGGGCCTCGGTACGGTAGTCCAGCTCTTCACCGAGTCGATCTCGGAGCTCCGTGATCAGTGGTTTGACCTCCAGTCCCGGATGCAGCACCCGGAACAGGCCAGCGAACCGGGCGAGCTGGTTGAGATCCGCCAGCAAGGCGTCGCCGGCACCCGGGTACTGCACCTTGACGGCCACCTCGCGGCCGTCGGACCACACCGCCCGATGCACCTGGCCGATACTCGCGGCGGCGGCCGGTGAGTCGTCGAACTCCGCGAACTTCCGCCGCCACCGCGGGCCCAATTCGGTGGCCAGCACGTTGTGCACGGTGGTGGCCGGCAGTGGCGGAGCCGCGTTCTGCAGCCTGGTGAGGGCGGCCCGGTACGGGCCGGCGACGTCTTCCGGAAGTGCCGCTTCGAAGATCGACAGTGCCTGGCCGACCTTCATCGCGCCGCCCTTGAGCTGACCCAGCACGCTGAACAACTGCTCGGCGGTGCGCTGCTGGATCTCGGCCGCCACCGTCTCCGGATCGATGCCGGTGACCCGCTTGCCGATACCCAGCGCTGCCCGCCCCGCGTATCCCAGAGGCAACGACGCGAGCTTGACGGTGCGCGCCATCGCCCGGCGCGGGATGTCGGTCACCCGGCCATTGTCCCCTATCTGGGCCCCCCACCTGGGCGGCGGCTGGCGTTGGCGCTGTGGGCCACCACCGGCATGCCGCCGTTACCGGCGCAGGCAGCCGCACCGGGGGTGCGGTGGCCAACTTCGCCTGCGTACCTGCCCTACGGGCGTCAGCTCAACCGTGCCTCCCACAGTCCCCGGCATCCCGCCGTCGATGTGGCACAGGGCGTGGGTGGCGGCCAGGCCGGCGCCGAACCCCACGAGTGCGGCCTCGGCCGGTTCGTTGTGGTGCGGGGAGGTCGCCAGTTGCGCGGCGAGTACCGGCCAGTGTGGGTCCCGCCCCTGCCGGTGCAGGTTCACGCAGTCCAGGCATGTGGTGCGCCCAGGCAGGACCAGCGGGCCCAGCACCACGACCCCGTCCCGCAGCCACACCGGGAGATGAGGGCAGCGGCGGCGTGCGTACCGAAGCGCTGTGACGGGATCCGGCCGTGGCGCGCCTACCAGGATGGCGAGGTCCGGCCTGGCACCGCGCAATGGCCGCAGGTCGACGTCCGGGGCCGCGCGACGTACCGCATCGGCGGCGGCACTGGTCCGAGGCCGTCCGAGATCCTCTGAGGCCATCCCACCTACCGCGATGTCGTCCCGGGTCACCGAGCCGGGCAGGTCGATCTCCATCCGGCCGACGCCGGCCGCCGCGAGCAGCGCGGCGACGGCCGCGGCCATCCGGCCGCGACCGCTGATCAGGACGCTGGCCCGGCGTCGCCGCCGGATGATCTCTGCGGGTGTACGCCCGCCAGGGCGATCACGCAGTGAGAGCGCTCCGATCTCGGCGTCGAGCCGTCGCCGGGTGCCTTCCGGCAGGTCGGTGGGCGCGAGCGCCTTGAGGTCGGCGAGCAGACCGGTGGCGTACAGATGCTGGATCATCCGGAGCGTCTGGGGCTGTGGCATACCGAGCCGATGTGCCTCGCACGCCACCCGGTGTGCGGTGCGGGTGCCGTCCAGCAGATCCAACACCCTGGCGGTGCGGGGTTCCGGGAACTGCAGCGTGGTGGCGTAGCGGGGGTCGACACCGAGTTGGATGGTGGCGCTGTCACGCCACAGCCGGCGCAGAGCGGGCAGCAGGATGGGCTTCATGCCGGGGACTCTGGCCTCAGAAAGATCTGGCCGGTATCGGCTCATCCACAGGAAAGTCGACTTATCCACAATGTATCCACAGTGATGGCGGACTTATCCCCAGTATTGGATGTCAGTTGTCGGGAGCCAGACAGGACCCGGACTGTCGTACCCGCGACAGTGGCCGGGAGCGACAAGGGCTCCGGGAGCAGGCATGCCCCCGGAGCCTCACCGTGCCCGAGACAGGGCTCAGGCGGCGGGACGCCGCCAGAAGCCGGCTACTCAGGCCTTGCCGAGGATCCGGTTGATGGTGGTGCCACAGACCGGGCACTTCCCCTTCGCCATCCGGCGCCCGGACTCGCTGACGGACACCTCACCCTCGTAGTCGCGCTTCTCCTTGCACTTCACGCAGTAGCCGTTGTACATCTCGGCCACGTCTCCTCCTCAAATCCTCCGCGGTGCGGGTCGCAACCGCCGGTCCGACGCCGGACCTACCCCGGGGAAAATGCCCAGCAGGTCTCGATACCAACCGGTTGGGCCGGTATCGAAGCCGTGGACATCGAGCCATCACAGTCCTGCTGCCACAACAGGCTGTCGAAAGGCTCAATCCCCCCAACGCTGCCGAAGCCCCCGAGTCCAGACCCGTCACCTTCCCCATGTCCCGGGTCCGATACCTAGCGGGGGCTTCGTACGTCGCTGACGCTAGCACCGCTTGCCGAACGGTCAACGCGACGCACCCTGCGGCGTTGGCCACGTTTGGGCTGGCCAGAGGATTTTTGAGGGGCAAACGGGCACGAAAAGGGTAAATCATGGGAGACGGGTCAGGTAATCGGCGACGATTCCCAGGTCAACTGGGGTTTTTTGGCGCTCTGTCCTGTTGCCATGACACAGGGGCAACGAGATAGCGTGCGTGGGTGGCTCGAGGCTCGGGCACGGAGCCCACACCGGTAGAGGTACGCCGCAGCACACGGCGGCGTCGCACCGTGTCGGCATACCGCGAGGCCGACCGGGTCGTGGTGCTGCTGCCGGCCAGGTTCACCCGGGCCGAGGAGCAGGAGTGGGTACGTCGGATGCTCGACCGGCTCGCGGCCCGCGAACAGCGCGGCCGACGAAGTGACGCGGAACTGTTGGACCGGGCGCGCCAGCTGGCGCGCCGCTATCTACCCGACCATCCAGCCGCCGCCAACCCGGCCAGCGTGCGATGGGTGGAAAACCAGAACGCGCGTTGGGGGTCGTGCACCCCGCTGGACCGCACCATCCGGCTCTCCAGCCGACTCCGCGGTATGCCCGACTGGGTGATTGACTACGTTCTGCTGCACGAGATCGCGCATCTGGTCTTCGCTGGCCACGGGCCGAAGTTCTGGAGGCTGCTGGAGGGATATCCCCGTACCGAACGGGCTCGGGGATACCTGGAGGGTGTCGCCGCCACCGCCGGCCTCGACCTGACGGAGGACAACGACGTCACCGGGGGACCTGGTTCCGCCCGCGGCGGCGACCCCGCGGACCGGTGAACCGTCATCCATGATCGTGAACCGTCACGGCGACGGTCCAGAATGGCGTTGGTGGTAGCACCTTGTCGGCTGCCCACGGGTCTCTGGAGGACAGGTGAGGGTACGCCGTTGCGTGCTGGTACTGCTGGATGAGCCCGCGTGGGCGCCCCCGGGAGTGGAGCGTGCGGCCTGGCGCCGGGCGCTGGCCGAGGACGCCGTCGATCTGCTGGCCACTCTCGCCGAAGTCGACACCGGACTGGCCGCCACACCCGCCGACGCGGATCTGGCCGAGTCGGTGCGCTGGCCCGACACCCCGGTTGTGATCGTGCCGCGGGCCACGCCCGCGCTGGCGCTTTCGGCGGCGTACCAGCTGGGCTACCAGCAGGCCGCGGTGCTGGCTGGCGACGCTCCGGACCTGCCCGCGATGCTGATCGGCAAGCTGTTGCAGCCGCTCGGCCGGCGTCAGGTGGCAGCCGCACCGGCTGGTGACGCCCTGCTCGGCATCGCCGCCTGCCTGCCCGTCCCGGACTGGTTGCTGGCCGCCGATCCCAGCCTGGACGCCACCAGTCTGGGGAGGTTGCGTACGGCCGCGGGCCGGCCGGGTGAGGTGGCGGCCACTTTGGGGTGGCACCGGCTGCGCGATCCGGCGGGTCTGGCCCGGCTTGACATGGGCCTGGAAGGGTGGGAAGCCACCCGGACCCTGCTCTCCGCCCCCTGACCGTCCGCCGTACGTTACATTTCGGGCGGTACGTCGCTCTCGTCCCTGTCGGCCGCTGACTTGGTGTGGTGCACCGTCCCCGGCGGGTGGTTCGGCGGTCCGTAGACCGTCACGAGGCGCAGTGGCACCGGTCCGGTGTTGACCACGTTGTGCCGAGTTCCCTGCGGCACCGCCACGACGTGCCCGGGCTGGAACGACCGCTCCGCGCCGTCGACCACCGAGACCCC
>DASUSI010000154.1:0-33390 GCA_036375165.1 Micromonosporaceae bacterium | reverse complement strand
GGATCCGGCGCAGCCCACCATCGGCGAGATCTACACCCAGGACCTCCGGGAACTGGTCGGCGGCCGGCGCAGGCGGACCAACGAGGAGGTTCCGGCGAAGCCTCCGACGCCGCAGGACCTGCGGCGGATCCGGGAGATCCGCAGCCCGCACCGGGAGGCGTTGCAGTCCCAGCAGCAACTGCTGGCGGCCCGGGTCGCGTCAGCGACCTCGTACGGTGAGATCGTCCAGGCGATCGTGGAGAGCATCAGCGTCTGGCCGGCACCGTCCAGTGTGGTGCTCGCCCTGGCCGAAATCGACGGTGCGCTGCGGGTGGTGGCGAGCGAAGGGCTGCCTCCCGCGGTGCGCAGCCAGTGGATGCGGATCCCGCCCCAGGTCGATGTGCCGCTCGCGGCGGCGGTCCGGGAGCGCAAGGCACTCCTGCTGTCGGAAAACGAGATGGCGGAGCACTTTCCGGTGGTCTTCGAGCTGGCTCCGCAGACGCAGGCCATGGCGTGCCTGCCGTTACGGACTGACGGACACCTGCTCGGCGCGGTGGGATTGTCCTGGCGCGAGCCGATGCGGCTGACCGGGTTGAACCGGCGCTACCTGCTGGCACTGGCCGAGTCCACCTCCCGGGCGGTGCGTTCGTCCGCGGGCGAGGCCGAGGCGCACCAGACCGAACCGGATGAGCCGCCGTTGAACCTGGAGCACCGGGTCCAGCAGGGTCTGCTGCCCATCGTGCTGGAGCCCCTGTTCGACGCGGTCACCGTCCTGGCACCGATCACCGAAGGTGACCAGATCATCGACTTCGAGTTCGAGTACGCGAACCGGGCGGCACGCGACGCGGCGGCGGTGGAGAGCATCGATCTGGAGAACACCACCCTGCTGGAGGCGCTCCCGGAGGTGGGAAGCCGGCTGCTGCTCGGCGAGTACACCCGGGTGCTGCGGACCGGAAGGCCGTACCGGCTCAACGACCTCTACATCGCAGCGGGCAACGAGGGGGTCCGCAACTCCTACACCCTCTCGCACCGGGCGATCCGATTCGCCGACTGGCTGCTCGTGGTGTGGCGGGTGCAGACCGACGCCGATCTGCTGCACGACCAGCTGTTGCGGGCGGAGCGGATCGCGCGGGCGGGATCCTTCTGGTGGAACCTGCGTTCCGGCGACCTGCGTTGGTCCCCGGGGATGTACCAGCTGTTCGGACGTGACCCCGCGGAGGGGCCGGCCGACATGGACGAGTTCTCCGGGTACGTACACCCAGACGACTGGCTCGGGGTGCAGAACACGATGCGGCGGCTGCTCGGCGGTCGCAATGCCGAGCTGGAGTTCCGGCTCGCCGGTCCGGCCGAGGGGCGGCGGTTGCGGTGGCGTGGCGAGCCGGCGACCGAGGGATCCGAGGTGTACGCGATCGGCGGCACGGTACGGGACGTGACCGAGGAGCGGGCGGCCGAGGCCCGGCTGCGACATGCCGAGGCCGCGCTGGCCGCGCAGCGGATGCGACTGGAGTCAGAGCGGCACGCCGCCGAATCCCTGCGGGACGCGGTGCTGCCGTCTACGCCGCAACTCGCGGTGATCCCGGGTCTGACGGTACGGGGCCTGTGCCGTTCCCCGGAGGACGGAGGCCGGGTCGCGGGCGACTGGTTCGACGTGCTCACCTTCGCCGACCGGACCCTGCTGGTGGTTGGCGACGTGGCGGGGACCGGACTGCGCGCCACCACCGCGGCGACCCAGTTGCGCAGCGCGCTGCGGGCGTACGCCGTGCTGGGGCTGAGTCCGGCGGAGTTGCTCGACGGGCTGAACCGGATGCTCTGCACCCTCGACCCGGACCGGCTGGCCACCCTGCTGATCGCGGACTACCAGCCAAGCCGTGGGCGGCTGCGGTGGTCGGCGGCGGGCCAGGCGGCACCGATCCACTACACCGCTGCCGGGGACGGTTCGGCGCTACGCGGCGAGATCGGAGTGCCGATCGGCGCGGTTCCGGACACCGGGTACGCCGACACCGAACTCACCCTGACGATGGGCGAACGGCTGCTGCTCTCCACGGACGGCCTGGTGGGTCGACGTGAGGCCGGTTCCACGGACGGGATCGAGGTGCTGCTGCACGCCGGTCAGAATGTCGACCTCGACGACGTGGAAGCTCTGGTGGACCACGTCATCGAGAAACTCGGCAGCGCACCACACGACGACCTGTGTGTCGTGACGGCTCACGTGCAGTGATTCGCCGGCGGCGGGGTCGACCGCTGGGTCCGCCCACCTGGTCAGGCCGTCGCCGCGGCGGCGGCCTGACCTGCGATCCGGCCCGAGAACAGGCATCCGCCGAGGAAGGTGCCCTCCAACGAGCGGTAGCCGTGCACTCCGCCGCCCCCGAACCCGGCGACCTCGCCGGCCGCGTACACCCCGGACAGCGGGGAGCCGTCCGCCCGCAACACCCGGGACCGCAGGTCGGTTTGAAGCCCGCCCAGCGTCTTGCGGGTCAGGATCGACAACCGTACCGCGATCAACGGCCCCGCCTTGGGGTCGAGCAGCTTGTGCGGGGCGGCGACGCGTACCAGCCTGTCGCCGAGGTAGGCACGGGTCTGACGTAGCGCGGTCACCTGCAGGTCCTTGGTGTACGGGTTGTCCATCTCGCGGTCCCGGGCGACCACCTCGCGGGTCACCCGCTCCGGGTCGAGCAACGCCTCCCCCGTGATCGCGTTCATTCCGCTGATCAACTCGGGCAGCGTCTTCGCCACCACGAAATCCTCGCCGCGCTGTTTGAACGCCTCCACCGGAGGCGGCGCGCCAGGGCCGACTCGCTTCAGCACCATCCGGATGCTGCGGCCGGTCAGGTCCGGGTTCTGTTCGGATCCGGAGAGCGCGAACTCCTTCTCGATGATCCGCTGGGTCAGGACGAACCAGGTGTGGTCGTATCCGGTGCGCATGATGTGTTCCAGCGTGCCGAGAGTGTCGAACCCGGGGAACAACGGCACCGGCAGCCGGCGTCCCACGGCGTCCAGCCACAGCGACGAGGGACCGGGCAGGATCCGGATGCCGTGCAGCGGCCAGATCGGATCCCAGTTGGCGATGCCCTCGGTGTAGTGCCACATCCGGTCCGGGTTGACGATGGCGCCACCCGCCTTCCCGGTGATCTCCAGCATCCGGCCGTCAACGTGGTGCGGCACCCCGGACAGCAGGCGAGCCGGGGGCCTGCCGAGGCGTTCCGGCCAGTTCCGGCGTACCAGTTCATGGTTACCGCCGATACCGCCGGAGGTGACGATCACCGCCTGGGCCCGCAGCGCGAAGTCACCGACCTCGGTCCTGGAGCTGCGCTGGCCGCGTCTGACGTCGCTCGGTTCCAGGATCCGGCCCTGGAGCCCGTCCACGACTCCTCCGGTGGCGGTCAGCGCGTCAACCCGGTGCCGGCAGCGGATCTCGACCAGGCCGCGCTCCCGGGCCTGGGTGACCCGGCGCAGGAACGGCTCCACCAGCCCGGGACCGGTGCCCCAGGTGATGTGGAAGCGGGGAACCGAGTTGCCGGGGCCGGTGGCGAGGTAGCCGCCCCGCTCGGCCCAGCCGACGACCGGGAAGAACCGGACCCCCATGCCGTGCAACCAGGCGCGTTTCTCGCCGGCCGCGAACTCGACGTACGCCTGCGCCCACTGCCGGGCCCAGTGGTCCTCGTCGCGGTCGAAGCCCGCGGTACCCATCCAGTCCTGCAGCGCGAGTTCGTACGAGTCACGGATCCGCATCCGCCGCTGCTCCGGCGAGTTCACCAGGAACAGGCCACCGAACGACCAGAATGCCTGGCCACCGAGTGATGTCTCCGGCTCCTGGTCGAGCAGGATCACCCGGCGGCCGGCGTTCGCCAGCTCCGCGGTGGCGACCAGTCCGGCGAGGCCCGCACCGACCACGATCACGTCAGCGTCCATGCCCGAAAACCCTTCGTTTCTCATGTTTTCCGGGCACCCTACGGCACCTTCCCGCGCAAGCGGCGGGAGGGTGGGCGGTCAGGAAGGATGGTCGCGGTCGGACCTGTCGCGGTCCGAGCGGTCACCGTCGCGGCCACCGGCCTCGCGGAGCGGATCGATCCGGTCGGTGGCACCGGGAGCCCTGCCCTCGTCCTCGCCCCGCCCGGTTGGCACCGGGATCTCCGGCGGCAGTTCCCGAGCCTCCACCAGATGTCCGAAGTGGACGTCGAACGCCGGTCGCTCGCTGCGGATCCGGGGCAACGACACGAAGTTGTGCCTGGGCGGTGGGCTGCTGGTCGCCCACTCCAGCGAATTGCCGTGACCCCATGGATCGTCCGTGCTCACCAGCGCGCCGAACCGGTACGACTTCCACATGTTCCACGCGAACGGCAGCATCGAGACGCCCAGAATGAACGAGCCCACCGTCGAGACGGTGTTCAACGTGGTGAACCCGTCGCTGGGCAGGTAGTCGACGTACCGGCGGGGCATCCCCTCGTTACCCAGCCAGTGCTGCACCAGGAATGTGGTGTGGAACCCGATGAACGTGAGCCAGAAGTGGAGCTTGCCGAGCCGCTCGTCGTACCAACGGCCGGTGAACTTCGGGAACCAGAAGTACACCCCGGCGAACACCGCGAACACGATGGTGCCGAACAGCACGTAGTGGAAGTGGGCCACCACGAAGTACGTGTCGTTGACGTGGAAGTCCAGTGGTGGGCTGGCCAGGATCACCCCGGACAGGCCGCCCAGCAGGAAGGTGGTCAGGAAGCCGAGCGCGAACAGCATCGGGGTCTCGAACGTCAACTGGCCACGCCACATGGTGCCGATCCAGTTGAAGAACTTGATCCCGGTGGGCACCGCGATCAGGAACGTCAGGAACGAGAAGAACGGCAGCAGCACCTGACCGGTGGCGAACATGTGGTGCGCCCACACGGTCATCGACAGACCGGCGATGGCCAGGGTGGCGAAAACCATTCCCTTGTAACCGAACAGCGGCTTTCGGCTGAACACCGGGATCACCTCGGTGACGATCCCGAAGAACGGCAACGCCACGATGTAGACCTCGGGGTGGCCGAAGAACCAGAACAGGTGCTGCCACAGCAACGCACCGCCGGTGGCGGAGTCGAACACGTGGGCTCCGAGCCGGCGGTCGGCCTCCAGAGCGAGCAGCATGGCCGCCAGCGGCGGGAACACCATCAGCACCATCAGGCTGGTCACCAGGATGTTCCAGGTGAAGATCGGCATCCGGAACATCGTCATCCCGGGGGCTCGCAGGGTGAGCACGGTGGTGACCATGTTGACCGCGCCGAGGATGGTCCCGAGCCCGCTGATGGTCAGCCCGATCGCCCACATGTCACCGCCGTAGCCGGGAGAGTGCTCCCACTGGTTCAGCGGCGCGTACGCGTACCAACCGAAGTCCGCCGCGCCGCCCGGAAGAATGAAACCCCCGGTCGCGATCAGCCCACCGAACAGGAACAGCCAGTACGACAGCGCGTTCAGCCGGGGGAAGCTGACGTCCGGGGAACCAATCTGCAGCGGCAGGACGAGGTTCGCGAACGCGAACACCATCGGCGTCGCGAACAGTAACAACATGATCGTGCCGTGCATGGTGAACAACTGGTTGTACTGTTCCGCGGACAGGAACTGCATCCCGGGTCGGGCCAGCTCGGCGCGCATCAAAAGCGCCATGAAACCACCGACGGCGAAGAAGCCGAACGCCGTGACCAGGTACATCTTTCCGATGTCCTTGGCGTCCGTGGTCCGCAGGTACCGCCACAACGCGCCGCCCCGCACGCCTCGGCGCACCGGCCCCGGGTAGAAACCGCCACGACGCGGCACGATCACGGCCCGTGGTTTCTCGACCTCGCGAATGGCCACGGCAGGCCCCCTGTAGCTCCAACTCGGCTCGCTCCGCCTCTCATCGTGCTCCCGGCCCCCCGGTCTCGCACCCGATAGGCGGAATCGGGCAACGACATCCAGTCGTGCCCCCACTGTGCGTTTACCGCGTTACGGCGCCGGAAACACCTTGGGCAGAAGGTGTCGGGAGGGGGAGCTGTGAATCTGGGGTTTCTGGCGGAGGCGTACCGCGCGGAAGGCCCGTACGTGACGGCGTACCTGCAGCGCTATCACGTCGGTGAGGACGCGGCACAACAGGTACACCTCCGCTGGCACGTGTTGGCGCAGCGGCTTCGCCGAAGCGGCGCCGACGAGGCGACAGTCGCGGCGCTGGAACGTGCTGTGCTCCCGGAACGTCCGGGCTCGGTGGAGGCCCAGGGCCGGGTCCTGGTGGGCGCCGACGGCGAGGTGCTGCTCGACCGGCCACTCCGACCCCTGCCCCGGATCGCCGTATCGGTGGTGTTGTCCGGTGACCAGGCGACCTGGGCTCCACTCCCCCGGCTGCTGGCCCTGCTGGTGCACGAGCAGGTGTCCCCACCCCACCTGGTGGTGATCGCGGACCGGGTCGGCGCGGACATCCACGTGATGACCGACGGCACCGATCGGATCACAGCGGTGGAAGGCGAGGACCACCCGCTCCGCAAGGTGCAGGCCGGCGGCTGGTCGCACCGCCGGTTCCAGCAGCGTGCCGAAAACCAGTGGGAGCACAACGCGAACCTGGTCGCCACGACGGTGTCCCGGCTGGCAACCCGGCACCGGGCGAAGCTGGTGCTGCTCGCCGGTGACGTACGGGCCAGAGCCGCGATCAGCGACCACCTTCCCACCGGGCTACGCCGGATGGTGGTCGAGACCGAGCACGGCAGCCGGGCGCCCGGAGCTGCCGAGACGCCGCTCCGGGACGAAGCGGCCCGTCTCGCGTCCGACCTGGGCGCGCGGGAGCACAGCGAGGTCACCGAACGGTTCCTCACCGACCGGGGCGACCCGGACCGTACCGCCGAAGGACTGGAACAGGTGATCGAGGCGGTACGGGTGCACGCCGTGTCGACGTTGCTGCTGGACCCGGCGGGATATCTGGATCCCTCGCTTCCCCGGCGTGACTTGTGGGTGGGGCTGGAAGAGGGAACCCAGCTCGCACTCAGCAAGACCGAGCTGGAGAAGCTGGGGGTCGAGGAGTACGCGGCGGACCGGGCCGACTCCGCCCTGATCCGCGCCTGCGTGACCACCAACGCCGACCTGGAACTGCTCGGCGGCGGCGATCCCGTGGTCTCCGACGGCGTGGCCGCGGTGCTGCGTTACCCGCTGCCCCGCTGACGTCCTGATGACGGCGTCCCGGTGGCTTCCGGCGCGCCACCGGGGTCCACCACGCGGTCACCCGGTTGGGTAGCGTTCCCGGGCATGGACACCCCTCCCGCGGCGAAGCGGTTACCGGCGAGCCGCACCCACCACGGCGACACTGTGACCGACGAGTACGCCTGGCTGGCCGACCGCGAGGACCCGGACACCGTGGCGTACCTGAAGGCGGAGAACGAGCACACCGAAGCCGCCACGGCCCACCTCGCCGGGCTGCGGGAGCAGATCTTCGACGAGATCAAGCGGCGTACCCAGGAAACCGACCTGTCAGTGCCGGTACGCAAGCGCGGCTGGTGGTACTACGTCCGGACCGAGGAAGGCAAGCAGTACCCGATCCACTGCCGGCTGGCCGCCGAGCCCGCCGACCAGCCCGGAGGCTTCGCCGACACCCCGCCCGAGATCGACGGGGTCCCGGACGGCGAGCGGGTGATGCTGGACGAGAACCAGGTCGCGGGCGGCTCGGATTTCTTCGCGTTGGGCACCCTTGAGGTCAGCCCGGACGGGCGACTGGTCGCGTACTCCACGGACTTCGAGGGCAACGAGCGATTCACGCTCCGGGTCAAGGACCTCCAGACCGGCGAGACCCTCGACGACGAGGTGCCCGACACGTTCTACAGCAGCGCCTGGGCCGCCGACAGTCGGACCCTGTTCTACCTCACGGTGGACAAACAGTGGCGGCCGTACCGGGTATGGCGGCACCGGGTCGGCACACCCGCCACGGACGACGTCCTGGTGTACGAGGAGCCCGACGAGCGGTTCTGGGTCGGGGTGGACACCACCCGCAGTGAGGCGTACCTGCTGGTCGAGATCCACAGCAAGGTCACCAGCGAGGTCCGGCAGATCCCCACCGACCGCCCGGATTCCGAACCGGTGACGATCCTGCCGAGACGGCAGGGCGTGGAGTACTCGGTGGAACACCGGGGTGAGGACTTTCTCGTACTGCACAACGCGCACGGGCCGAATTTCCAGCTCGACGCGGTGCCGGTGGTCGACCCGGCTGGCACGCCACGGGTCCTGATCGGACATCGTGACGACACCCGACTGCTCGATGTGGACGCATTCGCCGACCGCCTGGTGGCGTACTTCCGGCGGGACGGGCTGACCGGGCTGCGGGTGCTGCCGGACGGCGGAGACGCTTACGAGATCGAGTTCCCGGAGCCTTTGTACAGCGTCGCTCCGGGCGCCAACCCGGAGTACGACACCCGGCTGTTCCGGCTCTCGTACACCTCCCTGGTCACGCCGCGTTCGGTGTACGACTACGACCCGGCGAACGGTGAACTCGTGCTGCGTAAACAGGAACCCGTACTCGGGGGGTACGAGCCGGCGGAATACGAGCAGCACCGGGAGTGGGCCACCGCACCCGATGGGACCCGGGTCCCGATCTCACTGGTGTGCCGGGCCGGCACGCCGCGGGACGGTTCGAATCCCTGCCTGCTGTACGGCTACGGCAGCTACGAAGCCAGTATGGACCCCTGGTTCGCGATCAGCCGACTGTCCCTTCTGGACCGCGGTTTCGTGTTCGCGGTGGCGCACGTGCGGGGTGGCGGCGAGATGGGCCGCCACTGGTACGAGGACGGCAAGTTCGGCAACAAGAAGAACACCTTCACCGACTTCGTGGCGTGCGCCCGTCATCTGGTGTCAGAGGGTTGGACGTCGGTGCCCCGGCTGGTGGCGCGCGGCGGCAGCGCGGGTGGCCTGCTGATGGGCGCGGTGGCGAACCTGGCGCCCGACGCGTTCGGGGCGATCGTGGCCGAGGTGCCGTTCGTGGACCCGCTGAACTCGATCCTGGACCCGTCGCTGCCACTGACCGTGATCGAGTGGGAGGAGTGGGGCAACCCGCTGGAGGACCCCGAGGTGTACGCCTACATGAAGTCGTACTCCCCGTACGAGAACGTGGAGCCGAAGGCGTACCCGCCGATCCTGGTGGCGACCAGCCTGAACGACACCCGGGTGCTCTACCACGAGCCGGCCAAGTGGGTGGCGAGGCTGCGGGCCGCCGCCGAGGGCGGGCCGTTCCTGTTGAAGACCGAGATGGGGGCCGGGCACGGTGGCCCGAGTGGACGCTACGACGCCTGGCGGGAGCAGGCTTTCATCCTGGCCTGGATCATCGACGTCGCGACCGGCTGACTCCCCGGTCAGCCGGCGAGCAGTTCCCGCAGCAGGGCGGGGTCGATGTTCCCGCCGGAGACCACCGCGGCCACCTTTCCCGCCGGGATCTCGGCACGGCGGTGCAGGTACGCCGCCGTGGTGGCGGCACCGCTGGGCTCGGCGACGATATCCGCCCGGCGGGCCAGCGTGACCACCGCGGACCGGATCTCGTCGTCGCTGACGGTCACGATGTCGTCCACCAGGGCGGTGATGTGCGCCAGGGTCAGTTCGGACAGTGAGACCCGCAGTCCGTCGGCGATGGTCCGGCCACGGTCCTCGACCCGCCAGGGCACCAGCCGGCCGGCCCGGAGGCTGTCCCGGGCGTCGGCGGCCAGTTCCGGCTCCACCCCGATCACCTGGATGTCCGGCCGGAGCGCCTTCACCGCGACGGCGATGCCGGAGATCAGGCCGCCGCCACCGACCGGTGCCAGCACCACGTCGACGTCCGGGAGGTCGTCGAGGATTTCCAGACCCACGGTGCCCTGCCCGGCGATCACGTCCGGGTGGTCGTACGGCGGGATGACGCTCAGTCCCCGCTCGGTGGCGAGCCGCAGTGTGGTGGCGAGCCGCTCGGCCGCCGGCACGATCACCACCTCAGCGCCGAGGGCGCGTACCCGCTCGACCTTCAGCGGCACGCTGCCCTCCGGCATCACCACCGTGGCGGGAATTCCGAGGGCACGGGCCGCGTAGCCGACCGCCTGGCCGTGGTTGCCCGACGAGTGGGTGATCACGCCCTTCGCCCGTTGATGTTCCGGGATCCGGGACATCGCGTAATGGGCCCCGCGCAGCTTGAAGGCCCCGATCGGTTGCCGGTTCTCCGGCTTGAGCCACAGCCCGGTGGGCGGGCCGGCCCGGGTGGCCCAGGGGCAGGCGGTGAGCGGAGTACGGACCGCAACGCCTCGGATCACGGCGGCGGCTTCCTGGATCTGTCGCAGACTGACCGGTCCCACCAGCCCATCCTGGCAGGGATGCGGCCGACCCATTGCGCTGACCGGCCGGCCCAGTCCGTCCCCAAGATCGCAGGGTGCGAAGCCGAAGTCGGACTTCGGCTTCGCAGCCAGGAAATGAGTTCGCTACCTCACTCGGCACCCGGCCGGGTTCCGGTCTCGGTGCCGGCCCGGGCCCGGCTCGACGGCTCTCGGCCGCGGCCGTACACGCTCTCCACGAAGTGGGCGACCTGGTCGTCGGACAGGTGCCGGCCGACATCGGCCTCACTGATCATGCCGACCAGGCGGTGGTTCTCGAGCACCGGCATCCGCTTGATCTGGTACTCCTGCATCTTGTTCAGTACCTCATCGACATCGGTGGTCGAATCCACCCACCGCACGCTGCCCTGGGCACAATCCCGGGCTTTCACCTCGGCCGGGTTGCGCCCTTCGGCGATGCAGGCCACCACGATGTCACGGTCGGTGATGATGCCGTGCAGCCGGTCGTCCTGGCCGCAGATCGGGAGCGCGCCAACGTCCAGGTCGCGCATCTTCTGGGCGGCTGCCTGCAGCGTGTCGTCCTCGCTGATGCATTCCGCACCCATGTGCATGATCTCGCGTGCTGTCGTCATGGAAACCCCCTCGGGCAGGAATTCGGGTTCGCGGCGTACGGTGCGGTTTCCCGGCACTGACGCCCTCGACGTACGCGTACCCGTGGGG
Source organism: Micromonosporaceae bacterium (assembly GCA_036375165.1). Lineage (GTDB taxonomy): Bacteria > Actinomycetota > Actinomycetes > Mycobacteriales > Micromonosporaceae > WHSM01. Next base: position 22,426 of record DASUSI010000154.1, on the reverse strand, counting down.
CAGGGACCACTAACTCAACGCCACGCGGACATGCGACGCGGGTCTCACCAGGTGAACGGGTCTCCGCCGCTCGCGATCCGGTTCAGCATGTCCCGCAGCGCGGCCAGTACCTCCCGTTGCAGGCCTGGTCCGAACGTCACCCGTGCCACTCCCATCCCAGCCAGCACACGCAGGCTGGGCATGCCCCGGCGGTACAGCACGTTCACCGGACCGGGAATCCCGGCGGTCAGCTTACGGATGGTGTCGACATCCGAAACCAGGATCGGGTAGACGCAGTCCGCGCCGGCATCCAGGTACATCCTGGCCCGGCGGATCGCCTCGCCGAGTCGCCGCGACTCCTCGCCCCACTTCTGCACGAACACGTCGACCCGGGCGTTGATCACCATCGGCACCCGGGCGGCGAACGCCGCGGACCGCAGCGCCGCCAGCCGGTTCGCCTGGGTTTCGGCTGGGATCAGACCGCCGCCCCAGTGGTCGCTGTCCTCGATGTTGCAACCGGAAGCGCCGACCTCGATCAGTCGCTGTACAAGCTCCGCGGTACTGAACCCGTAGCCCGCCTCAACGTCCACGGTGACCGGTACCTCGACAGCGCCGATGATCCGCCGGGCGGCGGCGAACATCTCCTCCGGAGGCGTGCCCTCGTGATCCGGGTAGCCGAGGCTTTCCGAGATCGGGGCGCTGCCGGTGGCCAGAGCGGGGAACCCGGCGGCGGCCGCCACCTTGGCGCTGGCCGCGTCCCAGACGGTCGGGAGCACCAGCATCTCCCCGTGGTGCAGTACCCGCAGCCGTTGGGCCTGCTCGGCGAGGTGTGCGAGCACAGCGGGGTCCAAGTCTTCAGTCACGAGACGCACCTTAATCCAGCGTGAGGTTCCCGCGCCTCCGTGCCATCTGACGACGTTCCGAAGGCTGGTCCGTACGGAGGTCACCGGCCGATGGCGTAGGCCACGGCCAGGTACCCGATTCCTACCAGGATCCCGATCAGACCGGCGATCCCGAGCGCGACCGGCACCGAGGCACCGGCACGGCGTACCAGCAGGCCACCCAAGGCCATCAGGACCGGTGGTGCCGGGAACACGAGCCACAGCCACCAGGGCCGCGTCGCCTCGGCCTGGGGTTCCAGGCTGCCGGTCCACAACAGGGACAACCCCATACCGACCATCGCGACCCCGGCCAAGACGATCCCGACCACCAGCGCCGCGACCCCGATCACCCATTCGGTTGTACGCATGATCAGACCGTAGCGACGGCATGGCGCTAACGGTAGACGTACCGCGACTGCGGTATCCGAGGCGTCACCGCTGCGCTGCCCGGCGTACCGGCAATGCCGCTGCCTGGCCGACGCCGTGACCCATGACGCCGACCGACGATCTGGGTGGCCGGGCGACAGGGCCCGGCAGGACGCAGTGGAGACGGAGGAGATGGGCATGCTGGCGCTACTCGGGAATCACCCGGTTCTCGCACATCCGCACCCCGGCGGGTGGGGAGGCTATTCCGGCGGGCCGGGCTGGTGGCTGGTCTTCCCGATCTTGTTCTGGGTGCTGGTGCTGAGCGGAATCGGGTACCTCGTCTACCGCAGGAGTCCCGGGCGGGTCGCCCGGGACTCGGCGGAGCGGACCCTCGCCGACCGGTACGCCCGGGGCGAGATCAGCGAGGATGAACTGAGGCAGCGTCGTACGGTGCTGCGCGGCAAAGCCTGAGCCGCACCGTTGCGGGATGGCAGACGGCGAGCCGCCGGAGGGAGGACCCCTCCGGCGGCTCGGTTGCGCGGATGCGTGGATCAGACGGATCAGTAGACGCTCACGCCGTAGACGCTCAGCGGCTCGGTCACCGGCTGGAAGTACGTGGTGCCGCCGGTGGTGCAGTTGCCGCTGCCACCGGAGGTCAGGCCGAGGGCGGTGGAGCCGGCGAACAGGGAGCCGCCGCTGTCACCGGGCTGGGCGCAGACTGTGGTGCGGATCAGGCCGTACACGCTGCCCTGCGGGTAGGTGACGGTGGCGTTCGTCGCGGTGACGGTGCCGCTGCGCACGCCGGTGGTGCTGCCGCTACGACGCACGGACTGGTTCACGAACGCGTTGCCGGCGCCGGTGATGTCCTGGTACGAGCCGTTGTACAGGTACACGTTGCCCGGCTTGGAGATGGTGGTGTTGGTGTACCGGACGATCCCGTAGTCGTTGCCCGGGAAGCTGGTGCCGGCACGGTTACCCAGAACCGTCGTGTTGCTGGAGTTGGCGTACCAGGTGTAGCCGATGTTGGTGCAGTGGCCGGCGGTCACGAAGTACTGGGTGCCGGCGCTGTTGCGCACGTTGAAGCCGAGCGAGCAGCGGGAGCCACCGGTGTAGATGGCGTGGCCGCCGCTGATCAGGTTGGTCAGCGTGCCGGGAGTGGCGGTGACGGTCACGGCGTCGCCGAACCGGCGGGCCACCGCGGTGAGCTGACTCAGCTTGGAGCCACGGACGGTCTGGTCGTAGGTGACCTCGACCCGGTTGGTCTGCGGGTTGATCGCCCAGGCGGTGCCGGGGATCCTGGCCTCTGCGTTCAGGCCGGTGACCGCGGCCTGCAGCTGGCTGTTGCTGTACTGGACAAACTTCGGCAGGGCGCCAGCGGCGCGGACCGCGGCGGCCTGACGGCTGTCGGTGACGGTGACGACGGTGCGGCCGGCGTTGTCGACGTACGAGCCGGGGCTGCCGACGCGCTCGGCGATCCGGTTGCCGTCGTAGCCGTTGGCGGTCGTCGCCGCCTGCGCGGGGGCCATGGCGGCCAGGCCGGCGAGCAGCCCGACAGCCGCGACAGCGACGGTGATTCCTCTGAGCCTCACGTGAACCTCCCCAGGTTCTCGGCGACGCGTCGTGTGTGACGCGCGTCTTCGTGCAACCCGGCACCTTGTCGCGAAGGCAGGCCCGACCCGGTCGGATCTCCGAATCTCCGTACCGACGAGCGCGCCTGGTGGACGGGTCAGTGTGCCGGGTTCCACGGAGAGTATGTGATATCCGTCATCATCCTGAGAAGACTGTTTTACCCGACAAACAACCCTATGCAGGTTCTTACCGACCAGCACCGAATCACCCCCCAGGTCGTCAAAGGGCTCCTGGGTCTCCCGGGTGGTGCCCCGCGCGGTGCGTCAGGGCACAGGCAACGACGCCGCTCGCTTATGATTCCCCGAGCCTGGGCGATGGCCTGATCGGCGGCCCCGCCCACACGGTGTTCCGCGGGACAGGGGAGCAGACAGCATGGGTGGAACTCTGGGCGGCCCGGGCCAGCCGGACAGGCCATGGAATCCGCCCAGTCAGACCACCTGGGGAGCACCCGGCGGGCCGTCGTACGGCATGCCTGGTCATGGCCAGCCGCCCGGTCCCGGCGGCTACCCAGCCTTCGGTACCCCGACCCGGCCACCGGCCCCACCACCGGCCGCCCCACCACCGGGCCCCCGTCGCAACCGCCGGGCCTTGATGATCACCTGCCTCACCGGCGTGGTGATGCTCGCGCTCGTGGCCGGCCTGCTCGTCCTGGTGCTGGACGACGGTGGCGGCGATGCCCGGTTCGACGACTCCGGCGGGCGGCAGGCCAGGGCCGCCAGGGCCGCCCTCACCGCCGCCGCCCTGGACCTGGCACAGACCCAAGGTGTCCGGTACACCGGGTCCTACCGGGACGACAACGGGGACACGGTCCAGGTTGACGCCAGGGTGACCAACGAGGGGTGGACCCGCGGCAGTCTCAACCGCGACGGTGAGAAACTCTCGGTGCTGAGCAACGGACCGCGCAGCTACCTCAAAGGAGACAAGAGCTACTGGTCCGGTCACGGCGCCCCGCGTGACTCCCTCACCGATTACACGAAACGATGGGTGAGCGTGCCCACCGAGGAACTCGGCATCGACCTGGCGCGCAGCCTGTCGCCCGGGGTGCTGGCCGCGGACCTGTTGCTCGCCGTCGAGCGGGGCGAGATCACCGTCGGCCCGGTGTCCACCCTGGACGGCACCGAGGTACAGGAAGTGACCACCCGGTACGCCACGGTGTACCTGACAACCGCAGAGCCGCGACGGGTGGTCCGGATCAGCTCGCGCAGGCCAGCCCGGGGCGGCCAGGGCGGCGGTGAGATGGCGCCGGCGGTCGGCGACGGGACGCGGGTGCGTACCCCGATCGACCCCGAGGAGTTCGAGCTCGACCTCACCAGCCTGTCCGGGGGCGAGCTGACCAGCTTGTTCAAGGACATCGAGAAGCGGGTCCGGGAACTGGACAAGTCGGTGGACTCCCAGGTGCGCTTCTCGCTGGACAGTCGGATCCGACTGGACCCGTGCACCGTGTCCGGGTGCACCGCGACCGTGTCGATGTCGAACAGCGTCTCGTCGACCAGTCCGTACCTGGTGGTGAACCGGCCCGTGGTCGCCAGCATCACGATCCGGATGACGCTCGACAAGCGCACGGTGAAGACCTGCACGACGACCCGCGGCATGAAACCCAACGGCAGCGCCACGGTGAAGTGCCGCGCCCGGTACACGGTGCCCGCGGACGGCCAGACGCACCACGTGGAGGCGGTCGCGAAGGCTGTCGCACGCGCCGCTGTCAACGCGGACGTCGAGAAGATGGTCAAGGACCTCAAGGCCGAGCGGGACGCGGGTACGCCGCCCCGGCCCGACGAGGCTGACGACCTCGGTGCCCAGTGGCAGCCGTGCGACCCCAGCGACATCGAGGACCAGGAACTCACCTGCCCCCGGGACTCGCTGCGGATCCACAAGATGCTCGGAGGCGAGACCCGGACCATCAAGCCGCCGAAGGGTCTGGGCGCCGTCGGCGGCTACCGGGGCTACGACGCCAACTGGGGCCAACACCTGGTCGTGGTCAAGGACGGCCGGGTGTACGACCCGTGGACCAGCCGGTACGGCGAGCCGGAGGACATCTACAAGGCCCGCTGGGAATGGGGCGACGTGCTGGACTTCGGCTTCTGAACGGCCCGGCGCGGATCAGGAAGCGCTCGTGGGTACCAGGAAGATCGGATTGGTGAGGGCGGCCATGCCGGTGCGGCTGCAGTCCGGGTCGCCGGGGTCTACCGTCGACGTGCCACGGAGTTCGGCCCGCACGTAGCCGCCGGCTCCGAGCGGCTGCCGCAGGGTCACGGTCTGCTCGTCCGAGGAGATCGGGGTCGCCTGTACCGCCACACCGTCGCGGAGCAGCAGCAGACTACGCCCGGCGCCGCCGCGTACCAACACCGTGACCGTGACCGACTCGGTGGCGGTCGCCGTGACCTCACCGCCCATCATGGCGTGCTGCCCACCCGGACCCTCAGCCTCCAGGTACAGTTCCGGGCCGTCCGGTGCGGACGTGACGAAGCCGCGTCCCGCTTTCAGTGCCGCCACGACGTCCCGGCGGGACAGTGACTCCGCATAGACCACAGTGGTGGGAACCCCGAGCGCGGACGCGGCCGGATTGGCGGTGCTGTGCAGGTCACTGCCCCCGTTGGCGGACACCCGGTGGCCAGCGCGCAGCAGCGCGTCCCAGGCCAGCATCGCCGCTTCGTCGTCTGGCTGGTGTGGACCGTTCCACACCTCCAACCCGTCCGGAAGCAGCGACGGTTCGGCGGTCTGCTCGGCGAGGAACTGCCACGACAGGTGACCGGACATCGGATGCGCCGCGGACAGGTAGCCGCCTCGCTGGCGTACCGCCGTCATCAGGGCGTCGATCCGCCGCTCGTACCGGCCCAGGGAGACCCCTGCCGGACGCTGCCGCCAGTCGACCCAGTCTCCCGGCTCCAGACCGGACACCGTGGCGTGGCCGTGGGGCCAGTTGGTCATCTCCATGCCGCCGATCAGCAGCACACCGCTGTCCGCCACCGCTTCGGCCAGGTGGTCGTTCGAGGTGGTCACGTTGTGATCGGTCAACACCACCCAGTCCAGCCCCGACCGGCGCATCGCGGCCGGGTAGTCGGCCGGGCCGAGGGCGCCGCCCGAGGCGTACGCGTCGGAGGAGTGCGTGGTGTGGTTGTGCAGGTCGCCGCGATACCAGCCGGGACGGTCGCGTACCACCCCCGGTTCCGGGCCGGGAGCCGCCTCCGAGGGCTGCGGACCGAACTCCAGCGTGACGGTGATCGCGAGCGGTGTGGGCCGCAGTACCCGGAACACCGGCACAACGACGGTCCAGGTTCCCGGTTCGATTCGTCCTGGGCGGAAGGCCCGGGAGGCCGAGTCCGCGGCCACGAAGAAGGAACCGGCCTCGTCGCCGTACACGCCCCGGAATCCGGGTGAGCCGTACTCCGGGCCCCGGTGGTCGAACAGCCCGATGCCGACCGAGGCGTCTGCGGGCTTGTGCAGCGACACCGAGACCCGGTTGACCCCGTCGGGCACCTGGAACGGTAGGTAGAGGTACCGACCGATGCCCAGTGCGGTCACTACCAGCTCGATGCGTGACATGCCTCTCATAGCCATCGTCTATGACCTCTGAGGTAATCGACAGGGGCGCGGTGCGGGCGATGGTAGCGGCATAACAGTTACGAATGGGACCCCTGGCCGCAGAACGGACTGAGGAGCGGAATGATGACCGGTTCTGACTTCGACCGCGACACCGCCGTGGAACCGGCAGGACCGGGTCACTACACCGGGACCGTCACCGACCGGTGGTCCGCGCTGGCGGGCGGCCCCAACGGGGGCTACCTGCTCGGGATCTGCCTGCGGGCGTTGCGTGCCGAGATACCGGACAGCCACCCCGACCCGCTGGTGGTGTCCGGGTACTTCCTGCGCCCGGGCACGGTGGGGCCGGCTGAGCTGGATACCGAGGTGATCCGCACCGGACGTCGGATCGCCACTGGCGAGGCCCGGCTGTCACAGGACAGCAGGTGCGCCGTACTCGCCGTCGCCAACTTCACCGATCTCGGTGCGCTGCGGGGGCGTACCACCGTGCTCGGTGAGCCGCCGAAACTGCCGCCCCCTGAGCACTGCCTGGACCTGACCGGCGGCCAGTCGCTGCCGGGGTTGACAATCGTCGACCGATACCAGTACCGCTTCCCGGAGCGTCCTGGCTGGACGGTGGGCAGGCCGTCCAGGGAACCCAGGATGGAGTTCTGGATGCGGTTCTCCGACGGCCGGGACGCCGACCCGCTGAGCCTGGCACCGATGGTCGATGCCGCGGCCCCGGCGGTGCTGGAACTGGGTGAGTTCAGCTCATCCACAGTGGAGCTGACCGTGCATGTACGGGCCAGGCCGGCACCCGGCTGGCTGGCGTGCCGGGTGGTGACCCGGTACGTGATCGACGGCTACCACGAGGAGGACTTCGAGATCTGGGACTCGGCCGGAGCCCTCGTGGCGCAGGGACGACAGCTCGCGATCCTGCTCTCCGAACCCCCCGGCACGTAACGACCCGGCACGGTTGTGGCCGCTACCGCGACCGGATTCGTGCAAGATCTTCGGCTTCCGCGCGGCATTCCACGATGCTGAGCCGCTGGGTGGCACGGGTGAGCGCGACATACAGATCGTTGCGGCCACGTGGCGACTCGGCGACGATGCCCTCCGGATCCGCCACGATCACCGAGTCGAACTCCAGGCCCTTGGCCTGACGTACCGTCAAGGTCACCACGCGGGCACGCAGTTCCGGCTGCTCGCCGGTGACGGCGTCCGGAATCGCGGCGGTCACCAGCTTGCCGATCTCGGCCACCCGGCCGGCCGGCACGATCACCCCGAGTCGCCCCTCACCGAGCAGCTGCGCCTCCCCGGTCACGGTGGCGACCACCAGGTCACCGAACTCGGCAGGCGACGCCGATACCCGGTGCGGCGGGACACCCGTTGCCCGCACCGCACGCGGCGGACGCAGCGACGGGTCGATCTCGGCGAGCACCCCGGCCGCCACCCGCATGATCTCGATCGGCGTGCGGTAGCTGATCGTGAGTTCCTCCTGACGCCACCGGCCCCGCAGGTGGCTGTCGAGGATGGCCCGCCAGGACGAGGCACCGGCCAGATCGCCGGTCTGGGCGACGTCGCCGACGATGGTCATGGAACGACTTGGGCAGCGACGCATCAGAAGCCGCCATGCCATCGGCGACAACTCCTGCGCCTCGTCCACGATGATGTGCCCGAAGGCCCAGGTACGGTCCTCGGCGGCACGTTCCGCGGTGGTCCGGTAGTCGACCTCCCGCTGCCGTTCCGCCAGCTCCTCGGCACCGATCAGGTCCATGGCCGCGAGGAATTCGACCTCCTCGTCCTCGAAGTCATACGAGCGGGAGCCTTCCATCAGGGCCAGCACGCCTTCGGCGTACCCGACCCGCTCCCGGCGTCGCCGCTCCTCCAGTGCCCGCGTCACGCTGTCGTCCTCGCCGAGCAACTCAGCCGCCTCGTCCAGGAGTGGTACGTCGGCGGCGGTCCAGCCGCCCTCCGGGCACGGTTCCTCCCCGGGCGCGGTCGCCTCGGCCGGCCGTAGCAGCCGTCTCCGGTCGGCATCGGACAGCCGTGGGGCGGCAGAGGCGAGCGCACCCTCGGACGCGTACAGGTCGGTCAGCAGACGCTCCGGTGTCAGCAGCGGCCACAGCGAATCCAGCGCGGACCGTACCTCGGGCGAGTCCCGCAGTTCCCGGTGCAGGTCGGCGACGTCACGCTCATCGAGCAGGTTCCCGCCACCGTACGGGTCGGCGCCCAGACGCCGGGTGAGCTGCCGGGTCAACGCCTGGAGTATGTGCCGGACGAACAGGGGCCGGGCCAGGTTGTGGGGCCGTCGCGAGCGCCGGGCCCGCTCCCGGGCCTGTTCGCACATCGCCCGGTGCAGCTTGAGGGTCTCGGTGGCGTACCCGATCTCGGCTTTGACCCGCAACGCGTCCTCGGGCACCCGCTGCCGGTCCGCCACGGCGTTGGCGAGCACCCGGCGCATCTGCTCGCGGCCCTTGACCTCGGCGGCCCGCGGCGTCTCGGTCCGGATGGCGATCACCCCCGGATACAGCTCACCGATGGTGCGCAGCAACACGTCGGTCTCCGCGAGCGACGGCAGCACCTGCGAGATGTAGCGGAGGAACGTGGGGTTGGGACCCACCACCATCACACCGCGCTTGGCGAGTTGCCGCCGGTAGGTGTAGAGCAGGTACGCGGCGCGGTGCAGCGCGACCGCGGTCTTGCCGGTACCGGGGCCACCCTGCACCACCAGGACGCCGTTCAGGTCCGAGCGGATCACCCGGTCCTGTTCGGCCTGGATGGTCTCCACGATGTCCCGCATCCGGCCGGTGCGCCCGGCGTTGACCGCGGCGAGCAGCGCGGCTTCGCCGGTCAGTCCCTCTGGTCGGGCGGTCGCCAGGTCCAGCACCTCGTCATTGACGCCGACCACGGCACGGCCACGGGTGCGGACGTGACGGCGCCTGCACACCCCCTCGGGGGACGCGGCGGTGGCGGTGTAAAAGGCGCGGGCGGCGGGTGCCCGCCAGTCCAACAACAGCGGCTCGTAGTCCCGGGTGTCGTCGAAAATTCCGATTCTGCCGATTCGGCGGACCGACCCGTCATGATAGTCCAGCCGTCCGAAGCAGAGCCCTTCCTCGACGGCGTCGAATTGCGCGATCTGATCTGTCAGCCGGGTGACAGTCGCGTTTCTCTCGTACCGCGCCTGGTGTGTGCCGCCGGTTTCCCGAAGCGACCGGGCCCGTCGATGCAGAGCCTGTTCGCGCAGGCTGTCCAGCTTCTCGTAGAGCAGGGAGATGTGCTCCTGCTCCTCGCCGACCTCACTGTGACGGGTCCGCGTTTCGACCGGGGCATGATTTGACAAATTGTCCCCCTGGGGGTTACCCTCCACCCACGAGGTGACGCGAGGGCGTTATCTCGTTTTCTTTTCGATACGAATAGCGAAAGATAGCGCATCGGATACCGCGTTGCCAGCAGGACGCGGATTTCCAGCCCCGAAGCGCTCAATCCCGGTCGTCCGGGTCGGGTTCGAGTCCGGCGACCGGGGGTTCGTTCTGGGTCCAGCGGAAGAACCGGCGTGCCTTCCCCACCTCGGTACGTGGCAGCTTTCCCGGTTCCAGCACCCGGACCCGGCAGGTGATCCCGAGCCGTGCCCGCAGCGCCTGCGTCAACTCCCGCCGCGACGGCGTCGACCCGCCGGCCCCCTCCACGGCGACCCACAGTTGCGGGCGGGCCGGGTCGCGGCGGTCCTCCACGATCACGTAGTGGGGACTGACCCGGCCCTGCTCCAGCAGCACCGACTCGATCTCGGTGGGGTAGACGTTCACGCCGCGTACCACCAGCATGTCGTCCACCCGTCCGAGCAGCTTGCTCATCCGGCGTAGGGTGCGCGGCGACCCGGTCACCGGTGGACGCAGCGCCGCGACGTCCCCGGTGCGGTAGCGCAACAGCGGCTGTCCGGTCTTGGTCAGCGTGGTGAACACCAACTCCCCGGGTTCGCCGTCCGGGGTTGGCCGCCCGTGCGCGTCGATGGTCTCGGGAAAGAAGTGGTCTTCCGCGATGTTCAGCAGACCTTCCGAGTCCAGCGACTCGCATGCCACGCCAGGGCCGATGATCTCGGAGAGCCCGTAGATGTCCAGGGCGCGCAGGCCGAGCAGCCGCTCGATCTGTGCCCGCATCTGGTGGGTCCACGGCTCCGCTCCGAACACCCCGACCCGCAGGCTGTTCGGCTGGCCACCCATCGCCTCACCGAGGTAGACCGCGTACGACGGGGTGCAGCACAGCACGTCCGGCTTGAGGTCCTGGATCAGGCGGATCTGCCGTTCCGTCATGCCGCCGGAAATCGGGATCACGGTGGCCGCGAGCCGCATCGCGCCGTGGTGGACGCCCAGCCCACCCGTGAAAAGGCCGTAGCCGTACCCGTTGTGGATCACGCTGTCCGCGCTGGCGCCCGCTCCGGCCAGGGCGCGGGCCATCACCTCGGCCCACACCCCGATGTCCGTGGCGGTGTACGGCACCAGGGTCGGCCGTCCTCCGGTGCCGGACGAACCATGGACGCACACGATCTCCCGGTCCGGGACGGCCCGCATCCCGGCTGGATAGTGATCCCAGAGGTCCTGCTTGCTGACCATGGGTAACCGGTGCATGTCGTCGAGACCCACGTCGCAGCCGTTGTCCACCCCCGCCTCGCGCAGCCTGGTCGCCTGCCCGCCGCCCACCCGCAGCAACCGGTCCACCAGGTCGCCCAGCCGCCGTTGTTGCAGTTCGCGGCGCTGTTCAGGGTCCAAACCCTCGACATCGGGGATCAGCATCGGGGTCGGATGGTCGCCTTGTGCCACGGACAAGGTCTAGCACCCGCCCGTGGCACCCGCGAAACGAACCGCCGCGATGTCGTCGTCGGTCACGGTGTGTCGCGGTGCGAATCCGGCAGGGTCCCCGGCGGTGACCCGGTACCGACCCCGGGCAGCGGTCCCGGAACTCGGGACCTTCGGACCCTGTTTCGGGGTATGGGAGTGGGTTTCTTCTGGGCAGGGAGGTGTGTCATGACAACGTCGCGAACCAGATGGGCCGGGATGTTCCTGGTGGCCGCGATTCTCGTCCTGGTGACCGCGTGCGCCGCCGGGCCGAACGACGTGGCTGAGGTCGGGGAGACCGACCTCGCCGGGTTCTGGTTGGGACTCTGGCACGGGTTGATCAGCCCGATCACGTTCCTGATCTCACTGTTCAACGACAACGTGAGCGTGTACGAGGTCCACAACAACGGCAACTGGTACGACTTCGGCTTCATGTTCGGGGTGGTCCTGGTGTTCTCCGGACCGGCGGGGTCCAGCGGCGCGGCCGCCCGCCGGGGCAGGTCATGATTCGCTGTCACCTGCGGGGGCGGGACTGGGACTCCAGGACCGCGCGGATCGGCCTGGCACGTCCGGTGAGGCGGGCGAACAGCGACTGCCGATGCACCAGGTCGAGCAGCAGCAGTGGCCGGGCGTCGCGTTCTGGCTGCCATGCGACCGGCGCGGCGAGCATCGGGGACAGCCGGACCCAGAACTGGGCCCGGGGGTGTGGCTTGGCCCACCCGGGCCGGCGCCACGAAAGCTGCCCGCTGGTATGCAGCGCGGTCTCCAGCAGTTCCCGGCGCTGCGAACCCTCCGGAAGCGCGCTCTCCAGGTAACGGCACCGGAGGGCCAGGTCGGGTCCCCGCAGCGTGAACAGGCTGCTGGCCCGGTGGATCAGACCCAGCGCGTCGAAGGCCAGCGCGGAGCGGCGGCGGAGCGGGAGCAGGAATTCGTCACCCGAAACCAGGTAGCAGTCAGCGTCCGGCGCCTTTCGGCACCAGTCCGGCGACTCGGTCACCGCCCGCGCGTCCTCCACCAGGATCTCCCGCAACTCCTCCCGGGCGATGTCCGGGTTCGGGTCTGCGCCGCAGAGCCGTTGGAACCGTGCCACCGCGGCCCGGGTCAGGTTGACGTGCCGGAGCAGGGCGGCACCACGCAGCGGCAACGGGTCCACCTCCCGCTGGGCGGTGCCGAACTTCTCCCGGTACGACGGGAGGACCCGGCAGTCGACGGCGACCCATCGGGCGGTGCCGTCTGAGGCCGGAGCCAGTGGCAGCGCCACCGCCCCTCCGGCGACCAGGAAGTAGCCGGACGGGCTGGAAAGACCCGGTAGTTCCGACGGAGGCTGGTTGTCCAGCCGCCCCCGTTTCTCGATCAGGTCGTACAGCCAGGCTCGGGCGATCTCCCGACGGGACAACCCGAATTCGTTGGCACACGCCTCGGCGCAACGGTTGGTCACCACGACCGGCCAGTCCCTCACCGCACTGCCCTCCTCCACGACCGGGTGAGTCCGGAAGTGGCTTCATTGTGCAGTTCGAACCGGCCGAAGAATAGGGGTCAATCCTGCCTGTTCATCTGAATACCACCGTCTTGTTCCCGTTCGGGATCACCCGGTGCTCCAGGTGCCAGGTGACGGCCCTGGCCAGCACCAGGGACTCGGTGTCCCGGCCCACCGCGACCAACTGGTCCACGGTGTGCGCGTGGTCCACCCGGGCCACCTCCTGCTCGATGATCGGCCCCTCGTCCAGGTCCGCGGTGACGTAGTGGGCGGTGGCCCCGATCAGCTTCACCCCATGCTGGTACGCCTGGTGATACGGCTTCCCACCCTTGAAACTGGGCAGGAACGAGTGGTGGATGTTGATCGCCCGCCCGGCGAGCTTCTGGCACAGGTCGTCGGACAGGATCTGCATGTAGCGGGCCAGCACCACCAGGTCCGCCTGGTACTCGTGGACCAGGTCCATGATCCGTGCTTCCTGCTGTGCCCGGGTCTCCCTGGTCACCGGCAGAAGGTGGTACGGGATCTGGTACGGCGCGGTGAACGTCTCACAGTCCGGGTGGTTCGACACCACCGCCACGATGTCGCCGGGCAGCGCCCCGATCCGGTAACGGTAGAGCAGGTCGTTGAGGCAGTGGCTGAGCTTCGACACCATGACCAGCACCCGGCCCCGCGCCGCCGCCTCGTAGAGCTGCCACTGCATCCCGTACGCCGCGCCGATCGGTGCGAAGCCGACCTGCAACGCCTCCAGGGTGGCCTCGGGGTGCCGCACCGTGAACCGGGTCCGCAGGAAGAACCGCGCGGTGTCCCGGGCGCTGAACTGCTGGCTGTCGACGATGTTGCAGTCGCGGTCGGCAAGGAACCCGGAGACCGCCCGGACGATCCCCACCCGGTCCGGGCACGCCAGGGTGAGCACGAAATCCCGGGCACCCGGCGGATCGGCGGGCGGGGTCGGGTGGTCGGGAACTGGTGGCCTGGTCATCCGTCTATGGTGCGGGACGCCTCGATGACCTCAGCGAGCACCACCGAGATGTTGTCCGGGCCGCCCGCCGCCAGTGCGAGCTGGATCAGCCGCTCCGCACAGCCGGCCAGATCCGGGTGGTCGGCCAGGACGGGGGCGATGGCGTCGTCGGGCACCGCGTCGGACAGCCCGTCGCTGCACAACAGGTACCGGTCTCCGGTCTGTGGCGTGAGCAGGTCCAGGGCCGGTGACAGCGGCTCACCCTGGACCGCCTGGGTGACCACGGAACGCTGCGGGTGCTCGCGGGCCTGCTCCGGGGTGAGCACGCCCTCGGCGACCAGCCATTGCACGTACGTGTCGTCGACCGTCAACCGCGCCAGTTCGCCACCCCGCCACCGGTACGCGCGGGAGTCCCCGACGTGCAACAGGGCCAGCGCCTCATCGGTGAGCAGCATGGCGGTCACCGTGGTCCCCATGCCGCGCCGGGCAGGGTCGGACCCGGTGACGTCCGCCAGGTGCCGGTTCGCCCGCTCCACCGCCTCCCGCAGTGTCGCCACCGGGTCCGCCGGGGGCGCTGTGCTGTCCAGCGGTGTCAGGGCTTTGACCACGATCTCGCTGGCCACCTCACCGGCGGGTGCGCCGCCCACGCCATCGGCGACCACCAGCAGCCGCTGCCCGGCGTACAACGAGTCCTCGTTGTTGGGCCGGTGCAGGCCCGGATCGGTCCGGGTCGCGGTACGCAACTGGAACCCCATGATCCGAGCCTGCCAAGTGGAATCGGCGATGTCTGTACGCAGAATTACGTAGCGGCCTCGCCGTCCCGGTGCGATCCGGTGGCTGGGCCGAGATCCAGGTCAGCGCTGTGGTCCGGCCAGGTCGACGCTGTCGCCCAGCCTGACGGAGACCCGATCCAGGTACGCCCACTGCATCACGAGCGCACCGAGCAGGAACGGCACCAACAGCCACAGCGGGTACCCGAGTGCCACGTCCGGCGTCCCGCCCCGGACGGAGTTCAGCAGGCCCTCCCGTACCAGGATCAACTGGCCGTGGGTCACCACGCCCCTGCCCATGTCCATCAGGGACGGCACCACCAGATCCTGCGCCTGTACCAGCAGCGCCACGCCAACAGCCAACAGAAACATCGGCAGGGCCGGCGGGATCAGGCCACCGATTCCGCTCGGCGAGCCGGACGCCGCCGCAGGAAGCCCGGACCGGACCGGCAGACCGGATCCGACCCGCGGCCTCGCGGCGAGTTGCCCCCGGAACAGCAGGGTGAAGGCGAAGATCGCGGTGATGCTGATCCAACTCGGCGGGGCGAGACCGACCAGCGACCGCGGTCCGACGTCCGGGTCCACCCGGGAAAGCTCCAGCAGACCGTTGCCGACCAGCAGAAAGGGCGCGAAACCCAGCAGCAGCCACTCACTGCGGGGTCCGATCGGCCGTGCCACGGCGACACCGAATCCGGCGAGCGCGGCGAACCCGACCTGCACCGCCGCGGTGCCCAACGGGACCAGCCAGGTGACGAGGAACACCGACGCGACCGGATACCGCCCCCGCGGCACCCCGTCGCCCGCGGTCACCTCGGACAGCCACGGCCCCAGTTGCAGCAGGGTCAGCGCCACCAGGCCCACGGCGAGCACCAGCGCGCCGACCAGTCGCGGCCAGCGGGACGCCAGCGGGACGGAGTCATCGACGCTACGAATCGTCGGGTCCACCCGCAGCCGCAGCCCGGACCGCAGCACCACGAACCCGGCCAGCAGGCCGAGCAGGCCCAGCAACACCAGCAGCGAGACCGCCAGAGGTGCGGAGCGGGGGTCACCGTGCAGCACCAGCATCGGGGTCGCTGCCAGGTCCCGGTTTCCGGGCGCGTTGTCGACCAGCCGCACGAACGTGTACTGCTGTAGTGCCACGCCCAAGGTCACGATGACCAGCAGCGCGCCGACGACCAGAAGCAACCGCCAGGGGTTCGCGGACTCGGTGGACCCGTGGCCCCGAAGCGCGGCGAGGTAGCAGGTGACACCGACCGCGAGCAGGAACGTCCCCAACGTCGCAACCAGAGCGATCCGGCCGTCCCAGTCGGTCAGCACAGGCTCTGCCACATTGGACGATCCGGATGATTCACCGCTGTTTCGGCTGACGAACAGCAGTGCCAGCCCGGTCGGCGCGAAGCTGGCGAGCGGCACCACCAGGGCCGCCCGTACCGCCCACCGCCCGACCAGCCCGGCACGGGCCACCAGCCATGCCACCGCTGGCGCGACCACGCCGAGGATCAACAGCGGCAGTACGGCGTACGAGAGCGCGTACCCGAGTTGCCCGAGGTACGTGGCGGACAGCAGGAACCGCCAGCCGGGTGCCGCCTCCGGGGTGAAGCTGGTGAACAGCAGGTTCAGGGTCGGCCACAGGTACGACAGCAGGAACAGCACCAGTGCCGGAGCGATCAACAGCCAGCCGACGAAGGCCGGCACCGGAGGTCTGGCCGATGGTCTACCGGATGGCGGGACAGCGTAGGGCCGCATTCGAATCCCCCGTACTCTGAACGGTCATTGAGCTGCGGAAACCCCTTCGGGGCGTGACGCAACACCCTAGTTCGCGCCGGGTCCGCCAAGCAGCCCGTGAGCTGGCGGAATACCGCACAGGGTGGCGAAACCCACGATTACGTAGCTGGAGGCATGGTGATCGTCGGGCGGTCCGGTGAGCTGCGACAGCTTGCCGCCGCCTGGACCCGCGTGGTGACGACCCCGCACCGGTCCGGCACCGTCGTGGTCACCGGGGCGGCCGGGACCGGCAAGAGTCTGTTGGTCGCCACGGCGCTCGACCGGTTCGTACCGCGCCCCCGCGTGGTGCTGTCCGGCACCGCCAGGGTGCACTCCCCCGCGCCGTACGACTGGCTGGCCGCGGTGCTGAGCGCGGACCTGGGCGTGTCAGCTCAGACCTGGGAACCGGGCGTTCCGGCGGACGCGCTGGCCTGGCTGGCGCAGATGCCGATACCCCACTTTCCCGGGCCGCAATCCGACGTGCCGTTGCCGCGACCGTTCCTGTCGCGACGGGGTTTCGCTGGCCGCCGGTACGAATCGCGGGACTCAGGTCCGTGTGTCTTGGGGACTTCCGTCCCTGCCGGCCAGGGCTGGAACGGGCGAGTCTTTAAGTACGCCCACCGACGAGGGAAACGGAGAACAGCGACAGGGAGAGGGATATAAAGACGGTCCACGGATCGCAGGACCCACCATCGTCAAGATGGAGCATCCCTGGTACGCGAAGGTTCCGTCCACCGAAGTCGGTGGGTGTCAACAAGCGACACCCACCTCCCCAGTTCGGACTCTGGAGAGCTGCCCTGGAAGGAGCCCCGGGGCAGCTCTCCGGAATCCGCGGGATGGTCAGCTTTCCGGCTCGGAGAAGTCCGGCATGGTGAGGATGTCCAGTTGAGCCTGCAACTCAGCTGAGAGCACCGCAAGATCCTCAGCCTCCACGAAGATTTCCCGGTCCGCCGTCACGGTGACGATGAGCCGGCCAGCGTAGCCCAACACCGCGAACGCCACGGACACGTTGCCGGTGGTGTGCCCGATCGGGATCACTTCACGGACGGGCATGCCGAGCAGCGACAGCCGCTCCTGCGGGCCGCGTACGTTCGTCACGAAGGTGTTGACCCGGTGCTGGTGGTTCACGTACCACCGGAGCAGACCCAACGAGCCGAGGGTACGAAACATCGGTGCCAGCAGCACGGCGGATGCGCCACGGGCCGCCGCCTTGCGCCGCCCGGTGATCTCCGCGATGGCGACGAGCCGGTCGAACGGGTCGCCGGACACCGGCACCGCCACCGGGATCACCCCGACCTGGTTGCCGAGTTCGGTGGCGTCCGCTTCCCGGCGGGCGGACACCGGGATGGAGATCACGAGCCGGTCGACGGTCTCGCCGCGATGCCGCAACAGCTTGCCGAGGGCACCCCCGATGGCGGTGA
Source organism: Micromonosporaceae bacterium (assembly GCA_036375165.1). Taxonomy (GTDB): domain Bacteria; phylum Actinomycetota; class Actinomycetes; order Mycobacteriales; family Micromonosporaceae; genus WHSM01. Next base: position 4,830 of record DASUSI010000154.1, on the reverse strand, counting down.
GCATCACGTCGTTCACGGTCGCGTCGTACTTGTGGCCGGTGGCCCGGACCGCGGCGAGTTCCACGCGGGCCACCGCGAGGTTGCGATGTCGCCCGACCTTCTGGTTCAGCGAGGTCCTCGGTGCCCGTATCCGCTTGGACAGTCCGAGCTCGGTGGCTGCGGCGCGGATCCGGCGTACCCCGGTCAGCAGGTGACGGCCGGCATACGCCCGGGTGCGCATGGCATCGGCGAACAGCGCCCGGCGCCCCGGGCGGGGCTGGGGAAAGTCGACCACCGGGGCGGGTGGTGCGCCGTCGACCAACTTTGTCAGCGCGGCCAGACCACCGATCCCGTCGGCCAGGACGTGGTGGAACACCACCAGCAGCGCGGAGCGACCGCCTTCCAGGTTGGTGATCAAATAGGAGTGCCACAGTGGCCGCTCTTCCCACATGCGACCGCCGGCCAGTTCGGCGGCGAGGTGGAGCATGCTGGCCTTGTCGGTCAGGTACGGGCAGTCGAACAGGTTGACGTGGTTGGTGATGTCGAAGCTGGGATCGTCCACCCAGATCGGACGGCCGCAACCGAACGGTGAACGGACCAGCCGACGCCTGAGCCGGGGCACCGCACGGATCCGTGCGTCCAGGGCTTCGCGCAGCTCGCCCATTGACGGCGTCGCGTCCAGCATCAGAACCGCCGCGACGTGGTTCGGATGGCCCGCCGTGTCGGTGATGAATTCCATCAGGTCCGTGGCGCTGGCACGGTCGATTTCCGGGCCCACCGGCCTGCCCGGGTGGCTCTTGTCGTCGAGTGCGGTCCAGCGACTGTCGATCGTCACGCTCAGATTGTTACCCCCGTGCGGACGGTACGCAGCCCGACCCCCCGGTTCGCCACGCGGCGATCATGGCCTCCACAGCGTCGGTGTCCCGGTTTGCCGGTTGCCAGTTTGCCGCAGAGGCCATGATCGACGGGGTCTCACCGGTGCCGGTGCCCTGCGCCGCGTCCCGGTCCGACGCTGGTGGCCACCTCCCGCACGGAGTGCTCCGATCCGAGGATCTCGGTGAGCCGCTGGTGAAGCTGGGCCGAGGACATCTCCGGCGGATACAGGTACGGGGTGAGATTGAGTGCGGTGACCAGCCCGGCCAGCGCGATGTCGTGCGGGTCGGGCTGGACCGTGACCCGTCCTGCCAGGCTTCGGACCCTGGTACGGGCCCGGACCGGGTAACTGGTGTGGCTGGGAACGTGGGCCTTGGTACGGAAGACCAGGAACCTGCGCCGGGTGGTGTGGCCGCAGCGTGCCGGCGGCGATCATCTGGCCGCGTACCCGTTCGTACAGGTGGCCGGTGGCGAACTGATGGACGAAGTCGCTGATCCGGGGCGTGCCGCCGAGGTTCCACAGCATCGCCAGGGCGGTGTCGGCGATCGGGTCGCCGGTGAGCGTGGCGTCAAGGACGGTGATGTGCCCGGAGTTTCGCTGCCAGGTGCCGTTGCGGGCGTCCGGTCGCCATCCGATCCGGATCCGCCGGGCGAGCCAGAGTTCCAGCAGCACCGCTCCGGCCAGGCCGACCGTGAGCGACCGTTCATCGATGTGAAGCCGACCGGTGTCGTCGTCATGGGCGATCAGGAACAGTTCCGCGCGCAGCGACAGCCGGCCGGGCTGGTCATCCTGGTTGGTGGGGAAGAGTCGTTTGAGTCGGGGTCACTGCACTGCGCTCAATCGTTTGTACGGTCACGGGGTAGCTCCTTACGGGCTCAGATGCGTGGGACGAATGTGATGTCGTCGGGGGTTGCGCCGAGGCTGATCCAGGCGAACAGCCGAACCGCCAGGGTGGCGAGGTAGTCCCCGGTCACTGCTGAGTTGATTCCGAACGCCCGCCGCTGGGCTTCGGCGTAGACGCGGCGTTCGAGTTGGTCGGCGTCGAACGGTCGCAGCCGGCAACCGCAGCGACTGCGGTACGTGCGGGTGCCATCGGCCTGTGTTGAAGCAAAGAACGGCTGGTCGCAGCTTGCGCAGAACAAGACACTCCCCAGGGGGTAGGGATCCGGCACCAATACAGCGGTGACGGACCGCGGTGCGAACTCCGCTCGCTCCAAGCGGGCCGACCGGCTCCCTGGCGGAATCGCGCTTGTCGGTACCACGCCAGACATGCCACTCCCTTCGCGTGTTCGGGAGGGGCGGGTCGGAAACGACCCGCCCCCGGTCCTGTCCGGCGTGACAGCCGCAGCTTCGTCCAGGCCCACCCGTGGGGATCGGTGTCACTCCACGAGCAAGCGGCTCGTCTGACTACTGCCCTCACATGGCACGCACGAGGACGCACCACCGGAACGCGACAGCCGCGAGCGTTGACCCGGGCCGCCCCTGTGATCAGGACCGCAAGGAAACTAACAACTGATAGTTCTAGATGTCAACTGCTAGAGTCGACCCAGTATTCAGTGCGGAGACATCTGTTAGGTCGCTGATAGGCTGGCCGACGGTCCTCGGTGACTCATCCGCTCAGGAGCAGCAATGTCGTCGTCCCATCCCCGGCACACCCGGTCGGAGCCCGTGCATCGACAGGTTGCGCGGAACATCCGCACCGCCATCGAGGCTGGCGTGCTGCGGCATGGAGATGTGTTGCCATCGACACGGGAATTGGCAGAGCAGTGGAACACCAGTGTCTTTACGATCAGCGAGGCGATGAAGGTGCTCGCCGGTGAGGGTCTGGTGGTCAGCAAGTCCCGTTCCAAGCGGGTCGTCCACGTACCCGAGCAGATGCCACGCAGCGAGGTACGGCTGCGGAAACCACAGGTGATCCTCATTGGTGGCCACGTCGGCAGCGGCAAGAGCGAGTTGGGCCGCATCCTCGCCCGCGAAACCGGGTGGCCGATCCTCGACAAGGACACGATTACCCGACCCGTTGTTGAAGCTGCTCTGGAGATGCTCCACCTTTCGCCCCACGACCGGGAATCCTCCACCTACGTGAAGACCATCCGGCCCCGGGAGTACGAGGCCCTTCGTGCGGCCACTGAGGAGAATGTGGCATGTGGCAACAGCGCCATAGTCACCGCGCCGTTCCTGCGCGAGTTCAACGACCGAGCCTGGATCGACCGGACTCAGGCGACGCTTTCAGACTTGGACGCCAAGACCACGTACGTATGGGTCTCCTGCGACGCCGAGACGATGCACAGCTACGTCCGGCACCGGGGGGCCGCCCGTGACGCGGCGAAGCTGGCCGACTGGGCCGCGTATCTGGCCAGTATCGACGTCGACTTCAGACCGCCTGTGCCGCACTTCCTGATCGACAATTCCGCGTCCAGCAAGCCACTCCAAAACCAGGCCAAGGATCTACTGGCCGCCGTACTGGACGAGGACCGATGATGCGCGGCGTCATCCTCTACGGCCCACCAGCCGCCGGTAAGGACACGGTCACTTGTGCCCTGCATGAGCTTGACCCAAGCTACGTGCTCTTCCGCCGGCTCAAGGCCGGGCCAGGTAGGACTGGCGGATACCGCATCACGACACCCGAGCACATCAAAGAGCTACGCGACCGTGGTGACATCGTCTGGGAAAACCACCGATACCACGCGACCTATGTCATCGACCGTCCATCCCTTGTGGAGCGGCTACATGACCACGTACCCATACTCCACCTCGGACAACTTGAAGCAATCGATGCGGTCATCCGAGCTACCCCAGCGGCACGATGGCTGGCTGTCTACCTCTGGTGCCCCCGCGACATCGCAGCGGTCCGAATCGCTGCCCGGCGCACCCGGGATGACACCGACCGGCTACACGCATGGGATCAAACCACACCCCTGCCGGACGCACACCTGACCATCAACACCGCCACCACCCCACCCGCCGAGGCAGCCCAATTGGTCCACCACGCAGTACGGGCCGATGCTCGCTGCTCCATCCCCGGCGGAGGTACACCACGGCGAACACGTGCGACGTGACCGGGAAGGGCCTAATCCGCGCCGGGTGAACGACTACCGAACGGGGACGCGCTCACCGCGCGCTTCAAGGCGAGTCCCGGGCCGGTCCGTCAGGCCATAGACCTGCTGGAATCCGAGGGTCTTGTGGAGTCCTGCCACGGGCTGGGCACCTTTGTCCGGATGCCGCGACGGCGGGTCAAGCGTATCGGATCGTCGACCACATCACGGCCAGGCCGCCGATGCCCGACGAAGCCGAAGAACTCGACACCGGACCTGGCGTCTCACTGCTCGTCCTCCGCAAGGTCTCAATCGACTCGACGGATCGAGTGGTTGAGTGTCCGATGTGCTCATGCCGGGAGACCGCACCGAACTCGTGTACACCACGATGCTCACTTCGTGGACACGGTGACCCGACTCGTCTCCGTCATCACCCCCGTCTGCGGAGACAGCGCCCAATACCTCAAGGACGCATGCCGCTCTCTCGCCGAACAGGACATGTCCGACGGCTGGGACGGGGGAATGGCTCGTCAAAGAGGACGGCCGGGAGTTGACCTGATTACCGCGAGACGACCGGACCGGTCTCGAACAGATCGCGTCCTCGTATCACTTCGCGCAGGTTTACCGCGTCCCAGGGGAATCAGCCGCCGCCTCAAGCCGATTCGCGATGGCACTGATCTCAGCACGAGATCCCACGATCGGAACCGACCTGCCGTCCGGCAGTTCCAGGACAATCGAGGTCAACTGTGTGCTGCGATCACTCGTGACGCGGACGGACGTCGCGCCGAGCGCCTGCCTCGCGGTGGACACCTTCATCACGAGCCGGTTCGGATTACCCTTCACCGATTGAAAGTCGTGGTAGCGGTAGAACTTGGCCGCTACATCATCAATCGCGTCAACGACAATGAGTCTGCCTCCGCCCACATTGGCCGCGTTCACGAT
>DASUSI010000153.1:0-14069 GCA_036375165.1 Micromonosporaceae bacterium | reverse complement strand
GGTTGGTGGTGTACGGCAGTGTCGAAGCGCCTCGGGAGATCGACGTTCCGGAGCCGGTGCGGCCTCGCATCTACCTCGACGCCGAACGCGGGCAGTGCGCGATGGCGCCGTTCGGAGAGGATCCGCTGGGTCAGCATGTGGTCGTGGTATCGCGTGTCCAGGCCCCCGGGTTCCACGTCGCCGAGCTGGACCGGCTGGTACAGCTGGTGGGGACGACAGCGACGGTGCTCGCCGGCCGCCTGGTGACTGAGCCCGGCGTGGTCACCTGACGCTCCCGGACAGCCACGCCGGATACCGCCTGCCCGGACCCGTCTGGTGACCCGTGAGTAGCTTGCCGTGTACGTTGACGCTCATGCGGTTCGGCAGTCCGCACCGGAGCGCCGATGGTCCCCGGAACGCGCGGTTTCTCACCCTGGCCTCGCTGCGGTGGGTGCTGCGGCACCGCGCGTACACCCTATGGCACCTGGTCCGCTACTGGCGGTTCCTCTGGTTGCGGCTGACCCAGCCCGGAGTGATCTGCGAAGGCATGGTGTTCCTTGACCGGGGCACCGAGATCAGGGCACGACGGGGGTACGGGCGGCTGGTGCTGGGACGGTGGGTGCACGTCGGGAAGGGCACCGCGATCCGGGCCCACGAGGGCACGCTGCGGATCGGTGACAAGGTCGTGATCGGTCGGCACAACACGATCAACAGCTACCTGGATGTGGAGATCGGCGAGGCCGGCCTGATCGCGGACTGGGTCTACATCTCCGACTTCGATCACAAGGCGGTTGAGATCACAATTCCGATCAAGGACCAGGGGATCGTGAAGTCCCCGGTACGCATCGGCCGGGACTGCTGGATCGGCACCAAGGCCACGATCACCCGGGGGGTACGGATCGGCGAGAGCAGTATCGTCGGGGCGAACGCGGTGGTGACCCGGGACGTGGCGCCGTACTCGGTGGTCGGTGGTGCGCCGGCCCGGCTGTTGCGCGGTCGTCAGCCGGCCCAACCGGTACGGCGACCGATCAGGCCGTCGGTCCGTCCCAGCCGCCATGTGACGTCCGTGAACGGCAACCGGCTGAGGAGGCATCGATGACGGACCCGGTCTCGGGACACGGTGGTGACCTGGCGCTCGCCGCGCTACGCGGCTCCGGCGTCACCGAGATGTTCACGCTCTCGGGCGGTCACGTGTTCCCGCTGTACGACGCGGCGCACCGCACCGGGATGCCGATCTTCGACGTACGGCACGAGCAGACCGCGGTGTTCGCGGCCGAGGCGGTCGCGAAGCTGCGGCGTAGGCCAGGACTCGCGGTGCTGACCGCCGGGCCGGGGGTCACGAACGGGGTTTCGGCGATCACCAGCGCGTACTTCAACGGCTCTCCGGTGGTGGTGCTGGGCGGCCGGGCCCCGCAGTGGCGGTGGGGCGCTGGCAGTCTTCAGGAACTCGACCACGTCCCGATCGTCGCGTCGATCACCAAGCACGCGGCCACGGTCACCGCGACCGAGCAGATCCCGGCTCAGGTCCGTGAGGCCGTCACGGCGGCGATCTCGCCGCACCGGGGGCCGGTCTTTCTCGACGTACCGATGGATCTGCTGTTCTCGCACGCCGAGGTGGCACTCGACCCGCCGCGGCGACCACCGTCCATGGCACCCGACGACGCGGAGGTGGCGAAGGCCGCGTCGTTGCTCGCCCGTGCTGAGCGGCCGGTGGTCATCGCCGGCTCGGACGTGTACGCCGGAGCCGCCGAGGGCGCGTTGCGCGACTGCGCCGAGGCACTCGACGTCCCGGTGTACCCGAACGGCATGGGCCGGGGCTGCCTGCCCCCGGACCACAGGTTGGCGTTCTCGCGCAGCCGGGGGGTCGCGCTCAAGCAGGCCGACCTGGTCGTGGTGATCGGGACACCGCTGGACTTCCGGTTGGGCTTCGGCAGCTTCGGGGACGCGCAGGTCATCCACATCGTGGACGCACCGGACCAGCGTGCCGGCCACGTGGCGCCGGCCGCGTCCCCGGCCGGTGACCTTGCCGCGATCCTGCGTGGCCTCGCCGGGCGGGGTGCTGACCACGCCGAGTGGGTCGCCGAGCTGCGTACCGCCGAGGACGCCGCCCGGGAACGGGACCGGGAACTGCTGGAGGCCGACACCGATCCGATCAAGCCGGCCCGGGTGTACGGCGAGCTGCGCCGGGTACTGGACCGTGACGCCGTGATCATCGGGGACGGCGGCGACTTCGTCTCGTACGCCGGGAGGTATCTGGAGCCGGGAGCCCCCGGTTGCTGGCTGGACCCCGGCCCGTACGGCTGCCTCGGGACCGGCCTGGGGTACGCGATGGGTGCCCGGATCAGCTACCCGGACCGTCAGGTGTGCCTGGTGCTCGGCGACGGCGCGGCCGGCTTCTCGCTCATGGACGCCGAATCCCTGGCTCGGCAGAACCTGCCCGTGGTGATCGTGGTGGGCAACAACGGCGTCTGGGGTCTGGAGAAGCACCCGATGAAGGCCGTGTACGGGTATGACGTCGCGGCCGACCTGCGACCGGGGCTGCGCTACGACAACGTGGTCCGTGCGCTCGGTGGGGCCGGTGAGACCGTGACGACGCCCGCCGACCTGGGCCCGGCACTGAAGCGTGCGTTCGACGCCGGGGTGCCGTACCTGGTGAACGTGCTCACCGATCCCGCCGACGCCTACCCCCGGTCGGCCAATCTCGCCTGACCCCAGGTCCGCAGCGGCTACGGGCCTGCCGCCTCGCCGGTGAGGAGATTGCCGCTGGGCACCACGATCCGTGGACCAGGCACGCCGCCAGCCGCCAGCCGGGCCGACAGCGCCCGCTCATCAGTGACCGCCCGGCGGTACCCGGACACGGTGCGTTCGGCGACCGTGGCCCAGTCGTACCCGCGCATCACCATCGAACGGGCGCGGCGCGCGACCCGGCGGGCGAACACCTCGTCCCGCAGCAGGTGATCCACGGCGTCGGCGAGCCCGATCGGATCCGCGGCGGGGAAGGTGACTCCGGTGACGCCCGGATCCACCAACTCGGCGAGTCCTCCGCAGGCCGCGGCGGCAACCGGAGTGCCGGCCGCACACGCCTCCAGGGCGATCATGCCGAACGGCTCGTACCGGCTGGGCACCACCACGCAGTCCGCCGCGGTGAGCAGGCCCGCGAGGTCCGCACCGGCGAGGAAACCGGTGAAGGTCACCGTGCCGGCGATCCGGTCCCGCCCCGCCAGCGTTTCCAGTTCCTCCCGGTACGGTCCGTCACCGGCGATCACCACCCGTAGTCCGGGGTGCCGGGCCCGCAGTCGGGGCACCGCGGCGAGCAGATCCTGGACACCCTTCTCGTACACCAGTCGGCCCGCGTACACGACCAGCGGGCCGTCGTTCGGCGCGTGCCGGGACCTCGCGCTGGCGACCGCGCGCTGCGGCGCGCGCCAGGAGTTGACCGCGACCCCGTTCGGGATCACCTCGACCTTGCCGCGCGGCAGGTCGAACAGCCGGCTCACCTCCCAGCGCATATACCCGGAGCAGACCAGCACCCGTCGCGCCTCGTACGTCAGCCACCACTCCACCGAGTGGATGCACCGGTTGGTGTCGGACGGCAACCAACCGGAGTGCCGGCCCGCCTCGGTGGCGTGGACCGTGGCCACCAGCGGTAGGCCGAGCGAGTGTTTCAGGGTGACCGCCGCGTGGGTGACCAGCCAGTCGTGGGCGTGGACCACGTCGTACGGGGGTTCCCCGGGCGACACCGCGCGCAGCGCCGCACGGGTCAGCGCGTGGTTGAACGCCATGGTCCAGGCCAGCAGGGTCTCGCTGGTGAGCGGGAACAGCGGGGGGTCCTCGGGGGTGCGGAACACCCGTACCCCTTCGACCTCCTCCTCCAGTGGCGCGTTCTCACCGTGGCGAGTGATGACGGTGACGTGGTGGCCGGCGGCGGTCAGTGAGGTCGCCAGGGCGTGCACATGCCGCCCCAGACCACCGACCAGCACGGGAGGGTATTCCCAGGACAGCATCAGGACACGCATCGGGCGCGATTCTGTCAGATCTTACCGCGCGGTAAGGTACCGGCCCGCTCACCCGGCGCCGTTGTTGCGGTCCTCTGGAGCGATGTCGTTGGTGTCGGTTTCGACGTGCGGCAGGTCTTTGGGTGGGCTCCGCTCAGGTTCCGGTTTCGGTGGCGGACCGGCGCGGCGGGCCAGATCGGCGAGAAACTCCGGGTCGTCGTCGGGTGCGAGCGGACGGGCCGGTCCAGGCTCGTTCCAGGGAAGCGACAGCCGCCGGCCGGGACGGCCGTATGCGAACCAGGCGATCGGCCCGCCGAGCACGCCGAGAACCGCGATCAGGCTCCAGGTCAGGCGGGAGAGCCGTGCGGGCTTCTCCGCACCGCCGTAGCAGTCCACGATCGCCGCGAATGCCAGCGCGAGATGGATAAGTAGTAACAGCAGTAGGAGCCGGCCCATACCCGAATCATGCTCCTAATGCCCACTGTCTGACAGGGCACCCTGGCCCGGGGGACGCGACGGCGACCGGATCAGGTTGGCGGTGACTCCATCAGGAACGTGTACGCCGCCGCGACCAGCGCCGGGTTGTCCGGGGTGATGGTGCCGTCCGGCAGCCGAAGCGTGTCCTCCAGCCCGATCCGGCTTTGCAGCCCGCGCAGCAGCGCCCACTCCAGCACCGGCCAGGCGGCGTCCTCCCGCCCGTGCGCCATCCGGGGAACGTCCGGGGCGAGCGGCTCCAGCGCCGCGAGCAGGCTGTCCGCGCTGGTGATCGCGGCGTCCGGGTCGGTGATGGCCGGCTCGACGATGAACCGGAGGAACCGGGGTGCCAGGCCGCTGGTCGCCAGCAGCGCCGGGTCCTCCGGTCTCTGGATGCCTGCCTCGACTCCGATGCCGGCGTCCAGCAACGTGGTGGCTACCCGTTCCCATCCGTCCTCGGAAAGGTTCACTGACGCGAAGTCGGGCCTCGCGAAGTCGTCGAGGTCACCCCATGAGCTCACCACGGCCTCCCGGACGGGCGGGTCGGGCACGATCCAGGCCCCGGTGGTCACCCCGATCGGCAGACCCGGGCACTCGGCACGTACCGCGGCGACGGCGGCGGCGACGTCCGTGGCGGCGAGTGACTCCCGGCCGTCGGGGTCTCGCGGGTGCAGGTGCACCGCTTCGGCTCCGAACTCCAGGCACGCCTGGGCGTCGTCAGCCAACTGATCCGGGGTCAGCGGCAGCCGGGGGTGGGCCCCGGGTTCCCGGGCTCCGTTGAGACAGGCCTTGACCAACACGCGGGATCCTCCTGCGGCAAAGACGCGACATTCGTCTTCCAAGGTCTCACGGTCAGGGCCCTCGGGACACGAAAATCAGGTCCAGAGCGGTGTCCGTGTCTTCGAGTGCGATGCTGAAATCGTCGGCGGTCACGCTGGCCACGGCGGCCAGCAGGTCGCCGGACCAGTCCGCCGCCGGGGTGGCGAGCTGAGCGGTGACCAGGTCCTGGCCGTGCCGGTGCCGAAGGTCACCGTCCAACGAACACAGCCGGGGACCGTGGCGCAGCCCGTACCGGGTGGTGTCCGGAAAGTGCGGCGCCAGCAGGCCCGTCAGCTCCGAGGCGCTGAACTCTCTGGTGTGGAACAGGTTCGTCGGGGATCCCGATGCCGGGTCGTACCCGGGGGAGAAGGTGAGCCGATTCGGCGTTGACAGCACCAGGACACCACCGGGGCGTAGCACCCGGGCGCACTCGGCGACGTGCCGGGGCTGGTCCCACAGGTGCTCCACCACCTGCATGCTGACCACGGCGTCGAAGCTCGCGGACCGGAACGGCAGGGCGACCACGTTTCCCCGTGCCACCCCGACCGCTGGGTAGTGACACCTGGCGTGGGCGGTCGCCGTGGCGTCGTAGTCCAACCCGACCACGGTGTTGCCGCGCGCGGCGAGCATCCCGGCCCCGTACCCTTCGCCGAGCCCCGCTTCCAGCACTCGACTGGCGGGTGCCAGCCAGTCCGCGGCGGCGAGATACGCCGCCTCGTGCCGGCGGTACCAGTAGTTCTCAACCTCAACACCCGGCAGTGTGCGCTCCCCAGTGAGGCCAAGAACAGGCTGTTTACCTAGTGAAACACTGCCGATCACGGGAAGATCCTAACGCCGGTGGTTCAGGACAGCGCTGCGAGTGGTGATGACCTCCGCAACTCAAGGAGACCTGCGACAGTGTGTCCGACGAGTGGCACGACCGGACCTGGGACTGGGCCACGGTGCTCACCAGCGACCCTGAGATGGCCGATGAGCCGGGATCCGGGCTTACTGAGCCGCTGCCGACAGACAGAGGCCCCACTCCACCGGCCGGACGCACATTCTCCGCTGCGGCGTCGGGCCTACCGGGTCCGGGCGTACCGGGGCGGCGTGGCCTGGAGCGCCTCCACCCACGCCGGGGTGGTAGCCAATTCCGCCGCTGCCGGGGTCGCGAGGGTCATGTGCGGTATCGGGCACAGCCACCCGGTGAGTTGGCCGTAGGCGTCGACGTGGGTGGGCCCGACCGCCGTGTCCACGACCGGCCCCCGGCAGTGTGCACACGAGATCGGGGGACTCACAGCGCCCACCACCACAGAGCGGCGATGGCCAGCAGTCCGGCTGCGATGCTCACCCACGCCCACGGCGGCGCCGTCGATGGCACGTCGGCACTGGGTCGTTGTCGCATCTGGCTCCGTCGGGTCCGCAGGAACGTGGTAGACAGGCGGGCCGGGGTACGGGGGTTCCGCCGATCCGCAGGCGCGTGTGACAGCCTGCCGTGGGGAGATCCAGAATGGGGAGGGGTTCGCTGTCCGTGTCCCGGTGTCCGCTACCCGGCGGACACCGCTCGGACGACGTCCCGCAGCTCGCACGCACGCCGGCCAGCGGGGTCGCGGCGACGGAGTTCGCCGGTGACTTCCCCGGCGACCATGAGCAGGGTGGGCAGTGACCTGCGCCGCGCGGTGAACGCGGTAAGCGCGGTGTCGAACGCCCGGTCGAGTTCCCCGGCGCGGGCGGCGGTCGCGGCCAGGGTCAGGCGGGCCTCGGCCATGCGCATCGGCGCGCGCTCCGTGCCGTCCGGCGCGGTACCCAGGCGCAGCACTTCCCGGGCGTGGTGGGCGGCCCGGTCGTCGTCGCCGACGATCCGGTATGCGTCCATCGCGTAGAAGTCCCACTTGTCGGGGTCAACGACGAAGTGGTGGTCGGGGCGATCGGGCGGTGGTTGCCGGGTGAGGAGCCAGTGGCCGCGGTCCAACGTGGCCTGGACTCCCGTGTGGTCGCCCATCCGGGCGTACGCTTTCGCCTTCTGCGCGGCCAGTTGCACGGCGGCCAGGTGCTCGCCGACCACGAGCTGCCCGGCGTCGGCGGCCGCCACCACATCTCGGTGCTGGTCCTGGGTCAGGGCGAACCATGCGGCCATCTCCCACGCCCACGCGGAGATCTCCGCGTGGCCCGCTTCGTCGCCGAGTTGGAGCGCGGCACGGCGGGTGGCCTCGGCGGCCGGACGCATCCCGAGGTCATATTCGACGCATCCGACCAGCAGTGCCAGCCACCCGGCGACCACAAGCAACTCCCGGTGCTGGCGCAACCCCACCGGCCGGCCCAGCAGCCGTTCCACTTCGCGCAGCCACCGCAGCCCTTCGGCACGCAGGCGCTGTTCGGACTGCCACCCGTACTCGCAGCACAGCTCGAACACGGTCACCCGCAGGGCCTCGACCGTGGGCGCGGACACGTCGGATGCACGTACCCGTTCCAGCAGCTCGGCGCTCTCCCACGGCGACACCGCCGGTTCACGCCGCGGCGGTTCGACCTCGGTCACCAACTCGGCGAGCTTGCCGCGGGCCTGCAGCGCGGCGTCGAGTGCACGCGCGGTGTCCACGGTGGGCGTCTTCTGGCCGTTCTCCAGCTCGGAGATGGTCGACTTGGACACGTACGCGCGGTCAGCCAACACGCGAAGCGAAAGCCCGCGTTCGTCGCGGAGCCGACGCAGCTCGGCGGGGAAACAGTCATCGACCACGGTTTGACGTGGCATCGGGCCTCTCCCAGGGTGCGTCTGGGTGGATGGGGCATCGACGCACCCGACGCCCCATGTGGCGAGTATGTCACCCGATGAGGTGGTGACGATAACCAACGGCACAGCGGAGCGCGCAGCTCAGCTGGCTACGCTCGCCGGACAGCGCACAGGTTTCGGTTCCACCTCTGCCGTACGACGCGCCGTTTTCGGGTGCGGCTGCTCCGTGGCCGTACTCACGATCGTGACCTCGGGAGTGTCGGCGGCCGGGGGTCCCCGCGGTGCTGCGTGTGACCATTGCGGGTGGTGATTGGTCTCACGCCAGGTGCTAGCTACTGGCAAGTAGGGTAGGGCTCGACCAGAATCGGGAGCGAGTACCCCGTGGTGCGGCCGGGCTACGCCCGTTGAGCAGGAGGTCCCCGACAGCGATGAAGATTGTCGTACTCGTCAAGCAGGTGCCGGACTCCGGTGAGGAGCGCACCCTGCGATCCGACGACAAGACCGTCGACCGTGAGGCGTCCACCAAGCGCATGAACGAGATGGACGAGCATGCCATCGAGGAGGCCCTCAAGCTCGCCGAGACGAACAGCGGAGAGGTCACCCTGCTGACCATGGCGCCCGGTGATGCCACCGACACGATCCGCAAGGCGCTGTCCATGGGCGCCCACAAGGCGGTGCATGTCACCGACGAGGCACTGCACGGCTCTTGCGCGGTGCAGACCTCCAGGGTGCTCGCCGCCGCACTCGGCAAGCTGGAGTGGGACCTCGTGCTGTGTGGCGCGGAGGCGACCGATGGACGGGTGCAGGCGATGCCCCACATGCTCTCCGAGCGGCTCGGGGTGGGAGCGCTCACCGGTGCCCGCAAGGTCACCGTCGAGAACGGCACGGTCACGGTGGAGCGACAGACCGACGAGGGCTACGAGGTCGTGCAGGCCGAGACCCCTGCGATCGTCAGTGTCTGGGACACCATCAACGAGCCCCGCTATCCATCGTTCAAGCTGATCATGGCCGCGAAGAAGAAGCCGGTCGACACGTACGGGCTCGCCGACCTCGAGATATCGGCCGAGGAGGTCGGGCTCGCGAACGCGACCAGCCAGGTGCTGGAGTTCGCGCCGAAGCCACCACGGCAGGCCGGCGTCAAGATCACCGATGAAGGCGACGGCGGCGTCAAGCTCGTCGAGTTCCTCGCCTCCGAGAAGTTCGTGTGAGCGACCGGAGGGGAGCGAACCACATGGCACAGTACCGAGAGGGTGACGTAATCAATGGCTGAAGTTCTCGTCGTCGTCGAGGCGGCACCCGGCGCGGCCGAGTCCGGCCCGACCGTCAAGAAGGTCACCTTCGAGATGCTCACCCTGGCCCGTGGCCTCGGCGAGCCCGCCGCCGTGGTACTCGGGGCCCCCGGCACCGCCGCCGCGGTCGCGGACCGGCTCGCCGAGTATGGCGCCCAGAAGGTGTACGTCGCGGAGAGCGAGGACGTCGACCGGCACCTGGTGGCCCCCAAGGCGGAGGTGCTGGCGGCGCTGGTGCGGCAGGTGAGTCCCGCCGCGGTGCTGCTCGCCGGCTCCCAGGAGGGCAAGGAGATCGCCGGCCGGGTCGCGGTGAAGCTGGACAACGGGGTGCTCGCCGACGTCTCGGCTCTGGAAGCCGACGGCACCGCGACCCAGGTCATCTTCGCCGGCAGCACCATCGTGAAGTCCAAGGTCACCAAGGGTATTCCGCTGGCCACCGTGAAACCCAACTCGGTGGCCCCGCAGCCCGCTCCCGGCAGCCCCGAGCAGGTTCCGGTGGACGTGAACCTCTCCGAAGTCGCCAGGAAGGTGAAGGTACTGGAGCGGGTGGCCGAGCAGAAGGGCTCCCGACCCGAACTCACTGAGGCGTCCACAGTGGTGGCCGGCGGCCGTGGCGTCGGCAGCGCGGAGAACTTCAAGGTGATCGAGGAGTTCGCCGACCTGCTCGGTGCGGCGGTCGGCGCGTCCCGGGCCGCCACCGACTCGGGTTTCTACCCCCACCAGTTCCAAATCGGACAGACCGGCAAGACGGTGTCCCCGCAGCTCTACTTCGCCTGCGGGATATCGGGAGCGATCCAGCACCGTGCCGGGATGCAGACCTCGAAGACCATCGTCGCGATCAACAAGGACGACGAAGCGCCGATCTTCGAACTCGCCGACTTTGGTGTGGTGGGCGACCTGTTCAAGGTGTTACCGCAGGCCGCGGAGGAGATCCGCAAGCGCAAGTGACGTTCGGGCGGCCCACTCGGGGGTGGGCCGCCCGCCCGTCGCGTGCCAGGCTGGGCCCCATGGCGACCACGGAGCGGATCGGTTTCCGAAGCGATGATGTCGAACTGGTCGGCGAACTGCGACTACCCGACGGGGACACGCCGGCCCCGGCGCTCGCGTTGAGCGGCCCGTTCACCGGCGTCAAGGAGCAGGTCGTCGGGGGGTACGCCGAGCGGCTGCGCCGCGCCGGGTACGTCACCCTGGCATTCGACCACCGTGGCTTCGGGGAGAGCGGTGGCCGGCGCGGCCATGAGGACACCCAGGGCAAGCTCGCCGACCTGCGGGCGGCGGTAGGGGTGCTGGCTTCCCGGCCCGAGGTCGATCCCGACCGGATCGGCCTGGTCGGGGTGTGTCTCGGTGGTGGGTACGTGATGCGCGCCGCCGCGGCCGACCCGCGGGTCCGGGTGGTGGCCGGTGTCGCCGGGGCGTACAACAGTCCCGCCAGGTTCGCCGAGGGTATGGGAATCGCGGCGTACCGGTCCGCCCTGGCCAGCTTCCTGGTCGGCTACGACGAGCAGCTGCCGGCGGTGGCCCCGGGCGGCGGCGAGGCCGCGATGCCCGGCGAGGAACCGTATGCCTACTACGGCACCGAGCGGGGCGCCGCACCGCACTGGGAGAACCGGGTGACCCGAGGCTCCCTGCACTCCCTGATGACCTTCGACGCGCTCGGCGCCGCCGATCTGCTCGGTGACACCCCGGTGCTCGTGGTGCACGGAAAGGCCGACGCCTACTGCTCCCCGGAGTTGGCGTCGGAGTTGCACTCCCGGACCCAGGGTGAGAAGCGGATCGTCTGGCTCGACTGCGAGCGGCACATCGACCTGTACGACGTCGACCGATACGTCACCCAGGCCGTCGACGCGACGGTCGGGTTCCTCCGCCACCACGTGTAGCCGGCGGCCGGTCCGGGGGCGCGGCGGACTTGGGAGCCCCCGTTTGTCGACTTGACGAAGACTTCCGGTCGATCCCCGGGGGTCCGGGGTACCGGCATTTGTTCCGTTGACTGGGTTGTGGCAGCCCTCGACGATTTGGTCGTCGGTGGAAAATCTCGAAACCGGGAGTCGCCGTGACCAAAAAGATTCTTGTAGTCCTGTCCGAATACGGATATTGGGGAGAGGAACTCGTCGGTCCGCTGAGTCACTTTGACAAACAGGGCTACGACGTGGTTTTCGCCACCCCCAACGGCCGTCGCCCACATGCCCTCCCACCCAGTCTCGATCCGAATTTCATCGACCCACCATTGGGTCGGGGTGTGGTGTCCGTGGAAGTGGCGGAACTTACCCGCGAGGTGGACGAATCAGACCGGCTCGCGGATCCGCTGAACATTTCCGAGCTGATCCCCGACCGGCCGTACACCAGTGACCCGGATTACCTGCGTAGTCTTGAGACGTACAACCGCGAAGTCGGTGAGGTGCTGGACGAGCGACTCGCCGAATACGACGCGCTGCTGATCGTCGGGGGCAGCGGTCCCATCGTCGACCTGGCGAACAACGGCCGGGTCCACGACCTCATCCTGTCGTTCCTGCGGAGCAACAGGGTGATCGGCGCTGAATGCTACGGCGTGGCCTGCCTCGCCTTCGCCCGGGACTGGGAGACCCGCCGGAGCATTATCTGGGGCAAGCACGTCACCGGGCACTGCAAGGAGTACGACTACAAAGATGGCACCGGGTTCCTCAACACCGATTTCAACATGGGCCCGCCGCCGTACCCGCTGGAGTACATCCTGCGGGACGCCACTGGTCCGGACGGTGCCTACCACGGGAACTTCGGCAAGGAAATCTCTGTGGTCGTCGACCATCCGTTCGTCACGGGTCGTTCCACTCCGGACTCGTTCCGTACCGGAGAAAAAATGGTGGAGACGCTGGAGAGCGGCCTGCGCCGGTACGGCTGGTAGGAGAGGACGGCGTTCAGGAGAGGACGGTATCGTGTCCAGGCCCGGTAAGTCAGCCATCATCGAACAGTTCCTGGCCGACGGCATCCGCTATATGTTCGGCAATCCGGGAACGGTCGAACAGGGTTTCCTCGACGCACTGGAGGACTACCCGGAGTTCAACTACATCCTGACGCTGCAGGAGACGGTCGCGGCGGGGATCGCCGACGGGTACGCCCGCGCCACGGGTGGCCCGGCCGTGCTCCAACTGCACAGCGGCGTGGGGCTGGGCAACGGGATCGGCATGATGTACCAGTCCAAACGCGGGCACACCCCGCTGGTGGTGATCGCCGGTGAGGCGGGGATCCGGTACGACTCGATGGACGCGCAGATGGCGGCCGATCTGGTCGCCATGGCGAGGCCGGTCACCAAGTGGGCCACTCGGGTGACCGATCCCCGATCCGTGCTGAGGGTGCTGCGCCGGGCCGTGAAGATGGCCATGACACCCCCTCGTGGACCGGTCTTCGTGGCGCTGCCCATGGACGTCCTGGACGCTCCCAACGACGAGCCGGTGCTGCCCACCGTGATCCCGGACACCCGTACCCTGCCGGCACCCGAACTGGTGGCCCGGGCCGGAGCCCTGCTGGCCGGGGCGCGGCATCCGTTGCTGCTGGTCGGTGACGGGGTCTCGGTGTCCGGGGGCGAGGCGGAACTGACCCGGGTGGCGGAGAAGCTCGGCGCCGACGTGTGGTTCGTGGACTCCTCCGAGGCCCAGATGCCGGCCGACCACCCATTGGTGCGGGGTCCGATCGGGCACATGTTCGGCGAGGTGAGCCGGGCCGCGGTGGCCGACGCCGACGCGGTCCTGATCGTCGGGACGTACGTGTTCCCCGAGGTGTTCCCGGATCTTCGCAGCCCGTTCCGGCCCGATGCCGTGGTGGTGCACGTCGACCTGGACGACTACGAGATCGCCAAGAACCACCCGGTGACCATGGGCCTGGTGGCCGATCCCAGGTTGACGCTGGCCGCGCTCGCCGACACGCTCGACCGGTTGCGCACCCCGGAGCAGGACGCCGAGGCTCGGGCCCGGATCGAACAGCGACGCGGCGAGCGCGGAGGCGGGGACCGTCCGGAGGAGACCGTCATCGGCGCGTTCCTCACCGAACTCGCCGCTCAGGCGCCGGCGGACCTGATGATCTTCGACGAGGCGTTGACCGCCTCCCCGCACGTGGTGCGGCACCTGCGGCCCCGGCTGCCGGGCCACTATCACCTCACCCGGGGCGGTTCCCTCGGCGTCGGCATTCCCGGCGCGGTCGGAATCAAGCTGGCGCACCCCGGGAAGACGGTCGTCGGATTCGCCGGAGACGGCGGCAGCATGTACACGTACCAGGCGTTGTGGACCGCGGCAAGATACGACATCGCCGCCAACTTCGTGGTCTGCAACAACCACCGATACGAACTGCTGAACAAGAACATCGACCAGTACTGGACCGAGCGGGACATTCCGCATCACACATATCCACGGTCGTTCAACCTGTCCCACCCGGAAATCGACTTCGTCGGCCTGGCAAAGTCGTTCGGAGCCGACGGGATACGGGTGGACAAGCCGGACCAGGCCGCCGAGGCGGTGGACCGGATGATGCACACACACCGGCCTTTCCTGGTGGACCTGCTGACCGACGACACTCGCGATTCCTGAGAATTTCCTGACCTGTGCCGTGGGTCGTCCGTACCCGATGGGAGGAATGAGATGGCGTTTACCGAGGACGCGATCCGCGACATGGTCGCCGACTGGTATGTAGCGCTGGACCGGCACGTCGAATTGCCCGACACGTTGACGTACCTGGTGAACGAGGGCCTGGAAATGCGTTTTCCCGAGGTCACCGCGAGAGGTCACGAAGGCTTCGCTGACTGGTACAAGGCCGTGACAAACCGATTCTTCGACGAGGTCC
>DASUSI010000152.1:0-22332 GCA_036375165.1 Micromonosporaceae bacterium | reverse complement strand
ACCCCCCCACGGCCACTTACGCGCGGGTGATCTTGACGTCGTCCACGCCGGCCTCGACGAGGCTGGCGATACCGGCGTCCGCGGCCTCGACCCGCAGCCGGATGGTCTGGCCGCCGAAGCCGCTGATGTTGGCGCTGGCGCCGGCCCACGCCGCTCCGACGTTGACAGCCGCGCCGAGCTTCTGGAAGACGAGCGTGCTGGTGCCGGCCGAGTTCACCACGTACACCCGGAGGAAGTCGTCCGAACCCGAGTTGTTCAGGTGCGCCAGGTACTGGTTGAACGACAGGGTCAGGGTGACGCCGGACGGCAGCGAGATGAACGGCGACTGGATGCTGGTCACGCCGTTGTCCACGTCGAAGTCACCCGGGCCGGTGCCGGCGGCCGGGTCGGTGAACAGACCATTGACACCGGAGGTGGTGTCACCGCGCTGTGTGATGACGCCGCTCCACGAGGTGGCCTGCGGGGTGCCACGGCTCCACAGGCCGGTGGTGGCGGTGTCGGTGCCGTTCGGGTTGCGGATCCAGCCGAGGTTGGTCTCGAAGTCGTCCGCCCACACCACGGTCGGCGGCGGTGGCGGCGGGGAGCCGCCGCCCACGAACAACAGCCGGTTCGGCGAGCCGGTGCCGGGGTTTGTGATCTTGTTCGGCGTGGAGTTGGTGACCATGCTGTCCCGCACCTGCTGAGGGGTGAAGGTCGGGTTGAGCGCGAGGATCAGCGAGGCCGCGCCGGCTGCGTGCGGCGAGGCCATCGAGGTGCCACTGATGGTGTTGGTGGCCGTGTCGCCGGTACTCCATGCCGAGGTGATGTTCACGCCGGGTGCGAACAGGTCGAGGCAGGTGCCCCAGTTGGAGAACGAGGCCCGCGCGTCGTTGATGTCACTGGCGCCCAGGGTGATCGCCTGCGGCACCCGCGCCGGGGTGAAGTTGCAGGCGTCGGAGTTCGAGTTGCCGGCCGCGATCGCGTACGTCACGCCGTCGGCGATGGAGTTGGCCACCGCGGTCTCCACGGTGGCGTTGCTGCCGCTGCCGCCGAGGCTCATGTTCGCCGTGGCCAGGCCGGTGGTGTGGTTGCCGGTCACCCAGTCCACACCAGCGGCGACACCCTCGAAGGTGCCGGAGCCGGAGCAGCTCAGGACCTTGACGGCCACCAGGCGGACACCCTTGGCAACGCCGTACGAGCTGCCGCCGGTGGTGCCTGCGACGTGCGTGCCGTGACCGTTGCAGTCCGTGTTGTTGAGGTCCCCGGTGGTGTTGGTACCCCAGATGGCCCGGCCACCGAAGTCGACGTGGGTGGTCCGGATGCCGGTGTCGATGATGTACGACGTGACCGTGGAAGCGGTGGTCGGGTACGTGTAGCTGTTGTTCAACGGCAGGTCGCGCTGGTCGATCCGGTCCAGGCCCCACGACGGGGTCGGGCTCTGGGTGTCAACGATGGACACCTTCCCGTCCGTCTCGACCCACCGCACGGCCGCTTCGGCGGCGAGTCGCCGGGCGGCGGGCTCGCTCATCTTGACGGCGAAACCGCGCAACGCGGCGGTGTAGACGGTGCTGACCTTCCCGCCGTGCCGAGCGGCGAGTTCCCGGGCCACATCGGACACTCCTCGGGACCGCAGGGTGGCGGTGTCTTTGAGGACGACCAGGTAGCTTCCGGCGATCCGGTTCGGACGGTCGGCACCGAGAATGTCGCCCTCGGGGGCCGCGTTCGCGGTCGAGGGTGACAGGGCCAGTGCGAGTGCGACCGCGACACCGGTCGCGCCGACCCCGCCGAGCAGACGGCGGAGCCGGGGGCGTGCGTGTGCCATGAGTTGCCTCCCCTGTTCGCGAAGACCGGCGGCGCTCGTCACGCCGGATGGTCTTCGAACACGCTGATTCCGTTGGCGGTGATGTCGTGGGCGTGAGCGACGCCCCATTTCCACCAACGGCGGTAAATGGGTACAGATAGTCCAGAATCTATCAAAGTGATGAAATAGGCGAAAGATTCGCGTAAGATTTTTTTCACCCATAAGTCGCCGGGGTCATGGCCTGTGCCGGGGTGGCCGCCGCGAGACCGGAGGCGACCCGTTGGAGTCCGACACCCGCACCACGCAACGCTGCTGTGGCCGGGTCCGCCCGGCCACAGCAGCGTTGCGCCGTGGGCAGCGGGGGCCACAGCCCCCGCACCGTGGGCTACGTGCGAATGATCTGGACGTCGTCCAGGCCGGCCTCGATCAGGCTGGCGGCACCGACGTCCCCGACCTCGAACCGCAACCGGATGGTCTGGCCGGCGACATTGGAGACATCGGCGTCGCCGGACGTCCACACCGCGCCGATGTCGAGCGCGGCACCGAACCGCTGGTAAATCACGTTGCTACCGGCCGAATGCACCAGGTACACCCGCAGGAAGTCGTCCGTACCTGAATTGTGCAGGTGCGCCAGGTAATGCCGGAACGACAGGGTGAGAATCCCCCCGGATGGCAGCGAAATGGCCGGCGACTGGACGGAGGTCACCCCGCCGTCGATGTCCCCGGCACCGGCACTCGTCCCGGCGAGCGGGTCGGTGAACATGCCCTGGGTACCTGAGGTGGTGTCACCCCGCTGCATGGTGTACACGTCGTACGAGGTCTGCTGCGGCGTACCGCGTGCCCACAGCCCGCCGGTGGCGGTGTCGGTGTTGTTCGGGTTACGGACCCAGCCCTTGTTGGTCTCGAAGTCGTCCGACCACACCACGACCGGCGGCTGCGGCGGGACGGCATTGTCCACATAGAGCAGCAGGTTCGGCGAGCCGGCGCCAGGGTTGGTGATCTTTCCTGGAGTCGCGTCGGCCACCAACCGGTCCCGCACCTGCTGCGGGGTGAAGCTGGGGTTGATCGCCCGGATCATCGCGGACACACCGGCCGCGTGCGGCGCGGACATCGAGGTGCCGCTCAGCGTGGCTTTGTCAGCGTTGTTCGCGTTGTACGTCGAGACGATGTTCACACCGGGGGCGAACACGTCCAGGCAGGTGCCGAAGTTCGAGAATGAGGCACGCGCGTCGGCGCTGTCGCTGGCCCCGACCGTGATCGCCTCGGCGGTCCGCGCGGGGCTGTACAGGCAGGCGTCGTAGTTGTCGTTGCCGGCCGCGAGGGTGTAGACCACACCGTCGGCGATCGAGTTGCGGACCGCGTTGTCGATTGTGGTGGAGACGCTGCCGCCGAGACTCATGTTCGCCACGGCCAGGCCGGTGGTGTGGTGCGAGGTCACCCAGTCGATGCCGGCGGTGATCCATGCGAGCAGGCCAAAGCCGGAGCAGTTGAGCACCTTGACGGCGATCAGCCGGACGCCCTTGGCCACGCCGTGCGAGGTGGCACCGGTGGTGCCGGCGACATGGGTGCCGTGCCCGTTGCAGTCCGTGTCATTGCCGTCCCCGGTGGTGTTGGTGCCCCAGGTGGCCCGGCCGTTGAAGTCATTGTGGGTGGTCCGGATACCGGTGTCGATGATGTACGCGGTGACCGTCGAAGCGATGGACGGATACGTATAGCTGCTGTTCAGCGGCAGATTCCGCTGGTCGATCCGGTCCAGGCCCCACGACGGGGTCGGGCTCTGGGTGCCGGCTGTGGACATCCAGCCGTCCTGTTCGACGAACTTCACGGCGGGATCACCAGCCAGTCGGTGGGCGGCGGACTCGCTCGTCCTGATCGCGAAACCCTTCAAGGCGGCCGTGTAGACGGTGCTGACCGTCCCGCCGTGCCGGGCGGCGAGTTTTTGCGCCACATCGGACACACCGCCGGACCGCCGGGTCGCGGTGTCCTTGAGGGTGACCAGGTAGCTTCCCGGCATCCGGTCTGGGTGGTCGGCGTTGAGGATGTGACCCTCCGGTGCCGCCGTCGCGGCAGAGGGCGCCAGGGCCAGTGCGAGTGCGACCGTGACACCGGTCGTACCGATCCCGCCGAGTAGGCGACGGAGCCGGGGACGTGCGTGTGTCATAAGTGACTCCCCTGTTCGCGAAGACCAACGGCGCTGCTGCACCAAATGCGTTGCGACAACACAAGTGATCCTCGAATCCTGAGATTCCCGTTGGTGTGACGATGCGTGGGCATATCAATTCGGTAGCGAACTTTTCGACCAACGGTGAAGAAATCCTACAGATTATCGGAAAACGACAAAAGATTGAGATGGGATAAAGATCTGCGTAAGGTAATTGATTGCTGCAAAAGATCCGTTCCTCCGCCTGCTACCACCGGAGCCGCTCCCGCTGACCGACCCCGCCTCAGCGCGCCGAATCGCAACGGGTCACAAGCGACAGAAGCGTCGGCGCACCCTGGGAGCCGCGGGGTACCGACCGCGCCTCCGGCGTGTCGCCGCCGACACGCCGTAAGTGTCGGGTTTTTGAAGGCCTTCCGGCCCGATCCAATGAGTGAACGGGCAACTACCCTTTAGGACGATTGGTTGTTGCCCCCCGTCCGCTCCGCCGGCAACATGTGCGGGGCAGGAGGTCCCTGAATGATCATCCGACTCGTCGCTGTCGACCGGCACACCTTGGCCCGGCTCGGCCTCGCGTACGCCGTCGCCGACGCTGACGACATCAAGCTCGTCGGCGAGGCGGGCGACGCCGCACAAGCCCGGCACCTGGTGGCCGACCTCGCGCCCACCGTGGTGACCTTGGATGCCGACCTTCCCGACACCGACGCGGTCCAATTCGGTCAGGAACTGATCCGGACGTTCCCGGGCCTCGGCGTGGTCCTGCTGGCCACCGCCGACAACGGGCTGCTGTTACGGGCGCTGCGGGCAGGGCTGTCAGCCTTCGTCACGAAGAACGCCGACACCAGCGAGCTGATCTCCGCGATCCGGCACGCCGCGGTCGCGGCGACCACGTTCGCGGCATCCGGGCTGATGGCGGCGCTCACCGTGGGACACCGCCCCGCGTCGGTGCTGAGCGCCCGGGAAACCGAGGTGCTGCGGCTGCTGCGGGACGGCTACACCGCGCCCAGGATCGCGGTCACCCTGTCGGTCAGCGAGTCAACGGTGAAGACATACATCGGACGGCTGTACGACAAGCTCGGGGCCACCAACCGGGCGCAGGCCCTGATGGCGGCGGTACGGCGGGGCCTGCTGCACGACGCCACGCCGGCACCCGCCACCTACCCCGTCTCCTGACCGGCCACGACGCCCGATCAGCCGGCGAGCGCGGCCAGTAGCCGGATCAACGCCGGACCCAGCAACACGATGAACAGTGCCGGGAAGATGAACAGGATCAACGGGAACAGGATCTTCACCGGCACCTTCTGAGCCTTCTCCTCGGCCCGCAGCCGCCGTCGTACCCGCATCTCCCTGGACTGTTCCCGCAACACCTGCGCCACCGGGATACCCAGTTCGGTGGCCTGTGCCACCGACGCGGTGAACGTCCGCAACTCCAACACCGACGTGCGTTGCGCCATCGACCGCAACGCCTCCACCCGGGACTTGCCGATCTGCATCTCCTGCAACACCCGGGCGGTCTCCCCGCCCAACGGCCCCCGGGCGTTGCGCGCCACCTGGGCCAGCGCCGCGTCGAAGCCGAGACCGGCCTCGACACTGACGGTCAGCATGTCCAGGACGTCGGCGAGGGTACGCCGGATCTTCTCCTGCCGCCGCAACCCCGCGTTCAGCACCAGCAGGTCCGGCAGGAAGAAACCGGCCAGGCCACCGATCACCGCACCGATCACCAGCCCCGGCACCGACCCGGTGAGCAACCCGAAGAACCCGAAGACCACCGCGACGTACACCAGTCCCAGACCCTTGACGGCGACCACCGCGCCGACCGTCCAGCCGCCACTGTTGCCGGCCCGATCCAACCAGCGTTGCAGCCGATCACGGCCGCCCTGCGGGGTGAACGCCCGGCCCAGGCCGCCCAGCCGGCGCGCGAATGGCAACGCCACCCGCTGGTGGAACGGCGAGTCCCGGTCCGGCAGGCTCCCCACCAGATACGTACGTTCCACAGTGGCCACCGTCCGGGCCACCGCGACCCGAGCGCCGCCACCGGCCACCAGGGCGTACACCCCGATCACAATCGCCCCGGCCAGCGCCACGACTCCGAGCAACACCTGCACGGCTCAGACCTCCACCTTCACCAGCCGACTCATCACGAATCCGCCGATGGCCATCAGTACCGCGGCGAAGACCAGCAGCACGATTCCCAGGGCGGTGGCGTACAACGGCGCCAGATATTCGCGCCGGAACAGGAACATCCCCACGAACAGCATGATCGGCAACCCCACCAGGATGTACGCCGACAGCCGTCCCTCCGCCGACAGCGCCCGGACGTGCCGGCGCAGCCGGCCACGCTCCCGCATCGTGTCCACGGCGGTCTGCAGCACCTCCGCCAGGTTGCCGCCCACCTCGCGCTGGATCCGTACCGACATCACCGCCCACGCCAGGTCCTCACTGTCAGTACGGGAAACCACCCGCGCCAGGGCGTCCTCCAGTTCCGATCCCAGCCGGGTCTCAGCCAGCGCGCGGCCGAACTCGACGGAGAGCGGATCACTGGACTCGCGGACCACCGCGGTGAGCGCCTGACCCAGTGAGAACCCGGAACGCAAGGATCCGATCACCAGTTGCAGCGCGTCCGGCAACTGCTCGTTGAACCGCCGAACCCTCAGCCGGGTCCGGATCCGCCGGTAGAACCAGGTGCCGAGGCTCCCGGTCAGCAGCCCCAACGGAATCCCGGCCCACCAGGGAAGCAGCAGCCACAGCACGACCACCGCGGTGATCACCACGCAGACCCGCAGCAGCAGCCACTCCCCCGGGCGCAGTGACATCCCGGCCCGGTCCAGCTTGTGTACCGCCCGGTGTTCCCGCCTGGTGAGCTGAACCGCGCGGTCGCTCCAGGCCAGCGCGGTACGGGCCACCGCGCCCGGCGCGCTTCCGGGAGTACGTACCGGCTGGCCCGTGACGTACCGGTCCACCTGCGCGATCCGGCGCCGGGCCGGTGCGCCCACCAGGACCGGGTTGGTGACCAGCAGAACCACGACGAACAGTGCGAGGAACACGACCGCGGCGACCAGCCACGGCATCGCCGGGGACGGCGGAGGCGGTGTCGCCGCCCCGGCGCCCCCCGAGACTTCCTGGGCCGGACGGGCGAACCTCACGTTCACGGTGGTCGCCAGTCGCTGCCCCGCCACCGCGACCTCGACCCGCATCGGCACCGCCGCGCCGGCCAGGCTGTCCGGCACCGTCGCGGTGACCAGCAACCGGGCGGTGAACAGTTCTGCCGCCTGCCGGAACGCCGACGCCAGCGCGTTGATGTCATCGGCTTCGAACAGCCGCCCGCCGCTCGCGTCGGTGAGCCGGCGCAGCACGTCCCGGTCGGTGCCGCGCCCCAGGGCCACCACGTCCAGCGGGATCCGCCGCTCCCGCAGCGTGGTGGCCAGCGCGTCCAGGGAGGTGTCCGAGGCGGTGTCGTCGCCGTCGGAGAGCACCACGATCCGGCGTTCCCCCTCCGGAAGCAGGGTGACCGCGCGGCCCACCGCGTCGTAGAGGGCGGTGTCCCCCCGGGCGCTGACCTTCCGCAGGGCGGCGGCGAACGCGTCCCGGTCGGTGGTGGGCGTGATGAGAGGGTCGGGCCGGTCGGACACCGCGACCAGACCAAGCCGTACGTCCCCGGGCAGCGCGCGAGCGTACTCGCTGGCCGCTTCCCGGGCCGGTCCCAGCGTCCGCCGCTCCGCCATGGAACGGCTGGCGTCGAACACGACGACGACGCTGCGTACCGGGTCAGGGCCTCCGGTGGCGTCCGGCTGGGCGGCCGGCGTCCCGGTGCGTACCCGCGCCGGCAGTTCCTGGTCGCGCACCCGCACCGCGACCTCGGCACCGGCCAGGTCGGTACCTCGCGGCAGGTCGCTGACGGTCACGGCGAAGTTGAGCTGCCCGGGAGCGGCGGTCACCCCGGAGACCGCGACCTCGGGCCCGGCGTACCCCGTGCCCTGGCCGGCCAGCGCCCCGGCGATCAGGCCACACGCGACGGCGACCATCGTGGTCCTGGAGAATGTCATCGGGGCCTTCCCAGGAATCCGAAGAGGTCGAGCGGCACCGCGACCCCGGCCTGTGTCAACCGGTCCAGGAACTGGGGTCGCAGCCCGGTGGTCACCAGCCCACCCCGGAACCGGCCGTGCTCGTCCTGCCCGGCGTGGTAGTCGAACACGAACAGGTCCTGCAGGCTCACCACGTCGCCTTCCATCCCGGTGACCTCGGTGATCTGGGTGATCCGTCGGGTGCCGTCCCGCATCCGTGCCTGGTGCACGATCAGGTCGACGGCGGAGGCGACCTGCTCCCGGATCGCACGTACCGGCAGGTCCATCCCGGCCATCAGCACCATGGTCTCCAGCCGGGAGATGGAATCCCGCGGCGAGTTGGCGTGCACCGTGGTCAGCGAGCCGTCATGGCCGGTGTTCATCGCCTGCAGCATGTCCAGAGCAGCGCCGTCCCGTACCTCACCGACCACGATCCGGTCCGGGCGCATCCGCAGCGCGTTGCGCACCAGGTCCCGGATCGTCACTTCGCCCCGGCCCTCGATGTTGCGCGGCCGGGACTCCAACCGCAGTACGTGTGCCTGGTGCAACTGCAACTCGGCGGCGTCCTCGATGGTGACGATCCGCTCGTCGTGGGGCAGGAAACTGGACAACACGTTGAGCGTCGTGGTCTTGCCGGAACCGGTGCCTCCGGAGATCAGGATGTCCAGCCGGCCCCGCACGCACGCCGCCAGCAGTCCCGCCACCGGGTGGGTCATGGTGCCGAACGCCACCAGGTCGTCCACGCTGTACGGATCGGTGGCGAACTTACGGACCGTGAGCATGGATCCGTCGATCGCGATCGGTGGCACCACCGCGTTGATCCGGCTGCCGTCCGGGAGCCGGGCGTCGACCATCGGGCTGGACTCGTCGATCCGCCGTCCCATCCGGGACACGATCCGGTCGATCACCCGCCGCAGGTGCGACTCGTCGGCGAACTCGGTGTCCACCGGGTGGATCCGGCCGTACCGCTCCACGTAGATCTGGCTGGGACCGTTCACCATGATCTCGGTGACGTCGGGGTCGCGCAGCAGCGGCTCGATCGGCCCGTGTCCCAGGATCTCGTCGGCCACCTCCCGGGCGATCCGGGCCCGGTCTGTGCTGGACAGCGGCAGTTCGTCGCGGGCCAGCACCTCGGCGATGGCCTCCGTGACCCGGGCACTCATCTCGGATTCGTCGGAGGTCTCGTACAACTGCGGCCCGAGGGTCGCCAGCAGTGCCTGGTGCACCCGGCGGCGGGCCTCCACCAGCGGGCCCCGCCCCTGCCTGGTCGGCTCACCGTGCGGCTGCGACTGCGGCTGCGGCTCCGGCGCGGGAGCCGGGGCCGCACTCGGCGGTTGGATTCCGATGCCGCGACCGGCGATCCGCTCCGACAGGCTCATCGCACGCCACCCTTCCGCCGCGACATCAGGCCGCGCAGCCCACGCGGCGCGCCGTGCGGTGTGGCGGCACCGATCCGGCCGGCGGCCAAGGCCCGGATCGCCTTACTCGCCGGGTGGTGCGGGCTGTCCACCAGCAACGGCACCCCCCGGTTGATCGACATCGGGACGTCCCGGCTGGACGGGATGTGCGCGGTGATCGGCACCTTGACGATCCGATCGATGTCCGCCGCGGTCAGCCCCACCTTCGCATCGGCCCGGTTGAGCACCACCAGCCGCTGCTCGACCGGGTAGTCCAGCAGGTCGAACATGTCCAGGGTGATCCGCAGGTTCTTCAGGGCCGGAATGTCCGGAGTGGCCAGCAGCACGTACAGGTCCGAGGCGTCAAGCGCGGCCAGCACGTGGTCGGTGAACTGGGGCGGGGTGTCGACCACCAGGAAGTCGTACAGTCCCCGGGCCACGGCGAGCAGTTCGGCGACCAGTCCCCGGCTGATGTGGTCGGCGTCGGTGGGCCGGGTGGGGGCGAGCACCGCGTCGATCCCCGGGGCGTACGGGGTGGCCAGCGACCGGACCACGGTCTCGTCGAGCGTGCCACCGCCTCCGGCAGCGTCCGCGACGGTGCGTTCCGGCACCAGTTGCAGCATGATCGCCACGTCACCGAAGGCCAGGTCCAGGTCGATCACGCACACCCGGTGACGCCCGTCGTCGGCCAGCGCCACCGCGAGGTTCGTCGCGACGGTGGTCTTGCCGCAGCCGCCCTTCGCCGCGAACACGGTGACCACCCGGCCATTCGTGCCCCCCGAGTTCGGCGCGGACCCGCCGAGTTGCCGGGAGACGATCAGCGACTGGGCGCAGGCGTTGCGTACCGCGGAGATGTCCCCGGCGTCCACCACATCCCGCACCCCGGCCCGCATCGCCTCGGCGAGCACCGAGACGTCCACAGTGGTACGCAGCAGCACGATACCGAGCGCGGGCTGCGAGACCCGTTGCGTGGCGGCGAACCCAGCCGCTTCGGAGACCTCGGTGCTCGGACCGAACAGCACCAGCATCTCGTCCGGGCGTTGCGCCAACGTCATCGTGAGATCCTCCGGGCTGGCGACCGTGTGCAGGTCAGCACCGAACAGCATCCCGATCTGCTGGGCGTACCGGCGTACCGGCTCGTACAGGATCGTCATGGTGGGCCTCCGATGTGGCGTTACTTGAACAGGGACCGGTTGTCGACGCCGGCACCGGGCTCGATGTCGGTCGACTCGGTGACCAGCGCGAGGTAGAGGGTCCCGGTACGCACCGCGTGAACCAGCCGTTCCGCCTCACTCTGGGTGACCGCGACGGTCACCAGCACCGCTGCCTGTCCCGAATCGGACCGGGACCCGGTGGAGGCCCTCCGGGTCGTCTTCCCGTTGCTGGTACGGGTGCCCTCCACGCCGTACGTGCCGACGGCCAGCACCTCCACCCGGGGCAACAGCACCCGCGTGGCGTGGTTGTCGCTCTTGGCGCGGCCGAGCCCCTCCCCGGAGGGCACCCGGTTGTTGCCGGCCATGGTGAACGTGTCGAAGATCGCGATGGTGGCACCGGGGCGGACGAACCCGGCGACCTGCTCCGGGCTCAGCAGTTGCACACTGACGGCCATCTTCCCCTCCGGGATGGCCAGGCCCCCGGTGGACTTCACCGCGTCGCCGAACATCCCGCGCAGCAGCAACTGGCTGCCCTGCACGTCGGACGTGACGACCAGGTCGTCGAGTTCCTGACCGACCTGGTCCAGCGTCCCGGGCGGAACGGTCTCGGCGGGCATCCGCACCGGTTCGGCCAGACCGTCGGCGCGGATCCGGGCACCGCTGGTGCCGGCAGGGATCCGCTGCTTGGCGACCATGACGGTGACGGCCTTCTTGCCGGCGATCGCCCGCGCGTCGGCGTAGCTCACGTAGCCGAGCACGATCGTGGTGCCGAGCACGGCGAGTACCACCGCGATCACGATGGCGAGGACTCGACGGATCATTTCGAACTTCCTTCAGTACGGGCCGGCCGCCGGTCCGGTGAGCCGGGGATGCCGGGTTATGGGTCTTCCGGGTCTGGGTGTGCTCAGCCGACCAGGGTCACCACGGTGGCACCCAGGTCAGGACCGCCGATCGGACCGGTGGTGGGGATCAGGGCCTCGGTGAAGAAGCCGTACAGGCACTTGTCGCTGGCGCTCGGGCACAGGTGAGCGCCGGACAGCCACGACGCCTGCCGGTAGCCGGGCAGGGAGTAGCCGGTGAGCACGAACGCCGCCATCCCGAGGACGTGGTACGTGGTGCCGGCACCCGTGCCCTGCACCCCGTCGTACACCGGGATGAAGAGCACCTCGTGGCTGGCGTAGTGCTCGGCCAGCACCTCCTGGCAGGTGCCGGTGACCGAGGTGCCGGTGTTGCCGCCGACCGTGCCGTTCTCGTCGATGACCGCCTGGCAGGCGCCGCCGTCCTCGTCGAGCCAGCCGAACCCTCCCGGTTCGTCCCATCCGGACGGTCCCGCGGGGCAGGTGTCCGCGCCGGACGTCGAGTGCAGGTAGATCGCCCGGTCGAAGCTGGTCGGCGGGTCGGGCGGGTACGGCGGGAAGACCCCGCCGTTCTCGGTGAAGTCCTGCCACTCGCAGGCCGAGATGGTCACGGCCAGGCCACCGACGGGTTCCGGTGGTCCGAATGCCGCACGGGCACACGCGCCGACCCGGCTCCCCTGGTAGCCCTCGTTGCCCAGCAGGGCCTGCGCCAGGCTGGGCGGCAGCAGCGTGGAACCGCCCGGAAGCTCGGTGCTGGTGCGTACCTCCACGTAGTCGGCTTCCGCCGGTGGCTCGGTGACACACCGGGTGAGGTTGCCGGGCGGTGGCGGGCAGGCCGGCAACGCACCGTCAGGCAGCCGACCACACAGTACGGACACCGCCGACGCGCCGTCCTTGGCGTTGCCGTCGGCGTAGCCCTCGGCGGTGGCTGTGGCGGAGCCGGCACAGTCGGCGGACCGGTCGGCGCACAGCTTCGCCACCGCCATCACGGCGGCGTCGGCTCCGCTCTGTAGTTCCTCGCGCTCGGCGTACAGCCGGCCGACATCGATGGTGAGCGCCCCCATGCCGAGCAGGACTCCCCCGGCGAGCAGGATCGCGACGATGGTGACGACCGCGCCTCGGTCGTCGGGTTTCCTCAGTCGGTGAAGCACGGCATGACCCCCTTGCCGGACATCGATACGGTGCCGCCGAGACCGCCGCCGAACAGGCCCATGATCGGGCTGATCGGCGTCACGAAGGTGAACTGGTGTTGCACGGTGACCACCGCGTCCACGCCGGGACACGCCGCCTCGACGCCGGTGGTGACGGTTCCGAGTCGCCCGGCGGCCTCCTGCACCCGCAGGTCCGGGTCAACGCCGAGCGCTTCGGCGCGGGCCCCTTCCCGGGCCGCCTCGGTGAGTGTGATCTGAGCGTTCAGCATCCGCCCGAAGTCGATGATCCCGAAAACGATCATCAGGAGCACCGGGAGCAGCAGGGCGAGCTCCACGGCGGCGGCGCCGCGGTCCCGGCGTGCGCGCTCGTCCCTACGGGCCGGGCGGTTGCTCGCGGGCGTGCTGGTGCGGTGTTTCATTGCCACTCCGGTGCGGGCTGGGGACAGGTTGGATGGGTCCCGGCGGTACGGCGTACCACCGGGACCTCGAGCGGCTCGCGGCTACGGCGCGATCGCGGCTGCGATGGTGTTGAACAGCGCGGCCAGGTTGCCACCGAGCAAGGCGACGGCCCCCATGATGATGAGCGCGATGAGGGCGACCATCAGCCCGTATTCCACGGCGGTCGCGCCCCGGTCGGGGTTCTTCCGCAGGGCGCGCAGCGTCGCGAGGAGCTTGAGGAACATGAGGATTACCTCCGGGTCGGAACGTGAGCCGCCGGGGTCCACGAGACCTGGGCGGTTGTTGAAAACTGACCAGAAGCTACGTGGCGTAGTCATTTATCCACATTGGGTCATCCGGTCAGTGCCTTCTCCACCCCCCGGATGACATGTCAACCGAACGCCCGACAGGCTCTGTCCTCCGGCGTCATCCGTCCGGCCGACGTGAAGCCTCCATTTCGGACCGCCACGGGTTCGGAGGCACCGGAAAGGAGCCAGAACCGATCGCACAGCGCGTCCCAGCGGTCATGTCGGGTTGGCGACAGTACGGCAGCGCCGGGCTCAGCGCAGCACGGGCAGCGCCACGATGGCGAGCCACGCGCCCAGCAGCATCGCCGGGCCGAACGGCAGCAGGGAGTGCCTGGTCACTCGCCGTGACGCCAGCAGCCCGACGGCGACGAGCCCGTTGATCACAAACGGCAGCAGCGTCCCGGCGAGCACCTCACCCCAGCCGAGCCAACCGAGGAACAGGCCCAGCAGACCGGCCAGCTTCACATCCCCGTACCCCAGGGCACCCCCGGGCAGCACCGCCAGAATCAGGTAACCGCCGGCCAGCACCCCGGCCGCGATCCCCGCCCGCAGCAACGACGGCCACGCCGAAAGTCCCGCCGCAAGCCCGGAAAACACCGCCGCACCCGCCACGAACCCCGGCTTGACCAGCACATCCGGAAGCCGAAGGCACGCCAGGTCGACCGCTCCCAGCAGCACCCCCAGCGTGGCGAGCAGCAGGTACGGAAGCAACTCGGGGGCCGGGCCGAGACGCCACCCGATCCCGGCCCAGGCCAGGCCGCAGACCACGCCGATCAGCCAGGCGGGCGGACCGAGCCTGGCGTGACACCGGGGGCAACCCCGGGGAGAACCCCAGCCGGTGACCGGGGCACCACAGCGGTGGCAGGTGGCGCGGAACGGTGCGTCGGCCGGCACCGAGAGCCGGTACGCCGGCCGTACCAACCCGACACCCGTGGCAGTCCCGACGACACCGCAGGACGCGGCGAGCAGCACCGAACCGTCCACGCTGGTCAGTGGGCCTGGCAGGCGGCGGCAACCGCCTCCCGGACCGGCGTGTCGCCACCGACCAGTTCCAGGGTGAGCCCGGCACTCGCGGGCTCGTCCAACAACGCGAGCAGCACCTCCGCGACGTCCTGCCGGGACACCTCCCCGCGGGGTACCGGTGGCGGCCCGAGCCGGACCCTTCCGGTGCCGGGACCGTCGGTGAGCCGTCCGGGGCGCAGGATGGTCCAGTCCAGGTCACGGGCCCGCAGATCAGCCTCGGACGCCGCCTTCGCCCGCAGATACGCACCGAACACGTCGTCCGCGCCGAGCCGCTCCGCCCGGTCCAGCCCCATCGAGCTGACCAGCAGGAAACGAGACACCCGGGCGCGCTGTGCCGCCTCGGCGAACAGAGCCGCGCCAGCCCGGTCCATGGTGTCCTTGCGGGCCGCTCCGCTCCCCGGACCGGCCCCGGCCGCGAATACCGCCGCGTCCGTGCCCTCGACACACACCGCGACCTCCTGAAGTCCGGCCCGCTCCAGGTCACAGATCAGCGGTACCGCGCCCGCCGCCAACAGGTCCGGCTCGTGATCCGGATCGCGTACCAGCCCCACGGGCTGGTCGCCCCGCGCGGCGAGCAGCCGTTCCAACCGCAGCGCGATCTTTCCGTGGCCTCCCGCGATCACCACCCGCATGCCCGCGAGGCTAGCGTGTGGCCATGCCCGCCGCTCCCGCCGTTGCCGGACTGCTGCTGGCGGCCGGTGCCGGCCGGCGGTACGGGATGCCGAAGGCACTGGTACGCCACGGAGACGTGCTGCTGGTGGAACACGCCCTGGCGACCCTGCGCGGCGGGGGCTGCGACCCGGTCGTCGCGGTGCTCGGCGCGGCGGCTGACGAGGTACGCGCCCGTGCCGACCTGAACGCCGCCACCGTCGTGGTGAACCCCGACTGGGCGACCGGGATGGGTTCCTCGCTGCGCACCGGACTGGGCGCGCTCGCCGCGACCGCCGCCCAGGCCGTGGTCGTGCTGCTCGTGGACACCCCGGGGGTGACCCCGGCGGCGGTCGTCCGGCTGGCCGCGCTCGCCGCTGCGGACGGGCTCGCGGTGGCGACGTACCACGGGGAACCTGGCCACCCGGTGCTGCTCGGCCGGGACCATTGGGCGGGGGCGGCGGAACTGGCGGTCGGCGACGTGGGCGCGCGGAAGTACCTGCGGCAGCACCCGGTGCGGGAGGTGCCGTGCGATGACGTCGCCGACGGCACCGACCTGGACCGGCCCATCCGTCCGCCCGGCCAGGCCCCGGAAGCCGGACCGGTTTCCTGAACCACAATCAGCGTTGTGCTGGGGATCGTGACGTACGGCAGCCACCTGAACGCGATCACCGCGGGCAGGCGTGGCGCGGCGGCTCAGGACCCCTCAACCACCGTCACGCCCAGGTGCGCGGCGAACATTGGCGCGAGTTCCGCCAACTGTTCCTCGCTGATCGTGGCACCGGACAGGCTGTCGATCCCGCCGAGCAGCCGCAACCGCGAACGACTGAGATCCACCTGGTCGAGCCGAGCACCGGAGAACTCCAGCCGGTCGATCCGGCAGTCGGCGAACGTCACCCGGCGCAGCGACGCGCCGCCCAACTCCACCTCACCCAGCCGGCAACCCTCGAACCGGACCTCGGTCAGCTCCGCGTCCCGAGCATTGAGGAAGTCGATCTTCCCTCCGGTCACCCGGACCCGCTGCATCGAGCCGGCCGGGACGGTGAATGCGCCGAACCGGCAGTCGGTGACCACGACATCCCGCCAGACGGAGCCGGTGACGTCGACAGCACCCGCCCGCAGGCCGTCCAGTACGCAGTCGGTGAGCCGGGCCTCCCGCAACGCCGTACCGTCCAGTTGGCAATCGAACAGGCCGCATTCGATGAACCGGGAGCGGGGCGCTTCCTGGCCGCCAAGGTCCAGGTCACGGAACTCCAGGCCGTCGTGGTGTCCGTCAGGCGGCAGGCACCCGCTGTCGGCGACCTCCAACTCCGGAAGGGTTACCTCGATCGCGACCGGTCGCTTCCGCATGCTTGGCCCCCTCCAGAGTCACGGACCCTTCGACCCTACTGACCGGAGCCGGCGTCCAACCGTCCAAAGAGGAACGACCTGTGGCCTAGAATTCCCCCCGGGAACTGAATTCAAAACGATTTCCAGGCATGAAAATGGCCTCTATTGCCGGGACTCCACCATGCCATTCATCAATCACCGATCCTGTTACCACGATCAAGGGCTCGACCATCGCGCCGCGTTCAACAACATAAACCAGGTGGTCAGTTGCCCGGTGAACCCGCCAGGAACTATTTGAAAGGTCCCAATCTTTCCAGGATGTCCACGGGGGCCCCGTGGCGTTGCCAGCCGCCGGCACGTCATAGTTGGCGGGTGAGCGAGCAGACCGGCACGAACCCCGTACCAGAGTCCCCCAAGGAACTGGCCGTGGCGCTGGAGCGGACCGGCTACCTGGCCGACGACGGCCTTGCCACCGCCGGCTACCTGGCGTTACGGCTGGGCCGGCCGCTGTTCCTGGAAGGTGACGCGGGGGTCGGGAAGACCTCATTCGCGCAGGCACTCGCCACCGCGACCGGCGCGACCTTCGTACGGTTGCAGTGCTACGAAGGCCTGGACGCCAGCCAGGCACTCTACGACTGGGACTTCCCCCGGCAGATCCTGCACCTGCGCACCATCGAGGCGACCGCCGTGGCGGCCGGGGAACCGGTGAACGCCGACCAGGTCGAAGCCAGCCTGTACGACCGGCGGTTCCTGGTGGCCCGGCCCCTGCTCCAGGCCCTGGAGACCAACCCGTCCGTGCTGCTGGTGGATGAGATCGACCGGGCCGACGACGAGTTCGAGGCGTTCCTGCTGGAGGTGCTCTCCGAGGCGGCGATCACCATCCCGGAACTGGGCCGGATCGCGGCGAAGACCCCGCCGGTCGCGGTGCTCACCAGCAACCGGACCCGGGAGGTGCACGACGCGCTGAAACGCCGCTGCCTGTACCACTGGGTGGAGCACCCCAGCTTCGAGCGGGAGGTGGCGATCCTGCGTGCCCGGCTGCCGGAGGTCTCCGCACGGCTGGCCGCCGACGTGGCCCGCGCCACCCGCCGGATGCGGGAACTCGACCTGCTCAAGCCGCCAGGAGTGGCCGAGTCGCTGGACTGGGCGAGCGCGCTCACCGCACTCGGCGCCCGGACCCTGGACCCGGATCTCGCGGCGGTGACCCTCGGTGCGGTGCTGAAGTACCGGGAGGACTCCGACCGGATACGCACCCTGGGGATCGCGGAGCTGCTGGGAGCCTGAGATGAGCCGCGACGTCACCGAGGTGCTGCTGGGGTTCGCCCGGACCCTGCGGTACGCCGGGGTGGACGCCACGCCCGAGCGGGTGCAGGCGATGTTCGCGGCGGTTGACGCGCTCGGAGTCACCGACCCGTCCGGGGTGTACTGGGGCGGCCGGCTCGCGTTGTGCGCCGAACCGGACGACATCGCCACCTACGATGCGGCGTTCCGGGCGTACTTCCAGGACGAGCCGCCACGACCGACCGCCAGCCGGGTGCCGACCGGCCGGCAGGTGGTGACCCTGGCCGAGGCGGACGCCGGGGCCGGCGAGGGCGGGGATCCGGACCAGGAACTGCCGCACGCCTCGGCCAGCGACGTGGAACTGCTGCGGCAGCGGGACGTGGCGGTGCTCACCGCCGCCGAGCGCGCGGAACTGCGCCGGCTGCTGGCCCTGCTGGCCCCGAGCCCTTCGCCGCGAATCGCCCGCCGGCAACGTCCGGCCTCACGCGGTGCGGTTGATCCGGCCCGGACCGTGGCCCGGATGCTGCGGCACGCCGGGGAACCGAGCCGGCTGGCACGGCGTACCCGGCAGCGCAAGCCCCGCCGGCTGGTGCTGCTGGTCGACGTGTCCGGGTCGATGGCGCCGTACGCGGACGCGCTGCTGCGGTTCGGGCACGCGGCGGTACGCCGTCGCCCCGCCACCAGCGAAGTGTTCACCATCGGCACCCGGATCACCCGGATCACCCGGACGTTGCGGCTGCGGGACCCGGACGCCGCGCTGGCGGCGAGCAGCCGGGTGATTCCGGACTGGTCCGGCGGCACCCGGTTGGGCGAGGCGGTCAAGGCGTTCCTGGACCGGTGGGGGCAGCGCGGGGTGGCCCGGGGCGCGGTCGTGGTGGTGTTCAGCGACGGCTGGGAGCGCGGTGACCCGGCGCTGCTGGCCGAGCAGATGCGACGGCTGGCACGGCTGGCGTACCGGGTGGTCTGGGTGAACCCGCACAAGGGTAAGACCGGGTACGCGCCGCTGGCCGGTGGGATGGCCGCCGCGCTGCCGTACCTGGACGAATTCGTGGCCGGGCACAGCTTCGGTGCCCTGGAGGATCTGGTGAGGGTGATCAGCCGTGCGTGAAGTACTCGACGACCTGCTCGGCTGGTGGCGGGCCGACGAACCGGTCGGGATGGGCACGGTGGTGGCGACCTGGCGGTCCGCGCCGCGTCCGGCGGGTGCGGCGATGCTCGTCGGCCCGGACGGCACCGCGGTCGGCAGCGTCTCCGGGGGCTGCGTGGAGGGCGCGGTGTACGAGACCGCGCAGCAGGTGGTGGAGTCCGGCCAGCCGACTCTGCAGCGGTACGGGGTGAGCGACGACGACGCGTTCGCGATCGGGCTGACCTGCGGCGGGATCATCGACGTGTACGTGGAGCGGGTGGACCGGTCGGCGTTCCCGGAGCTGGGCGAGGTGGCGGACTCGATCCGGGCGGGTGAGCCGGTCGCGGTGGTGACCTGTGTCGCGGACTCGTGCGCCGGGTCCGACTCCCGGGTCGGGCGGCGACTCGTGGTGTGGCCCGAGCGCACCGCCGGCACCCTGGGGTTGGAACGCCTGGACGCGGCGGCCACCGACGACGTACGCGGCATGCTCGCCGCGGGACGCACCGGCACTCTCCACTACGGTCACGACGGGGAGCGCCGGGGCGACGACCTGACGCTGTTCGTCGCGTCGTACGCACCGCCGCCCCGGATGATCGTGTTCGGTGCGATCGACTTCGCCGCCGCGGTGGCCCGGGTGGGCAGCTTCCTCGGCTACCGGGTGACGGTGTGTGACGCCCGGCCGGTGTTCGCGACGCGCCGCCGGTTCCCGGACGCGGACGAGGTGGTGGTGGCGTGGCCGCACCGGTACCTGGCCGCCGAGGCGGAGGCCGGGCGGGTGGACGAGCGCGCCGTGATCTGCGTACTCACCCATGATCCGAAATTCGACGTGCCGGTGCTCGAGGTGGCGTTGCGACTGCCGGTGGCGTACGTCGGTGCGATGGGGTCGCGGCGTACCCACGACGACCGGATCGCCCGGCTGAAGGAGGCCGGGATGACCGGTGACGAGATCGCGCGGCTGGCCTCCCCGATCGGGCTGGATCTGGGGGCGCGTACCCCGGAGGAGACGGCGGTCAGCATCGGCGCGGAGATCATCGCACTGCGCTGGGGCGGCACCGGGGACCGGCTGGCCGCGATCAAGGGCCGGATCCACCACGACACCGCCGCCCCGACCGTTTGATGTCAGGGACTCCGGGCCGCTTATCTGAAAGTCCGTGGGCTCGGTGGCTCGACTCTTGCCGTCGCAGACTTCCCCGCCCGACGTCGTTCGCGGACCTCCTGTATGACGAATAGCACGATCGGCACGGCAAGACCGAGTGAGAAATCGTTCCAGTCGAATCGACCAGTGATGACGCCAACCAGGCCGACGAGGAACGCAACAGTGAGCGCGAGCGAAGTCCAGTTCCGTACCAGCGCCTCGCGAATGGCGCGGCCCCGCCGGGGCCGGAACAACTCGGACAGAGTTTTCCCTCTGGCCGCGCTGTGCTGTACGACAACCACGTCCGGCAGCAGAGTGATTTTGTCGCCAGGGCGTAACGGCGACCAATCCATGAGCCTTGCCAGTGCTTCCATGTGCGGATAGACAGACCACATCGAGGCGGTCTGGCCCCCCTCAACGTTTGGCCAGCGGCCTTCCGGTAATTGCGTCGCCAGCAATGAATGCACCACACTGGAAATACGTTCGGGTCGTGGGCCGGTTGGCTGCTCAAGCAGTGCGATGAGTGCGTACGGCAGGCCGTAATGCGGTATGGTACTGCGCCACCGCTGCGGAGGTTCATCAACCCCGATGTCGTACATTTCGACTCTGGCGTCGCGATCCTCCTCGAATGTGCGATCCAGCCTGGCGTCCAACCACTCGTAGCCTTTGACCACAGCACTGTCAGTATCGGCAAGTCCGCTCTCCTGCAGAGTGATCAGGACCTTGGCCGTATGAGTGACGTTGGGCTGCTGCGAACAGGTCTGACCCCAACCGCCCTCCGGATGCTGTTGTCGCATGAGCCACCGGATCCCAGCCGTCACAACTGGTAGGGACGGATCGATCCGGATCAGTGCCCGCAACGCGAGGCAGGTCGTCCACACGCGAGACGTATTGTGGACCAGTGATCCCCAGCCACCATCTTTATTCTGGTTGAATACCAGCCAGTCGACCGCGCTGCCAATGTCCACTGCTGCGTTCTCAACGCGGTGACGGCATTCCGCGAGCATACGGACGACCCAGCCGGTGGACTCGACAATGGGATGTCCCGGGCTCGCATTGGTGGACCAGCCTCCGCTCCGGCTCGCGATCGTTGACGATACCTGGCGTGATCCGAGGAATGTCAGGCAGTCCTGGGAGCGATCGAATGTGCGATGGGACAGGTGGAATGCGAGCAGGCCGACCGCGGTCGCCGTTGGCCCGGGCGACGGCCCGGCCAGTTCGTGGTACCAGCCCCCGCCAACACCCCCCGCAGCCGTAAGAAAGGATCGCTCAAGCAGATTCAGTGACCTGTCGAGTGACGTTCTGACCGGGACCAGGTCGATAGTGAAATGAGCAATGTCAGTCATGGCCAGTCATGTGGTCGTGAGGGTGGCGGGCGATGACGGCCAGAAAAGTATCGACGCCTTGCGCGCCCACATATGTCCCCTTGAATTCGACCGCCGAGAGAACTGTCCACCCAGTGAGCAGTCCACGCACATAGCTTCGGCTGAAAAAATGCCGAACGTGACCGTCGAGGCAGTAGGTATCCGGTCCCAATTGTCCACCTTTACCGTACAGACGGTCATTCACGGACCTCACGACGAAGCCGAGAAGTCCCGCTGGGCGGAGCACCCGGTACACCTCGTCGAAGATCCTTCGCGTGCTGACTTCGTCGAAGTAGTGCAAGGAGAGGTACGAGTACACCGCAGAGTACTGACGGTCGGCGACTGGTAAGGGACCGGCAATGTCCCATACATGGAACCGGACATGGCCTTCCATCGACTTCGGCAACGCCTGAGTCGCGGACCGGATTGCGTTCTCCGCGACATCACAGGCGTCCACTTGGAATCCAGCGGCACCGAACACACGAGCATCCTGGCCCTGACCACAGCCAAGTTCAAGGATCATCGAGTCCGATCCCCTCGACAGCAAGCTCAGGAACCCCTCACGGAACTTGGTGTGCTCTGGGTCCAGATCCGCTCGGGATTTTCGATGCCAATGGTTCCAGTACCGCACCTGATCCGGAACCGCCGCGTGGTTGTCGGGATTCACCGCGGATCGCCCGTCGGTTGCTGGACGTCCGGCGAGGAGGTCACGGACCAGCTTCTCCATGTGGACACTATAGCGGGAAATAGGTGGTCGGTTGGCCCGGTCCTTCGAGCACACCTCGAGGCGTCACCAATCGACTGGCTCCCGGCCCGTGAATCGGGTAATCGTTTCTCGGAGTGAGTCGAGCATCGGAAAGCCCAGGTAGTCCCAGTTTGCAGGCTGACCAAGTTGCGCTGCGACGAGGCGTCGGAAATACTGGCTTGGCGGGCGATATATCGCGTTGAAGTACCACTCATCGGACGGCGTGCGAAAGGCAAGGTACCCCTGCTCACGGTCCGCGCCGACTATCGCTTCAAAAGTGGCGACCCTCTGAAATGTCACCCCTTGGCCGTCGAGGTCATAGCACCCAGGTACCAGATGCCAGTGTGCGTGACTGATACAGGCCCCGGTGCGCCCAC
>DASUSI010000151.1:0-7838 GCA_036375165.1 Micromonosporaceae bacterium | reverse complement strand
CTGGACCTGGACACCCGCGGGTTCATCTCGATCACTACCAGGCGTCCAGTGTCCGGATGCACCGCGAACTGGATGTTGCACCCTCCGGTGTCCACCCCGACTTCCCTCAGCACTGCGACGCCGAGGTCACGCAGTCGCTGGTACTCCCGGTCGGTCAGCGTCATGGCCGGGGCCACGGTCACGCTGTCGCCGGTGTGCACTCCCATCGGGTCGACGTTCTCGATGGAGCAGACCACCACCACGTTGTCGTGATGGTCGCGCATCAGTTCGAGTTCGAACTCCTTCCAACCGAGCACGGACTCCTCGATCAGCACCTCGCCGAGCGGACTCTCGGCGAGGCCGGCTCCGGCGATCCGGTCCAGGTCCTGCGGGGTGTACGCCATGCCGGAGCCGAGGCCGCCCATGGTGAAACTGGGCCGTACCACCACGGGCAGGCCCAGGTCGGCGACTGCCGCGCGCACTTCGCCCATGGAGCGGCACACCGCGCTACGCGGCACCTCACCGCCCGCCGCACGCACCGTCTGCTTGAACAACTCCCGGTCCTCGCCACGCCGGATCGCGTCGATGTTGGCGCCGATCAGCCGAACTCCGTACTTGTCCAGCACGCCGGACTCGTGCAACGCCACGGCCGTGTTGAGCGCGGTCTGCCCGCCCAGGGTGGGCAGCAGGGAGTCGATGGGGTGTCCCTGTGCGGCCTCGGTGGCGATCACCTTCTCCACGAACTCCGGGGTGATCGGCTCCAGGTACGTCGCGTCGGCGAACTCTGGATCGGTCATGATCGTCGCCGGGTTGGAGTTGACCAGGCTGACCCGGATCCCCTCGGCACGCAGTACCCGGCACGCCTGGGTGCCGGAGTAGTCGAACTCGCAGGCCTGGCCGATCACGATCGGACCGGAGCCGATCACCAGCACGTGCTCGATGTCCTCACGCCTCGGCACGATGTGCACCCCCTGCCATCCGGCGACGTCCGTCCGCGACTGACATCCGGTCGCGGATCAGCGGATCCGGCTTTTCCACGGACAAGCAAACCCGCATTCCCGGGATGCGCCGGAACGCGACTCCGGGCGCGGGCTCCGCCGGTAATTCATCAACAGGTACGTCGGCGTTCATGCCCCGACTCCGTTTCGACGCCGTCCCGACACGCCAGCCGACCATGTGACATCGAAACATTCCGTCCAGCCACAACTCACGGTGCGATCTTTCGTACGGCGGCTGACGACTTTCGGCAGGTCGCGGGCCTGTGTCCGGCGGGAGAATCCGTCTTGCGGCGGACAGAGAATTGACACCTCCACGGACATCGCGGCGTTACCGAACCGCCAATGAGCGGTAACCATTCGTCGGTATCGCGAGGCTGCGAGCCGGTGGTCGGGCGGCGGGATTGCAAGCCGCAGCGGTATCCCAATTCCGGCGGGCCGGGCCGGTCGCGCGACGTGGAACAGGCTGACCTGCGGTATTGGCGTACCCATGGATTCCACGGCACGGCATGGCGGACGGTTCATCGTGACTTCTCCACCAGGTCCACCAGCCGGTCGAACAGGTAGTCCGCATCGTGCGGGCCGGCTGCGGCCTCGGGGTGGTACTGCACCGAGAACGCGGGCACGTCCAGGCAGCGCAGCCCTTCCACGACACCGTCGTTGAGACACACGTGGCTGACCTCGACCCGGCCCAAGTCGGTCTGCGCCACGCCCTCGACCGGGGCGGCCACCGCAAAGCCGTGGTTGTGGGCGGTGATCTCCACCTTCCCGGTGGCCCGGTCCACCACCGGCTGGTTGATGCCCCGATGGCCGTACTTCAACTTGTACGTGCCGAAGCCGAGCGCCCGGCCCAGGATCTGGTTGCCGAAGCAGATACCAAAG
Source organism: Micromonosporaceae bacterium (assembly GCA_036375165.1). GTDB lineage: Bacteria > Actinomycetota > Actinomycetes > Mycobacteriales > Micromonosporaceae > WHSM01. The sequence continues at coordinate 5,982 of DASUSI010000151.1, read as the reverse complement.
AGCGGGATACGGCGGCGGAGCACCTCGCGGGTCAGCGTCACCTGCTGGTCGGCGGTGGCGGGGTCGCCCGGGCCGTTGGACAGGAAAACCGCGTCCGGCCGTACCGCGAGCACGTCCGCGATACCGGCAGTGGCAGGCAGGACCTCGGTGGTGATGCCGCGCCGCGCCATCCGGCGGGGTGTGTTGCGTTTGATCCCGAGGTCGACCGCGGCCACCGTGAGGCGGTGTCCGCCGTCCGCCTCGACGGTGTACGGCTTCGGCGTTGTCACCTCACCGACCAGGTTCGCGCCGGCCATCAGCGGCTGGGCCAACACCTTGGCGTGCAGCACCGCCGGGTCGGTTTCCAGGCTCGACACCCCGACCCGCATCGCGCCGCGTTCCCGCAGGTGGCGGGTGAGTGCCCGGGTATCCACGCCACTGATGCCCACGACGCTTTGCCGGGTGAGTTCCTCTTGGAGCGGCCGGCGCGACCGCCAGTTCGACGGGATACGCGCCGGGTCGCGAACGACGTACCCGGAGACCCAGATCCGGTCGGACTCGTCGTCCTGGTCGTTCCAGCCAGTGTTGCCGATGTGCGGCGCGGTGGCCACGATCACCTGCCGGTGGTAAGAGGGGTCGGTCAGGGTCTCCTGATAACCGGTCATCCCGGTGGCGAACACGGCCTCCCCGAACGTCTCCCCCGCCGCGCCGAAGCTGTCCCCGCGGAATGTCCGGCCATCCTCCAACACCAGGATCGCGGCCCGGCTCACCGAACCGCCTTCCCGTCCAGCACCGTGGGTTCTCCCCGCAGAAACGTGGCTACCACCCGACCCGGCAAGGTCAGGCCGGCGTACGGGGTGTTCCGGCTGCGGCTGGCGAGTTCGGTCGGATCGATGAGCCGGCGGGCCGCCGGGTCCACCAGGGCGAGGTTGGCGACCACGCCAGACGCTGGGTCGTGGCCGTGGTCGGCCAGACCCGCGATCGCGGCTGGCCGGCGTGACATCCGCTCGGCGATGCCGTCCCAGCCGAGCCGCTCCCCGACAGTCTCAAGCACCACCAACAGCGCGGTCTGCAGGCCCAGCATGCCGGGCCGGGCGTACGCCCACTCGCATTCCTTGTCCTCGACGGTGTGCGGGGCGTGATCGGTGGCGACCACGTCGAGGGTTCCGTCGCACAGTGCGTCCCGCAACGCGGCGACGTCCTCAGCGGTGCGCAACGGGGGGTTGACCTTGAACACCGGGTCGTAGCTGGTCGCCTTGGCGTCGGTGAGGAACAGGTGGTGCGGGGTCACCTCCGCGGTGACCCGGATACCCCGCCGCTTCGCCTGTCGCAGGATCTCCACGCTGCCGGCGGTGGACACGTGGCACACGTGCAGTCGGCTGCCGACGTGCTCGGTGAGCAGCACGTCGCGGGCGATGATCGCCTCCTCGGCCACCGCCGGCCAGCCGGTGAGTCCGAGCCGGGCCGACTCCACACCCTCGTGCATCTGGGCGTCAACGGTCAGTCGTGGCTCCTCGGCGTGCTGTGCGATCAGCCCGTCGAACGCCTTGACGTACTCCAGGGCACGGCGCATCAGCCGGGGGTCGGCCACGCAGTGCCCGTCGTCGGAGAACATCCGTACCCGGGCGGCTGACGTCGCCATCGCGCCGAGTTCGGCGAGCCGCTCGCCGCGCAGCCCGATGCTGACCGCACCGACCGGCTGCACGTCGACCAGGCCGGCGGCCCGGCCGAGCCGGTACACCTGTTCCACCACACCAGCGGTGTCGGCCACCGGGTCGGTGTTCGCCATCGCGCACACCGCGGTGTAGCCGCCCAGCGCGGCGGCACGGCTGCCGGTCTCAACGGTCTCGGCGTCCTCACGGCCGGGTTCGCGCAGGTGGGTGTGCAGGTCCACCAAGCCGGGCAGGGCGATGAGTCCATCCGCGTCCAGCGTGGCGGCACCGGCTGCTGTCAGCCGTGCGCCGACGTCGGCGACGACGCCGTCGCGGATCAGGATGTCGGCCGGATCGCCGTCCAGGATCCGTGCGCCCTTGATCAACCAGGTCACTTGGTCGCCTCCTCGGGGCGTGCGCCGCCCAGCATCAGGTACAGCACGGCCATCCGGACGCTGACCCCGTTCGAGACCTGTTCCACGATCGTGGACCGGGGCGAGTCGGCCACCTCGGGAGTGATCTCCATACCGCGGTTCATCGGTCCGGGGTGCATCACTATGGCGTGGTCGGGCAGCAGGTCCATCCGGCGGGCATCCATGCCGTACCGGCGGGCGTACTCCCTCGCGGAGGGGAAGTAGGAGTCTGTCATCCGCTCCCGCTGCACCCGCAGCATCATCACAACGTCGTGCTTGGGCAGCATCTCGTCCAGGTCGTACGAGACTTCGACTGGCCACTCCGCCACGCCGACCGGCAGCAGCGTGGGCGGCCCGACCAGCGTGACGTGGGCACCCAGGGTGGCCAGGAGCAACACGTTGGAGCGGGCCACCCGGCTGTGCAGCACATCACCCACGATCGCGACATTCAGTCCCTCCAGGTGGCCGACCCGGTGTCGCATCGTGTACGCGTCGAGCAGCGCCTGGGTGGGGTGTTCGTGGGTGCCGTCCCCGGCGTTGAGCACGCTGCCGGAGACCCAGCGGGCGAGCCGGTGCGGCGCTCCGGAGGCCGAGTGGCGGATCACCACGGCGTCGGCACCCATCGCCTGCAGGGTCAATGCGGTGTCCTTCAGGCTCTCGCCCTTGGACACGCTGGAGCCCTTTGCCCCGAAGTTGATCACGTCTGCGGAGAGCCGCTTCGCAGCGGCCTCGAACGAGATCCGGGTACGCGTGGAGTCCTCGTAGAACAGGTTGACCACGGTACGGCCACGCAACGTCGGTAACTTCTTGACCTCACGTCCGGCCATCGCGGCATCCATCTGGGCGGCAGTGTCCAGCACCAGCGTGGCGGTGTCGCCGTCGAGGTCGGCGGCTGAGAGCAGATGCCTGATCATACCGGGCCGCCTTCCGGGGTCCCAACCTTGCGAAGCAGTACGCCGTCGGAACCATCGATCTCCCGCAGCAGCACCTTGACCGACTCAGTCAATGCGGTGGGCAGATTCTTGCCGACGTAGTCGGCCCGGATCGGAAGCTCCCGATGGCCCCGGTCCACCAGCACCGCCAGTTGCACCTGCCGGGGGCGGCCGAGGTCACCGAGCGCGTCGAGCGCCGCGCGCACCGTCCGTCCCGAGAACAACACGTCGTCGACCAGGATCACCCGCTTGTCGTCGACACCGCCGTCCGGCACCAGCGTCGGGCCGAGCGCCCTGGCGCCACGCAGCCGCAGGTCGTCCCGGTACAGCGTGATGTCCAGGGTGCCGGTCGGCACAGTGACGTCTTCGAAGGTCTGGATCCGGGCCGCGAGCCGGGCCGCGAGGGGCGCTCCCCGGGTGGGGATCCCCAACAGGACCGTGCCGGCCGCGCCGTGGGTCTTCTCCAGGATCTGGTGGGCGATCCGGTCCACAATCCGGGCGATGTCCGCCTGGTTGAGGATCACCCGAGTGTCGGACGGATCGGCGGGAACGGTGCCGCTGATGCCGCCGGGCTGCCGGTCACGGGCAGCCGGGTGGGCATGATCGGTCATTCCGAACTCCTTCCCCGCCTCACGGGACGGGTCGTTAAAGGACGTCGGACCAGCCGGTTTACCGGCTGACGAGCACCTGAAGCGTAGCAAGCCGGGGTGGGGCCGGGCGGGGCGGACACGGTGTACTCCCGGTCACCCATTACGCTTCCGGCACGGAGTTTTGCCCGGTTTCGGGTAACGCCGGGGTAACCAGGCCTTGACCGGGCGTGCCGAGGCCCGTACCGTCACGCTCCGTAGCGAGTACTGGGGTGCCCACCCCGGATACGTGACTGGGAGTTGTCAGCATGCCGCCGTCTGAGTACGCGAAAGCTCTCGGTGCCCGCCTGCGCGCCATCCGCCAGCAGCAGGGACTTTCCCTACAGGGTGTCGAGGAAAAATCCAATGGCAAGTGGAAGGCCGTCGTTGTCGGCTCGTACGAACGAGGCGACCGCGCGGTGACCGTTGCCCGACTCTCCGACCTGGCCGAGTTCTATCGCGTGCCGGTCGCGGAGTTGCTTCCCGAGGGCGGTGGTGTCCGGCAGGAATCAGCCGGAAAGATCGTCCTGGACCTGGAACGCCTGTACGAGCACACCTCCGACGACTTGGCGCCGGTGGCTCGGTACGCACGGGCGATCCAGTTGCAGCGGGGCGACTACAACGGCCGGGTGCTCTCGATTCGGGCCGACGACCTGCGCGCTCTCGCGATCGTCTACGACACCTCGCCGTCAGGCCTGGTGGAGCAGTTGACCGAGTACGGCGTGCTGGTCACGGAGTCGCCCCGGTCCAGGTTCCCCTCGTAGCGCCGTCCGTTCCGACGATCATGACCTCTGCGTCGACCACCGCCGCAGAGGTCATGATCGTTTTTCGCGCTCCAGGTTTCAGCGATCGTGGAAAGCTACCGCCGCATGGTCACGGAGACTTTCCACGACCACGAACGCGGTTGGAGGCTACGGGGTGGCGTGTTCCGCGAGTCGGCCGAGCAGTCCGTTGACAAACCGCGGCGAGTCGTCGGTGGACAGGGATTTCGCCAGCTCGACGGCCTCGCTGATCGCCACCGGCATGTCGATGTCGTCGCACCAGAGCAACTCGTAGACGGCGACCCGCAGAATGTTGCGGTCCACCGGCGGCATCCGCTCCAGTGTCCAGTCGGTGGCGTAGTCGGAGATCAACTCATCGATCCGACCCTTGTGTTCCACCACACCCTCGACCAGGATCCGGGTGTATGACGAGATCGGCGGCTCGGCCCTCGTCACCCGGTCGCGCAGCACGTCAAGAGTCGGGGCACCCCGCATCTCCGACTCGTACAGGACGTCGACGGCTCGCTTGCGGGCTTTGCGACGGGCCGGGACCATCTGCGAGCGGGGTCCGTTCGTCACGGGAGCTGGCACCGGCCTAGGCCCGGCTGATGTAGCGGCCGTCGCGCGTGTCCACCTTGATCTTCTCGCCGGTGTCGACGAACAGTGGTACCTGCACGCTGGCACCGGTCTCCACGGTCGCCGGCTTGGTGCCAGCGCTGGAGCGGTCGCCTTGCAGGCCGGGTTCGGTGTATGTGACCTCCAGTACCACGCTGGTGGGGAGTTCCACGTACAGCGGAGTGCCCTCGTGGATCCCGATCACCACTTCGGCCTCGGACAGCAGGTACTTCGAGGCGTCACCCACCGTGGCACCAGACACGTTGATCTGGTCGTAGGTCTCCAGATCCATGAACACGTAGTCTTCGCCGTCGGCGTACAGATACTGGAAAGACCGCTTGTCGACGGTGGCGGTCTCCACCTTCACCCCGGCGTTGAAGGTCTTGTCGACCACCTTCCCGGAGAGCACGTTCTTCAGCGTGGTGCGCACGAACGCCCCGCCCTTGCCGGGCTTGACGTGCTGGAACTCCACGACACTCCACAGCTCGCCGTCGAGGTTGAGCACCATGCCGTTCTTCAGGTCGTTCGTGGTGGCCATACGGGTCTTCGATCCCTCTTCTCGTCACGGGCGGTTCGTCACGCGCGGTCTTCAGACTCGTACCTGCGGCAAACCCTGAGAATTCTAGCCAGGGACGGCGACCGCCCCGACCGAGGGTGCCGCCGCGCTCGGGCGGATTCTCAGGCCCGACGGGCGAGGTACTGCAGCGCCAGCCGGTAGCCCTCCACGCCGAGGCCGGCGATCACCCCGGTAGCGATGGCTGAGATCACGGAGTGGCTCCGGAATTCCTCGCGGGCGTGCAGGTTGGAGATGTGCACCTCCACCAGCGGGCCGGTGAGCTGGGAGCAGGCGTCACGGACGGCGATCGAGTAATGGGTCCAGGCGGCCCCGTTGAGCACCACGGCGGCACCCAGGTCAGCCGCCTCATGCAGCCAGCCCACCATCTCGTGCTCGGCGTCGGTCTGCCGCACCTCGACGTCCAAGCCCAGCTCCTTGCCGGTTGCCA
>DASUSI010000150.1:0-31302 GCA_036375165.1 Micromonosporaceae bacterium | reverse complement strand
AGGGGCTGGAACCCCACACGATCACCGAGTCCCTGTACACCCGGATGCCGACGCCAGAGGAGATCACCCAGCTTGAACTTCCAGCCGGTGAGCCCGTCGTCGTGCTGCACCGCCGCACCTGCACCGCGACCGGGCGGCCTGTCGAGTTCGCACGCGGCGTGCATGCCGGATCACGGTTCGCCTGGTCTTACACCTTCAAAATCCCCGACTGACAGGCAGACCGATGACTCCGACCCACACCGCGATCCCCGAACAACTCCGCAGCGACGTGGAAACACTCTGGGACTACCACGACATGCACCACGAGTTGCGACCAGCAGACGCCGGTATCGGACTTGGCAGCCACGACCCCAGTGTTGCCATGATCGCCGTCGACTTATACCACCGGGGAATGTTCCCGGTCATCGTCTTCACCGGAGCCAACTCACCCACCACTGTGGACCGATTCCCACGAGGCGAAGCGATCCACTATCGCGAATACGCCATAGAACACGGCGTACCCAAAGAGTCCATCCTGATCGAGACCGCCGCAACCAACACCGGACAGAACATCACCCACTCACGTGACTGCCTAATCCAGCAGGGGGTAAACGTTCAATCAGTGGTCATCATGTCCCGGCCATACCAACAACGACGTGCTTACGCAACCTGCAAGAAACTCTGGCCGGAAATCGAAGTCCAGTGCGCGTCATACCCGCTCATGCTCGACGACTACGTCGCCATGATCGGAGACGTGAAACGCGTCATTGACATGCTCGTTGGAGACACCCAGCGCATCCAGGAATACCCGAAACTCGGATTCGCCATAGAACAAGAAATGCCCGCCGAAGTTCGACACGCCTTCCGACGCCTCACGAACGCAGGCTTCACAAGCAGACTCCTCGGCTAGCCTCCGAACTACCGCCCCAGCGCCCGGTGACCGGCCTCCGCCACCCCAGGAGACACCACAACCGCCACCACTTCACCATCACTCGTAAGAGGAACACTGATACCGGCAGCCACAACTCCACAAAATGTCGGCAAGGAACGACTCCACCGACGAACCGGCGTACGCCGGCTGGGCGAGGGACAGCCTCATGATCGCACCCACGAAGGGCATAGCACCGCAGCGGGGACTGTTCCAAGATCGGTGTTTCCGGCCCAGCGCGGGATACCGGGACCAGGGTGCCAGAGGCAGTGTCATGAACACCTCGTCGCACCCTGCTGCCGGCGGGTCGTGTTGGGCGTTCGGGCTCCGGTCGCGGGTGGACACGCCGTCAGTAACCGATCCGGGTACCGGGACTGTATCGCCGGCCCGACAGGTTGACGTTGGTGCGGACACGGCAACCGTTACGAACCCGGTTGGTCCGGACGGCCGGGATCGAGCACGGCAACAGGTAGCCAGTGCCTTCGTCAGCGGGAGGCGAGTTTCTTGACGACGTACTGGTTGAGACTCATATGTTCCTCGGCCGCCTGCGTTGCCAGGTCCCGGTGAAGGCGTTCGCCAACGCGGACGTTGAACTTGCCGGAGAACTTCCGCTCGGAGAGCGGCACCGGGATTTCCTCCCCCTGCTGCTCCATGTCCGCCAAGGTGTCTTCCAGCAGACCCACCAGTCCTTCCAAAGCCTCAACCTGGGAGGCAGCCAGCCAGGACAGTGACGGGAACTCAAGGCAGGTAGCAACGAACTCGGCGCCCTCCGCTGACCAGGAAACCCGGTACGTGTAGTGGGACACGTCCGGGCGAGCGACCGTATCCATCACACGGCCTCCTTTTTCTCGATTGCCGCGAGGACTTGGCGCACTTGATACGCCTTTGCCTTGCCTTTGTCGTTTCGGATGTTGACTCGTGGGTCGCCCGGCCACGGTGTCTTGAACACGGCATGGGAACCGCCGGTCTGCCGCGGCTTCCCGAAGCAGTGTTCACCTCCAGTCGGAGCGAGGCACGGCATCCGAAGGCTGCGTCGACAGCTACCGGGCACCCAGCGGTAAGCCGGGCGAAGACCCGGAAGTGATCTTCATCCGGCCCACTGAGGACTCCTGGAAGCTGGGTGACCGGACGGTGGTCTGCGTACGGGGCTAATCGGGCCGGGCCTGACCGTGTTCCTCATCCGGATACGGCTGCTTCGGCCGCGCGGTTCCCACGTGCCGGGAACTGCGATACCGCGGCGGCTCCGGCGGTTCGTTCCCACTGGCAGCGGGACCGCCCGAACTGGGCGTGCCTGAAACCGGGACCGACGATGTCGGCACCGGGAACCCGTCCGGCGGTGGTGGCGGGTACGGCTGGCCCGGTGTCGGCCGGCCGCCCCCGGTTGGCCACCGTTGGCCGGGAGCGGGTGCCCCGGACGACGGATGTCCGTCCGGCGGCCCGGGTGCCGGTCCCCAACCTGGTGGAGTCCAGCCCGGAGGCTCGGTGCCCTGCGCGGGGGGCGGCCAAGGGGCCGTAGGCGGCGCTTGCGGTCCCCCCGGTGGCCGCGCCGTCCCGGAGTAGCGCGGCCGGTTACCCAGTGTCCCGGGCGGTTCGGTAGCCGGAGGCGGCACCGGTGGCATCGGCTGTGGCTCCAGAGGCTCCGGCACCGGTGGTCGCCACGGGTCCGGAGCCGGCGGCGGTCCGGGCGGCACCGGACCCGGTGGTGGGCCGGGTGGTGGGCCGGGCGGCGGCGGCCAGGGTTCCGGTGGTGGTCCGGGGGTGGGCGGAGGCTCGGGGTACGGCGGTGGCTCCGGCATCGGTGGCTCGGGGCGTGGTGGCGGCTCGGGGCTGGGCGGCGGCGGCCAGGGTTCCGGTGCCGGTGGTGGTGGTTCCGTGGGCAACGGCGGCTCGGCCGAACCCTGTGCCCAGTACGTGGCCGGGCGGCTGGGGGCAATCGCAGCCGCGGCCACCTCAGCGGCGGTGGCGCGGTCCATCGTCCGTACCACGGCGACCCCCCGGGCCGGTTGTCCGGTCCCCGGTTGCGGTGGGGATACCCGGGCGGACGGCAGCGCGCCAGCCAGCGATACCGGACTGCCGGTTGGCTGATAGGCCGCGCCGGACTCCGCCAACACGCCCTTGATCCGGGACGCCGGTGGTGCCGGCGGGCCCTGCGACGGTACCGACCCGTCTGCGTCGCCCTCCGCATGATCGTCGAAGGCGCGCCACGGAGGCAGTTCGGTTGCGGCCCTGGCCTGCGAGTACGCCTGTGGCCGGGCGGCCAGGTCGTCGGGGGACGGCTGCGACAGGCCGTCATCGGCCGGCTGCGCACCGTCCCAGCCGGCGGCAAAGCTGTCCCATGGCGAGCCGGAACCACCCGGGTCAAGGTCCCGATCCCGGGGCGCCGACCCGGCGGCCTCCGGCACCGGCCCCGGATCGCTGTCCCGATCGGGGTAGGCGCCCCCGTACGGGTGTGGCGTCGAATCAGGCAGGGTGAAGCGCTGGGACGGACCCGGTGCGGGATCCGGCTGGGAGTAGCCGAACGGACCCGGCCCGCCGGAGAACTCGGAGCCGCCGGTCGATGGGGGTTCGCCGAACGAGTCCCGATAGTCGGTTGACGCTGGATCATCGGACGGGTTGGGGACCTGCATGCCGGGCCAGATCGCGCCTTCGTCCGGCATCGGGGGTGGGGTGTATGCCTCCGGCGGTGCTTCGGGCTCGGTCGGCCGTGGCAGCCGGGTACCGAGCGGGGGAAGGTCCGGCTCCTCAGATCCCAGGCCGGTCGCTCCAGAACCCATGCCGGCGGGGGCGTCGTCCCACGGGGGAGCCGGTGATCCGGCTGACGGCTGGTCCCACGTGGACGGCGGGCTCTGATCCCATGCGGACGGCGCAGCCGGGGTCTGGTCCCATGTGGACGGCGCGGGTGGGCTCTGATCCCATGCGGGCGCGGGTGGTCCGGAAGCGGGTGGGTCCCACGCCGGTGCGGGTGGCCCAGAGGTACTCCACGGCGTGTCCACGCCGGGCCGTGGGCCATCGTCCGGCGGCACCGGCAACGGTTGCCACGTGGCCGGACCCTCCCCGGCCGGGACGTCCGACGGGTGGGGGAACGGAGGGTCCGTCACCCCGTACTCGGGTTCACGAGAGGCCAGAGGCGTCCCGCAGCGGACACATAACGTGCCGCCAATCGGTGCCGGCTCGCCGCATGCGGAGCACGTCCGCGTGTTCATCAGCCCTCCGATCACGCCGCTGTGCGTACGGCCCCACGGACGGGCATCCACGTTCGGACGGAGCCCGCCCCTAGGCCGCCCTCATGACACCGTGCCACATTCAGGCGAGGCTCGGGAGGTTACCCGATGCCCGTTCCGATCCCCGGAACGCGGTCACAGCCACAGCCGGGGGTCGGTGGGACGGCCTCCGAGACGCACCTCGAAGTGCAGATGTGGCCCTGTGGAGGCGCCCGTGGAGCCCACCCGACCGACGGTCTGGCCGGCGCGTACCCGCTGACCATTGGTGACAAGAATCTTGGACTGGTGCCCGTAGCAGGTGCTCAGTGGCTGTCCGCGTACCGCGCCATGGATCACACAGGAATAGTTGCCGTACCCGCCGAACCAGCCGGCCCGCGTCACCCGCCCCGCAGCCGCCGCCCGGATCGGCGTACCGGTGGGTGCCTCGATGTCGATGCCCGCGTGCAACTGCCAACTTCGGTAGTACGGGTCGTAGCGGTTGCCGTACCCACTGGTGACCGACCCTCGTAGCGGCCACAGCAGCGAACCGTCACCGAGCACGGCCAGACCCGCGTCCGGCACCTGTCCGGCTGTCCGATCCAGATAGCGGGTCACCAGGGCTGTGGCCTGCTTCAGCTGTCCCTTCAGGTCGGTCAGTTTCCGGGTGAGGGCGTCCCGCTCGGCCACCGCCCCGGTCAGTCGCTCATTGAGCGACGCGAGCCGCTGGACGGCCACCTGTACCGCGCTCAACCGGCCCTGGGCACCGTCGCGGATGATGCCGGGCCCGGTGGTCGGCTGCAGCGCGACATAGAGGCTGTACGGAGCGCCGGACTTGTAGATGCTGAGCACCTTGTGGCGCACCCCGCCCAGCGCCACGTCACAGACCCGCTGGGCGGCTGCCTGGTCCGCCTTGGTGGTCCGGACCGTCGCTTCGGCTCCCGCCAGCCGGGCCCGGGTGGTCTCGATTCGGTTTCGTAGGCTGCGCTGCTCGGCCTGGGCGTCGTACAGCCGTTGCAGGAGTGTGGCGTTCGGGTCGCCGTTGATCGGTGCGAACGGTGGATGCGGGTAACGGTCGCCACCAGGGTCGTCCGGGTCCGCGGGGCGCGGCTTGGCTCCGTGCTTGCCGCCCGGCGGGGAGCCTTCGGAGTCGTCCGGGTCCGGCGGGCCGGTGCCGTCACCGGGATCCACTGGCCCGGTGACGCCACCGGGGTCTGCCGGGTCGTCCCCGGGCAGTACGTCACCCGGGTCGTCCCCGGGCAGTACGTCACCCGGGTCGGGCAACGGCTCGGTGAGGTCCGGCGGTGAGGGTTCCAAGGACGGCAGAATTGGCGAAGGCAGCGGAAGCACCGGGTCCGAACCGGCCGGTGAGCCGGGCGGCGTCAAGGCGAGCAGGGCTCCAACAGCCACTGCTCCGAGCAGTGCGGTGATCGTCCTGGTTGACATTCAGCCTGCCCCCGCGTTCAGCAGCACGAAGATCACCCACGCCCGTGCTCACGTCACCCGACGCCGCCGGTCGGCATTGCAGGCCAGCCGGGTCCGTCGCCGACCGGCGATCGTCGCCGGTTTCTGGAACGGATCCAGGAAGACCCAGTTGAAACCGGAATCCGTGCCGCCGTCCAGATCGGACAGTGCGCTCGCCGGGGTGACACCGCACGGGTCAGGCGACGGACTGGCGGACTCGGTGGGCGACGGGCTCCCGCTGGGACTCGGCGAGATCGTCGGGCACGGTGCGTCCGGCGCGGCTGGCGAGGGGGAGCCTGACGGGGTGGCTGATGCCGGTGGTTCGGAGCTCGGGGCCGGTGGCGACGAACTGGGACTGCTCGGTGGCGGCTTCGGAGACGACGCGGACGGCGTGGGCCGTGGTGAGGTCGACGAGGACGGGCCCGGCGTCGGAGTGGTCGGCCCCGGCGTCGGCTTGGCCGTTGGCTTCGGGGTCGGCGTCGGCTTGGGCTTGGGCTTCGCGTTGGGTGCCTTCACCGCCGGCACCACCCGGGTGGCCGCGAAGAACTCCCACCACCAGATCGGAGAAATCTTGACCTTGTCGCCGGCGGTCGGGGCATGCACGATGTTGCTGCCGCCGATGTAGATGCCGACATGGTGGATCGACTCGGGATCACTCTTGTTCGGACCGAAGAAGACCAGGTCGCCGGGAAGCATCTGGCTGGGCGACACCACCCGGGTCGAGTAGTACTGGGCACGTGCGGTACGGGCCTGCATGGTCACTCCGGCGAACTTGTACGCCGCCCACACCAGGCCGGAGCAGTCGAAGCTGTCCGGGCCCTCGTTGCCCCACACGTACGGCTTGCCGACCTGGGAGAGGGCGAACTTGACCGCCTTGACCGCCTTCGGGTTGGGCAGCAGTCCGTGGACCGCCTTGCCCGGCTCGAAGCCGATGCCGTTGGCGTACCGGTTCGCCGCCCGCTCGGCCTGCCGCAGCGCGTCGGCATTGCGCTCCTGGAGCGCCCGCAGGTCCGCGCTGCGTTGCTCGTACTCCTGGCGGAGTTTCGCGGCGTCGTCCCCCATGGCCGCGATCGCCTGTTCGGCGGCCCGCAGCGCGTCGTGCGCCGCCTTGGCGAGGTCCAGCGCCGCCTGGTAGCTGTCGGCGGCGGCCTTCCCCTCGACGGACGAGTTGTCCCGCAGCCCAGGTGCCAGGTGCTCCAGCCCACTGGCGAACTCCCGGAGCTGCTCGGGCATTGCCACGTAGTCCCGGTACACCTCGGCCGCCATGCTCTCGGCGTGCCCTTCGGTACGCTCCACAGCCTGATCCGCCGCGTCGGCCGCACGTCGCGCCGAATCCACCAGCTTGCGAAGGTCCGCCAGCCGGTTGGTGGTCTCCTTGAGCCGCTCGCCCAGCATTTCCACGGCCTGCTGTTCGACGGTGATCTGGGACGCGAGCGGGCCGAGCGGGGGCGGGTTGACCTGCGGCGCGGCCGTGCCGGGCACGCCCGGTTGCCCGCCGGCCGGCAGGCCCCCGGCACCGGGTTGCCCCGGCGTACCGGGTTGCCCCGGCACCTGTGGCGCGCCACCGCTGGGGTTGGGCCGGGCACCGGAATCCGGTGGGGTCGGATTCCCGGGGTCCGCGAGGGCCGGTGCGGCGGCACCCAGGAGCATCGCTCCGGCCAGTCCCAGGGCCCCCAGCGAGCGAGCCCAGCTCCGGTGCCACGACGTTTTCAGATTCCGCATCCGTCGACCCCGCTGTGTCCGACCTCGATGTCGTCGCACGACCCGGAGGCCCCCGCAAGTGCCGTGCGCTGTCCACCGTACGACGGTTTGTCTGACAGTTCCAGGTGAGCTGTCAGGCTCCCGTCATCGATGTTGTCCGATTGTGTCACGGGTACTCATCCGAGTGGGCGATGCGTCAGGCACCACAGTGCACGCTCGCCGGCCGGTACCGGCCCCGGTTCTGACGCGTACGCTCGCCACATGGACGAAGCGCTGAAGCGGGAGATCGAGGCGAAGGTCGCCGCGGGGGAGCGGCTCAGCCGGGAGGACGGGATCGCCCTGTACGAGTGCGACGAACTGGCCTGGCTGGGGCGGCTGGCGCACCAGAAGCGGGCCGAGCTGAACGGGGACCGGGTGATGTTCAACATCAACCGGCACCTGAACCTCACCAACGTGTGCAGCGCGTCCTGCGCGTACTGCTCCTTCCAGCGCAAGCCGGGGGAGAAGGCCGCGTACACGATGCGGGTTGAGGAAGCGGTCGCCAAGGCCAAGGAGATGGAGAACGAGCAGCTCACCGAGTTGCACATCGTCAACGGCCTGCACCCCACCCTGCCGTGGCGCTACTACCCGCGGGTGCTGCGGGAGTTGAAGGCGGCCTTGCCGAACGTCTCGCTGAAGTGCTTCACCGCGACCGAGATCCAGTGGTTCGAGAAAATCTCCGGCAAGCCCGCGGACGAGATCCTCGACGAGCTGATCGACGCCGGCCTGGAATCCCTCACCGGCGGCGGCGCGGAGATCTTCGACTGGGAGGTACGCCAGCACATCGTGGACCACGAGACCCACTGGGAGGACTGGTCCCGGATCCACCGGCTGGCGCACCGCAAAGGTATGAAGACCCCGTCCACCATGCTGTACGGGCATGTCGAGGAGCCCCGGCACCGGGTGGACCACGTGCTGCGGCTGCGTGAGCTGCAGGATGAGACCGGCGGCTTCGCGGTCTTCATCCCGCTGCGTTACCAGCACGACTTCTACGACTCCCAGGACGGCAAGGTCCGCAACCGGTTGCAGGCCCGGACCACCATGGCCTCGCCCGCCGAGTCGCTGAAGACGTTCGCGGTGTCCCGGTTGCTGTTCGACAACGTGCCGCACGTGAAGTGTTTCTGGGTGATGCACGGACTGTCCGTGGCGCAGTTGTCGCTGAATTTCGGGGTGGACGACCTCGACGGCTCGGTTGTGGAGTACAAGATCACCCACGACGCGGATTCCTACGGGACCCCGGAGACCATGCACCGGGAGGACCTGCTACACCTGATCTGGGACGCCGGGTTCACTCCGGTGGAACGCAACACCAGGTACCAGGTGGTACGCGAGTACGGCGGGCCACCGTCGCAGGCCGAGCGGCGGGCGCAGCCCCAGCCCATCACCCTGTAGGCGGCTGTGATGACCAAGGATCCGGATCGGGTGCCGCCCGAGGAGCGCACCACCGACGAACATCTGACGTACGACTACTCACAGCCGGAACGCGCCAGCGCCGAGCGGGCCACCGCGTGGCCCCGCCGCAACAGCAAGGGACGGATCACCACGTTCCGCCACTTCCTGGAAGTGGTGGCGGTGCTGCTGGTGATCGGAATCCTCGCGGTAGGAGTGATCGACCTGCTGTCGACGTGGGTCGGGATCGGCGAACTCGGAGGAACCAGCGGCTGGCTGGGTGGCCTGATGGCCTTCTGGTTGTACGTGGAGGAGTTCCGCGCCTGGCGTGGCACCCGCAGCCGGCTGCTGATGGCCCTGGCGGGCGGCGTGCTGTCGTTCGGGCTCGGGATCGTGGTGACCGGGCTGTTGTCCGGCCTGCCGAGCCTGATCAGCGGCGCGGCGGGGGTGGCCGCGGCGGCCCTGGTCTACGCTCCGACCTGGTTCTTCGGGATCCGGCAACTGGCGGACCGGGAGGCGGACCAGTGAGTGCCGCGGTCAAGTACACCCTGGGCCGGGTCGGACTGCTGGTGCTCGCGGTGCTGGTGTTGCTGCCGCTCCGACTGAACATCTTCCTCACCCTGATGATCGCGCTGCTGGGTTCGATGCTGTTGTCGTACTTCCTGCTCCGGCGGTGGCGCGACGAACTGGCCGTAGAGATCATCGAGGCCCGACGGCAACGGGCCGAGCAAAAAGAACGGCTGCGCGCCGCTCTCGCGGGCGAGGACGAGCCTGCCGGCGGGGACCAGCGCACAAACGGGAACGAAGACCGCGACTGACCGCTGGTCGTCCTCCGACGCCAGTGGCGAATTCCACCTTCCCGGCCTGGTCCACGATGGCTCACCCGCGGTCACGGGGTACGGTCTGTGCAGCCGTACCACAGCGAAGCCGGTGAGACTCCGGCGCTGTCCCGCAACTGTGATGCCCCGGCGGTGCCCACCGCCGACGGACAAGCCAGGTCGCCTGCGGTACGGGCTGCGATCAGCGCTCTCGAGGAACGGGCGCCTCGCACGACTTCTGTCGGGCGAAGCCACCCACCCTCGACCCGACAGGAGGCAGCAGATGAAACGTAGAACCCTGGCTCTCGCGGCCACGCTCACCGCCGCGCTCGCGCTCACCGGTTGCGGAAGCGACAAGCCGCCCACCGGCGAAGCGCCGAAACCAACCGGCGGACAGTTCCCGGCCACCGTGCAGGGGCCGGACGGTTCGGTCACCGTGCCGGAGCAGCCGACCAAGATCGTGTCGTTGTCGCCGACCGCCACCGAGATGCTGTTCGCGGTGGATGCCGGCAAGCAGGTCACCGCGGTCGACGAACTGTCCAACTTCCCGCAGAACGCACCGCGTACCAAGCTCTCCGGCTTCAAACCGAACGCCGACGCCATCGCCGGGTACGACCCCGACCTCGTGGTGCTCTCCTACGACGCCAACGACGTCGTGGCGAGCCTGCGCAAGCTGAAGATCCCGGTGTACCTGGCCCCGGCGGCGACCACAGTGGACGACTCATACCAGCAGCTCAAAAACCTCGGGACGTTGACCGGTCACACCGACGCCGCGACCGACGTGGTGGAGCGGATGACCTCGGATATCGAGAAGCTCACCCGGGACCTGCCCAAGCGCACCGCGCCACTGACCTATTACTACGAACTGGACCCGCAACTGCACTCGGTCGCCTCGAAGACCTTCATCGGATCCGTGCTCGCCCTCGCCGGCCTGCAGAACATCGCCGACAAGGCCGACAAGGACGGCACCGGATACCCGAAACTGTCGGCGGAGTACGTGGTCGACAGCGACCCCGACCTGATCTTCCTCGCCGACACCAAGTGCTGCGGCCAGTCGGCCGAGACCGTGGTCAAGCGGCCGGGCTGGGACAAGCTCTCGGCGGTGCGCGGCAAGCAGATCCACCCGCTCGACGACGACATCGCCTCCCGGTGGGGGCCGCGGGTGGTGGAACTGCTGCGGATCGCGGTCGACGCGGCAGCGGGCGCGAAGCCGTAGTGACGCTCGCTGGCCCGTCGACCCGCCCTGGCAGCCCCAGGGCGACCGTCGGCTGGCTCGCGGCCGGGCTGGTCGCCGTCGCCGTGACCCTGGTCGCGGAGGTGGCGATCGGCCCCACGACCCTGCCGCCCGGGGCGGTGGCGGCCGAACTGCTCGACCACCTCCCCGGCGTCGACCTGACGAGCGGTCTCGGCGAGCGGCAGGCCGCCATCGTGTGGGAGCTGCGACTGCCTCGGGCGGTGCTCGCCCTGCTGGTGGGGGCGCTGCTGGCGGTGTCCGGCGGCGCCTACCAGGGGGTGTTCCGCAACCCGCTCGCCGACCCGTACCTGCTCGGGGTCGCGGCGGGGGCGGGACTGGGGGCGACCATCGCGGTGCTGGTCCGCCGCGAGATTCCGGTTGAGACCCCGGTGGAACTGCCCGCGGCGGCATTCGTGGGCGCGTTGGGCGCGGTGGTGCTGAGCTACGCGCTCGGGGTGGGCGGGCAGCGGTTCCGGTCGGCCGCCACGCTGGTGCTGGCCGGGGTGGCGGTCGCGAACTTCCTCACCGCGATCCAGACCTATCTGTTGCAGCGCAACTCCGACACGATCCAGCAGGTCTACTCCTGGGTGCTGGGCCAGCTCGCGGTCTCCGGGTGGCACGACGTATGGCTGCTGCTGCCGTACGCCGTGGTGACCTCCGCCGTGATGCTGAGCCAGGGCCGGCGGCTGGACGTACTCGGGGTGGGCGACGAGGAGGCCGCCAGTCTCGGGCTGCACCCGCAGCGCAGCCGCTACCTGCTGCTCGCCGCCGCCTCGCTGGGGGCCGCCGCGGCGGTGTCGGTCAGCGGACTGATCGGATTCGTGGGGATCATCGTGCCGCACCTGATCCGGCTGGTGGCCGGGTACAGCTACCGGGTGATCCTGCCGCTGTGTGTGCTGTTCGGCGCGGCATTCCTGGCCGGCATGGATGTCCTGGCGAGGACCCTGCTCGCCCCGGCGGAACTGCCGATCGGGGTGGTGACCGCGTTCTTCGGGGCGCCGTTCTTCGTGGTCGTGCTGCGCTCCGCCCGGCGGGTGCCGGTATGACGGCGATCGAGGTCCGGGACGTTTCGGTACGCCTGGATCGGACGGACGTGCTGCGCGGGGTCGACCTGTCGGTCCCCACCGGAGCCTGGGTCACGGTGATCGGGCCGAACGGCGCCGGGAAGTCGACCCTGCTGCGAGCGGTGGCGGGCCTGCTGGGGTTCGACGGCTCGGTGGAACTGGACGGCGTACCGGTGCGGAGTATGCGACGCCGGCAGCGGGCCCGGACCGTGGCGCTGGTGCCGCAGTCGCCGGTGGTACCGCCGGGCATGGCGGTGCTGGAGTACGTGCTGCTGGGTCGTACCCCGTACATCCCGATGCTCGGCCGGGAGAGCCGACACGACGTGCGGGTGGTCACCGACCTGCTGGGTCAGCTTGACCTGGCGGGGTTCGCCGACCGGCCACTGCACACGCTGTCCGGAGGGGAGCGGCAACGGGTGTTCCTGGCCCGCGCGCTCGCCCAGGGCGCGACCGTACTGCTGTTGGACGAACCGACCAGCGCCCTGGACATCGGGCACCAGCAGGAGGTGCTGGAACTGGTCGACGCGTTGCGCCGGGCCGAGCGGTTGACCGTGCTCTGCACCATGCACGACCTGGTGATCGCGGGGGAGTACGCGGAGCGGCTGGTGCTGCTCGACGCCGGGCGGGTGGTGGCCTCCGGCGATCCGGCCGAGGTGCTCACCGAGGCTCACCTGGCGCGGCACTACGGTGCCCGGGTCCGGGTGATTCCCGGCGACACCGGTCCGGTGATCGTCCCGATCCGAGGGAAGTCGCTGGACTCTGGACAGTCCGATCCGGACGCCTAGGCTCCGGGATCCACTGTGGTGCGGGGGTCAGCGGTGCGGGGGCCTGTGGTGCGGCCGTTGCCGGCGACGCGGGTGCGGACCAGCACGTCGATCCCGTCCAGGATCCGTCGTAGGCCGAACTCGAACTGGTGAGCGGGTGCGGAGGCAGCCTGATACGCCTCCCCGGCCGCGGCTCCCACCCGGGCGGCCAGTGGGTGCCGGTCGGCGTCGAACACCCGCTCCAACAAGGGCGCGTGCGCCTGCCACCACTGGTGGTCGGTTATCCCGGTACGCCGTTCCACGTCCGCCGCCTCCACGGAGGACCGGGCGGCGCCCTGCACGTATCCGGTGATCAGGCTGATCACGGAGTCCATTTCGAGGTCGGTCAGGCCGATGCCGTCCACGGCGCGTAGCTCGTGGTCGTAGTTCGCGATCAGGTTCGGGCCGAGCGCGGGCCGATGGGTGGCGACCTGGAGCATCCAGGGGTGCCGGTGGTAGAGCGCCCATCTCTCCCGGGCGATCGCGGTCAACCGTTCCCGCCAGCCGCGGGCCTCAAAGCGTCGCCCGGCCTCGCCGAGTGTCGCGTCCACCATCAGGTCGATCAGCTCCGCTTTGCCCGGCACGTAGGTGTACAGGGACATCGCCGAGACCCCGAGTTTCTCGGCGATTCGGCGCATCGACACCGCGGTCAGCCCTTCGGCGTCGGCCAGCCGGATCGCGGTGTGGGTGATCTGCTCCACGCTCAGCTTGGGGCGGGGGCCGCGACGGCGTCCTTCCGGGGCCTGCCAGAGCAGCCGTAGGCTCCGGTCGGGATCTCCGCCACCGCTGAACTCCGTTGTCACGGACGTCATTCTGCCGGAACGAACGAATCTTTGTACACCGTACGATGTTACGCTACTCTGTACGGCATACGAAGTTTCCGGGGTTCCGGCGGGGTGGTTGCCAACCAGCCGGCCGAGATAGAGAGAGAGTACGGGTGGTCGCGGCGAACCTGATCGAAAGTCCGGTCGTGTTCCAGCCGTCGGACCCGCCCCGTACCGGACGGATCGCGTTCTGGGATCCCGGCGGCGCCGGACAGTTGACCGTCGTCGTGCCGGAAGGCGACTCGATCCGACAGCGGTCCGTGCCAGTTTCCTGGTGGTCGGTCGCCGACGCGATCCCGGTGCTGCTCGCCGCCCGGCACGCGGACCGGGCCCACCCGGCCCCACGGTTCTGGGGCGCTGCCACCACGCTGGCACTGCACCTGGTCGCGCGGGGCCGGATCCTGCCCGGGGTCTCGGGTGCCGGCTTCGACGCCTGGCGGGCCGGTCCGCTGCACCCTGACGACTCCCGGTGGTTGCGGGAACTCGCCGCCGCCATGCCGCCGCATGCCCGTGCCGTCGCCCTGCCCGGGGCACCCGGCGAGCCGCTGCTCCCGGACCCGGAACGGCTGCTCCGCGACTTCCTGGACGCGGTGGCCGACACGATCCCGCGCAGCCCGGCTGCCGGGCACGTCACCGGCTGGTCAGGGTTCGCGGCGGTCGAGCCGCAGCCGGTACCGCAGCTCACCGGATGGGCCCGGGAAGTGGCCGCCGGGCTCGACGCGGGGGTACGGATCTCGCTCCGGGCGCTCGTCTCGGACGAATCCGGCTCGCTGGCCGTCGTGGTGCAGGTGCACAGCCTGGCCGACCCCGGACTGGTCGCCGACGCCGCCGAGCTGTGGCACCGGGCCGACGACCGGTTCGGCAGCCGGGCCCGGATCGACACCATCCTCGCGGTCCGCCGGGCCGCCCGAGCCTGGCCGGTACTGGACCGACTGTTGCAGCTGTCGGTGCCGGACCGGCTGGAGCTGACCGACGCGGACTTCACCGACCTGATCACCACCGGCGCCTCCCGGCTGGCAGCCGTCGCGGTCGACGTGCACTGGCCGAAACACCTGGTACGCGAGCTGACCGCGACCGCGGTCGTGGCACCGGCGGAGACCACCGACGACGACCTGCCGGGCTGGTTCGGCCTGGCCGAGATGCTGGCGGTCAACTGGCGGATCGCACTCGGGGACCAGCCGCTCACCGAAGCGGAACTGGACCGGCTCGCCGAGGCACACCGCCCGGTGGTACGGCTGCGCGACCAGTGGACCGTGGTGGACCCGGGGCTGATCGACCGGGCCCGACAGCGCCGGCTGCCACCGCTCACCGCGATCGACGGGCTCGGTGCGGCGCTCACCGGCACCGTCGAGGTCGCCGGCACGCCGATTCCGGTCGCGACGACCGGCTGGCTGGAGCGGCTGCGGCAACGACTCACCGAGGACCCCCAGCCGGCCCCGCAGCCGGCGGCGCTGAAGGCCACCCTGCGGGCGTATCAGCTCAAAGGTCTGCGCTGGCTGGACCGGCTCACCGCGCTCGGCCTCGGCGGCTGCCTGGCCGACGACATGGGGCTCGGTAAGACGATCACGTTGATCGCGCTGCACCTGCACCGGCAGCCGGACCATCCGACGCTGGTGATCTGCCCGGCATCACTGCTCGGCAACTGGGAACGGGAGATCGAACGGTTCGCGCCGGGCACTCCGGTACGCCGTTTCCACGGCACCGGCCGCAACCTGGACGGCGCGACCGAGGGATTCGTGCTCACCACGTACGGCACGATGCGGATCGACCCTGCCCGGCTCGCCGGACACCAGTGGGGGCTGGTGGTGGCGGACGAGGCGCAGCACGTGAAAAACCCCCGATCCGGCACGGCCAGGGCGCTCCGTGCCATCCCGGCGCGGGCCCGGGTCGCGCTCACCGGCACCCCGGTCGAGAACAACCTTTCGGAGCTGTGGGCGATCCTCGACTGGACCACGCCCGGACTGCTGGGGACGCTGGGCGGCTTCCGCAGCCGGTGGGCGAAGCCGATCGAGAGCGACCGGGACCCCGTGGCGGCGGAGCGGCTGGCCCGGCTGGTGGGTCCGTTCCTGCTGCGCCGCCGCAAGTCCGACCCCGGGATCGCACCCGAACTACCCCCGAAGACCGAGACCGACCAACCGGTGCCGCTCACCGCCGAGCAGGCCGGACTGTACGAAGCGGTGGTTCGCGAGACCATGGCCGGGATCCGGGCCAGCACCGGAATGGAACGCCGCGGGCTGGTGATGAAGCTGCTGACCGGGCTGAAACAGATCTGCAACCACCCGGCGCACTACCTGAAGGAAGCCGAGCCTCGACTCGCCGGCCGCTCCGGCAAGCTGGAACTGCTCGACGAACTGGTGACCACGATCCTCGCGGAGGCCGGCGAGGTGCTGGTGTTCAGCCAGTACGTCACGATGGCCCGGCTGATCGAACGGCACCTGCGACACCGCGGCGTCGCCGCGCAACTGCTGCACGGCGGCACTCCGGTGCTGGCCCGGGACGAGATGGTGCGGCGGTTCCAGGCCGGCGAGGTGCCGGTGTTCCTGCTGTCCCTGAAGGCCGGTGGCACCGGCCTCAACCTGACCCGCGCCGACCACGTGATCCACTACGACCGGTGGTGGAACCCGGCCGTGGAGGACCAGGCCACCGACCGCGCGTACCGGATCGGGCAGACCCGTCCGGTACAGGTGCACCGGCTGATCGCCGAAGGCACCGTGGAGGACAGGATCGCGCAGATGCTCGCCGCCAAGCGCGAACTCGCCGACGCGGTGCTGGCCACCGGGGAGGCGGCGCTGACCGAACTCACCGACACCGAACTGGCCGAGCTGGTCGAATTGCGGGGGGTCCGGTGACCGGACGCACCTTCCCCGCCTTCCCACCGCGCCGCGGGGCGGTACGCGGCCGGACCTGGTGGGGCCGGGCCTGGACCCAGGCCATGGAGGAGACCTCGCTGGACCAGGGCCGGCTGGCACGCGGCCGGACCTACGCGCGAGCCGGCCGGGTCGGGCCGATCACGGTCAGTCCCGGCCGGATCTCGGCTCCGGTGTACGGCAGTCACGCCGTGCCGTACCAGACCACCGTGTACGTCGAACGGTTGGGCGAGCCGGACTGGGAGCGGTTCCTGGCCGAGGTGGCGGCCCGTGCCGGACACATCGCCGCGCTGTTGGACGGCGACATGCCGCACGATCTGGTGGCGGCTGCCGCCGACGCCGGGGTGCGGCTGCTGCCCACCGTCGGTGACCTGGAGCCGGAGTGCGGCTGCCCGGACTGGGGCTACCCGTGCAAGCACGCCGCCGCACTGTGCTACCAGGCAGCCTGGTTACTCGACGAGGACCCGTTCGTGTTGCTGCTGATGCGGGGCCGGGGGCAGTCCGAATTACTGGAGGGGTTGCGGCGGCGTGACGCCCCAGCCGTCGCGGATCTGGTCCCGGCCGCGGGGACGCCCGCCGCCGAGGCGTACGCCGCGACTCCGGCACCGCTTCCGGATCGAGGGCCACCGCCCGACGGACCGCCCGCCGAACTGGTGGTTCCGGAAGGACCCGGGGTTGACCCGGCCGCGCTCCGGCTGCTCGTCGCAGACGCGGCGGTGCGGGCCCGGGGGCTGCTGGCCGGGGATGCGCCGGTGCTGACCGAATGGCAGGACACGGTACGGTTCGCGGCCATCCATCCCGACCGGTACCCGCGACCCGACCTGGCCCGCGAGGTGGCGGCTTGGCGGTACGGCGGGCTCGCCGGTCTCCAGACGCTGGCGGAGCCGTGGACACCTCCGAAGCTCGACATGGCGCGGGCCCGCGCCGGGTTGGCAGCCGACGGTGAGCAGTTCCCGGAACTCCGCGAATGGCGGAACCGCTGGACGGTGCCGGGTCGTGGGGTCCAGCTCCGGTACGGCCGGGACGGGCGCTGGTACCCGTACCGGCAGCGGTCGGACGACCATTCCGCTCCTGGTCCCCGTTCGGGGGCGCGGTGGTGGCCGGCGGGACCCCCGGACCGGGATCCCGGGGCCGTCCTCGCCGACCTGCTCTCGGAGACTCCTTAGGTCCGATTCACCGATCTTGGAAACGTCCCGGGGCCCGCCGGGTAGCGGACGGGTTCTGAATAGTGTCAACCGGCCACCTAGCATAGTTTGTCAAGTTTCTTGCCTGGAGTGGACAAAAGGCTTGACACATTGGTGGGATATCGGTCATTCTGCTGTAGTCCCTGATTTGACCGCCGGGTTCGTCAGGGCTTGTCGGAGGTGAAGGAGCCACGCCACGTTGGGTGGCCGGAAAGCGGGGAAAGCGAGTGACGGATTCATCCAAGGCCGATTTCACGTAGGACTGTGGCCCGCCCGGTGGGGCGAGAGGTTCTGCGTCTGAGCGAGTCTGCTGTCAATAGCCGCCATGAGCGGCAGCTGTGGCTCCGACGACGTCCAATGTCCCAGCCGAATTCAATTGAAGGAGCTCACCGTGAGGAACCTGCGTCTCGCTCCGGTCAGGATGACGGTCGTTCACCGGCGACCGACTCTCGTCACGCTGTGTGCGACACCAGCCCGACTATTCGGGAGAACCACGTGTTGACAGCGCAACCCACGACCCCCCGGAACGTGGCCACCCACACCATCGCGCCCATCGCGCCCGCCACGTCCCCGTACCACGACCTCGCGCCCGGGACGGCCGGTGACCTGCCGCGTTGGCTGGCGGGAACCCTGGCGTACCACGCCCAAGCCAGGTCCTGGGCGGGCCGGGGGCCGCTCCGGCCCGGTCGGTGTCCCGTCCCGGGGGCGGCTCCCTCAGTCCTGAATTCGAGCTCTTCTGAACTGCCTGAGCGGGGTACCCGGTACCTGCTGGCCGATCTCGCGACCGGTGTGGTCCCGACCGGGCCCGCCGGCTTCACGTTCCACCACATAGCCAGCTCACGAACAGCGGACAACGATGTCCGGCCCGCCGGCCGCTCGGCGTCGCTGGACGCCCCGACCGTGGCGACCCGCACCCGGCCGCTCGATCCGGTGGCGTCCCCTTCGGCTCTCCCACCGGCGCCGCCGGTCGCGACTGGCGACGCGATGGTTGACGACTAATCGAAATCGAACCTTCTGGCAACGCGTAATCGCCAGTTTGGGGCGAGCTGACCCCTGCCCAGAAATGGAGGTATCGGTGAGGCCACGGATCGCAGTCGTCGGTGCTGGAATCTCCGGTATATCGGCGGCCTATCGACTCCGCAATGAGGCGGACGTGACCCTGTTCGAAGGCTCTGCGACGGCAGGCGGGCACGCGCACACAGTTGAGGTCACCGATGCCGGGCGCACAATTGGTCTCGACACCGCCTTTATTGTCTTCAATGCGGAGCACTATCCGCTGATAGCTGATTTCTTCGCTGAATTGGGAGTGGCAACCCAGAATCACCCGGGGCGGTTCTGCTTCTTCGACCGGGACCGGCAGCGCAGTTACGTCTCTGACGATCTGGAACTCGACGTCGAGCAGGTACGGGGCACGTACGACTCCGAATTCCTGCTGCTGCACGAGGAGGCCGCGCGCTTCTATCGGGAAGGTCCCAGACACTTCCTGCGCAAGCAGGCCGAGATCCCGTTGGGGGAGTACCTCGACCGCAACGGTTACAGCGAGGCGTTCCGGTACGGCTTCGTCGTACTCATCGCGACGGCCGCGTGGTCTGTGCCGGCCGACCGGATCTGGCAGATGCCCGCCAGCACGATCATCGCGTTCTTCATGGCCCACGGCGGGGAAGGGCTGGGCGGCCGGCGGGCCCCGTGGCTGACCGTCACCGGGGGCAGCGTCAGTTACGTACGGCGTGCGCTGGCCGAGATCGAGCGGGGTGGTGGCCAGGTGCGGCTGAACACACCGGTACTCGCCGTGACCGAGGACACCGACGGAGTGGACGTCAGCACGTCGACCGATTCGGCCAGATTTGATCATGTGATCGTCGCCACGCACGCGGACGACGCAATGCGGATCGTACGGAGCCCGAACCGCCAGCAGTCCCGGCTGCGTGGCATTGAGTACCACACCACCGATGTCGTACTGCACACCGACCGTTCCTGCATGGTCGCCGACCGTAGTGTCTGGCGTAGCTGGAACTACGGCAAGATCGGTGCTGGCAGGGACGTCAAGGCGTGGGTCGTCTATTACCTGAATTCTCTTCACGAATTCAGCAGCGAGACGGACTACTTCCTCACGCTGGACTACCCGGACGAAGTGAAGCCCGAGCGGGTCATCAAGAGCTTCCAGTACCGCCACCCGGTCATCACGACCGACGTGCGGGAAATGCAGCGCGACATCCGGGACATCGTGGTGACGCCGGACTCGCGGGTCGCCTTCGCCGGCTCGTACGTCCATTCCCGCAAGTTGGGCATCGACATCATCGGCTCGCACGAGTCCGGATTCGACTCGGGGCTGTCGGCGGCCGAGGCCGTAGTGCGGCAGGCACGGAACCACCAGTAACCCCCACATACCCCAAGGCAGGAAGCGATGACGAACAACCACACGGCCCCCACCGCGCTCACCGAGCAGATGGTCCGGGACTGGCTGCTCGAAAAGGTCGCCAGCCGACTCGGGACCGAGCCTTCGCAGGTGTCGCCGGACACGTACTTCGACGACTTCGGACTGGACTCGACCGAGGCGCTGATCCTCGCCGGGGAGCTGGAGCGCTGGCTCGGCTTCGAGCTGGAGACCACGGCTCTGTGGTACCACCCGACCATCGCGGAGCTTTCCGCCCATATCGTCTCGGAGCAGGGCCGTGCGCACACGCAGGGCTGACCCGCGAGCCCGGCCCGTGGTCCGCCGGTACGGCACCGCCGACGACGCAACCGCCACGGTGGTCCTGGCGCATCCGGGTGCGCTACCCGGTGCCGTGTACCGATCCCTCGCCGACACCCTGGCCCGGTCCACGGACACCGCTCCCGCGGTGACGCTGTGGCTGGTGGACCTGGACCAGGTACCCGAGTACACCGCCTCGGCGCTGTACGGCGGGCAGCCGCGCACGACCATCGGCGAGATGGCCGCGACGGTGGAGCGCGAACTGCGTACCGCCGGGGCCCTCGCCACCGGTGATCCCTGGATGCTGGCCGGATGGTCGTTCGGTGGCGTCATCGCCCACGAACTGGCCGGACGCCTGGGCCCGGCCGAACTGCCCCGGCGGCTGGTCGTGCTGGACAGCATCGCCCCGGTACCGGACTACACCAAGGACGACGGCGAACTCGGCTCCGAGATGCTCCTGTCCTGGTTCGCCATGTTCCTCGGCGCGAAGCGCGGTGTCACCCTGCCGTTGCCGGCCCACGACAGCCCACCGACCCTCGGTGACGTGCTCAGCGCGGCGGTGTCGACCGGTGCCGTGCCGCCGGACACCAGCGTGGCCGGGCTGGGCAAGGTGTACCGCGTCTTCGAAGCCGGCCTACGTCGCAACAACCTGATCTGCACCGGCTTCCACGCCGGTACGGCCGGCGTGCCAGTGACCCTCATCCGTCCCGAGGGGAGCCTGCTGGACACGCCCGAACCCCTCGGCTGGGACCAGCTCACCGACGACCTGACGGTCGTCCGCTGCCCGGGCGACCACTACTCGATGCTTTCCGACGCCGCGGCTGTCGACACCATCGCCGCGGTTCTCCGCGCCGAGGCCACGCCACCGGTGCCTGCGTCGGGCGATCGGCAGGATGAACGGAGCTTCCACCATGTCTGACAGCAGAGGAAAGGACGGCATCGCCGTCGTCGGCCTTGGCGGACTGTTCCCGCAGGCCACCAACCTGCGCGAGTTCTGGCGCAACGTGTACGAGGCAGCCGACTGCATCACCGAGGTACCGCCGACCCACTGGCGTCCAGAGGACCACTACGACCCCGACCCGAACGCCGCCGACAAGACGTACGCCACCCGAGGCGGGTTCGTGCCCCACGTGGGGTTCGACCCGATGGAGTTCGGGCTGCCACCCAACATCCTCGGGGTCACAGACGTGCTCCAGTTGCTCAGTCTGGTCGTCGCCAAGCAGACCCTGGTCGACGCCGGCACCGAAGCGGACTGGTACGACCCCGCCCGGACCGGCGTGGTGCTGGGGATCACCGGTGCCAACTCGCTCACCCAGCCCCTGGCCACCCGGCTTCAGACCCCGGTGCTCAAGGAGGTCGTGCGTAGCTGCGGGCTTTCGGAGGCCGACGTCGAACACATCGCGGACACGTTCGTCAAGGCGTTCGCGCCGTGGGAGGAGCACTCGTTCCCCGGCATGCTCGGCAACGTCGTTGCCGGCCGGATCGCGAACCGCCTGGACCTCGGCGGCATCAACTGCACCATCGACGCCGCCTGCGCCAGTTCCCTGGCGGCGGTGCGGATGGCGATCGACGAACTGGAATCCGGCCGGGCCGACCTGATGCTGTCCGGGGGTTGCGACGCCGAGAACACGATCCTGATGTACCTGTGCTTCTCGAAGACGCCGGCCCTGTCGCGCGGCGGCACGATCCGCCCGTTCGACCAGAACTGCGACGGCACCCTGATCGGCGAGGGCATGGGGATGCTGGCGCTGAAGCGGCTGGCCGACGCGGAGCGGGACGGCGACCGGATCTACAGCGTGATCCGTGGCATGGGGGCCTCCAGCGACGGACGATTCAAGAGCATCTACGCGCCTCGCCGCGAAGGTCAGGTCGTGGCGCTGCACCGGGCGTACCACGAGGCCGGGTTCGGTCCCGAGACGGTCGGCCTGATCGAGTGTCACGGCACCGGCACCAAGGTCGGCGACATGACCGAGATGTCAGCCCTGCTGGAGGTCTACAGCGGCGCCACCGACGACCGGCAGTTCGCAGCGGTCGGAAGTGTGAAGTCGCAGATCGGCCACACCAAGGCGGCAGCCGGCGCGGCGTCCCTGATCAAGGTGTCCCTGGCCCTGCACCAGAAGATCCTGCCGCCGACGATCAACGTGGAGCAGCCGCGGGGCGACGTCGACTTCCCCAACTCTCCGTTCTACGTGAACACCCGTACCCGCCCCTGGCTGCGGGAGCCGCACCGGCCGGTCAGGCGGGCGGCCGTGTCGTCGTTCGGCTTCGGCGGGACGAACTTCCACTGTCTGCTCCAGGAACACGATCCGACCGGCACCGCACTGCACGTGCTGCACCCCGCCGCGAAGGTCCACCTCTGGCACGCCGCCGACCGCGCCGCGCTTGTCGAGGCGGTGGAAAACCTGCCGGACGGAATGCCCCGCACGGCTGACGGCATTCCGGCCGACGCGGCACGCATCGGGTTCGTCGCGACCGGGGCGCAAGACGCCACCGAGCTGCGCGACCGGGCGCTGACCGCGCTGCGCGAGCGCGCCGCCGTCAACGCGTTCGACCTGCCGGAGGGCGTGTGGTACCGCCAGCGGGCGGCCGAGTTGGGCCAGGTGGCGGCCATGTTCGCCGGACAGGGCTCGCAGTACGTCGGGATGGGCGCCGAGGCCACCATGGCCGTGCCGCCGGTACGGGAGGCGTGGGACGCGGCCACCCTCGCGATGTCGGGGGACGAGCCGCTCAGCCGGATTGTCTTCCCGCCGCCGGCGTTTTCCGACACCGAGCGCACGGCCCAGGAGGAGGTGCTGCGGCGTACCCGGTACGCCCAGCCGGCCATCGGCGCCCTGTCCATGGGCCAGTACCGCTACCTCAGCGAACTCGGCTTCGCGCCGGACGCCGTGATCGGTCACAGCTTCGGCGAGTTGACCGCCCTGTGGGCCGCCCGATCCCTGACAGACCAGGCGTTCCTCACCCTGGCCACCGCGCGGGGCGCGGCGATGGCGACGCTGCCGCCCGGCGCGACGGACCGTGGCGCGATGGCCGCCGTCCGGGCCGACGAGCAGCAACTCGCGCCACTGCTCGTCGGCCGGGCCGATGTGGTCGTGTGCAACCGCAACGCCCCCCAGCAGGTCGTCGTCGGTGGCGGTACCCAAGCGATGGCTGACTTCTGCGCCGCCGCTCGCGCGGCTGGCCTGCACGTACAGGAACTGCCGGTGTCCGCCGCCTTCCACACCCGCTACGTGGCGCACGCCGTCGCTCCGTTCGCGGAGGTCGCGGCGACGGTGCGGATCGACGGGCCACAGGTACCCGTCTACCCCAACACCGCCGACGCCGGGTACGGCGACGATCCGGCCGCCAACCGGAATGTTCTGGTGCAGCAACTCGTCAAGCCGGTGGCGTTCGGCCCTCGCATCCGCCAGATGTACGACGCGGGCTGCCGCACCTTCGTGGAGTTCGGCCCCCGCGGGGTGCTGTCGGGGCTCACCCGTCAGATCCTGCGGGACCACGCCGACGTACGGGTGCTCAGCGCCGACCCGGGCCCGGGTGCCGACTCAGACCGGGCGCTCAAGAGGCTGGCGGCCCGCTTGGCCGTTCTCGGCCTGCCACTGCACGGATTCAACCGCTACACCGCCGCGGACGACCGGCCACCGGTGGCCAAGAAGAGAATGGAGATCAAGTTGAACGGCGTGAACTACGTACCACCGCAGCGTCGGGCCGATTACGAGGCTGCGTTGAACTCCGGCTACCAGGCCCACGCCCCCCACTCCGTTGCCCCGGCCGGCATGGCCGGCATGGCCGGCATGACCGCCCCGGCCGCCATGGCTCCGGGCAACGGGGTCGCGGTCGATGGAACCCCGACCACCGCAACCCCGGCCAACGGAACCCCGACGAATGGGACCGCGGACGGAACACCGACCAACGGAGCCGCGAGCAACGGGACCCATGGGACAGCGGCGAACGGGAGCAATGGGACATCCGGCAACGGGGCGAACGGGACATCCGGCAACGGAGGCGAGCATGCCACGTCCGCCGTCGAGCCGGCGGCGGTGCGTTCGGCGCTGGCGGACCTGCGCTCGATCACCCTCCAGCACATCGCGATGCACCAGCAGTACCTGGGCAGCCAGCTGAGGGTGTCTGAGCAGGTCGCCGACCTGCTGGCCAACGCCGCATCCTCCGGCGGGCCGTCGCAGACCACTGTTTCCGGGTTGACGGCGGTGGCTGAGCAGAGTGTCGCGATCGGTCAGTCGCACATCCACGCGAGTGACGTTCTGCGGTCGCTCGTGCAGTGGGAGTCCGGTGTCGCGCCGGAGTCTGTGCGGATCACCACCGAGCCGGTGCCCGCCCCACTCCAGGTCCACGCGACCCGGATGCCGAGCCAGACTCCGATGTTGGCAGCCACGACGGCTGCTCCGGTCACCGTCGAGTCGTTCACCGCCGAGCCGTTGCCGGCCCGGCCCGGAGCCGGGACCGGCACCACCGAGCTCGCCCCCTCCCAGGATGGGTTCGCCCCGGCCGCCCCCGCGGGCGACGTCATCTCGTTGGAATCTGACCGGGAAGCGTTCCTGGTGCCCACGCCGGATCCGACGCCGCCACCCAGACCGGTGGCTCCAACACCGGTAGCCGCCGCGGCGGCACCCATGGTCGTGCCGACAATGCCCGCGCCCGTGTCGGTCGCCCCCGCGCCCGTGTCGGTGACCCCCGCGCCGGCGCCCGCCCCCACGGCCGCCGGAGCTGGCAATGCCGACCAGACTGGCAATGCCGACCAGATCAGTGCCGTGCTTCTGGAGGTCGTCGCGGAGAAGACGGGTTATCCCGCGGACATGTTGGAACTGAGCATGGACATCGAGGCCGATCTTGGCATCGACTCCATCAAGCGGGTCGAGATCATGGGGGCACTCCGCGACCGGTTCCCGCAGGCCACGGCGATCACCCCGGAGTCACTGGGTGAACTGCGCGTCCTCAACGACATCGTGAACGTGATGGCCGGTGCCGTGAATGGGGAGGCGAACCACCCAAAAGCTGACGGCGCGCCGGCGATCAGCCGATTCCAGGCGCGCCTTCTCCGCCTGCCCGCCGCCGACACCAGCCGCGAACTGTTCCCGGAGAACCCGGTCGCGCAACTCGTCGGCGGCGACACCGATCCACTGCTCCGCCAGGTCCACGCGGCCCTGACCCGGCTCGGGTTCGCAGTCCGTACCGGCGGGCTGCCCGCCGCCGCGGCGCCGGCAGACCTGGTGGTCAGCTTCCTGCCGACGGTCAACGAACCGTCGCGGCTGCGGGATGTCCTCCGGGACACCGTGCTGCTGGCCGGCGCTGCCCTGCCGGGGTTGCGCCTGGCCAGCGGTCGTGCCGGGTTCGTCACCGTGACCCGTGTCGACGGGGTGGCCGGGATGTCCGGCACCGCCGGTGTCACGGGCGCGGTGGCGGGTGTCGCCGGGCTGGCCCGAACCCTCGCGGTGGAAGTGCCCCGAATCTTCTGCCGGGCCGTCGACCTGCATCCCGCTCTCCCACCGGAGCGGGCGGCCGAGGCGCTGCTCGCCGAGGTTCTCGACGTACGACAGGACCTCGCGGAGGTGGCTGTGGACGCCGACGCCGGGCGGTGGACGGTCGGCCTCGACTCCGCTGGTACGGCCTCCGCGCCGTTGCCCGATGGGCAGCGGGTCGAACCACCTGGCCCGGGTGACGTACTGGTCGTGACGGGAGGTGCCCGGGGTATTACCGGGAGTTGCGTGACCGCCCTGGCCGCCGAGTACGGCTGCGAATTTGTGCTCGTGGGCCGTACTCCGGTCACCGACGCCGACCCGGGGTGGGCCGTGGGCGTTTCCGACGCCGACCTGCGTGCCGCGATCGCCAACCAGATGCGGGAGAGCGGCACCCGGCCCACCCCACGCGAGGTGGCACGGGTGTACCGGTCGCTGACCGCGGAGCGGGAGGTACGTGACACGCTCGCGGCGGTTCGGGCCACCGGGGCGTCCGTCCACTACGTGGCCGCGGACGTCACCGACGCCGGGGCGCTGGGCGTCGCGTTGACGCCGTGGCGTGGCCGGATCACGGGCGTGGTGCACGGAGCCGGAGTACTCGCCGATGCGCTGGTGGCCGACAAGCGGGCCGACGACGTCGACCGGGTCCTGGCGGTGAAGCTCGACGGACTCACGGCGGCGCTCGCCGCCGTCGCCGGCGAGCGGCTGCGTCACATCGTCCTGTTCGCCTCGGCGGCCGGGTTCTTCGGCAACCGGGGACAGGCCGACTACGCGGTGGCCAACAGCGCGTTCAACCGGATCGCCTGCGGGCTGCGGCGCGAGCGCCCCGGCACCGCCGTCACCTCGATCAACTGGGGTGCGTGGGCCGGCGGCATGGTGACGCCGGAACTGGAGCGCATGTTCGCCGAACGCGGCGTGACCCTGATCCCACGGGATCAGGGCGTGGCGCTGTTCGTCGACCAGTTCCGCGCAGGCCGCTCCGGTGACGTGGTGGTGGTCGCCGGGACCGACCAGCCGCTGACTCCGGCGGTGCCGTCGCCGTCGGCGGCGACCCGGATCCGCCGGAACCTCAGTCCACTGTGGAAGGAGCCGGTGCTGGCCGACCACTCCATCGGTGGTGTGCCGGTCCTGCCGGCCACGGTGGCGCTCGGCGGCCTGCTCAACGTGGCCGCACGGGTGCGCGGCCAAAGCCCGGTCGCGGTACACGACTTCAGAATCTTCAAGGGAGTCGTCGGCGACGACACGTCGCCGGAGGGGTTGCTGTTCAGCACCGGACCGGGTGAGCACGGGCTGCGGGTGACGGTCACCGACGACACCGGCCGCCCCCGGTACGGCGGCGAGGTGCTCTTCGAGCCTCCCACCGTGCCGCCTCAGATCGAACTACCGGCGGTGGCCGGCGAACCGACGACCGCGTACCACGACGGGACGTTGTTCCACGGTCCGTCGCTGCGCGGGGTGCGGACCGAGGCTCCCGTCGCTGGCGGCCTGCTGGTCGGGTTGCGGCTTGCGGACCACGAGCTGGCACACGGGGCGTACGCGGTCCCGGGCTACCGACCGGTGCTCGCGGACCTGCTGCTCCAGGCGGTTCTGGTGGCGGTACGGCGGCACACCGGCTCACCGAGCCTGCCGACGGCGATCGAACGGCTGGAGGCGTACGCGCCGCTGCCGGACACCGAACCGTTCGCCGCGGTGGTCCAGATCCGCGAGACCGGCGACCGGTCGGCGGTGTGCGACGTGACCGCCGCCTCCCCGGACGGGGTTGCGCTGTGCCGGTTGACCGGCGTCCGGGTGGTACTCAGCCCGACGCTGGCCGGCAAGTTCGCAGGTAGAGAGTAGGGGCGAAGGCCGTGAAGCGGAGATCTGAGGCGAGCGTCTGTCCGATCGCGATCGTGGGGAGCGCCTGCCTGCTCCCCGGAGCGGACAGCCCCGAGCGGTTCTGGGCCAACCTCATGGCGGGCTCGGACGAGCGCAGCGAGGGTGGGCCGGAGGTGTTCGGTACCGACCCGGCGACCCCGGGCGCCTGGGGTGACGCCGAACACCATATCGCGGCGACGGTGGGCGGGTTCGTCCGGGAGCCGGATATCGACCTGTCGGGGCTGCGACTGCCCGCCGAGCGCGTGGCCGCGCTCGGCGCGGTGGTCCGGTGGCCGCTGCACGTTGCCCGGCGGGCGCTGGCGGACGCGGGTGTCGGATTGGACGATCCGGTACTCGCCCGTACCGGGCTGTTGCTGGGCAACTACCCATTCCCGACCGCCGAGTCGGTGGCCCGGTGCGTGCCGTTGATCCGGGACGGCGTCGCCGAAGGGCTGCGGGAGGCCGGCCTCCCGGCAGCCGGCCACCCCCGGCAGCCGGTACCGCCGCCGGAGACACTGTGGCCGTCCGGCCTGCCGGCCACCGTGGTGGCGGACGCGCTCGGGCTGGGCGGGCCCCGCCTGGCGCTGGACGCCGCGTGCGCCTCAGCTCTGTACTCACTGGAACTGGGCCGGCGGTATCTCGCCACCGGCCAGGTCGACATGGTCCTGGCCGGGGCGGTGTGCGCGCCGGATCCGCTGCTGATCCACCTCTGCTTCTCGGACCTGCACGCCTACCCGGACAACGGAGTGAGTCAGCCGTTCGCCGCCGACTCCTCCGGCATCGTGACCGGACAGGGTGCCGGCCTGTTCGTCCTCAAGCGCCTGGCCGACGCGGTCCGGGACGGGGACACCGTCCATGCCGTCATCTCGGCGGTGGGCATCGGCAACGACGGGGCCGGCGCGCACCTGCTCGCGCCCAACCCGTCCGGCCAGGTGGAGACGTATCGGCTGGCCGGCGACCGCGACGTGGACTACGTGGAGTGTCACGCCACCGGAACCCCGTTGGGCGACTCGACGGAACTCCGGGGCCTCGTGGAGTTCTTCGGATCCGACCTGCCGCTGCTGGGCTCGGTGAAGGGCAACATCGGCCACCTGTTGAACGCGGCCGGCTTCACGAGCGTGCTCAAGACGGTCCTGGCGATGCAGCGCGGTGTGATCCCGGCGACCCGGACCGGCGCGCGGTTGATCCGTCCGCAGCACGCCCCCGACGTGACGGAGCGGGTGGTACGGGACAACACCCGGTGGCCGGACACCGGGCGGGGGCGACGGGCGGCGGTGTCGGCGTTCGGATTCGGCGGGGCAAATGCCCACCTCATCCTCGACGTCTCACCGGCTGGCACGGATCGGACCGAGCCGGTCACCCCCCCGGTCGCGCCGCCGCGGCTGGCGGTCGCCGGATTGGGCGTGCGGTTGGCCGGGATCCGGGACGTGGCTGAGCTGTCCCGGGCGTCCCGGGACGGACGTCCGCTGCTGACCGACCGCCCCACAGAGCGGTGGCACGGACTCGGTGGCGACGCCCCGGCCAGCGGTCACCTTGAGCGACTGCGGGTGGACGTACGCACGTACCGGATTCCCCCGTTGGCCCTGCGGAACACCAACGAGCAGCACCTCGCCCTGTTCGAGGCCGCCGACCAGGCCCTCGCTGAGGCCGGCGTCGCCGGACCCGGGAGGGGCGTACGGTCCGGGGACCTGCCGCCCCGGCGGATCGCGGTGGTGGTGGCGATGGAGATGGAGCCGTGGTCCCACGCCCACCGGGCCCGGTTCGACATCGGGGCGTTCGTCCGGGAGCAGTGTCCGGGCCTCGACGAGGCGACCCTGGAGCGTCTGGAGGCGGGGGTACGCGACGCGGTTCACGACCCCATCGACGCCAGCGAGGTACTGAGTTACATCGGCAACATCATGGCCAGCCGGATCTCCGCCTCCCGCAACCTCACCGGGCCGTCGTTCACGGTCTCCGGCGACGTCACCGTCGGTGCGCGGGCACTGGAGGTCGCGGCGCTACTGCTCAGCGACCCGACGGTCGAGGCGGTCCTGGTCGGAGCCGTGGATCTCGCAGCGGGCCTGGAGAACACCCTTGCCCGCATCGAACAGGCACGGGCCGCCGGGGAGCCGACGCCGCCGCTCGGCGACGGCGCAGCCGCCGTCGTGCTCACCCGCGCGACGGACGAAGCGGCGGTGGTCGTTGACGGACTCGGGTTCGGTCATGGCGCGGACGCCTCACGGGAGGCGGTGGCCGCCGCGTGTGCCCAGGCGGGCATGGCATCGACCGATGTCGAGTATGTCGAGCTGACCACCGGTACCGCGGAGTTGCCGGCGCTCGCCGCGGCGTACGGCGGTGGGGAGCCGCACCGGTGCGCGGTCGCCGGGATGTCGCCGCTGGTCGGCGACGTACAGCGGGCGTCGTTCCTGGTGGGCCTGGTACGGGCGGCGGTGGCACTGCGTGAGGCGACCCTGCCCGCGGCTCCGGAAGGGTGGCAGCACGACGCGGAGC
This sequence comes from Micromonosporaceae bacterium, assembly GCA_036375165.1. Classification (GTDB taxonomy): domain Bacteria; phylum Actinomycetota; class Actinomycetes; order Mycobacteriales; family Micromonosporaceae; genus WHSM01. The sequence continues at coordinate 1,307 of DASUSI010000150.1, read as the reverse complement.
GGGTGCTTGCCGGCTCATCCCTGTTCCTGGCCGAGGCGCCGCAGCCGTGGCTGCGGCGTGACCGCGGCGGGCGGCGGGTCGCCGCGGTCAGCGGTGTGGCCGGTGAATGCGCCGCGCACGCCGTACTTTCCTGTGCCACTGTCGGTCCCCGGCGCGCCGGGGACCCCGATGTGCTGGTGCTGCCGGTGCGGGCGGACGACCCCACCGCGATGGCACGGCGGCTGCGGCAACTGCTCGACCGGCTCGACGGGGATGCCACGGGCGCGGCCGTGATGCGGGACGCCGTGGCCGACCCCACTCCGGGCCGGTACTGCGCCGTGCTCGTCGCCGAGGACACCGCACGGCTACGTAACGAGGTCGTGGCCGCCGAGCGGGATCTGCCCCGGGTTCTGGCCGACGGCGGCGAATGGGCCACCCCGGCGGGCAGCTTCTGCACCGGCCAGCCGGTCGGCTCCGGCAAGGTCGCGTTCGTCTACCCGGGCGCGTTCACCAGCTACCCGGGCATGTCGCGGGACCTGTTCCGGCTGTTCCCGGAGTTGCTCGCCGGCTTCGAAGCGGAGACCGACGCCCCCGCCGCCCGGTACCAGCATGCCGCGCTGTTCCCCCGGTCCGCCGCAGGCATGCGTCGGCGGGACCTGATGCGGCACGAGACCAACATGATCGACGACATCCCGATGATGCTCGCGGCGGGCACCAACACGGCGGTCCTGCACACCCGGCTGCTGCGCGACATCCTCGGGGTGAGGCCCGACGGCGCGTTCGGGTACAGCCTCGGCGAGAGCAGCATGCTGTTCGCCTTGGACGTGTGGGCGGCCACCGCGCGCGACGATCGCGCCCTGGCCGCCTCGCCACTGTTCATCGACCGGCTTCGCGGTGCCAAGACGCTGATCCGCGACACCTGGGGCCTGCCGCCCGACCTGCCGGACCGCCGGGTGTGGCAGTCGCGGGTCGTCCTCGCCCCGGCTGGGAAGGTCGCCGCGGCCCTGGTCGACTACGACCGGCTGTACCTCACCCACGTCAACACCGACGGCGAAACCGTGATCGCCGGCGACCCGGGGCAACTGGACGAATTCGCCTCCGCGACCGGCTTTTCCATGGCTCGGGCCCCCGCCAACCACGTCATGCACGTGGCTCTGGTGGAGCCGGTACGTGTCGAGCTGGCAGGGCTCAACGACTATCCCACCGGGTCGCCCGCGCCGGGCCTGACATTGCTGTCCGGGTACGACTACACCCCGATTCCGGCCGGGACCGTGGCTGACCGCGCCGCGCTCGCGGAGCGTAACTCGCACACCCTGTGTCGGCCGGTC
>DASUSI010000149.1:0-8545 GCA_036375165.1 Micromonosporaceae bacterium | reverse complement strand
TGCCGCGGCGTACGCGGCACCGAACACCGCCATCGACGGGAGCGACCGGCGGGTGCTCGGGCCTCGCGACACCGCCGGCCGGAACTCGGGGAGCTGGCGGCCGGCCAGCAGCCAGCCGCCCATGGCCAGCAGCATCAGGCCGATACCGATCGTGACCCACGGCAGATGCCGCTGCAGCGCCCCAACCACCGGAGCGATGACGAGACCGAATACTCCGAATACGGCGACGAATCCGACCGTCATCGCCGCCGTCGCGGCCAATGCCCGGCCGACGGCGGAACCGCGTCCGGGGTCGCCGTCACCGATCACCAGAAATGACAGGTAAGCCGGGAGCAGCGCGAACCCGCACGGGTTGACCGCGGCGAGTGTCCCGGCGGCCAGCGCGAGCGCCAGCGGCGCGTCGAACACCTCAGCCCGCCAGCAACTTGTCCAGCGTGTCCGGCAATGCTGCGACGTCCTTACTGCCGTGTTCCACGATGCCGCCGGAGCCGTCGAGCACCACGAATGTGCTCTGCTCGGTCACCCCGAACCGCTTCCAGACCTCCCCCTGCTCGTCGGCCAACTGGGGGAAGCCGGACAGTTTCGTCTTGCCGACGAAATCGTGCATCGCGGAAACAGAGTCCAGTCCGGCCACCCCGACCACGTGCGCCTTGCCGGCGTAGTTCTTGGCCAGCGCGTTGACGTGGGGGGCCTGGCCCAGACAGGTGGGGCACCACGGCGCCCAGAACCACAGCACGGCCGGCTTGCCGGCGAGGCTGCGCCCGTCGAAGGTTCCGCCGTCGAGGGTGGCGCTGGTGAAGTCGTAGTCGACCGTCCCGGTGGCGGCGGGTGCGCTGTCGGATCCGGCCCGATCCTCGGAGGCGGTGCCGCAGCCGGCCAACGCCAGCGCGCTGACCATGATGAGGCTGATCGCTGCCAGCCGTACCCTCATCGATTGCTCCTTTGTCCGCTGTCCGGTCGGGACACGTACCAGTACATCCTTCCACTTGCGAACCCGGCGGATACGCCAGAGATCCGCGCGCACAACGGGCACGTCGGACACACAGGCAGCGAAAAAGATCGACTCAAAACTGACCCGGCCGTCCTTTCAGGACGCCCGCGAAGCGTGGGACGCCGCACAGTCGCGCGCCTGGCCGGCAGGCGATATCAAAACCCGTCCCGAAAGAATCGCCGCAATAGTACGATACTGCCCAGATCATCGATAGATCACGGGGGGATGTGAAAATGGGGGCAATTATCTCTGTGCTGTCCAACTTCTTGACGCGGCAGCCACACCGGAGCCGTTTCGGCGGATCCTCGGTCGACCGGGCAACCACGTGGCCGGCACCGCCACCAGCGACGGACGGTGAGGCACCGATCAGGCCGTCCGAGCCAGTCAACGACATCCGTAACGAGACCGTTCCGGTTCCGCTGACCGCGTCGAACTTCCGGCTTCAGGCGAGATCGTCGGCGGGGGCGGGAGCGCGTTCGTACTCGTCGATCATCGCTGATTTGGAGGCCAGGCTTCCCAATGCCGCGGTCTCCGCCGTGATCGCGGACACGAACCGGGCGGCGTCCGCCTGCACGGCCAACGCGGAACACCTGCTCGCGTCGTTCTGCTGGAACAGCGGCGACAACGCCACAACGTACTGGATCCCACAGGGAGTCACGACCACCGCCGACGCGTACGAAACCGGGCAGTACGAGGGCGCCACCGCGATCCTGGTGAGCTGGTACGACAACGGCACCGACGGCATCGACCGGGGAGTACGGGTCTCCTTCGTGGACTACTCGACCCCGGCCGCGCCGACGTACCGGCACGTACTGCTGGTGGAGCCGTACGACCGAACTGACGGCCGGGTGTCCTACCGCACGGTCAACAACCACGCCGGTGGCATGTTCTGGTACGGCTACCACCTCTACCTGGCGGACACCTCGAACGGCTTCCGGGTGTTCGACATGCGCCACATCTGGCAGGTGAGCACCACCGATCCCGCCGCGATCGGATGGCAGTCCGACGGCTCCTACCAGGCATACAACTACAAGTACGTGCTGCCGCAGACGCTCTGGTACGTCGGCTCCACCGTGAACGGGTACCCCGCCCTGAAGTTCTCTTTCGCGTCGCTGGACCGCACCAGCGTCCCGGACAGCGTGATCGTCGGCGAGTACGGCTACCCAGGTGGCGGCACCCGGCTGGCGAGGTTCCCGATCGACTTCAGCAATCGGTTGTTCCGCGCGGATCCTGACGGCTACGTGCGAGCCACCGAGGCGTACGACGTATCGGTGGACAGTATGCAGGGTGCCACCGCCGTCAACGGAAAGTTCTATCTCTCCACCAGCGACGGAGACGCCAACCGGGGTGACCTTGCCACCTTCCAGCCGGGCAACCCGGTGACGTCGCACCCGGACGTGCTGCCGATCGGTCCGGAGGACCTGTCGTACTGGGCGTCGCGGGACCAACTCTGGTCCGCCACGGAGTGGGCCGGGAACCGGTCGGTGTTCGCGATCCGCGCCTCGGCCTACTGACCGAGGGCCACCCCCGCCGCTCAGGCGAGCACCTCGCGGCATGCCTCTGGCTGGGCTGCCCACGGCATTGCCGTGGGCAGCCCAGTCGAGCAAGCTCAGTGGCAGGCGGTGGCGCCGCTGTCGCTGTAGGTCTTGCCGGCTTCCGGTACGAACTGCCAGTCGTAGCTGGCGGCGTGCAGGGTGAACTTCAGGACGCCGAACGTGTCGCTGTTGCGGGCCTGGCTGTTCGGCTGAGTGATCCAGAAGCCGTAGTGACTGTTACCGCCCATCCCGGCGACGAAGTGTCGGATGCCGCGGGCGGTGTCGAGGTTGCCGTTGGGGTCCTGCGGCGCGAACCGCTCGTAGTTGTGGTTGTGTCCGGCGACCACGACTTCGGCGTTGTGGTCGTAGAGCGCCTGGGCGATCGGGCGCATCTCGGTCGACGGTCCGTGGTTCAGCCCGGAGGTGAACAGCGGATGGTGCCAGTACGCGATGGTGCACGGCCTGGTGTTGGCGGCGAGGTCAGCCCGTAGCCACCGCTCCTGGGCCGATCCGGCGCCACATCCGCCGACCTGCGAGCAGTTGGAGTTGACCGCGACCACGTGCCAGTTGCCCAGGTCGTAGGAGTAGTAGCCCTTCGTGGGGTCTCCGGCTGCGGCACCGAAGTAGCCGAAGTACCCGGAGGCACCGGCGGTGTGGTAGTCGTGATTCCCGGTTGACGGCCGGGTACGGGCCTTGTGTCGGCCCCAGGTCGGCGCGTAGAAGTCCTGGAAGTTGGCTGCGGTGCCGTCCGGGTAGGCGTTGTCACCCGCGGTGAACACCGTGCCCGGGATGCTGTCCAACAGCGCGGCGGTGGCGCCGTCGCCGTAACCGGAGCTGGCGATGTCTCCCGCGCCGACCAGCACCGGATCGCCGGAAGGCGGCTCCGCTGTGGTCACGATGAGCTGCGGGGCGGTGGCACCGGTCTCCCTGGAGTCATAGTCGGCACCGTCGCTGCTCGATGAAGTGACACCGATGCTGTAGCTGCCATTTCCGGTGACGTACGACGTCACGTCGAGTTCGTACCAGGTGTTCTGGGAAACCGAACCCAGGCTGCCCAGGAACGTGCCGTCGATGGCAGGCTGGTTGTTCCAGGTCACGCCGGTCTCAGACCAGGTGGTGTTGGTCATTGACCGGTACGTGCCGCCGTTGCCGCTGCCCGCGCCGAACGCGTTGTCGATGTGCAGCCGCAGCCTGACGCTGCTCACCGTCCCAGTCACCCCGGACACGTTGAACTTCAGGAACATCCGCTTGACCGGCGAGTTGTCCACACCGAGTTGACCAGACGCGCCGTAGTTGGTTCCGGTCGAGCTGCTGTTGACGTACGTGTCGGCCACCGGGGTGAACGTGGCGGTCGCGGCGGCTGCCGAGGGGGCGCTGGCAGTCACCGCACCCGCAGACGCGGCGGCGACCAGCGCGATCGCCATCCCCGCCCGGACTGCGATCCCGATGTGACGGTTTCGCATCAGACTGCTCCCTTCTGATGGTGGATGGCCGTTTTGTGGACGGCCGAACCAGAGTCTAGGGACGCACCGCTTTCATGCGAACAGTCCTGAATGAACAATCGGGGCGGAACGCGGGAACTGTCAGAGCCGCGGCGTCAACGGCGCTTCGCGAAAGCTGCCCATGGCAAGGCCACGGGCAGCCTTCTGGCGGATGGTCAGTGGCAGGCGGTACGGCCGCTGTCGCTGTAGGTCAGGCCAGTCTCCGGCACGAACTCCCAGTCGTAACTGTTGGCGTGCAGGGTGAACTTCAGGACGCCGAACGTGTCGCTGTTACGGGCTTCGCTGTTGTTCTCGGCGAACCCGAACGGGTAGTGGTTCTTGCCGCCCATCCCGGCGACGAAATGCCGGATGCCGCGCGCGGTGTTCAGGTTGCCCTGGGGGTCCTGCGGGGCGAACCGCTCGTAGTTGTGGGCGTGCCCGGCGACGACCACGTCGGCGTTGTAGTCGTACAGCGCCTGCACGATCGGCCGCATCTCGCTCGCGCCGTTGTAGAGCAGGTCGGACGTGAACAGCGGGTGGTGCCAGTACGCGATGGTGCACGGCTTGGTGCTCGCGGCGAGGTTGGCCCGCAACCACCGCTCCTGGGCCGAGCCCGCGCCACAGCCGCCGACCTGCGAGCAGTTGGAGTTGATCGCGACCACGTGCCAGTTGCCGATGTCGTACGAGTAGTAACCCTTGGTGGGGTCGCCGGCAGCGGCACCGAAGTAGCCGAAGTACCCGCTGGCCCCGGGGGTGTGGTACTCGTGGTTGCCGACAGATGGGCGGGTTCGAGCCTTGTGCCGGCCCCAGGTCGGGTGGTAATAGTCCTGGAAATTCTGCGGGCTACCGTCCTCATAGGCGTTGTCGCCAGCGGTGAACACCGTACCCGGGATGCTGTCCAGCAGTCGGGCGGTGGCCTCGGCGCCGTAACTGCCTTCGGCGGCGATGTCACCCGCGCCGACCAGCACCGGGTCGCCTGTGGACGGTGCGGTGTCGGTGATCACGAGACGCGGCGCGGTGGTGCCGGTCTCCCGGGAGTCGTAGTCGGCACCGTCGCTGCTCGACGACTCCACCCCGATGCTGTACGTGCCGTTGGCCCGGATGTACGAGGTGATGTCAAGTTCGTACCAGATGTTCTGGGAGACCGAACCGAGACCGCCCATGAACTCGCCGTCGATGGCCGGCTGGTTGTTCCAGGTCACACCGGTCTCAGACCAGGTGGTGTTGCTCATCACCCGGAAAGCACCGCCGTAGCCACTACCCGCACCGGACACATTGTCCACATGCATCCGCAGCTTGACGCTGGTGACCGTCCCGGTGATGCCGGAGACGTTGAACTTCAGGTACATCAGCTTGGTGGGCGAGTCATCCACGCTGAGTTGCCCGGAGGTGCCGTAGTTGGTGCCTGGCGAGCCGCTGTTGACGTACGTGTCGGCTACCGGGGTGAAGCTGTAGGTGGCTGCGGCTGCCGGGGAGGCGGTGGCGGTCACCACGCCGACGCAGGCGGTGGCGACCAGTGCGATCGCCGTTCCGACCCGCGCTGCGATCCCGATGTGACGGTTTCGCATTAGGTGCTCCCTTCTGGGGGGTGATAGCCGTTATGTACACGGCTGACCAGAGTGTAGGGACGCACCGCTGCCAAGCGAACACTCTCGGATGAACTATCGGGATGAGACGCGGGCCGAGGCTCAGAGCCAACGCCGGATCGGGGCTATCGCGGTCTCCAGGGTCCGCTGGGCCGCCGAACGGTTCTGCCACCGGCCGAGGTCGATCTGCCGGCTCTGTTCGAGGTCCTCCAGGAACTGCCGGTCGAGCAGGTCCACGGACGTCTTGTCGACCACCACCATGGCGACTTCTTCGTCGTGGTCCAGGGATCGCCGGTTGACGTTGCTGGATCCGACCAGCGCCGCTGCGCTGTCCACCACCATGACCTTGGTGTGCAGCATCGTCGGCTGGTAGTTCCAGACCCGTACGCCCGCCGAGACCAGTTCCGCGTACGTGGCTTCGCTCGCCAACTGGGCGACCCGCTTGTCCGCGTGCGGGCCGGGTAACAGGATGTCGACCTCCACCCCCCGGCCGACAGCTTCCTTGAGCGCTGCGATCAGCAGCGCGTCAGGTGCGAAGTACGCGCTCTGCAGCCGGATCCGCTCCCGAGCCGAGCGGATCAACACGTACCAGACGGTGTGGATGTCGTCCCACCCGATGCTGGCCGAACCGCGTACTACCTGGACCGCCGCCTCACCGGGTTGCGGCTGGTCCGGAAAGCGGTCCCGCTCGTCGTAGAGCGGACAGCCGGTCTCGGCCCAGTCCTGGATGAACGCGGCGGCCAGGCCGTCCACCGCGGGCCCGACGATCCGGAAGTGGGTGTCACGCCACTCGGTCTCGTCACGGGCGTCACCCTCCCACTCCTCGGCGATGCCGACGCCGCCGGTGAACCCGATGGTCTCGTCAACGATGCACACCTTGCGATGGCCACGGTGGTTCTGCTTGAACGGCGACTTGATCCACGGCTTACGGAACCAGTGCACGTCGACCCCGGAGTCCTCCATGGACTTGACGATGCCCTTCTCGATCCGCAGGCCGCCCAAGGCGTCGATCAGAACCCGCACCCGCAACCCCGCGTGAGCCCGGTCGCACAGGGCATCCGCGAACTCGCGGGCTGGCCACCCTTTCCAGTACACGAACGTCATCAGGTCAACGCTGTGCTCGGCACCCCGGATCGCCTCCAGCATCGCGGGGAAGATCTCGTCCCCGTTCCGCAGTACGGTGATCTGGTTCCCCTCGGTGAAGTGGACCCCGACCAGGCACTCCAGGGAACGCCGCAACTGTCGTCGGGCGCTCTCCCTGGTCTTCGGGATCGGCTGGGCCGCCACGTCCCCGCTTCTACCCGCACCGCAGACCTTTCACCCCGAACCTGTGGCGGCTGGTCCCGCCGGCCCCTCCTTTCCCAGCCCCTCCTTTCCCACGGTTTTTCGATTTCTCGTTGCTAAGACGGCCTTCATAACAACGAAAAGTCCACAAACCATGCGCGCACGGGACTGGTGGGCCGGTTCACGGGACCAGCCCGAGCGCGGCAACCCTGGATGAGGCAGAGGCGGTAGGGGCAGCTCGATGGCTGCCCCTACCGTGGTGCGGTCAGCGATTTCTGCGGTTGAAGGCGGCCACCACGTCGCGGACTGCCGGGTCGGGGTACTGCTCGGTGATCTGAGCGAGCCGGTGCCGTACATGGTTGGTGGACACGTCCTGCGGAAAGAGCCGACGAGCCAGCCCGACCAGGGTCACCAGCACGGCCAGACCGGCGATGCGCGACTGCGGGTAGCGTCCCCGCTCCCGGTCCTGCCAGTAGGTGTCGGCGAGTTCCCGGATCCGGGTGCGGATGCGGACGGCGTACGACTTGTGGATCACCTTGTAACGCTCCCGCCGGAACAGGCCCCACTTGCGGTACGTGACCCGGTGCACCATGCCGGAAGCGATCAGGTCGGCGCGTACCCGCTCATACATCCCGGTGTCGGTGAGCCGTCCGATGAACTCGCGGACAGTCATGGTGCCCCCGTTTCGCCACAGCATCCGCAATGCGCTGTCAGTGACCGGGTCTCCGACCGGCTCCCGACCAAGCGCGGCGACCCGCTCGGGTTCGCGGACCACCCGACCGCCCCGGGGATCGAAGCGGACTCCGACATCGACCCGTGCTGCCCGCAACAGGTCCAGGGGCACCGCTGCGGCGAGGACCCGTTCCAATCTGGTCCGGTCAACGTGGCACTGGCCCGTGTCGTCGTCGTGGGCGATCAGGAAAAGCTCGGTGCGCAGTGGCAGCGGGTGTTCGCGGTCCAGGTCAGTGTCCTGCATGATGCGGTTCAGCCGGTTCCTCACAGCGGTTCGCTCAAACAGTTGGATGGTCATCGGTCGTTCCTCCTCGGGGTTGGCTGTGGTGGTTGCGGGGCGTAGGGGCATTCGGCCTGCCTTCCTGTCGGCTCAGGTGCGGGGTACGAATGTGATGTCCTCGGTTGTGGCGCCGAGGGCGACCGTGGTGAACAGGCGTCCGGCGAGTAGTGCGAGACAGTCGCAGAGAAGTCCGCCGCCGCTGTTGTAGAGGTGTTGCAGGGTTTCGGCGTATACCCGGTGTTCGATCTGTCCGGCAGGCAACGGGTGGAGTCGGCAGCCGCACCGCGAGCGGTAGGCACGGGTGCCGTCCGGGAGGGTGGTGCCGAAGAAGGTCTGGTCGCAGTTCGCGCAGGTGAGCAGGGGTCGGACCGGGTACGGATGGACCGCCGTGTCCGGCTTTTGGGCAGGGTTGACCGGTGATGGATGGAGCATTGGGGGGTTCCTTCCCGGCGTCGCTGACGGGTCAGGGTCAGTACGGGAACTGTGGTGGCGGTTCGGGTGTGTGCCTCCGGGCCGGTGCTGTCAGGACCGGGGTCACCTCGCGGGGTTTCGGGGGTGTCAGGGCGGCGAGCCAGGCTGCGGGTTCTCGTGCCGGGTCGGGTTCAGCCGCCCGTGCCGGTGTTGATGTTGGCTCGGGTGGTTTGGTCGCCAAGGTC
>DASUSI010000148.1:0-11223 GCA_036375165.1 Micromonosporaceae bacterium | reverse complement strand
GACCGCGGCGTGGAGGCCGCCGGTGCTCTCGTAGTCCCTCACCGTCATGACCGGATCGGTCCCGGCGGTCCAGGTCGCCCGGAGCGCGTGCGACAGCAGCGGTAGCACCGCACCTTGGTGGGGACCCCGCGGTGGTCGAGTCGAGAGGTCAACGGGTGAGCTCGGATCTGGGATGGACCCGGCACGCAGGCCGAGATCGCGCATGATCCGTTCCACGAGTGACGGCTCCACGTGGACGCCCACCTCGTGCGCGGGTCGGCAGATCACGTCTCGCAGTTGCGCCTCGGTCATCGGAGGTACCGGGAACTGACCGTTCGGCAGGAACCTCGCGAGCACCTCATCCGAGATGCAGTGAGGGTAGAAGTCGGCTCGGACGCCGAGCACGACCAGAGCTGGCGGTCCGGCATCGCCGTTCGCTGGGGGACTGGCGGCCGTACGCAGTGCGCGGAGCAGCGTTGCCCGAGCCGTTGGATCCTGGTGGCTGGCGAACATCTGCTCGAACTGGTCCACGACGATCAGCAGGCGGTGGTCACGGTTGGGCATCGCCTCCCGCAGCAGGACCGCCAGCCGGTCCGGGTCCCGCTCGATGTCCTGGCGGAGTGCGCTGGGATCACTGTCCGCGCGGTCCACGCGCGACGCGGTCCAGGTGACGATCGCGTCCAGCGGGTCGGCGATGGCCGTACAGACCAAGGGGTACGGCCATTCCCCGGAGCCGGATACGCCCGGCAGCCCGGCGCGCATCAAAGGCACCAGACCCGCGCGCAGCAGCGACGACTTCCCCGATCCTGACGGCCCGATCACCAACAGCGTCCCGGCGCCCCGGGCGGATTCGGCAAGCCGGGTTCGGAGTCGCTCGGTGAGCACCACCCGTCCGAAAAAGCGTCCGGCGTCGCTGCTCTGGAACGGTTCCAGTCCGAGATACGGGTTGTTCTCGAGATCCCGCTTGACCGGTGCCCCGACCGGTGACGGCGCCGCGCCGACGATCGCGTCTGACGACTGCCAGCGTGCCTCACTCAGCTCGCGGCGGGTGAGTCCGACCTCGACCAGGATTCGTTCGCTGATCGCGATGTTGAGCTGCTGGGCGTGGCGCTGCTCCGCGACCGATTGCTCCATCCTGGACAGCGCGGGGAGCATCTCATCCAGCAGCGGACGGAACTCGGCGAACAACTCCGCTAACCGCCTGAGCCCACTAACCAGATCGGCGCTGACCTTCTTATTGCCGCTGCGGATCGCGGCGGTCACAGCGGCCTCGATGCCTCCCACGGATTGGAGCAGTCTGGTCATCTCCGCGCGCAGCAACGATGCTTCGGCTCCGGTGACATCCCGTTCCAGTTCACTGGCCAGCAGTTTTCGGATCTCGGCTTCGCTCAGCGTCTTTCGGCCACGCAATCGGTCCACCATGATGACCAATTGGTCGGACAGGAATCCGCAACCGATCTGTCCCAGCTGATTCAACGCGGCTGTCCACACGCCACCTGCGTCACCAACGAGCGCGGCGGCGATGCACGGCGCGAGCGCGCCCGCGGTCAGCGAGGCGGCCAGCGTCACCGATCCGGTCGGCCGCAACCACCGGCCAGGGTCGGTAACCCAGGATCGGATTCCCCGGCGCATGCCCTCCTTGACATCCGGGACAGCCGAATCCGGTTCACCGCGGGGGGCCGGCACGGCGACCTCGCTCTCCCTGGACGTCGAGCCCTTGTCCGGATCCCCGTTCATGCACCACCTCGCGATCACCAGCACCGTACAGAACTCTCGATGGCTCGAAACTCATCGGGCACGACACGCGTGGTGATTCATGTCATACCCCGGATTCGATGTCCATTGTGCAGAAACTGCGAAATCAGCATCAGGCGTCAGGTGGCCAGCTCGCAGTCTGGTATTTGACAAATCCCGAGGCTTTGGATGCGACCGAAACCCGTTTAAAACCTCAGGCACAAGCGCCAGCTTGCAGGAATTGGGACAAAATGCGGAAATAGTGATTACGTCTATGTCCCCCAACGACAGGCAGGCCGCAATGCGCCTTCGTTCCTGAGGAAGGTCCCGTAAACCACATTGGACGTGCCACCGGACGCATCCTCGCTGTGGCGGTGCCGCTGGGCTGAAGCCGTCGCGGTCGAACCCATCGTGAAACCTCGCCTGATCAGAAAGGGCATGGAAAACAACGGATCGTGGGAATCTCACGAGCGGTGTCGGAGGTCCGACACCAATTTGTCAGCGGGGACGCGGGCACGGTAGTTGTTGACGCCGTGATCTCCCAGGCTCTGCCGGAGCGCTGATGCCCGGTCCCGATCTTGTGATCGCCACGGTTCCCGGCGTCCAGCAGTTCATCACCGATTCCCGTTCCACGGCGGACGCGCACTCCGCCAGTCGCATCGTCTCGGACCTGACCGCCGCCATGCGGCGAGTCGTTGTGCCGCCCAGCGCCACGGTGGTCCTGCCGTCCGCCACTGGCAACGATTCGGTGGCCGGCCTACCCAACCGCGTGGTGGCGCTGGCGCCGTCCGGCACAGGCACGCAGCTGGCGAAGAGGATGGCCGAGGCGGCCAACGATTCGTGGCGGACCCGGTGCGATTCGGTGGCTCGCCGGCTGACCGATGCGGACCGTCCGGCCTGGACGAACGAATGCCAGGCCGCAGCGGGTTTTCCGGTGGTGCAGTGGGTCGCGGTCCCGGCCGGCCCGGGTGGCTACATAGAACAGTGGCAACGGGCGAGCGAGGCGCTCATTGCCCGCAAGCGGGTCCGGGAGTTCACCGCGTACGACCGGCGCGGGCGGCGGCCGTGCGGATTGACCGGCCGCTGGACCGCGGTCGACAACCAGTTGACCCGCAAGCTGCGCGTACCACTGCGGCGTGGTGAGGCCTTGTCAGTCCCGGCGCTGGTGAAACGCGGGAGCCGGCAGGCCGGTGGGTTCCCGTCAACGTGGTCGGTAGCGACCGCGCCATTCCGCCGTGATGTCCTCAAGACGGCCAGCGGACAGGGCGAGGGGACGAGGGAGCTTCGTGACGCGGTGACCGGGCTGAGGTCAGCGGTCACCGTCGTCGAACGCCACGGAGTGCGGATCGGTGACGGCCGGATCCCCGGAGTGTCCTCCGAGGACGAGGCCCTCGACTGGCTCGCCAGGGTGGAAGGCGCGTGGCTGATGCCGGAGACCTGGAGTCCCGAGGCGTTGGCGCGAGACAACGACCTGCCTGGAAACACGGTGCCGGACAGCGTCGCGACGGAGGGCCGCAACGCGGCCACCCGGCTATACAAAGCCGCACAGGCTTACAACCAGGCCAATCCGGCAGCCATGATCGCGCCGCTGACCCCGTACCTCGCGGTGTTGGCGCAGGACGCCGACCGGATGGGGGCCAGGTTGGGGAAGTTCCCGCAGACCGACGACCCGGCCGGCTGGCACGGTGAAGTCTCCCAGGCGCTCGTCAGGGCCGGAGCCGAGCAGCGGCGGGTGCTGGAGTCGTCCGAGCATATGTGCCGGGTGGTGTACGCGGGCGGCGACGACCTGCTGGGTTTCGTGCCGGTGCGCACCGCGCTGCAAGCGGTCCGGGAGGCGAACCGGGCGTACGTGGACACCGTCGGCCATGTCCTCTCCGGCTCGACAGCGAGCACCGCGCTGGTGTTCTTCCACGCGTCGTTCCCGCTGCGTTCGGCGTTGGCGGCGGTGCGGAGCCTGCTGCACGACGCGAAACAGAAGAGCCGTCCAGGGTTCGGGCTTGCGGTGATGCGGCGGGGTGGCCAGCGGGTCTCGGTGGTACGGGACTGGTACGCCGGTCATCCGGAGCCAGCGCGTACTCCGGCGGTGTCCAGTGTGGAGTCCCTGGTGGGCGCGGCTGCGCGAGGGCTGTCCGGCCGGCTGGCAGAGCGCCTGGAACGGGACCGTGACGCGTTGGGTCAGCTCAGTGAGGAGTGGCTGGACCGGGAGCTGCACCGGCTGGTGGGTCGGCACACGACCGATGAGGCGGTCGCGGAGCGGGCGGTACGGGCGCTGCTGGCGCTGCGGCAGGGCCACCTGCCGCCGGCCGAGCTGGCTGTGGTGGCGCGGTTCGTGGCCAGCGAGGGGTGGTGAGCGTGGACCGCTGGCTGGTGTTCGAGCCGCTGGACACGGTGGCGGTGCGGGACGGCAGGTCGTTCGATGCCGGGGTGCAGTCGGTGGCCAAGGCTGTGGTGCCGTCGCCGACCACTGTGGCGGGTGCGGTCGGCGCCGCGTACGGGGCGCGGCCGGGTGCCGGCACCGACCCAACGGAACGGGGACGCGCAGTACCCCGGGAGGTCCGGGGACCGGTGCCGGTGGAACGGGACGGCACGCGCTGGTCACCCCGGTTCCCACAGCCCTTCGACGTGGTACGGGACGACAGCGGACAAATGCGCAGGCTGGCGTCGCCGGACGGGTCCACCCTCGGCGACATCGCTACGGATCTGGACGGTATCCGGCTGCTCGGCGGTCATGGCGAAGCCCAGCCGGAGTGGTGGGTCCCTTCGCTGCTGCGCCGGTACCTGCACGACGGGCGGGCTGACGAGAACCCCGGGGATCCGGCCCCATGGCTGGTGGAGCACCGGGTGGGGCTCGCCCGCGACGAGAACCGCACCGCGCAAGACGGCATGCTCTACGCCGCCGAGCATCTGAGACCGAGGGGCCGGCTCGGATTCGCGGCGCTGTGTGTCGACGCGCCCTCGGCCGAGCCGGCCCGTACCGTCTTCCTTGGCGGCGAGGGCCGCAGGGCAGCGGTGCACACCCCGGCCGCCGAAGTGATCAGCGGGTTTCCTGACCCGCCGGGCGGCTCCCAAGGCGACTTCCCACGCGGCAGGTTGCTGCTGTATCTGGCGACCCCGGCGGTGTTCGCGGCGGGCTGGCGTCCGTCCGAACAGGACCTTCGGGGTGGCCGGCTGGTGGCGGCGGCCACCGGGCCATCACAGGTGATCAGCACCGCGCGACCGGACCGCCGCACCGGCCGGGTCGGTCACCCCCGGGTGCTCTGGGCGGTGCCCGCCGGCAGCGTGTACTACCTGGAGTTCCCCACCGACCAGGAGGCCGCCACGGCCGCCGCCGCGTGGCACGGCAGGGCACTGCCGCAGGCTGACGAGACGTTACGTACCGCGGGCTTCGGGCTCGCGCTGACCGGGAGGTGGTAGATGCAGCGCGCGCTGCTGTTCCTGTACGCGGAGTCGCCCGTGCACGCCGGCGCGGACTCCAGCCTGGGCGCGCTGGACCTTCCGATCCAGCGGGAGGCGAGCACCAGCCTGCCGGTGATCTGGGGGCAGAGCCTGAAGGGCGCGCTGCGGGACCATCTGACCCGGCTCTGGACCGGGCCCGAGGTGGACGCCGTGTTCGGGGCCCGGCCACCGGGGAGTGACGGCACCGGCGACGGGCTCAAGCCCGGGACCCTGTCGGTGGGTGACGCGCAACTGATCGGGTTCCCGGTACCGACACTGATCAACACGTACGCCTGGCTGTCGGGCCCGCTGCCGCTCGGCAGGCTTCGCCGAAAGGCCGAACTGGCCGGCGTGACCGGGGCACCGAATGCCGAGCTACCGACTCGGCGGCTGTCCGGCGCTTTGTGCCTGGCGGCGCACCAGCGGTGGGCAGCGCCCAAAACCGCCCTCGGGCCGTACGTGCTGCCCTGCGACACCCACGACGCGGTCACCGCGTGGGCGGACTGGCTCGCCAGGACGGCCTTGCCGGGCGGTGCCGCGCACAGCTACTTCCGCGGGAAGCTGACCACGGACCTGGTCGTGGTCGGTGACGACCTGCTCGCCCCGATCACCAAGGAGTGCGCCGAGGTGACGCCGCGGGTGCAGTTGGGACGTGAAGACGAGGACGGAAACCGCACCAAGACCGTGGCCCACGGCCCCTTCTACAGCGAGTACCTGCCGACCGAGACCATCCTGGCCGGGCTGCTGGAGTGCCGCGACGCGGGTCATCTGGACAAGCTGCGCGCTGCCTTGGACGGCCAGATACTCCGCCTGGGTGGGGACGAGACCATCGGCAAGGGCCTGTTGTGGTGCCGCCTGGTCCAGCCAAGCGAGGCGAGCCGATGAACCGGTACGACCTGGAACTCGCGAAAGCCGCCGAGGCGACCCTTGAAGAGATCCGCGACGGCAAACCGGTGTCCCGGGAGATCTTCACCCGGCTGAAAGGCCTTCCCGTGATGCTGCGGGTCAACGGCGTACCGGCCACCCTTGCCTTCTACGGTGCCAAAGCCACCGACAGTGAGATCGGTGCCGCGTACCGGAAGGTCGGTCAAGCGTTGCGCGGCCAACTCGCCGTCGAGTTGGACTGGTCCACCGAGCCGGACCAGTTCTTCACCGCGTTGAGCAATACGCAACCAGCGGACCTGGCGCGCGGGTTCGCCCGGCTGGAGGCGTTCGCGGGCTGGCTGCGACGCTTGGCGGTGGCGCTGGAACAGGAACAGAAGCGCCGGCAACGGTCAGCTGAGAATGCCGGAGACACGCCGCTGGCCGGGAATGAATCCCCGGAGGCACCAACCGGGGTAGCGAGCGATGGCTGAGACCCACGAGATGCGCATCGCCGGGCCACTCAGTCAGATACTCGCCGTTGTGGACAAGGAACTGCGGCCTCTGCCGGTCGCCGACGACGCCGAGCACCACAGCCTGACGACCGCGAACGCGCTGATGATTTTGAACCGCTGCGCGATTGTGGCACCGGACTCCGGGCTCGACGACGTGCCGATCCGGTCCTGGGCGGTGCGCACCAGCCTCGGACAGGACCGGCAGTTACTGGAGGCTGCCGCGCAGCGTCGGGTCGCGGCGCTGGCGTCACTGAAGCGGTTCCGCCTCGGCGTCGCGTATCTCAGACTCACGATGGAGTCCGCGCTGCTCACCGGCAGTGCCCAAGACGGCGTTCGCGACGTCGGCATCGCCCTGCACGGCACCTACGGATGGCCGGTACTGCCAGGCAGCACCCTGAAAGGCACCACCCGGGAGTACGCGCGGCAGTGCACTGAGCACGACGGCGGCAGTTATGACGCTCTGTTCGGGGTCGCCGCGCCAGAGGCCCGGGTCGGGTCGGTGATGTTCCTGGACGCCATGCCAAGCCGGACCGGTGTCCGGATCACCGAGCACGTGCTGACGCCCCACTCGGGCCCGTACTACCGCGACGAGACGCACAACACCCCACCGGCGGAGTACCACAACCCGGTGCCGATCCCGTTCCTCGCCGTGGAGGGTGGCAGCTTCGTGATTGCCTTGGTCGGCGAGTCAGAGGCGGTGAATACCGCAGCGCGCCTGCTGAAAGAGGCGGTGGCCGAGCTTGGGGTTGGTGCGAAGACCGCAGCCGGATACGGCTACCTCCAGGTGATGAAGGCAGGCCAATGACCGTGCACGTGGTCCCCTGTGGAGTGTCGATCTTCGACGGGCTCACCCGCAGGCGTGACTCCGCACGCGGCGCGGACCCCACCGAGCTGTGTGACCAGGCCGCCTCCTGGGGACAACGGGCAAGGCAACTGCCCGACCGAGAGGTGATCGGGAGCTGGACGCGTGACCTCGACAGGGCGGTCGACGAGGCGAACCTGGCCGACTGGGGTCCGGGAGTGTCAGCGGAGACCAGCACTCTGGTCGCACGGGCCGGCACCAGCACCGCCACAAACCTGGGACTCATCCTTGACGACGGTCACGCGGTGGTGCTGCTCGCCTCCGACACCGCCAGAGGGCTCGCGGCGGCGATGGCAGTCGGATATTTGGTCACGGCGGGAGCCTCAGACCGGATCGACTACCTCACGGCGGTCGGAAAGCTCGCCGACAACCACATCAACGTGCGGCCGGGCCGGGTCTGCGTGGCCCGGATCGCCTCCCTCGACCCACGGGTGAGACACGGGTTTCGCGCCGCGACGGCGGGCATCGGACGGGTACTCCGCGCTGCCCACGACGCGGCGACGGCGGCCAACACCGACCTGAAGGTGCACCTCACCGGCGGCTACAAGG
The DNA here is from genome assembly GCA_036375165.1 of Micromonosporaceae bacterium. Taxonomy (GTDB): domain Bacteria; phylum Actinomycetota; class Actinomycetes; order Mycobacteriales; family Micromonosporaceae; genus WHSM01. The sequence continues at coordinate 3,288 of DASUSI010000148.1, read as the reverse complement.
CCACGCTGCTGCCGGTTCTGGTGATGACCGAGGTGTTGCGGTCCCTGGGCAACGCCACCACCACCGCCTGGTACCTGCCCGACGACGAGGATCCGTCCGGATCATCGGAGGCGGTCGAGATCCCACTGCGGCACTTCCCACCGGAACACCTGGAGCTGATGCGGGAGGAGCTCACCGCTGTGGACAAAGGCGACTCACCGGGTGGGGCGAGCATGTTGCAGGGAGTCGCCTGGGACATCCAGGACGATCGATTCCGCCTCAACGCGTATGGCGTCGGCTACCTCGCCGTATTCGGCGAGCCCATAACCTCGCCAATGTACACACCGGACGGACGGCCGCTGTGAGCCAGCCGGCGTGGGTGGAGCCGGCTCAGCGCCTCGTGAAGCTCGCCCGGCCGCCGCAAAGGCCACCGGATCGGTGTGTTGCCGAAACGGTAAACGGCCTGTTCGCGTCCGGGAAGGTCGGCATTGCGGTCCACACTGCTCTGAGGCACCGCCAGGCCGAGGATCGAATCCGGGCGCTGGCCGAGGCCCTGCTTGACAACCGGGTCGACTTTAGGGAGTTCGCCTATGCCCCCGATGCGGTGGTCGCCGCAGCGGCCCACAAGGGCGTGTACCCGTGGGCGACCCTGGTCGAGTTGTACGAGGCCTGGTGGCGGCTGGCCTGCGACGGTCGCCTGCCGTCGGCCGGTACGGTCGCGCACCGGGTTGCCACCGGCTACCTGGCCCGTACCCGGTGGGGGTTGCTGGCGGTGCCGTTCGTCGCGGAGCCGGTGGCGCGGCCCGACGACTGGGAACGGGTCACCGACACCACCGGTGAGTCGGCCGCCCGGTGGCTGGCCTACCTGGCCCGTCAGGCCCGTTCGGACTGGCTGGGGGTCCTGGACCAGATCGAGGACCTGCCGTTGCTGGCCAGCCAGGTCGATGCCGAGCGCGAGGCGACCGAGCTGACCCTGATCCGGCTGGACCCGAACCGGCTGACGAACGAACCGGCCAGCCCGCTTGACCCGGACGACGCCGAGGTGTGGCGGCACTGCGTGCGCCACCATCTACTGCCCCGGTTCGGGGTCGCGGCGGCATGGCGGGTGACCGGACAGTTGACCCGTACCTGGAGCTGGCTGCGGTGGCTGCCGGTGGGCCTGTTCACCGTGGCGGTCGTACTGCTCATCGTCGCCCTTTTCGGCTGGCCGTACGGCGTGACACCGTCCAACATCGCCACGGGCCTCGGCTACGCCGCGATAGCGGTCGCGGCCACCCGGGAGCGTGCCTCGTCGTGGCCGTGGCTGCTGCGCCAACCGGCCAGCGCTGCCATCGGGCTGCTGGCTCTCACCACGCTCAACCCGGACTGGTGGCAGACCCAGCCGGACACCCGGTGGTCAGACACCCGGAACGCCGCCGTCGCCTCGGTGGTCCTGGCGCTCGGTGCCGCCGGGTACCTACTGCTCGAAGCCACCAACCACGGGGTACGCGGAGGTGCCCTGGCGACCCGGGTCACGGCGGTCGCCGGGATCGGCCTGGCGCACGCAGCTCTGGTCAGTGCTGTCGCACTGACCTGGGTGGTGCCGGCGCTCGCCGAGGACGGGGCGGGCGTGTCCGCGTGGGCCACCGGGAGCCCTGACGTGTTGCCCGGGTGGCTGGTCCTCACGGTGGCGATGACGTGGAGTTTCGCCGCTGGCGTGGTGACCCAGATTCTCTGGGACGACCAGCCACTGACCGCACCGCTGGCCCATGTGACTTGGCGTACCGGGAGGTAGTAACTGATGACCGGATCGATCACCTGGCACCCGTTCACGATCCGTTTCGTTACTCCGGCCTTCCTGGGCCAGGATCCCGGGCACGTCGACGGTCACTCGTCAGCGTTCCCGTTCCCGGTCGCGAGCCTGCGCGGTGCGCTCCGGTACTGGCTGCGTGCCCTGGTCGGTGCCCACGTCGGGAACAACCTGGAGGCACTACGGCGAGTCGAGGAGAAGGTGTACGGGGCTGCCGCCGGAGGTGACTCGGGTACGCCGTCCCGGGTGCTGCTTCGCTGCCGTCAACCTGTCCGCCGCGCCAACACCACTGACAACTCGTGGCTCGGCAGTCCGGTCTCAGAGGACGACATCTCGCAGATCGGCTACCTTCTCGGTCCTGGAATCTGGAACTCCAAGCGGCCCCGGGCCGAGCACCGAGCTGTCGCACCAGACACCCGCGTCCAGTTCGCGGTGCGTACCGCCGGAGAGACGTCCGCCGCGCTGTTTCTCGCCAGCCTGTGGGCGCTGCGGACCTTCGGCGGGCTGGGGGCTCGGGTCCGGAGAGGGTTCGGCACCTTCCAACTCGTCGACGTGCCGCAGTTGGGAATTGACACGCCCTGGCTGGGCCGGGACAACCCGGAGGACCTGACCGCCGTACTCGCCATGGTCCGCGAGCACGTCACGAGGCTGACCGGGGTCGTGGAACCCGACGGAGCGCGGCCCAGCTACCCACGCTTCGACACCACGGGTAAATCGCACAAGACCCGATCCGTCCTGCTACGCAGAGGCAGAAACTCTGACACCGGCCCCCCAGCCACCGACGCGGGTAGTGCTCTCGCAGCCTGCGGCCGGCTCTGGCAGGCTCACCGGGCTGAGCTGTCCAGGGAGGACAGCATCTACTCCCAGATCGTCAAGCCCTTCCTCGACGGCGGTGACCCATCATCGGACGAGTTCACCCTCGGCACGTACGGTCTCCCAGTGGTCTATTACGACCGCGTCACACGACGGAGCGCCACTGTCGAACCAGTTGTGGATGGCAAATCGGCCCGCCGCGCCTCGCCCGTGTGGTTGCGAGTACGCCCGGGGCGTGCGGCATGGCAGTTACACACGCTGGTCTTCTTGGCCGAATGGCTCCCCACGGAAGCCCGTCTCAGGATCAAGGACAGGCGCCGGAGCCGTCCCGTCGCATCGCCCAGCGCCGACACCGTTGACGAAGAACTCGGTTACTGGCTGGATGCCGTGACGGCCCCCATCAGCGACGCACCGTCGGGGTGAGCCGTGCCCGCCACGATCATGCTTGATCTGCTTGCCCCGGACGGCGTACCGGTACACCCGGTGCGGTTGCACGGTGCCGCATGCACGCTGTTCGACACCGACGGTGGGCATCCCCATCCAAGACCGTTCGCGGTGGGACCGGTCCGCGCCGTACCCGACGGTCTGGTGTGGCATCTCGGGTGGCTCCGGGACGCCGCACCGCCCGTCCTGCCGGAAACTGTCACCCTCGGCGGCCATGCACTGCCGGTTACCCGGCACACCACACGTCCGGTGAGCTATGCCGA
>DASUSI010000147.1:0-3394 GCA_036375165.1 Micromonosporaceae bacterium | reverse complement strand
CCAGTATGCGGGTTACTGGTAGGTGCTGCGGTGGGGGCGGATCGCGTTGGCGATGTCGTTGATGGGGTGTTGGGGCCCGAGGAGTTCGGCGAGTCTGAGGTGGACGCCTGTCACGGATGTGTCGGGGAGGTTGAGGTACGGGGTGAGGCCGAGTGCGGTGACGAGTGCGGCCAAGGCGACGTCTTGGGGGTGGGGTTTGTAGAGGCGTGCGACGTCTCGGATTCGCATGCGGGCGCGGACGGTGTGGGTGGCCTGTGCGGGCAGGTGGGCCAGTGTTCGGATGAACCAGTAGCGGCGTCGGGTGGTGGTGTGGAGGATGCCGCTGGCAACGAGGTGGTCGCGGACCTGTTCGTACAGGCTGGTGGTGGCGAATTCCTCGATGAACCGATGCGTGTCCACGGTGCCGCCCATGCGCCAGAGCAGGGTGAGTGCGGCGTCGTTGATGGTGTCGCCGGTGGCGCTGACGTCGAGCAGGGTGACCTGTCCGTGGGTTCGCTGCCAGGTGCCGTGTCGGGGTTTGCCGTGCCATCCCAGGCGGACGCGGCCGGCGTGTCCGAGTTCGAGCAGGACCGTGGCGGCGAGGCTGGTGGCGATGGTGTGTTTGTCGAGGTGTGGTTGGCCGGTGTCGGGGTCGTGCGCGATCAGGAACAGGTCGGTGCGCAGCGACATCCGCTCGGGTTGGTCGTGCCGGCGGGTGGGTCGGGTGGTGTCGAGCCGACCCGAAGGGTTGCGTTCCAACGCTTGTGTGCTCATCGGTCTTTCTCCTCGGTTAGATGCGGGCGGTGAAGGTGATGTCATCGACGGTGGAGCCGACCTCGACCCGGGCGAAGATCCGCACCGCGAGCCGGCCGTAATGCGCCCTGGTCAGGCCGGTGACCGTGTCGGTCCCGAACATCAGGGCGTGGATTTCCGCGTAGACCGGCTTTTCCACCTCATCGGCGGGTAGTGGCAGGGGCCGGCAGGCGCAGGTGGTGCAGTAGACCCGGAGACCGCTGACCTGGTGAGCCCCGAAAAACTGCTGATCACAGGTAGCGCAGAACAAGATCCTGTGGAGCGGGTACGGGTTAGGCAGCCCCAGATCAGCGGTCGGCAGCGCGTCGGATCGCCGCCACCGGCCAAAGCCACGTGTTCCGGTAGGAGTCGTCTCTCCGGTCATACGACGGGTTCCTTTCTGAGATGCGGACAAGAGCGGGCGGCGTCCACTGTGGACGCAGCCGTGTCATGCGGATGCCTGGGAAACAGGCGGGGTGAGATACACAAGGTGAGATGAGTCAGAGCAGCGTCGGCCAAACCGCGTCCGCGAAGAGGTCAGCGCCTCACCGTGAACAGACGACTGGTCTACTGCTGATGTCTTCGCTCAGCGCACGTCAGGCAATGCGACGGCCGGGACCACGCCCGACAGCCGAACCTGACAACTCAGGCCGCGAACCAGGCCTGACCAGCAACAACGCGAGGAGAGAAAGTCGGCGGAACACCCGCCAGAGGGACGCCACCACCTCGGCCAGTCAAGCCAAGACGTTTGCGTAGGTGCGCCCGCACAGCCGTCAACACGGCCGGGGCAGCAATAGGTACAGTTTCCACGGGTCCTCAACCTTCGTAGGAGGTTCGGGATCAAGGTCCCGGGATGGCGGTGGCACGCCGCCCGGGGCCGCTTACTACTTCGTACCCTGGTGGGGTGTTCTGCACGATACGCCGCGACGATCGCAGGGTGCAACCCGGGGTCAACGCGCTCGGCGCGGCAACGCCCCTTGAGAGGCGCCATCGCGGCCCGGGTTGTAGGACGCGTGCTGGACGGGCCGCGAGCGCCGTGGCCCTGACCGCTAGCTGTCGTTTGGCATGGGGAGGGGTGCGTCCAGGGCGAGGGGTCGGGAGCCTTCCTGCTCGGGGGTCAGCACGCCCGGCTCGAAGCGACACAGGCCGATCGCGTACCAGAACTCCCCGTTGACCGTCCCGGAGATCTTGTGCCAGCCGTCGCCGAATGCCGCCCAGCCGTCGTCAGCGAGTGGCAGCAACTCGACCACGGGCTGGTCATGGAGAAAGTCGGTGGTCCAGATGACGGTGGTGCTGTGGGCTGTGCCGGTGGCGAGCAGGGTTCCGTCGGGTGCCCAGGCCACGGCGTTGACCCAGCCGGTGTGGCCGGTGAGTTCGCGTTCCAGGGTGCCGGTGGCGGGGTTCCAGAGTCGGACGGTTCGGTCGTTGCTGGCGGTGGCGAGCAGGGTTCCGTCGGGTGCCCAGGCCACCGCCCAGACCTGGCCACTGTGGCCCGAGATCTCCCGGAGCGCCTGGCCCGTAGCGACATCCCACACCGTGATCGTGCCGACCGCCGAGCCAGTGGCCACCAGATCACCATCCGGCGAGAACGCGACCGCTTCCGTTCCCACGCGCATCGGCGCAAGCTGGCGGCTGATGGGGTCGCCGTTTCGTGCCGCACCGGTGAGGTCCGCTTCGGCGAGCTCTGCCCTGGTGACCTTGGCCCCGATCAGAGCGGCCCGGCGTAACCGAGTCTTTCGCAGGTCCGCGTCGGTCAGATCCACGTCGAGCAGCCGGGCACCGGTCAGATCCGCGCCGTTGAGTTTTGTCCGCGCCAGAATGGCCTTGTCCAGCCGGGCCCGGACCAGAGTCGCCGCACTGAGGTCCGCACCGGTGAGATCGGCCCGTACCAGGGTGGCTTCGGTCAGGTCGGCGTTGCGGAGATCAGCCTCGCGCAGGTCGACTCCGGAGAGGTCTCGGCCGCGCAGATCCTGCCCGGACAGTCGGGCACCCTGGACTCCCTCCCCCAGCCGTTTCAGGATCTCCTCGGCGTTCTTGCCGGCCGCCGTAGCGTCCGGCGCGGTGGTAAGCACGGTGCGACTCCACCGTGCGGCGGTCTCCCGCCCGGCAAGATCGATCAGGAAGTCCACCATCAGCGGGGACATTGGGCGGCCCAGCAGCTCGGAGCGGTTGGTGCCGCGGTTGAGTTGCTCAGCGATTCGTGAGGCGACCAACCATTCCAGCACCGAGCGGTGCACAAACTGGAAGTCTCCGTCCGCATCGCGGACCAGCAGCGTGGAAGAGCCCAGAAGGTGGGAGGTCTCCGCTACCGTGGGTGCCTTTTCGGGTCGGGCCGGTGCCAATGCGGCAAGTGCTTCAGCGGTCTCCTGGAGGTCCGCCAGCCCGAGCTGTTCCCCGGGAGTACGCCACATCCGATCTGCGAGATCGGACACGGCCCGCCAGAGTTCCGCCTGCGACGGCGCGGCCGGGCGACCGAGTCGGCGCCACTCGTACTCAATCCACTGGTCGAGCAGTTCCCGGTACAGTGCGGCTGCCGTGATCTCCCCTTGCCGCTGTTTTGCCTTCAGCAGCCGTTGTTCCTCGATCTGACCGATGAAACTCAGCATCCGGGGATTCCGTGACA
>DASUSI010000146.1:0-4499 GCA_036375165.1 Micromonosporaceae bacterium | reverse complement strand
ACACGTGCCCTTGGGAGGAGACGAACCCTGGTGGGAGGGACGTCCCACCGGGGAGTGAGGTGTGGGGCAGATGCTCATGGTCGGGCTCACCGGCGGAATCGGTGCTGGCAAGAGTGCGGTGGCTCGCCGTTTGGCAGAACTCGGCGCGGTGGTGATCGACGCGGACCGGCTGGCGCGGGAGGTGGTTGAGCCGGGCACGGACGGTCTGGCGGAGGTCAGGAAAGCCTTTGGTAGGGACGTGCTCGCTTCGGATGGCTCGTTGGACCGTCCGGCGCTCGCCGCGAAGGTTTTCGGCAACGAGGCGGCGCGGCGTCGCTTGGAGGAGATTGTCCATCCCCGGGTGCGGGCCCGTACGGCTGAACTGGTCGCCACCGCACCGCCGGACGCCGTGGTGGTCAACGACGTTCCACTTCTGGTGGAAACCGGCCTCGCGGACAGCTTCGACGTGGTGGTCGTGGTGGAGGCCCCGGAGCAGGTCCGGGTGGAGCGGTTGGTACGGGAACGGGGGATGACGCGACAGCAGGCCGCGGAGCGGATCGCGACCCAGGCCCCCGAGACGCGGCGGCGGGTGGTCGCCGACGTCGTGTTGGACAATTCAGGTGATCTTGAGACGCTTCACCGGCAGGTGGACGAGCTCTGGTGGGAGCGACTCGTACCAAGTCGGCAGCAGCGGTGACGACGAGGCCCCCCCGGCTTGGCCGGAGGGGCCTCCCTACGCAGGTGCTACGCGCGTGGTCGGCTTTCGCCGAGCCTGCGGTGCGCTCACCGACCCGAAGGACGGGGCTGCGACCCGCCTCCCGGGATCTCGGCTGCCATGTGCGGCGCCGTACCTCCCGGCCACTGCTGCGAATCCACCTGCGTTCCAGCAACGAAACTAGCGCGGTCCTGTGCCGCTCACAACGGGTTTGGGTAACGATAGGGTGGCTTCGCGGGGTCCTCGGCCGCGATCCGTCGCGGTCCGCACTGTCACAGGTGCCGCGTACGGTGGGCACATGGCCCTCGACATCCCACGCCTTGAGCGCCGGTTCCAGGTGGTCAGCGACTTTCAGGCTTCCGGCGACCAGCCACAGGCGATCGAGGAGTTGGCAACGCGGATCAAGGCCGGTGAACGGCATGTGGTGCTGCTCGGTGCCACCGGCACCGGGAAAAGTGCCACGACCGCGTGGCTGATCGAGCGACTGCAACGGCCGACCCTCGTGCTGGCCCCGAACAAGACCCTGTGCGCCCAACTCGCCAAGGAGTTCCGGGAACTGCTCCCGGGCAACGCGGTGGAGTACTTCGTCAGCTACTACGACTACTACCAGCCCGAGGCGTACATCGCGCAGACCGATACCTACATTGAGAAGGACGCCTCGATCAACGAGGAGGTCGAACGGCTGCGCCACAAGGCGACCTGGTCGCTGATCACCCGCCGGGACGTGGTGGTGGTCGCGACCGTGTCGGCGATTTACGGCCTCGGTACCCCGGAGGAGTACCTGGAGCGCTGTGTTCTGGTCAAGGCGGGGGAGGAGATCGAACGCGACGGGATGCTGCGTCGGCTGGTCGATATCCAGTACACCCGCAACGACATGGCTTTCCAGCGGGGGACGTTCCGGGTGCGCGGCGACACGGTCGAGATCATTCCGGCGTACGAGGAACTCGCGATCCGGATCGAGATGTTCGGTGACGAAGTGGACAAGCTGTACTACCTGCACCCGCTGACCGGAGATGTGATCCGGGAGGTGGACCATGTGCTGATCTCTCCGGCTTCGCACTACGTGGCGGGGCCGGAGCGGATGGAGCGGGCGATCCGCGACATCGAGGCGGAACTGACCGAACGGCTGGCCGAGTTGGAGCGCCACGGCAAGCTGTTGGAGGCGCAGCGGCTGCGGATGCGGACCACGTACGACGTGGAGATGATGCGTCAGGTCGGTTTCTGTTCCGGGATCGAGAACTATTCCCGGCACATCGACGGGCGGGAGCCTGGCAGCCCGCCGCACTGTCTGCTGGACTACTTCCCCGATGACTTCCTGATCGTGATCGACGAGTCCCACGTGACGGTGCCGCAGATCGGCGGGATGTACGAGGGTGACGCCTCCCGCAAGCGGGCACTGGTGGAGCACGGGTTCCGGCTGCCCAGTGCCCGGGACAACCGGCCGCTGCGGTTCGACGAGTTCGAGGAGCGGGTGGGGCAGGCCGTGTACCTGTCGGCGACCCCAGGGCCGTGGGAGTTGACGCAGACCGACGGCGAGTTCGTGGAGCAGGTGATCCGCCCGACCGGTCTGGTGGATCCCGAGGTGCTGGTACGACCGACCCGGGGCCAGATCGACGATCTGATCCACGAGATCCGGGAACGGGCCGAGCGCGACGAGCGGGTGCTGGTCACCACGCTCACCAAGAAGATGGCCGAGGACCTGACCGACTACCTGTTGGAACACGACACCCGGGTGCGCTACCTGCACAGCGAGGTCGACACGCTGCGCCGGGTCGAGCTGCTCCGGGAGTTGCGGCGCGGTGACTACGACGTGCTGGTCGGCATCAACCTGTTGCGTGAGGGCCTTGACCTGCCGGAGGTGTCGCTGGTCGCGATCCTGGACGCGGACAAGGAAGGGTTCCTGCGGTCCGGGACCAGCCTGATCCAGACCATTGGCCGGGCGGCACGTAACGTCTCCGGACAAGTGATCATGTATGCGGACCAGGTCACCCCGTCGATGGCCCGGGCGATCGAGGAGACGAACCGTAGACGGGCGAAGCAGATCGGGTACAACAGGGAGCGCGGAATCGACCCGCAGCCGCTGCGGAAGCGGATCGCCGACATCCTGGAGGACGTCTACCGGGAGGCCGACGACGCGGAGGCCCTGGTCGGTGGTGGTGGCAGGCAGCAGAGCAGGGGCAAGGCACTGGTGCCGGAGGCGCGATCCCGGGCCCGGTCCGGTCGCGCCAAGCCGGCCGTGGAAGGTATGGCACGGGCGGAGTTGGCGGACCTGATCTCAGACCTCAACGACCAGATGCTGGCGGCGGCCCGGGATCTGCAGTTCGAGCTGGCCGCGCGGATCCGGGACGAGATCGCCGAGCTGAAAAAGGAGCTACGCCAGATGGACGCGGCCGGCGTCAGATGACCTGGCTGTCCGGTGGGCAATCTCACCCAGGCGTGGCGACGCCGACGTGGTAGGAGAGAATCGGGGTTGCGGGAGGGGAGTATTCCCTCGCGGCGGCGTCGTCAACACGGTCGCGTGTCAACCGACCCGGTGTCGCCGGTCGCCTGACGGGCGACGGGAGAGACCTCCGGCGTCACGTCGTGTCGACCGGAGGCAGCAACTGTGAATGTCGCAACCTGGGTGTGGATCGCCACGCTCGTCGGCCTTTCCACGCTCCTGATCGTTGACCTGTTGGTCATCGGGCGCCGGCCACACGAGCCGTCGATGCGTGAGTCGCTGTTGTGGGTCAGCCTGTACATCTGCCTTGCCCTGCTGTTCGGCGTCGGCATCCTGATCACGTCCGGGCTCCGGTACGCGGGTGAGTTCTACGCGGGGTGGCTCACCGAGTACAGCCTCTCGGTGGACAACCTGTTCGTCTTCGTGATCATCATGGCTCGGTTCGCGGTGCCCCGGATCCACCAGCAGAAGGTGCTGCTGATCGGGATCGTCCTCGCGTTGCTGTTGCGCGGCCTGTTCATCGCGGCCGGTGTGGCGATCATCCACCAGTTCGTGTGGGTGTTCTACCTGTTCGGTGCGTTCCTGCTGTACACCGCCGTCAGGCTCGCGATGCACGGCGAGGACGAGGAGGAGGACTTCGAGGAGAACGCGCTGATCCGTTGGAGCCGGCGGATGCTGCCCCTGTCGAAGGAGTACGACGGTGCCCGGATGACCACCCGGGTGAACGGACGGCGACTGTTCACCCCGATGCTGGTCGTGATGATCGCGATCGGGACCACCGACCTGATCTTCGCGCTCGACTCCATTCCGGCGATCTTCGGGTTGACCACCGAGGGATACCTGGTGTTCACCGTGAACGTGTTCGCGCTGATGGGGCTCCGGCAGTTGTACTTCCTGCTCGGTGGCCTGCTGGACCGGCTGGTGTACCTGAGCATCGGCTTGGCCGTGGTGCTCGGATTCATCGGTGTGAAGCTGGTTCTGGAGGCGCTGCACGGTAACAACGTGCCGTTCATCAACGGCGGTCGTCCGGTCGAATGGGCACCCGATATTCCGATCTGGATATCGCTCTGTGTCATCGTGACAACACTGTCGATCACGACCGTGGCCAGCCTGGTTCACGCCAGACGGCAGCTACGGATCGCCGCCCAGGCCGAGCGGGTGGAAACCAGCCGTAAGGCCCGTTAGTCGGGTAGCCACCCCGGGCCACCCGCAGCGTCGGACAGGATTGCTGCCTTCAGGCAACCCACAGGTCACCATCAAGGCAGGACGCGACGCGCGCACACCAGGGTCTCGGCGCGCTCGCCCTCCAGCGACTCCAGCACCACCCGGCCGTCCCGCGCCGACGCGTGCACCATGCGACGTGTG